>NZ_BAAFVK010000005.1:0-618043 GCF_054661535.1 Actinophytocola sp. KF-1 | reverse complement strand
CGCTATCCGCGCCCTCAAACGCCACCTCTCCGACGTCATCTACCGGGCATTGAAAGCCGACCACCAGCACCAACACCACCATGCTGCCGCGGCTTGACATAGAAGCTTCTTCGGCGTCCGGCTTCGCCGGATTGCTGCGCAACCCTTGACCCGCGAGCCTCCGCCACCCTAAGCCAGGCCCTCACGGGCAGGCTGACGCCTGCCCGCCTCTCTGCCCGCCGCCACCACCGAACCAATACCGGGGGTATCCCGTTCGTTCGGCTTCTCCACGGGATAGGTGTTGGCGCCTACGGCTTCGCCGCCCTCCACTCGGCCGGGCTTCGGCGCCTTCGGCGCAGGGCGGCTTTGCCGCCGTTCGCTCGGGTGGGGTTTGGCGCCTTTCGGCGCCGGGTGGCTTTGCCGCCGTTCGCTCGGGTGGGTGTTGGCGCCTTCGGTGCCGGGCGGCTTTGCCGCCGTTCGCTCGGGTGGGTGTTGGCGCCTTCGGCGCCGGGCGGCTTTGCCGCCGTTCGCTCGGGTGGGGTTTGGCGCCTTTCGGCGCCGGGTGGCTTTGCCGCCGTTCGCTCGGGTGGGGTTTGGCGCCTTCGGTGCCGGGTGGCTTTGCCGCCGTTCGCTCGGGTGGGTGTTGGCGCCTTCGGCGCCGGGCGGCTTCGCCGCCCTCCGATCGGCCGGACGGCTTCGCCGCCGTTGTCACGGGGTGGCTTCCCCAAGTGAGGAACGGGTCCTTCAGTGCGGTAGCGCTTCCACCCGGGCCTTGAGGGCTTCGGCTACCGCGTCGAAGCCTGCCTTCACCCAGTCGCCCGTCAGCTCCATGACCTTGTCCGCGTACGTGCCGCTGATCGTGTCCGTGGTGTGGTAGGTGCAGCGGTCCGCGGTGACCGGGGTGATCCACTGGTCGCGCACCGCGAAGATGCCCGGCATCTCCGCGGCCGTGTCGTAGCGCAGGTGGTGTGGTGGGTCCACCACGCGCACCCACTCGCGGTTGACGAACGTTCCTGCCGAGCCGTCCGGGTTCGGCAGTGTCAGGTCGATCGGGCCGCCGATCTCCAGTGTGCTCTCCACCGCGATCGTGTACGGGTTCCACTGTGGATAGTGTGCGAAGTCGGTCAGTACGGCCCACACGGCCGTCGCTGGTGCGGCGATCTCCACCGTCACCGAGGTGATGACGTGGCTCACGACGGCATGTGCTCCCCGCCGTTCACGTCCAGCACCGCGCCCGTCACCTCGGATGCCAGGCTGGACAACAGGAACAGGACCGCTCCCGCGCACGCCTCGTCCGGCGGGATCCGGCCCAGGGGGTTGCGTGCCGCGATCTCGTCGTACACGTCCTGTTCCGTCACGCCGCGTTGTCGCGCTGTCATCGTCAGGTAGAAGCGGACGCCCGGACCGTCCAGCCAGCCCAGCACCGCCTGGTTGACGCGGATCCCCCTGTCACCCAGTTCCAGGGCCAGGTACTGCGACGCGCACCCCATGGCCGCCTTCGCCACCGCGTAGCCGCCTTCGCCGCGCATGGGTTTGCGGGTGGACATCGTGCCCACGTTGACGATCGAGCCGCCGTCCCTCATGTGGGGGACCGCCGCGCGGGTCATGGCCAGTGCGCCGTGCAGGATGATGTCCACCGACCGGCGCAGCTGCTTGTCCGGGGTGGCCAGCAGGTCGTGGAAACCCGGGTGCGAGTACGCCGAGTTCACCAGGCCCGTCACCCGGCCGAACCGCTCCACCGCGGTGCCGACCACCCGCGCCACGTCCTCGGGCTTCCGCACGTCGCACGGCACCGCAACGGCCTCGCCGCCCGCCTCCGCGACCTCCTTCGACACCTGGTCCATCACCTGCGCCGACCGGGCCGCCATCACGACCTTCGCGCCCTCCGCCGCCGCGCGGGCCGCGAGTTTCGCGCCCAGCCCCGCGCCCACGCCCGACACGATGACGACCTCGCCGTCGAGGATCATGTTCCCACCTCCTCGTAGAACGCGAAGTCCCGTGCCAGCCCGTCCTCGGTCAGCCCGAAGTCCACCGGCGTGTACGTGTGCTTCCCGTGCCGCTGCGCGCGGTTGCGCGCCACGTACGCCGCGAACGCCCCGGGGTCGACCGGCAACCCCAACTCCGCCGTCACCCGCACCGCCTCCGCGACCGGGTCGGCCACCACGTCCGCGAACCGCACGTCCACGAACCGGTCCGGGGTCTCCCGCCGCACCTCGGTGAACTCCCGCAGCGTCCGCGCGAACCTCGCCGACCAGTACCGGCCGATCTCCACCGGGTCCACCTCGTCGCTGTACTGGCCGGTCATCGACACGACCATCGACGCGTACGACGGCACCGCCGACACCGGCGAGCGGTGTGTCATGACGATCCGGCAGCCGGGGAACTCCGCGAGCACCGTGCGCACGGCGGTGAGGTGGTGCGGCGACTTCAGCACCCACGGCAGACCCCTGCGTGCCGGGTTCTGCCACTGCAGCACCTGCAGCCACTCGCGCAACTCCCGGTACGCGGGCGCCTGGTCGAACCCGCGCAACCACGTCCCGTACGACGGCACCCGGTAGAACGAATCGAAGCTCATCGACGTGAACGTGCGGTCGAGCAGGATCACGTCCTCCTCCGGCCCGTCCCACTCGATCGTGTGGATGTCGCCGAAATCGGGTGACATCCGCAGGAACAGCTCCGCGCGTTCCCGTGCTCGCTGCTTCCGCTGCGCGGCGTCCCGGCCCTCGCCGGGGAACGGCAGCGGGTACGACGTCTCCCACGACAGCGTCGACGTCACGTGCCGCGACGCGGCGAGGAGCCGGTGCAGCAGCGTCGACCCCGTGCGCGGCAGCCCGCAGATCTCGGCGGCGACCGTCACCTGCTCGTCGCGCACCTCGGGGTGGTCCCGCTGCAACTGCCGCAGCCGCAGCCGGTCCGCCAGCAGCGCGACGAGGCGGCGGTGGGTGAGGGTGTGCCCCAGCTCCGACAGGCGGGCTTCCTCGTTCAGCGCGCTGACCAGCACCGACAGCGGTTCGGTGAACCACTCGTCGCCGAAGTCGGTGAGGCCGGTCTTGTCCCGCGCCGAGGCGAGCAGGTCGTCGACAGCGATCATGCTTCCTCCAGGTCGACCACCCGGCACTCGGGGATCGGGTGGTGGTCGGCGCCCAGCCAGCGCAGCAGCGCGGTGCCGCTCGAGTGGCCGCACGTGTCGATCCAGTTGCCCCAGCCGGGATCGCGCGGCGCGACGACGATCGTGAGGCGGCCGTCGTCGAGGGTGGCGGTGTGCTTGTTGACGGTGATCCGCCGGTCGTGGTCCAGCGACTCCATCCACCAGTTGCCCAGCTGGAAGTTCCAGTACGGGCAGTCGGGGACGGCCGTCTCGATCACCCACGCCTGGCCGGGTTCGAGCGTCCAGTAGCCGTGCAGGTAGAAGATCTCCGGGTCGCCGCCCGCCCGCTGGAACATCTCCTGGCCGAAGTCCGGCAGCTCGTTCGGGCGCGTCATGAACAGCTCGGTCCAGCCCGCGAACGTGGCCGCCGTGCCGTGCACGGAGAGTGCCGCCCGGCGGAGTGCCTTCGCCAGGAAATCGGGTGACAGGTCACCCGGCCGGGCGGGGCCGCCGACGCGTTCGATCCGCCACCGGCCCGGCTCCTCGGTCGTGCGGTCCAGGTAGGTCTGGCGGACCACGAGCCCGGTCGAGTCGGGCGCCAGCGGTAACCAGTTCTTGTCGTGCGGGGTGGCGCTCGCGATGATCTCCACGGTGCCGTCGGGCTCGACGACGAGGTCGGCGCCGGACAGCTCGCCGGTGGAGGCCATCGTGCCGTCCTTGGCGTACCGGTTGGCTTTCGAGCCGATCGAGAAGTAGGCGATCGTGCCGCGGGTGCCGGTGATCCGGTACGTCCGGTCGCCGCGGATGTTCGCCGACAGGTACACGTTGTCCGGGTTGTCGGCGCCGATCTTCACGCGGTCGAGCTCGTGCAGGCGCGGGAAGTCCGGGTCCGCGTTCTCGACGGTGGCGTACAGCATCTCGCGCACCAGGCGGGTCAGGTACCGGTAGCCCTCCGCGCGGTCGAGCGGGGTGGCGGGTGCCTTCTCGCGCAGCACGACCTCGCCCGCCCGTGCCAGCGCGCGGCAGAAGTCGGTCCACGCCTGCCCGGAGAGGACCTCGTCGGCCATGCGCACCTCCGTGGATATAGAACACGTTCTACCAGAGGTGGCTGTTTCGGACAATGTTCAGAATGACGGCTGTCCTAGGCTGGCACCATGACCGGGCACCGGGTGTCGCAGGTGGACAACCTGCGCACGTTGATGGTGGCGTGGGTGATCGGCGCGCACGCCCTGATGGGCTACGCGGCCGTGGGTGGCTGGGCGTACGACGAGGTCAACGAGACCACGTTCACCCCGGGGTTCGAGCTCGTGCTGACGGTGCTGATCGGCCCGTCCGGCCTGTTCGTGATCGGCGCGTTCTTCTTCGTGTCCGGCCTGTTCACGCCGCCGTCGGCGGAACGGAAGGGCCGCCGCGCGTTCGCGGTGGACCGCCTCGTGCGGCTCGGCCTGCCGTGGGCGGTGTCGGCGCTGGTGGTGTGGCCGCTGTCGGTGTGGCTCGCGTACCGGGCGGCGGGCCGCGACGGCACGCCGTGGGGGCTGATCTTCCAGCGCTCGCCGGTGTTCGACTCCGGCGCGCTGTGGTTCGCGCTGGTGCTGCTCGTCTACTCGCTCGGGTACGCGCTGGTACCGCTGCGCCTCGGCGCCCCGAACGGCTACCACCTGGTGCTGGCGGCGGCCGGTATCGCCGCGGGCAGCTTCGTGACCAGGCTGGTGTTCCCGGCACGCAGCGGGCAGCCGGGCGACCTGCACCTGTGGCAGTGGCCGCAGTGCCTCGGCATGTTCCTGCTCGGCATCGCGGCCGCGCGCTCGTCGTGGGCGCGGGCGCTGCCCGAGCGCGTCCACCGCCGCAGCGGCGTGGTCGCCGGCCTGACGCTCGTCCTGGTGCCGGTCGCCGGGCTGGCGCTGGGCGTCACGGAGGTGGCGTCGGGCGTCGACGAGTTCCTCGGCGGCTGGCACTGGCAGGCGGCCGTGACTGCGGCGGTCGAGGGCGTGCTCGTGGTCTTCGGGTCGGTGTGGCTGCTGGGTCTCGCGCAGCGGCGGTTCACGTGGTCCGGGTCGCTGGCCACCGCGTGCGCGCGCGGCGCGTTCCCGGCGTTCGTGCTGCAGGGCCCGGTGCTGCTCCTGCTCGCGATCGCGTTGCGCCCGCTGGCACTCCCGGCCGAGGCCAAGGCGCCGCTGCTGGTGGTCCTCGCCCTGGCGACGTGCTTCTGGCTCGGGACCCTGCTGACCGCACGCAGCGCCCGTCCCGCGCCGGTGGCCCGTCCCGCCGAGTCCTGATCAGAGCAGGGACGCGCGTTCGGCGCGCAGCCAGGCCTGCTCGGCCCTCATCTCGGTCGCGTCGCCGCGGGTGAGGAACGTTGCCCACGGCTCGTCGCCATGGGGGCCGAGCCGTTCGATGCGTGCGGCCTCGCGTGACTGCAGGACGTCCAGCGCGGTCAGGACCGCTGCCGGGGCCGTCCCGTACGCCGCGCACAGGGCCGTGAGGCGGCTCTTCAGCGCGCCGGGCTCGATCTGTGCCCGGCGCTGCTGGTCGACGGGCCGCAGTGGCACGGCGTACCAGGCGAGCTGGGCGAGGTCGTCGACGACGTGACCGGGGGCCGCGAAGTCCCAGTCGATGAAGCCGGCCAGCCGGTCGCCGTCCCAGATGGAGTTCCACGGGCCGAGGTCGCCGTGCCGGACGACCATGCCGGGCCGCCACTCCTCGACCTGGCCGCGCCACCGCGCGCCTGCCGGCGGGCGGAAGTCGCGGACGGCGTCGTGGTAGTCGCGCAGCCACGTTCCCAGTTCGACGATGCCATCGGTGGACCGCAGGATCGGCGGCCACGGCGAGAACGCGGGCTCGCCGTGCAGCAGCGACAGCACCTCGTCGGTGCCGTCCGTGCCGAGGACGCGTGGTGCGCGGGTGAAGCCGGCCGACTCCAGGTGCGCCAGCAGGGCGTGCACCGCGGGCGTCCACTCGCCGACGGGCCTGTGGATCGTGTCGCCGATCCGGCGCACGGTGGTCACGCTGCCCTTGTCGGTGGCGCCGTCCTCGATCACCCGGGCAGCGTAGGTCAGCGCGGCCGGGGGCGCGGATGTGGCAGGATCGGCGTGTCCGAAAGGTGTCATCTGGGGGGATGTGGACGCATGGCGGGCTTGGCGCGCGCAACGCTGCTGGTGGCCGCGATCGCGGTGCTCGGAGGGTGCACCGGCGGCACGGCCGGGACGGCGGACGGAGTGCTCGGCGACCTCGCCACGATCGACCCGTGCAGCCTCACCGATCCCGGCGTGTTCGCCGGGTTCGGCGCCGCCGAGTTCGGGCCGCCGGAGTCGCTGGGCTACTGCACGGTCGTCGTGACACCGGGCGCCTCGGGCGCGGACTCCTTCCGGCGCCAGGCGGCCGAGGAGGTCACCATCATGGTCGGCGACGTGCTCCGGCCGTCCGACGACATCCCGTTCCTGCCGACCGACAAGCTCGAGGACGTCGGCGACGGGATGCACACCACCCGGCCGAAGGACGTCGACGTCTCCTGCCGGCAGACACTGGTGTTCGCCGAGGACGACCTCGCGCTCAGCGTCCGCAGCCGCATGAGCCCGACCGCGGCACCGGCCCCCACCTGCGACATGGTCGCCGCGGGCATGGCCAAGCTCGTCGAGGTGGTCACGGCCGGACGGGTCGGCCACCGCGCACCGGCGCCGGACTCGCTGGTGTCGCTCGACCCGTGCGACCTCGTCGCCGACGAGACGGTCACCGCGTTGCCGGGCTTCGCCGGGGCGCGGCGTGTGGCGAGCCTCGACCGTCACCAGTGCGTCTGGCGCGATCCGGCCGACGCGAGCGCACCGCGTGCCAAGGTGACCTTCGGCGTCGACGGACCACCCGAGTCCCGGCACACGCCCGGTGTCGACGTCGGCCCCGTCGCGGACAGGCCGATGGTCGTCACCCGTTTCGGCCGCACCTGCACCGTCGAGACGCGGCACATCCCGTTCGAGGACGCCGGGGGCGCGCCCGGTTTCGTCGAGTCGGTGGCGGTGGACGTCGAGACACCAGGCGGGTTCGACGAGTCCGCCGCCGACGACGAGGTCTGCGCGGGAGCGCGTGCGGTCGCCGAGGCCCTGTGGCCCCGGCTGCCCCGCGCCTGACCTCAGCCTTGCCGGTCCGAGTTGCTCGTCGTGGGTGGGACGGGCTGTGCGTCCGCCGCGTCCGCGACGGCCTCCGCGGCCGCCGACGCGGCGCGGGCGGCGTCGGCCGCGGCCTCCTCGACCACCTCGGCCGTCTGTTCCGCCCGCGTGGCAGGCGACTTCGGCAACGCCTCCGTGAACGCCTTCGACACCCCCGACAACGCCGACGTGACCTCGCTCGGGATCACGAAGAACGTGTTGTTGGGCCCCTGCGCGAGCTGCGGCAGCGTCTGGAGGTACTGGTACGCCAGCAACTTCGGGTCCGGGTCGTTGCGGTGCACCGCCTGGAACACGGCCTCGATCGCCTTCGCCTCGCCCTCCGCCTTGAGGATCCTGGCGGTGCGGTTGCCTTCCGCGCGCAGGACCGCCGCCTGCTTGTCGCCTTCCGCGGTCAGGATCTGGGACTGCCGCTGACCTTCCGCGCCGAGGATCGCCGCGCGCTTGTCGCGTTCGGCGCGCATCTGCTTCTCCATGGCGTCCTTGATGGTCTTCGGCGGGTCGATCGCCTTGATCTCCACGCGGTTCACGCGGATGCCCCACCGGCCGGTCGCGTCGTCGAGCACGCCGCGGAGCTGGCTGTTGATCGTGTCCCGGGACGTGAGCGTCTTCTCCAGGTCCATCGAGCCGACCACGTTCCGCAGCGTCGTGACCGTCAGCTGTTCGACCGCCTGCAGGTAACTCGCGATCTCGTACGCGGCCGCGCGCGGGTCGGTGATCTGGAAGTACAGCACCGTGTCGATCTCGACCACCAGGTTGTCCTCGGTGATCACCGGCTGCGGGCGGAACGACACCACCTGCTCGCGGAGGTCCAGTGCGGGGTACACGCGGTCGACGAACGGGATCACGAAGTTCAGGCCCGGTGTGAGCGTGCGGCTGTACCTGCCGAGGCGCTCCACGTTGCGCGCCCTGGCCTGCGGCACGATCCGGACCGCGCGGAACACGGTGAACACCACCAGCAGGACCACCAGGATGGTCACGACCAGTGCGGCGGAGATGTCCATGTTCACTCCATGGGGTAGACGTAGGCCGTGGTGCCGCTGATGCGCATCACGTTGACCGCCGCGCCTTCGGGGATGACGGTGACGTCGTCGAAGGTCCGCGCCGACCACTCCTCGCCGTCGATGCGGACGAGGCCGTCGCGGTCGCTCACCTCGCGGAGCACGAAGGCGCGCTTGCCGACGAGCGCGTCGACACCGAACCGTTCCAGCTGCGGCCGGCTCATGTGCCGCAACGCGATCGGCCGCACCAGGAGCACCCCGAGCGTCGCGGCGGCCGCGAACGCGACGAGCTGGAACACGAGCGGCAAACCGAGCGCGGCGATCACCGCGGGCACCGCGGCGGCGGCGCCGAGCACGCCGAGCGCGGCGGTGAGGGTGAAGATCTCCGCGACGCCGAACACCACCGCGACGACCAGCCAGATCAGCCACAGCTCCATGCGGCCTCCCAGTGCGCGGCGGACATTACCTGCCGACCAGACTTCCCGGCGCACCTGTCACCCACAGTAGCACCGGCTAGCCGGACAGGGTGGCGCCTTCGGGTACGTCGTCGGCGGCGACGGTGAACGTGGTCAGGTAGTGCTCCGGCACCTCGCAGGTCACCACCACCTCGGGGTCGACGGGTTCCGCCGTGACGTGGTCGGGTCCGAGCACGAGGACCACGTCGTCCACCTGGCAGCCCTCGACCACGAACGCGAACGCCCGCTCGCCCTCCCGCACCGGCATGCCCAGCGCCTCGGTCACCTCGGCGGCGTGACCGGGGCGGGCGGCGAGCACCCCGGCCCGCAGCGCGCCGAGCGCGGCGGTGCCGAACTCGGCGGGCGGCACGGGGTCGAACCGCCCGGTGCCCAGCGGCACGACGTCGACGAGCGTGCCGGGACCGGCCGGGTCGAGCAGCGGTTCGCCGTTGACGGTGCGGACGCCCTCGACCGCGCCGGCGGGCACCGCGAGGTACGCGGCCGCGCCGATGTGCCGCACGCACTCCGCCCGGTCCACGCCGCCGACGAACAGGAACCGCAGGTCGTCGCCCGCGCGGGACACCTCGACGCCCTCCGGCACGCGGCAGCCCGTGTTGCCGGTGACCGCGAGGTAGGCGGAACCGGGCGGGGCCTCGCCGGTGACCTCGTCGAAGTCCGCGCCGTCCGCGCCCCGGCCGTACCAGGAGGCGAACGCGGTGAGGTCGATGGGCCCGTCGCTCAGCGCGGCGAACCGCCCCGGCGCCCAGCCGTCCGCGTCCATCGCGAGCACCGTCACCTCGACCGGCTGCTCGCGATCACCCCGCGGTGCGGCGGGCGCCGCGCACCCCGCAAGCACGCACAGCACGACCAGGCCCATGGCTTTCATGCGAGGTCGGACGGGGCGTGGTGCGCGCGGGTTCCGTTTGCGCTGATCGGCACCGGGTACGACTGGCGGGGCGCTGATCAGTTTTGTGGAGGGGCACGTGGCGGACACCGCATCGGTCGTCTACGTGGCGGCCGGCGCGGCGACGCTCGCCGCCGCGCTGCTCCCGCGGCTGCTCGGCCGTGCCCCGGTGTCGATGCCGATGGTGTTCCTGGCGGTGGGGGCGTGCGCGTTCGCCGTGTTCGGGCCGCTGCCCGCGCCCGACCCGCGCGAGCACGGGGCGGTCACCCTCCACCTGGCCGAGCTGTGCGTGATCATCTCGCTGATGGGCGCCGGGCTGGCGCTCGGCAGACCCGTCGGCCTGCGGCGGTGGGGGACGACGTGGCGGCTGCTGGGGATCACGATGCCGCTCACCATCGTGGCGGTCGCCGTCCTCGGGTGGGCCGTCCTCGGCCTCGGCGCCGCGGCCGCGCTGCTGATCGCCGCCGCCGTCGCGCCCACCGACCCGGTGCTGGCGACCGAGGTGCAGGTCGCGGAGCCGACGGAGGACCCGGAGGGCGACGAGGACGAGGTGCGGTTCTCGCTCACCTCGGAGGCGGGCCTCAACGACGGCCTCGCGTTCCCGTTCACCTACGCGGCGGTCGCGGTCAGCGTCGCCGGCCTCGCCCCGGGCGGCTGGCTCGGGCACTGGCTGGCGGTCGACGTGGCGTGGCGCCTGGCCGCGGGGGTACTCGTCGGGCTGGCCGCGGGGTGGTTGCTGCGCAAGCTGTTCTTCGCGGCGCCGTCGGAACGGTTCCGGCTCGCCGAGCACGCGGAGGGGTTCGTCGCGCTGGCGGCCACGTTCCTCGCGTACGGGGCCGCGGAGGTGGTCGAGGGGTACGGCTTCGTCGCGGTGTTCGTGTGCGCACTGACGATCCGGGCAGGCGAGCGGTCGCACGGGTACCACCGCGTGCTGCACCAGTACGTGGAACAGGTCGAGCGGATGCTGACCGTGGTGGTGATCTTCCTGCTGGGCGGGGCGGCGGCGACGGGGTTGCTCGCCGGGACGTCGTGGCGGGAGGTGCTGGTCGCCGTGCTCGTGCTGGTGGTCGTGCGCCCGCTGGCGAGCGTGGCCGCGCTGGCGGGGAGTTCCGCGGGCCCCCGCGAACGGGCGGCGATCGCGGTGTTCGGGGTGCGCGGCGTGGGGTCGGTGTTCTACGTGGCCTACGGGCTGCAGGCGGGCGACTTCGCGGCCGCGGACCAGGTGTGGCGGGTGGTCGCCCTGGTGATCATCGGCTCGATCGTGCTGCACGGCATCAGCGCGACGCCGGTGATGCGGCGACTGGACCGCATCCGCGACGGCGGGGTCGCGTGACGCGGTGCGGTTCCTTTCGGGACGGCTGGCCTCGGGGATGGCAGGCAGCCACGGACACCAGTCCTTGCCAAACCGGCCCCGTGCCGGGAGCTAGCGAACCTGGCCCTCGCTGAAGATGTGGGTTTCCACCTGTGCCGGGGAGAGGGCGTGGTCGATGACCATGACGGCCGCGCCGATGATGCCTGCCCGGTCGCCCGTGCGGGACTGCACGATGCGCAGGTCCTGCGTCGCCAGGGGCAGGGAGCGGCGGTAGACGACCTCGCGGACGCCCGCGATCAGGTGCTCGCCCGCCTGTGACAGCGACCCGCCGATGACGATGATCGACGGGTTGAACAGGCTGACCGCCGCCGCGAGGACCTCGCCGATGTCGCGGCCCGCCTGCCGGACCAGGTGCAGTGCCTCGACCGAGCCGCCCCGGGCGAGGGCCACCACGTCCTGGCTGGACTTCGCGGGCAGGCCCTGCTCGGTGAGCCTGGCCGCGATCGCCGCGCCGCTCGCCACCGCCTCCAGGCAACCGGTGTTGCCGCACCGGCACACGATGTCCGCGCCGTGCGGCAGCTGCAGGTGCCCCATGTCGCCCGCCGCGCCCTGGGCGCCGCGGTGCAGGCGGCCGTGGCTGATCAGGCCGCTGCCGATGCCGGTCGCGACCTTCACGAACATCATGTGCTCCGCGGCCGGCCACTGCGTGAAGTGCTCGCCCAGCGCCATGATGTTCACGTCGTTGTCGACCAGCGCCACGACGCCGAGGTGCTCGGTCAGGTAACCCTGCACGTCGAAGTTGTCCCAGCCCGGCATGATCGGCGGGTTCACCGGCCTGCCCGACGAGTGCTCGACCGGCCCCGGGAGGCCGATCCCGACGCCCAGCAGGTCCTTCCGCGTCCTGCCGATCTCGGCGAGCAGGTCGTGCGACCTGGCGACCACCCATTCGAGGACGGGTTCCGGCCCCAGCGCCACGTCGAGGTCGTCGCGGTGTTCGGCGCAGATCGCGCCCGCCAGGTCGGTGATCGCCATGCGGGCGTGCGTCGCGCCGATGTCCGCGGACAGGACCACGCGCGCCGCCGGGTTGAACGCGAACTGGGTCGGCGGGCGGCCACCCGTCGACGTGGCCTCGCCGACCGGCACCACGAAGTTCGCGCCGAGCAGCGCCTCCACCCGTTGCGTGATCGTCGAGCGGGCGAGCCCGGTGATGGCCGCCAGCTCGGAGCGGGTGCGTGGTCTGCCGTCCCGCATGAGCCGCAGCAGTGCGCCAGCGCCCCCGGCGACACCGTCCGCGACGCCGTTCGTGACCGGGCCTTCCACCATCTGTCCAGTGAAACACACCATAGTTCCGTTGGCCTCCGAAACATACCTTGGCAACGGAATCGCAACTTTTGATTGTTAAGCGTCAAAAGTCGGGTTAGGTTCACCGGCATGGCAGTGGCGCCGCTCACAGAGACCGTGTTGCGGATGCGAGGCATCCAGAAGTCGTTCCTCGGCGTGCGGGTGCTCCACGGCGTCGACCTGGAGCTGCGTGCGGGCGAGGTGCACGCGCTCATGGGGGAGAACGGCGCGGGCAAGTCCACGTTGATGAAGGTCCTCGCCGGGGTCTACCAGGCAGAAGAGGGCACGATCGAGCTCGACGGACGTGAGGTCTCCTTCACCCACCCGCTGCAGGCGCAGCAGGCCGGCGTGTCCACCGTGTTCCAGGAGTTCAACCTGCTGCCGGAGCGCACGGTCGCGGAGAACGTGTTCCTCGGCCGCGAACCGCGCAGGCGCGGGATGGTCGACGCGGACCGCATGAACGCCGACACCCGGGCCCTGCTCGACGACCTCGGCCTGTCCTCGATCAGCCCGCAGCGGCCGGTCCGGACGCTGTCGGTCGCCGGGCAGCAGATCGTCGAGATCGTGAAGGCGCTGTCCTACGACGCGCGGATCATCTCCATGGACGAGCCGACCGCCGCGCTCGCGGACGAGGAGGTCGAGCTGCTGTACGGGCTCGTCCGCACGCTGCGGGAGCGCGGGGTGGCGATCCTGTACGTCTCCCACCGGCTCAAGGAGATCTTCGACCTCTCCGACCGGGTCACCGTGCTCAAGGACGGCGCACTCGTGGACACCGTGCCGACCGGGGACATCACGCCCGACGAGCTGGTCCGCAAGATGGTCGGCCGCCCCATCACGAGCTTCTTCCCGGAGAAGGCGCCCGGCACCGAGATCGGCGACGTCCGGCTGCGGATCGCCGGGGGCGGCAACGAACAGCTCGACGGCATCGACCTCGAGGTGCGGGCCGGCGAGATCGTCGCGCTGGCCGGGTTGCAGGGCAGCGGCCGCACGGAGATCGCGCACGCGTTGTTCGGCGTCGCCAGGTTCACCCGCGGTGTGGTCGAGGTGGACGGCAAACCCGTCTCGCCGCGGTCGGCCAGGCAGGCGGTGCGGGCCGGGCTCGCGCTGGTGACCGAGGACCGCAAGGCCGAGGGCCTGGCGCTCAACCAGTCGGTGGCGGCGAACGCGCGGCTGGTGCTGGACGCGGTGCTGCCGCGGCAGTCCGCCCGTCGCGCGAAGCGGGTGCCCGGGATCCTGTCGTCGCTGGAACTCGTGTCGCGCGGCGCCGACCAGGAGGTCCGGTTCCTCTCCGGTGGCAACCAGCAGAAGGTCGTGCTGGCCAAGTGGCTCGCGACCGACCCGGCCGTGATGGTGCTCGACGAACCAACGCGCGGCATCGACGTCGGCGCGAAGCAGAAGGTGTACCAGCTGATGCGCGAGCTGTCCGCGCGCGGCGTCGCGATCCTGATGATCTCGTCGGAACTGCAGGAGGTCATCGGCATGGCCGACCGGGTCGTGGTGCTGCGGGACGGCCGGATCGCGGGCGAGCTGCCCGCGGGCGCGGACGAGGAGGCGGTCATGCGGGTCGCGACGGGCCAGGTGCCGGCATGACCACTGTGGACAGACAACGGCTCCGGCGGCTGGGCAGCACGGAACTGGTGTACGTGGCGCTGCTCGGCGTGCTGGTGGTCGGCGCGGTGCTGGTGGCCGTCGACGGCAGCAACCTGTTCGGCACGGCCAACCTCGTCGACATGCTGACCCGGTCGAGCCTGCTGGGCTTCGTCGCGCTGGGGCAGACGTTCGTGATCCTGTGCGGGTCGCTGGACCTCTCGGTCGGCTACGTCATGGCCCTCTGCAGCCTGATCGGCGCGACGACCATGGCGGGCGACCCCGCGAAGGTGCCGCTGGGCATCGCGGCCGCGCTCGTGGTGGCGGCGGGGATCGGGCTGCTGAACGGGCTGATCGTGTCGGTGCTGAAGGTGAACCCGTTCATCGCGACCCTCGGCGTCGGCCTGATCGTCAAGGGCTACCTGGACACCAACTACAAGGGCCCGGCGGGTGCGGTGCCCGCGTCGTTCCAGCAGTTCGGGTACAGCCGGATCGGGTTCCTGCCGGTGTCGACCGCGGTGATGCTCGTGGCGGTGGTGCTGGGGATCCTGTACCTGCGCCGCAGCCGCACCGGCTACCACATGTTCGCGGTCGGCGGCAGCCAGGAGGTGGCGCGCCTGTCGGGCATCCGGACCGGCCGCGTCGTGGTGACCGCGCACGTGCTGTGCGCGGTGGCCGCGGGGGTCGCGGGCCTGCTGATCGCGGCGCGGTTCGGCACGGGCAGCGCGCTGGTCTACGGCTCCGGCTACGACCTGGACTCGATCGCGGCGGTCGTGCTCGGCGGGACGCTGCTGATGGGTGGCCGGGGCAGCATCGCGGGCACGCTCGGCGGCGTCCTGATCCTGGCGGTGCTCGACACGGTGTTCAACCTCCTCGAGGTCGACCCGTTCTTCAAGGACGTGCTCCGCGGCGTGGTCATCATCGCGGCGGTCGCCATCTACGCGCGGCGCCAGATCGACCGGCGGGCGAGCAGACCCAGGTTCGGCCCGGACGGGAACGGCGGCCCGCCACGGGATCCGGTCCCGGACGAACCGGTGCCCGCGGGACAGGGGGTGGACCGATGACGACCACCGCTCCCCGGAAGCCGAAGCCGGGTGTCGCCGTGGCGGCGCGGCTCTTCGGTGGCGGCAGTGCCACCGTGTTCGCGCTGCTGGTGCTCGTCTTCGTGGTGATCCTGTTCCTCAACCCGAGCTTCTTCGAGCCGCCGTCGCTGATGGCGTTCGCGAAGAAGGCGGCGCCGCTCGTCGTGCTGGCGGTCGGCCAGTACATCGTGATCGTGTGCGGGGAGCTGGACCTGTCCGTCGGCTCGCTGGTCGGCGCGCAGGTCGTGATCGCCGCCGCGGTGATCGACGGGCGGGAGGGCATGACCCTGCCCGTGCTGCTGCTCATGGTCGCGTTCGGTGTCCTGGTCGGGCTCGTCAACGGGCTCGTGGTCACCGTCCTCAAGGTGCACTCGCTGATCGCGACCCTGGGCATGATGCTCGTCCTCTACGGCGCGATCCGCCTCTGGACGGGTGGCGCGCCGACCGGTGCGCTGTCCGACGGCTTCCGGGAGGTCGGCCGCGGGGGGATCGACATGCCGGTGCTGCGGCAGCTGCCGTGGGCGTTGCTGGTGGCCGTCGCGGTGGTGGTCGTCGTGGCGGTGATGATGCGGAAACCCTTCGGCCGCACGCTGATCGCGGCCGGGGACAACGAGAAGGCGGCGGCGTTCGCCGGTGTCCGCGTGTGGTGGGTGCGCACGATCGCGTTCGTGCTGTCGAGCGTGCTGGCCACGCTCGCGGGGGTGCTCATCGGCGGGTACGCGGGCGTCACCGCACAGGTCGGCGAGGGCCTGGAGTTCACCGCGATCACCGCGGTGGTCCTCGGCGGCGTGGTGCTCGGCGGCGGCCGCGGCACCGTACTGGCCGCGATGGGCGGCGCACTGACCCTCGAAGCACTGTTCACCCTGTTCACCCAGCTGGGCCTGCCGTCGACCATCCGGCCGACGTGCCAGGGCCTGATCATCATCGCGGCCGTCGCGTGGGCCGCACGGGAGCGGCGCAAGCCGTTCGTTCCCCAGTCCTAGAAGGAGACACCGATGCGGAGAACGCGTGCCATCGTCGCCGGACTAGCCGCCGCGGCGCTCACGCTCACCGCCTGCACCACCGACTCCCCGACCGAGCAGGCGCCCGGCGGCGGCGGTGAGACGGAGCAGGAGCAGTCCTCGGACGGCGAGTGGTTCGTGCAGGCCGAGTACGACAAGCAGCTCGCCCAGCGCGACAAGGAACCGACGGGGCCCGCCGACCAGCCGTGGCTGCAGGCGATCGAACCGGAGATGGTCGACACCGCGAAGTACAAGCAGGACGGCAAGACGCTGTGCTTCTCCAACGCGTCGGTGTCCAACCCGTGGCGCGTCACCGGCTGGATCACCATGCAGCAGCAGGTGGACGTGCTCAAGAAGGCGGGCGAGATCAGCGACTTCCGCGTCTCCGACGCCGCCGACGACGACAACCAGCAGATCTCCGACATCCAGGCGTTCGTGGACGCCGGTGACTGCAACGCGATCATCATCTCGCCGTCCACCACCGCGACCCTCACCCCGGCCGTCGAGGCCGCGTGCGAGAGCGGCGTGCCGGTGATCGTGTTCGACCGCGGGGTGAACACCGACTGCATGGTCACGTTCATCCACCCGATCGGCGGCTACGCCTACGGCGCGGACGCGGCGGAGTTCCTCGTGGACAAGCTGGAGCCGGGCTCGAAGGTGCTCGCGCTGCGGATCCTGCCCGGAGTGGACGTGCTCGAGCACCGCTGGGCCGCCGCGCAGAAGATCTTCGGCGACAGCGACCTCGAGGTGCTCGGCGACGAGTTCACCGGCGGCGACGGCGCGAAGATCAAGGACATCGTCACCCAGTACCTGCAGCGCGGGGACGTCGATGGCATCTGGATGGACGCCGGTGACGGCGCCGTCGCGGCCGTCGAGGCGTTCGAGGACGCGGGCAAGGACTACCCGGTGATGGCGGGCGAGGACGAGCTGTCGTTCATGCGCAAGTGGAAGGACACCGGCATGACCGCGATCGCGCCGGTCTACTCGAACTTCCAGTGGCGCACGCCGATCCTGGCCGCGGTCAAGATCTGGAAGGGCGAGCAGGTGCCGAAGGAGTGGGTGCTGCCGCAGGAGCCGATCACCGACGCCGACCGCGACGACTTCCTCGAGCGCAACAAGGACATGCCGGCCCTGCACTACGCCAAGTTCGGCGGTGAGGACCTGCCCGGCTTCCCGAACGCGTGGAAAGATCGCTGAGGACCGCCTCGATGACCAAGCACGCCCTCGGCGTCAACACGTGGGTGTGGACGTCCCCGCTCACCGACGCCGCGCTGGCTGACCTGGCACCGAGGATCTCGGCCTGGGGGTTCGACGTGGTCGAGCTCCCGGTCGAGAACCCCGGTGACTGGGACCCGGCGCGCGCCAAGGCGCTCCTCGACGACCTCGGGCTCGCCGCCTCGGTCGTGCTGGTGATGGGTGAGGGGCGGGAGCTGGTGGCGGCCGACGCCACCACCGTGCTGTCCACCCAGGACTACCTCCGCCACGTGGTCGACGTGGCGGCGGTGGTCGGCGCGCCGGCCGTCTCGGGTCCCGCGTACGCGTCGGTCGGCCGCACCTGGCGGATGTCCGGCGAGGAACGGCGGACCCGGTACGCGGAGCTGCGCGACGGGCTCGCCCCGGTCGCCGAGCACGCGGCCGCGGCGGGTGTGCGGATCGGCGTGGAACCGTTGAACCGCTACGAGACCAGCCTGGTCAACACGGTCGACCAGGCGCTCGCCGCGCTCGACGGCCTGCCGGACACGGTCGGGATCGCGCTCGACATCTACCACATGAACATCGAGGAGACCGACGTCGCGGCGGCGGTCCGCCGGGCGGGGCCGCGGCTGGTGCACGTCCAGGTGTGCGCCAACGACCGCGGCGCGCCCGGGGCGGACCACCTGGACTGGCAGGGTTTCCTCGCCGCGCTCGACGACGTGGGCTACCGGGGGCCGCTCGTGATCGAGTCGTTCACGGCGGAGAACGCGACCATCGCGACCGCCGCGTCGGTGTGGCGCCCGCTGGCCCGCACGCAGGACGCGATCGCGACCGACGGCCTGGCGTTCCTGAGGAAGGTGATGCCCTAGGCAGGATCTCCCCGACGGCGCCGGCACGCCGCGCGGGTCATGACACGTCGAACACGTCTCTCAGTGGAGAGGGCACCACGCTCATGAACCTACGCAGATCCATGGCCGTCGCCGTCGCGGGCGCCATGGCCATCTCCATGCTCGGCGCGGCGCCCGCCGCCGCCCACCCGGGCGAGCACGGCGACGCACACGTGCTGATCTTCACCAAGACCACCCAGTTCCGCCACACGGAGGCCATCGAGCAGGGCGTGCCCGTGCTCACGCAGGCCTTCGCGGACGCGGGCATCACCTCCGAGCACACCGAGGACTCCTCGGTGTTCAACGACGAGTCGCTGTCGCACTTCGACGCGCTCGTCATGTTCCAGGCCTCCGGCGACCCGTGGAACGCCGAGGAGAAGGCCGCCTTGGAACGTTACATGCAGGGCGGCGGCGGCATCGTCGCGATCCACAACGCGACCGACATGCGCGGCAACTACGCGTGGTGGGACACCATGATCGGCGCGCTCATGCCCGGTCACGCCGCCACCGGCACCAGCCCCGGCCTCCCCGGCACCGTCCGGGTGGAGGACCGCACGCACCCGTCGACCAAGCACCTGCCGCTGCGCTGGAACCGCGCCGACGAGTGGTACAACTTCTCGGCGAACGTCCGCGGCGAGGCCCACGTGCTGGCCACCATGGACGAGTCGACCTACGAGCCGGGCTCCAACGGGATGGGGTACGACCACCCGATCTCGTGGTGCAAACCGTACGACGGCGGCCGCGCGTGGATGACCGGCATGGGCCACTTCGGCGCGCACTACACGCAGGAAACCGGGCTGGTGCAACACATCCTGGGCGGCGTGAAGTGGGCGGCTGGCCTGGAGGCGGGTGACTGCGGCGGCACCGTGTGGGACCAGTTCGAACGCGTCCCGCTGGACCAGAACACCAGCGCCCCGTACGCGATCGACGTCGCACCCGATGGAAGGGTGTTCTTCACCGAGCTGGTCCGCGGCCAGATCCGCGTGTATGACCCGGAAGCGCGGACCACGTCGACCGCGATCACCATCCCGGTGTACTCCGGTGGTGAGGACGGCCTGCTCGGCATCGCGCTCGACCCGGCCTTCGCCGACAACGGCTGGCTGTACGTCTACTACTCGCCCGCGAGCGGCGACGACACGAACCCGGCGAACTTCGTCAACCGGTTGTCCCGCTTCACGGTCGGCGCCGGTTCGCAGATCGACCCGGCGTCGGAGAAGGTCCTCCTCGAGGTGCCCGCGCGGCGCCTGCCCGACGAGCCCGGTCACACCGGCGGCGGTCTGGACTTCGGTCCCGACGGCACGCTGTACCTGGGTGTCGGCGACGACGTGAACCCGCACTCCGAACCGTCCGGCGGCTACGCGCCGCTGTCCGAACGGGACGGCACGTTCCACGACGCGCGCGCCACCTCCGCCAACACCAACGACCTGCGCGGCAAGGTGCTGCGGATCAAGCCGGAGGCGGACGGCACGTACACCATCCCGGCGGGCAACATGTTCCCGCCGGGCACGGAGAAGACCCGGCCCGAGATCTACGCGATGGGCTTCCGCAACCCGTTCCGGTTCGCGATCGACCCGAAGACCGGCGCGCTCGGCGTGGCCGACTACGCACCGGACAACGGCGCCGACAACCTCGCCAACCGCGGGCCGGCGGGCATCGTGGAGTGGAACCTCATCACCGAGCCCGGCTTCTACGGCTGGCCGCTGTGCATGGGCGACAACGAGCCGTTCCGGGACGTCGACTACCGGACCAACCCGGTGACGGTCGGCGCGTTCTTCGACTGCGCCAACCCGGTGAACGACTCGATCCGCAACACGGGCCTGGTGAACCTGCCGCCCGCCAAGCCCGCGCAGATGTGGTACGGCTACCAGCGGTCGTCCGTGCCGGAGGTCATCCCGGCGGGCGGCGGCCTCGCGCCGATGGGCGGCCCGTTCTACGACTACGATCCCGACCTCCAGTCGGACACCAAGTTCCCGTCCTCCTACGACGGCAAGGCGTTCTTCTACGAGTGGTCGCGGAACAAGATGTACTCGATCATCCCGACCGCGGACGGCACGGGTGTCGAGAAGGTCAACCCGTTCCTGCCGGACACGCAGTTCCTCGCGCCGATCGACTCGAAGTTCGGGACCGACGGCTCGATGTACGTGCTCGACTGGGGCGGCGGCTTCGGCCGCGACAACCCGAACTCGGGGCTGTACCGGATCGACTACGTGTCCGGTTCCCGGTCCCCGACGGCGAAGGCGACCGCGACACCGGACTCCGGGCACGCGCCGCTGGCCGTGACGTTCGACGGCGAGTCGAGCACGGACCCGGAGAACGAGGCGCTCACGTACGCGTGGGACTTCACCGGCGACGGCACGACCGACTCGACCGAGGCGTCCCCGTCGTTCACCTACACGGAGAACGGCGTGTACAGCGCCCGGCTCACGGTCACGGACCCGGCGGGCAAGACCGGCACCACCACGGTGCCGATCACGGTCGGCAACACCAGACCGGAGGTGGGGTTCACCCTGCCGCCGACCGGGTCGTTCTTCGACTTCGGGGACGAGATCAGCTGGGACCTCGACGTCACCGACGCCGAGGACACCACGATCGACGACGCGGACGTGGTGATCCAGCCCGCGCTCGGCCACGACGAGCACGCCCACCCCGGTGAGCCGCTGCACGGCAGGACGGGTTCGGTCGTGACGTCGCTCGGCGGCGGCCACGGCGAGGGCATGAACGTCTTCTACGCGATCGACGGCCGCTACACCGACGCCGGCGGCGCGGGCGGCATCCCGGCGCTCACCGGGTCGGACACCACGCTGCTGTTCCCGAAGCAGCGGGAGGCGGAGTTCTTCGACCGGTCCGAGCGGGTCACGGTCGGCCCGTCGCGGGACATCGAGGGCCACGGCGACGCGATCACCGGCCAGAACGGCGCGTGGGCGGCCTACGACCCGGTCAACCTGCGTGACGTGGACGCGCTGGTGGTGCGGGCGTCGGCGAACGCGGCGGGCACGGTCGAGCTGCGCCGCGGCGCACCGGACGGTCCGCTGCTCGGCACCGCACCGGTGCCGGCGACCGGCCCGACGTCCTATGTGGACGTCCCGGTGGCGGTCGACGACCCCGGCGAGTCGTTCACGCTGTACGCGGTGTTCCCGGGTGCGGGCGAGCGGCGGGTCAACTTCATCGAGGCCGACGGCAAGGGCGCGTCACCGACGTCCAAGCCGAAGGTCGCGGTGACGTCGCCGACCCCGGAGGCCGACCTGGAGCCGGGCGCGATCACGGTCCGCGCGTCGGCGACCGACGCGGAGAACACGATCACGAAGGTCGAGTTCTTCGTCGACGGCCAGTCGATCGGCGCCGCCACCTCGGCGCCGTACCAGGTCACGTGGAACGCCGACCGGGAGGCGCGGTACAAGCTGACCGCGGTCGCCACCAACGACAAGGGCGCGTCGACGACGTCCCGCATCGTCCAGGTGGAGGTCGGTGACCTGTACGGCGACTGGCAGACGTACAGCAACGTCACCGCCACGTTCGACCGGCCGGACACGGACACGTGGATCGTGAACGCGGGCGGCGCGAACATGTGGCAGG
Organism: Actinophytocola sp. KF-1; assembly: GCF_054661535.1. Taxonomy (NCBI): domain Bacteria; kingdom Bacillati; phylum Actinomycetota; class Actinomycetes; order Pseudonocardiales; family Pseudonocardiaceae; genus Actinophytocola; species Actinophytocola sp. KF-1. The sequence goes on along the minus strand of NZ_BAAFVK010000005.1, from coordinate 596,485 downwards.
GCACCGACGAGTACGGCTCGGTGTACCTGCCGGGCGCGGCGGGCACCGAGTGGACCGCCACGGTGAAGATCGAGCGGCAGGGCAACTCGGCCGGCTCGGCGAAGGCCGGGATCATCGTCCGCAACGACGTCACCCGTCCCGGGGTGTCACCGGGGTACGCGATGCTGGCGATGCGGCCCTCCGGCGGGTTCGAGTGGCTGCGCGACACCGACGGCAACGGCCAGCTCGACGCGAGCACCGGCGCCGGCTCGACGTCGTACCCGGCGTGGGTGCGGCTGGTGCGCGACGGCAACTCGTACACGGCGTACTGGAGCAAGGACGGCGAGAACTTCACCGCCGTCGGCGACCCGGTCACGCTGGCGGGCGCCGGCTCGGTCCAGGACGTCGGCCTGGCGGTGACCGCGCACAACGCGGCCGCCACCAGCGAGGTCGAGTTCTCCGGCTGGACCCTTTCCGACGAGGCGTGGACCCCGGGCAGCGGCCCGGAGCCCGAGCCGGGGCCGACCTGCCTGGTGCGGGGCACGGACGCGTTCGACGGCGACTCGCTCGACCGCACCCGGTGGTCCACCGTCCGGAACGGACAGGACCTGCCGGTGCGGCTGGCGGACGGCAAGCTGGTGCTGCCCGTGACGAACGGCGACATCAACGAGGCGGCCGGGGGCCCGATCAGCTACGTGGGCCAGGCGGTGCGGCCGGGTGCGTGGACGGCGTCGACGACGGTGTCGCTCGCGCACACCCGCGAGTGGCAGCACGCCGGGATGCTGGTGCACGGCAGCGACGACGACTACGTCAAGCTGGCGTTCACCCGCAACAACTCCGGCGGCAGGCTGCTGGAGTTCCAGACGGAGGCCGACGGTTCCCGGACGTGGCACGCCAACGTCACGCTGCCCGCCGACTTCCCGGCCACGGTCCACTTGCGACTGGCCAGCGACGGCACCAGGCTCACCGCGGCGTACTCGGCCAACGGTGAGAACTGGACGGCACTGGCGGGTTCGGCGGCGCTGATCGAGAACGCGACGATCGGCCTGATGGCGGCGGGTGACACCGGTGCCCACAGCGTCGACGCCGTGTTCGACCACTTCACGGTCACGCCGGACACCGAGGACACGGGTGAACGCGACGCCGCCGACGAGTTCGACGGCACCGCGATCGACGGGTGCCGGTGGCGGAACGTGGTGCGCTACGACTCGTCGAAGGTGTCGGTGACCGGTGGTCAGCTGAAGATCCAGACCCAGCCGGGCGACATCAACGGCGCGGCCAACGAGGGCCCGCGCAACTTCGTCCTCCAGAAGGTCCCGGCCGGCGACTGGACGGTGGAGACGAAGGTGACGCCGTCGATGTTGCACCGCTGGCAGCTGGCGGGCCTGCTCGTGTACGGCGACGACGACAACTACGTGAAGTTCGACGTGGTCGCGCAGAACGCGAGCGGCACCGCGCCCGAGCTGCACGCGGAGCTGGTGAGCGAGAAGGGCGGCCAGTTCGGCAACGGCGGCAACCGCAACATCGACATCGCGAACACGTCCGAGAGCGGCTGGTTCTTCCTCCGGCTGACGAAGACCGGTACGACGTACGCGGCGGAGATCAGCGACGGCGGCGTCAACTGGACGTCACTGGGCAGCCCGGTGACGAACGACGCGGAACTCACGGCGGTGGGCCTGATGGCGATCGGCCCGCAGCAGACGGCCCCGGTCACGGTCGGGTTCGACTACTTCCGCGTGGGCACCCCGGACCGCACCGCCCCGGCGGTGACGGTCGAGACGTCGGAACCGGACGGCCAGAACGGCTGGCACCGCACCCCGGCCACGGTGACGGCGACGGCCACCGACGACCGGGCGGGCGAGGTCCAGGTGTCCTACCGGGCGGGCGACGGTGAGTGGATCCCGTACACGGCACCGGTGGTGCTGGCGACGGACGGAACCCACGCACTGCAGTTCCGCGCGACGGACGCCGCGGGCAACGTGTCACCGGTCGTCCCGGCGCTGGCGATGGTCGACAGGACGGCACCGGAGGTCTCGGTGACGGGCGTCGAGTCCGCGGGCAAGTACGACGTGGGCACGGCGCTGTCCCTGGCCACGGCGGCCGACGACCCGGCGTCGGGCGTCGCGTCGGTGCTGGTCGAACTGGACGGCAAGCGAGTCCAGACACCACTGCGGGTGACCCCGGTCGCGGGCGAGCACGAACTGCGCGTGGTGGCCGCCGACGAGGCAGGCAACGCGACGGAGGTGAAGGTCCCGTTCACGGTGACGGTCACGTGGGACACGGCGGCTGACCTGCTGGTCAGGTACCGGGCGGAGGGCAAGGTGGGGCTGGCGGCGTACGTGCAGCTGTACGTCCACCTGGCCACCGCGGAACACCTGGCACGAGCCGGCCTCGCCCGGCAGGCGGTGCAGGCACTGGACCGCTTCACCACGGTGGCGAACACGGTCCGGGACGTGGCGGTCCGGGAGCAGCTCGTCGCGATGGCCGCGGCACTGCGGGCACCACTGACCGTGTGACAGCCGGGGACCGGTGCCGGCCGGTCCCCACCCCGGTGCTGGAGCCCGTCGGGTGCTCCAGCACCGGGCCCCACCTCGGTGAAGGGGTCCTTCCTGGCGCTGGGCGCGAGGAAGGACCCCTTCATCAACGGGGAAGCCACTCCGTGGCAGGGCGGCGAAGCCGCCCTGCGCCGAAGGCGCTAAGCCCACCTGAGCGGAGGGCGGCGAAACCGTGCGGTGCGGAAAGGTGCCAAGACCCGCCCGGTGGTAAGGGCGGCGATGCCGCTCTGCGCCGAAGGCGCTAAAGCCCATCCGGGCGGAGGGCGGCGAAGCTGCCCGGTGCCGAAGGCGCCAAAGCCCGGCCGAGCGAGGGGCGGCGAAGCCGCCCGGCGCCGAAAGGCGCCAAAGCCCACTCGACCGAAGGGCGGCGAAACCGTCCGGCGCGGAAAGGTGCCAAGACCCGCCCGGTGGTAAGGGCCGCGCGGCGCTCTGCGCCAAAGGCGCTAAAGCCCAGCCGAGCGGAGGCGGCGAAGCCGCCTGGCGCCGAAAGGCGCCAACACCTATCCCGTGGAGGAGCCGAACTTGCGGGATACCCCCGGAAGAGGTTCGGTGGTGGCGGCGGGCAGAGAGGCGGGCAGGCGTCAGCCTGCCCGTTAGGGCCTGTCTTAGGGTGGCGGAGGCTCGCGGGTCAAGGGTTGCGCAGCAATCCGGCGAAGCCGGACGCCGAAGGCGCCCTTGACGCGTGAGTGCGCCGCCCGCACAATCCGCCGCCACCACCGAACACCACGGAACGCAAACCCCGGAACGGAAACCCCGGAACGGAAACCCCGGAACGGAAACCCCGGAACGGAAACCCCGGAACGGAAACCCCGGAACGGAAAACCCGGAACGGAAAACCCGGAACGGAAAACCCGGAACGGAAACCCCGGGACCCGGCCCAAGCCGCACCGCACACGCACCCCGAACCACAGCAGCGCAAACGCCAACCCCAACCAGAGGCCAGCAAGATCAACCCCGGCCTCCGGCCCCCGACATCCAGCCTAGAGCCGACCACCGACAGAACCAGCTGACAAGACCCGAGTCATCCACAGCCCGCGGCCTCCGCCCCCGAAACCCAGCGTACCGAGCACCACCGACAACGAGGACCGACAAGACCCGAGTTGTCCACAGGCCTCGGCCTCCGGCCCCCGAACTCCAACCTGGAGCCCACCACCGACAAAGCAGGCAGCTCATCCACAGCCGCCCGGCAAGCTCAGCGCCAGCGCCCGGAGTCCACGTACTCCAGATCCAACGCCACGTCGTCCGCGAGCCGGATCGCGACGGTGGCCGCGGTGATCACACAGTTGACCGCCGACTCGGGCACCCCGCGCGCGGCGTACCCGAAAGCCTCCCGCAGCTGAGCGAGCACAGCCGCCACCGCCCCCTGCGGCGAGGCGCTCGCGACGGCGGCCAGCCGGTCGTAGAACGGCGCCACTTCGGCGAACAACTCGGCCAGTGCCTCGTTGACGTCCGCGAGGTCGAGACTGCTGAGCAACAGCTTCCGCTGCGCGGTCTGCACCGCCTGCCGCAACACCGGGGTCGGGTCGCGGCGTTGGGTGACAGGTTTTTCGGTATCAGTCACGGAATGTGATCCTACGCTGCACATGCAATTTGCAGAAGGCATATGCACGTGCATCACTCGGACGGCGGGTACCCCGCAGCACGTCTCTACTCCCGGTGTCAACCGAAGAACGCCCGCAGGTCGGCCGCGAGGTCGGCCGGGGCCTCCATCGCCGGGAAGTGCTTGCCGTGCTTGAACTCCGTCCAGTGCGCGTCCGGCGGCGCGGGCACCAGCCTGCGCACGGTCTCGTCCGCCCCGAACACCGCGAAGCCCTGCGGCACGGCGGCCTGCGCGCCCCACTCCGACGAGTGCGCCTGCTCGTACAGCGTGTGCGCCGCCGACGCGCCCGAGCCGGTGAACCAGTACAGGCCCACGTTGGTGAGCAGCTGGTCCCGGTCGATCGGCAGGTCCGTCCACTCGGCGAACTTCTCCGCGATCCACGCGAGCTGCAGCAGCGGCGAGTCGACGAGCCCGTACCCGATGGTCTGCGGCCGCGTGTTCTGGATCGCGAGGTACCCCGACCCGTCGCGGGTGAACGCGTCCATCCGCGACCGGATCAGCGCGTCGACCGGGTCGTCCGGGTCGAGGCGGTCGGCCATGCCGGGCAGGAAGGTGGCGACGTTCGCCGCGGTCAGCGGGTCGGTCACCACGTGCACCCCGATGACGTGCTCGCCGTCGAGCCCCGCGACCAGGCCGGACACGCCACCGCCGACGTCGCCACCGTGCACGCCGTACCGGTCGTAGCCCAGCCGCGCCATCAGCTCGATCCAGGCACGCGCGGTCCGCGCCATCGTCCAGCCGGTGCCGGAGAGCGGCGTCGAGAACGCGTACCCCGGCAGCGACGGCGCCACGACGTGGAACGCCTGCCCCTCCTCGGGGTGCACCAGCGGCTCGATCAGGTGCAGGAACTCGGCCACCGAGCTGGGGAAACCGTGCGTGATCAGCAACGGCTTCGCGTCCGGCCGCGGCGAGCGGACGTGCAGGAAGTGGATGCGCTGGCCGTCGATCTCGGTCGTGAACTGCGGGAACTCGTTGAGCCGCGCCTCCTGCGCACGCCAGTCGAACCCGGTGCGCCAGTGGTCGGCGAGGTCGCGCAGCTCGGCGAGCGGGACGCCCCGGGAGCGGCCGACGCCGGGCAGCTCGCCGGGCCAGCGCGCGGTCGTGAGCCGGTCGTGCAGGTGGTCGATGTCGGCCTGGGGGATGTCGATGCGGAAAGGCTCGATGCTCATGGGGACGACGTTATGAGCCATTGCGGAAAGTTCGGTTCCGCGATGGCCGGCGATCGTCGGTCAGAACCGGTAGCGGAGCACGCGGGTGCCTTGGCGGACCAGCGCGGCGCTGTGGCTCATGAGCCGGGTGGCCGCGCGCAGTGGCTGGGGGAAGGCGGCGACTTCCGGGGCGCGGGTGAGCAGTTGCTCCTCGACCATGGTCAGCCCGGCGCCCCAGGTCTCGGGCTCGTGCGGGTCGTCGAAGCCCTGGGCCGCGGTGATGCCGATGGCCTTGATCGTCGGGTGGTACTTCATCGACCATGCGGCGAAACGGGTGTAGCCGTTGATGGCTAGCTCGCCGGTGTCGAAGTGCGCGGTCAGCTCCCGGGTCATCCGCTGGAAGGTGTCGCCAGGCAGGAACGGCAGCAGGCCCTCGGCGACGATCATGGCCGGCCGGTCGCGGGGCAGCGGGTCGAGCCAGCCCGGCGTGGTCAGATCGGCGCCGACGCGCAGTGACCGGTCGGGGAGGAACCGGGGCCGCAGGTCGACGACGTCGGGGAAGTCGACGTCGTACCAGTCGACGCCCGCGGGCGGGTCACAGCGGAGGACGCGGGTGTCGAGTCCGCAGCCGAGGTCGAGCACGACGGCGTCGGGGTGGCCGGCGACGAACGCCCGGACCGCGTCGTCGAGCTTCCTGGCTCGCAGGGCGGTGCCGCAGACGAGGCTGGGCTTGACCTTGAGCTTGGCGAAGTCGTAGTCGATCGTGCCGGCGATCGCCGCGGAGTGGGTGTCGCCGAGGATCGGGTGGGGGAGCGCGGCGTCCAGCGCCCTCGCGTAGAGGGTGAGCAGCAAGGTTTCCCGGAGCGGGTCCAGGTCCAGTCGCGTGCGTTGCACGAGGAGTCCTCACGTTGTGGGGGGATTGCGGGCAGCGATGTCACGCAGCCAGGTCAGGGACTGCTGGGCGGCGCGGATGCGTGCGGTGTGCGGCCCTCTGCCGCCCGCGAGTCTCACGCCCTCTTCCGCGATGTCGCCGAACGCGCCGAGGCTGTCGAGCTTGCGCTGGATCACCTTGTGCCAGGCGTCGTCCTCGATGCGGTAGTAGGTGGTGCGGTCACCGGGTACGCGCACCTTGCGGACCAGCCCGATGGCGGCGAGGAACCGCATGTTCGAGGTCAGGGAGGCGCGGCTGGCCTGGATCGTCTCGGCGATCCGGCCTGCGGAGCGCTCGGGCGGGTCGCAGATCATCAGCAGGCCGAGGATGCGCCCGGTGATCGGCGGGAGCCCCCATTCCTCCACGCAGAACGTGGCCACCCGTTCGACCCACCGCAGCACCTCGTCCTGGTTGTCCTGCCTGGACACAGCCCTCCTCCGCCATGCGAGACGTTGCTAGTCATTTCAGTCTCGACTGAAATGACTGGTCATGTCAAGCCGCAGGGCGACCGCGGCGGCTACCGGGCCGCGTGGTTCGAGGGGCGGGCGCGACCGTGCGCGTCGTGGGGGAGGTCCGCGTAGTGCCACTGGTGGTCGCGGGTCAGCCGGCACGCGGCCGCGAGGTCGCCGGATTCCAGGACCCGCAACAGTTCCGCGTGCTCCTCCGCCACCTCGGCGAGCGTTGGCTCGACCGCCAGCAGGGTCACGGCCGTGCGGGCCTCGATCTGCAGCGCCTCCCACGCGCCCTTCAGCAACTCGTTGCCCGACGCGTCGATGACGTGGCGGTGGAACGACACGCTCGCCGACCCCACCGCCTGCACGTCGCCCCGTTCCGCGGCCTCGCGCATGGCCGCCACGTCCGCGTGCAGTGCCTCGAACGGCACCGTGCCCGCCGGCAGCGCCAGCCGTGTCGCGGCCTCCTCCAGCGCGGCGCGCACGACGTAGCTCTCCTTGAGCGTCTGCTGGATGAAGTGCCGGACGAACGTGCCGCGGCGCGGTCTCGTCTCGACCATGCCGATCGCTTCCAGCTCGCGCAGCGCCTCGCGCACCGGGGCCTGGCTCGTGCCGTAGTCCTCCGCGATCCGCGTCTCCACCAGCCGCTCGCCCGGCGCCAGCTCGCCCGACACGATGCGCGTCACCAGCGCGTCGCGGATCTGCCTGCCCAGTGTCGCCCGGGGGAGCGGCTTCGTGTCGGTCATGGCGGTCCTCGGGGGTCTTGACGGGTCTCGCGGGCCAACCGTACCGTCTCACGCAGATTATCAATTATCGATAATCGTCTGAAGGGGAGGTGCTGTGCTGGCGAAGGTTCACCTGCCGTCCTCGGCGTCCGAGGCCGCGGGCCTGCTCGACGACGGTGGCTGGCTGATCGGCGGTGGCACGCTGGTCATGCCCCGCGTGAACACCGGCGCCGTGCCGGTCGACGCGCTGATCTCGCTGCGGCACGCCGGCCTGGACGGCATCCGGGTCGCCGGCGACACCGCCGAGGTCGGGGCGGCCGTGACGCTGGCGCGGCTCGCCGAACTCGACGTCCTCCGGCCGGTGGTCCGGTCGATCGCGTCGCCGCCGGTGCGCAACCTCGCGACCGTCGGCGGCAACCTCTTCGCCGCGCAGCCGCACGGTGACCTGGCCGTGGCGCTCCTCGCGCTCGACGCCCGCCTCGACGTGCTCAGCACCGCCGGGATCCGCAGCGCCGCCGTCGGCGAACCCGTGGCCGCCAACGAGGTCGTGACGGCCGTCCACTTCGCACTGCCGAAGGTGTGGCGGTACCGGAAAGCCATGCGGCGCAAGCACAACTCGGCGTCGATCGTCACCGTGGCCGCCGCGCTGGAGATCGACGACGGGGTCGTCACACACGCCAGGATCGCGCTCGGCGGGGTCGCGCCGACGCCGGTCCGGGCCCGCGCCGCCGAACAGGAACTCGTCGGCAAACCCCTGGCGGCGGCCGCCGAGGCCGCCGCGCGGGCCGCCCACGAGGGCACCGCCCCGTTCGACGACGCCTACGCCTCCGCCTGGTACCGCGCCCGCGTCCTGCCCGTCCACGTCCGCCGCGCCCTCCTGGAGGAAGACTGATGGCCTCGAAGATCGTCACCCTCCGGGTCAACGACCGCGAGGAGGAGTTCCTCGCGCGGCCCGGCACCACGCTGCTGGGTGCGCTGCGGGACACGCTCGGCCTCACCGCCGCCAAGCGCGGCTGCGCGCAGGGCGCCTGCGGGTCGTGCACGGTCCTGCTCGACGAGAAACCCGTGCCGTCCTGCCTCGTGCCGGTCGAGACCGTGGACGGCGCCGCCGTCCGCACCCTCGAGGGGGTCGCGCCGACCGGTGACCTCGACGAGGTGCAGCAGGCGTTCCTCGACGACTTCGCGACGCAGTGCGGGTTCTGCACCCCGGGGATGATCATGACCGCCGAGGCGCTGCTCGCCGAGAACCCCGACCCGACGCGTGCCGAGGTGGTCGAGGCGATCAGCGGCAACGTGTGCCGCTGCACCGGCTACGAGCCGATCGTCACCGCGATCCTCGACGCCGCGAGCCGCCGGAGGACCGCGTGAACTACCGCCTGAGCCCCATCGACCACGGCTACTTCGGCGCCGACCACGAAGCCGACGACTTCACCGTCATCGGCTCGGTCGTCACCCGCTCGGACGCCCTCGGCCACGTCACCGGCCGCACGGAGTTCTTCGAGGACGTCCGCCCGAACGGCCTGCTGCACCTCAAGATGCACAGGTCGACCCGTCACCACGCCCGGCTCGCGGGTGTCGATTCGTCCGCCGCGCTCGCGGTGCCGGGCGTGGTGCGGGTCCTCACCGGCGCCGACATCCCGAACAACCTGTACACGCCGCTGAAGCTCATCCAGGTCGAGCCCGACGACGAGCCGATCCTGGCCGTGGACAAGGTGCGCTACCTCGGCGAGCCGATCGTCGCCGTGGTCGCCGAGACCGAGGCCGCGGCACTCGCCGGCGCCGCCGCGGTGAAGGTCGACTACGTGGACCTGCCGCCCGTGCTCGACGTCGAGGAGGCGCTGGCCGAAGGCGCGCCGATCGTCAACGAGTACCACGGCAACAACTACTTCACCTACGAGGGCCACCACTGCCGCCGCGTGCGCCTCGGCGACGTCGACAAGGGGTTCGCCGAGGCCGACCACGTCTTCGAGTGGCGCTACCAGTCCTCGCCGATCGAGCAGGCGCCGGTCGAGACCACCGGCTGCACGGTCGTGCCGCAGCCGGACGGGCGGCTGCGCATCCACTCCGACACGCAGGCCTGCTTCTTCACCCTCGACAACACCGCGCTGATCCTCGAAAGCGAGTTCAACAAGCTGCGGATCGTCGGCGGCACCGTCGGCGGCGGGTTCGGCGGCAAGGTCGACGTGGTGGTCGAGCCGGTCGCGTGCGTGGCCGCCATGGCGACGGGCAGGCCGGTGAAGTTCGTCTACGGCCGCCACGAGGAGATGCAGGTGTCCTCGCCCCGCGCGGCCGAGCGGATCTACATCAAGGACGGCGTGACGAACGACGGCCGGATCGTCGCACGCCAGGTCACCGCCTACGTCGACGCGGGCGCCTACTCCCGCCACACCCCGTACGGCACGACGAAGGCCGCCGCGCACTTCCCCGGCCCGTACACGATCCCGAACGTCCGGATCGACTGCCACTGCGTGTTCACCAACCGCACCCCGTCCAGCGCCATGCGCGGGTTCGGCGTCACCATCGCCGACTTCGCGCTGGAGTCCCAGATGGACCGGATCGCCCGCGAACTCGGCATGGACCCGTTGCGGCTGCGGCTGAAGAACGCCTACCGGGACGGCGACATGAAGGCCCACCGCAAGCGCGCCGAGGGCACCGCGCTGATCGAGGTCATGCAGAAGGCCGCGGAACTGGTCGGCCACGAGCTGCCGGAGGAGTACCGCCGGATGTCGTCCCTGGAGCCCCGATGACCAAGCTGCGTGGCCGCGGGTACGCGGCGGTCAACTACCCGACCGGCATGAACCTCGGCGGCGACCCGTCCCAGGCGCTGATCCACGCCACCACCACGGGCACGTTCGTGATCTCGCTGTCGTCGGTGGACCTCGGGCAGGGCCTGAAGACCGTGGTCGCGCAGTGCGCGGCGGAGACCCTGGGCCTGCCGTTCGAGAACGTGCTGGTCGACACGGCCGACACCGACACCGGCCCGCACTGCATGGGCACGTTCGCGAGCCGCGGCACCCACCGCATCGGCAACGCGGTGATCATGGCCGCGGCCGAGGCCCGCGCGGTCATGCTGGACGTGGCGGCCGAGGAGCTGGAGGTCGACGCGGCCGACCTGGAGACCGACGGCACCGGCTACATCCAGGTCAAGGGCGCCGAGTCGAAGCGGATCCACATCACCGACCTGGCGCTCGCGTCGCACTTCAAGCACGGCCGCACGATCTCCGGCCGCGGCGTGTTCATGAAGGAGAAGAGCGAGGTCGTGCCGGAGACCGGCGAGATGGACCCGGACTCCTGCCAGGCGCACGCGTGCACGGTCGCCGAGGTCGAGGTGGACGACGAGACCGGGGTCGTCGAGGTGCTGCGCATGTACAGCGTCTACGAGATCGGCCGCGCGCTGCACCCGGCCATGGCGACCCAGCAGGTCGAGGGCGGCGCGTGGATGGGCATGTCGCACGCGTTGTTCGAGGCCACCGAGCCGTACTACCCGGTCCGCGACCACGGCCCGGTCGACTTCAGCGAGTACCTGATGCCGGCCGCGGGCGACATCCCCGAGCAGGTCAGCGTGCTGCTGGAACGCCCGGCCCCGAACGGCCCGTACGGGGCGAAGGGCATCGGCGAGATGACCGCCAACGCACCCATCCCCGCCATCGCCAACGCGATCTTCGACGCGTGCGGGGTGCGGCTCGACCACATGCCGTTCACCCCGGAGCGGGTCCTGCGCGGCCTGGACGCCTTGCGTGCCGATGGATGAGGCCACGCTCGCGGCACGGCTGCGCGAGGAGCGGTACTTCGCCGACGACGGTCTCCTGACGGCCGTCTACCTGGCGCTGACCCTCGGGCGGCCGCTGCTGCTCGAGGGCGAGCCCGGCGTCGGGAAGACCGAGGTCGCGGCCGTGCTGTCGCGCGTGCTGGACCGCGAGCTGGTGCGGCTGCAGTGCTACGAGGGTCTCGACGCCGGGCAGGCCCTGTACGAGTGGAACTACCCGCGGCAGCTGCTCGCGCTGAAGGGCGGGGACGTCGGCGACGTCGGCGACGTCTATGCCGAGGAGTTCCTGCTGGCCAGGCCGCTGCTGCGGGCGCTGCGGACCCCGTCGGTGCTGCTGGTCGACGAGGTCGACCGGGCGGACAGCGAGTTCGAGGCGTTCCTGCTGGAGTTCCTGGCCGACTACCGCATCACCATCCCCGAGCTCGGCACGGTCGACGCGGGGGTGCCGCCGGTCGTCGTGCTCACCTCCAACCGCACCCGCGAGCTGCACGACGCGCTCAAGCGGCGCTGCCTCTACCACTGGATCCCGTTCCCCGAACCGGACCGCGAGCAGGCGATCGTGCGCGCGCACGTCCCCTCGATCGAGGAGGACGCCGCGGCGTCGCTGGTGCGGGCCGTGTCCGGGGTGCGGCGCCTCGACCTGCTGAAACGTCCCGGCATCGCGGAGTCCGTTGAGTGGGCGCGCGGCGCGGTGACGCTGTCGTCCGACGGCGACCCGTGGCCGGTCGCGCTGCGCAGGGCGCTCGGGCTGCTGGTCAAGGACGCCGAGGACGTCGCCGTCGTCCACGAGCACCTCGACGAGCTGATCGCGCCGTGACCGGGCACCTGCGCGGCTTCCTCCACGACCTGCGGGCCGCGGGCCTCGCGGTGCCGGTGCCCAAGCAGCGGGACTTCCTGCGGGCGGTGGCGTCGGTGCCGCCGCGCGATCCCGGTCACCTGTACTGGATCGCGCACACCACGCTGGTGTCCTCGGTCGCCGACACCGACGTGTTCGACCCGGTCTTCGCCCGCTGGTTCGGTTCGGGCGACGTGCTCGCGGTCGAGGCGGAGGAACCCGGCGAGGAGGACCGGGGCGGCGGCGCGGACGACGGCCCGCCACCCGACCAGGCGACCCGGGAGGGCGACGGCGCCGAGGCGAGCTGGGCGAGCGTGGACCGGCAGGCACGCGTCGGCGACGACGATCTGGCCAGGGTGGCACGGGTGCTGCCGAGAGCCATCCCGACTATCCGGTCCCGGCGCCGCAGGCCCGCCCGCCGCGGCGACCGGCTCGACCTGCGGCGCGTGCACCGCGAGGCGTGGCGCACCGGCGGCGAGGTCGTGCGGCTGCGGTGGCGCGCACACCCGAGGCGGCAGCGGCCCGTGCTGGTGCTGATCGACGTGTCGGGGTCGATGAAGCAGCACAGCGGCGCCTACCTGCGGTTCGCGCACGCGGTCGTGGCCTGCTGCGACCGCGCCGAGGTGTTCACGTTCGGCACCCGGCTCACCCACGTCACCCCGGCGCTGCGGGCCAGGGACACGGCCGCGGCGATCGCCCGCCTCGTGCGGGACGCCGAGGGCGGCACCAGGATCGGCCCGTCGCTGCTGGCGTTCCTCGCCAACCCGCGCCACCTGCGGATGGCGCGCGGCGCGCTGGTGCTCGTCCTGTCCGACGGGCTCGAACGCGGCGACTGCGAGCCGTTCGTCCGCGCGGTCCGCAGGCTCGCGCTGCTGTCCCACCGGCTCGTCTGGTGGTCGCCGCTCGCGCGCGACCCCGGGTACCGGCCGCTCACCCGCGGCATGGCCGCCGTGGCGCCCCACCTCGACGTGCTCGCGGGCGTCGACGACCTGCGCACGGCGTACGAGCAGCTTCTCGAAGGAGAGAACGCATGGACATAGTCGACGCGCACCACCACGTCTGGCGCACGAAGGACATGCCGTGGCTGTCCGGGCCGATGGTGCCCAGGATCTTCGGCCCGTACGAGCCGATCAAACGCGACTACCTGATCGACGAGTACATCGCCGACGCCACCTCGGCCGGCATCGGCCAGTCCGTGTACGTGCAGGCCAACTGGCCGCTCGACCAGGTCCTCGCCGAGGTCCGGTGGCTCGCGGAGCTGCACGAGCGGACCGGCTGGCCGAGCGCCGTGGTCGGGTCCGCTGACCTGTTCAGCCCCGACGCCGTCGACGTGATGAAGCAGCAGGCGGCGCTGCCGGTCGTGCGCGGCACCCGGCTGCAGCTGCACTGGCACGAGAACGAGGAGTTCCGGTTCGCGTCCGCGCCCGACCGGATGAAGGACCCGGTGCTGCGCCGCAACATCGCCGCGCTGGAGGAACTGGGCTGGGTGTTCGAGCTGCAGGTGTTCCCCGGGCAGATGGCCGACGCGGCGGACCTCGTCGCCGCCATCCCGGACGTGACGTTCGTGCTCGTGCACGCCGGCATGCTCACCGACCGCGCCCCGGACACCGTGGCCGAGTGGCGGGACGGCATGGCACGCCTGGCGCAGCTGCCGAACGTGGTCGTGAAGCTGACCGGGCAGGGCACGTTCACCCGGTCGCTGGACCGGGACCTCATCGCGTTCGTCGCGGCGGAGACGCTCGGCTGGTTCGGCCCGGACCGCGCGATGTTCGGCACGAACTTCCCCGTCGAGAAGCTGTGGACGTCGATGCCGCCGCTCGTCGCCGCCTGGCGCGACGCGCTGGCCCACCTGCCCGCGGCCGACCAGGCCGCGATCTTCGCCGGGACCGCCCGGCGGGTGTACGCACTGTAGAAGGAGAAAACCGGTGGCTCTGTTCCTGCTGACCTACGGCTACAACGAGACCGACCTGCGCGCCCAGCGGCGCGACGACCACGTCGCGTACCTGAACAAGTTGCGCGAGGACGGTGCGCTCGTGGCCGCCGGCCCGTACGAGGACGGCTCGGGCGGCGCGATCCTGCTGAACGCGGAAGACGTTGCGGCGGCGGAGAAAATCGTCGCGGGCGACCCGTACACCCAGCTCGACGTGACCAGGGACCGTTTCCTGCGCGGGTGGAAGGTCACCGTCGGCGCGGTGTGATCCATCGCCGGGAACCGACGGCGCCGCGTGTTCGTAGTACCAGTGAGAGCGGACTGCGAAAGGACGGTGAGCGCACGTGTCGGCCCTGGACACCCGCGACGAGTTGGTGCCGCTGCACACTGACTTCGACGTGGTGTGGCGTGGATATGAACGTGGCCAGGTGGCGGCCTATGTCGAACGGGTGGAGGAGGAACTGCGCCTCCTCGCCGTCGACCGGGACGCGGCCACCCGGCGAGCCGACGCGCTGGCGGCCCAGCTGGAGGCCGCCCGCGCGGAAATCCAGGAGCTGCACGGAAAACTCGATCGCGCGGCCCGCACCCCGGCGGACCCGGCGGCACTCACCGACCGCATGCGGCGCATGGTGGAACTCGCGCGCGCGGAGGCCGACGAGATCGTCACCCGTGCCCGCGCCACCGCCGAGCAGACCCGCGTGACCGCCGAGGAGTCGGCGGCCCGCCTGCACCGGCGCGCCGAGTACCTCGTCGAGGAGGCGGACCGGCGCAGGCGTGACGTGGACACCGAACACCGCGACCTGGTGGCCCGGCTCGAACAGCAGTCGAGGGACGCGGAACGCCGGCGCCGCGAGCTGGACGAACAGGCGGCGGCCCTGCGAGACCAGATCCAGACCGACTTCGAGCTGGCCATGAAGGCCCGGCGCGAGGAGGAGATGCGCGCACTGTCCGAGCAGCGCGCGACGGCCACCGCGGAGGCGGAACGTTTGGTCCGGGACGCGACCGCGGAGGCGGACCGGCTGGTACGGGAGGCGACCGAACGGGCAGACCGGCTGGTGACACAGGCGAGGGAACAGGTGCTGCGCTTGCGCGACCAGCGGGACCGGATCGCGGAACGCCTGCGGGCGGCGGGGGAGACGCTCGCGAAGGCGGGGCCGTTGCTGGCGCCGCTGCCGGAGGAGAAACCGGAGGTGTCCGCCGCGTCCCGAGCTGCTTAGCGAGGGACTGACCTGGGCCGCTCCGGGCTGGTGCCCCAGCGGGAGGCGGCCCGGCCCGCCGTTGTGGGGGTGCTCGCCTTGGGGCAGGTTTGTGGGTATGCAT
Source organism: Actinophytocola sp. KF-1 (assembly GCF_054661535.1). Lineage (NCBI taxonomy): Bacteria > Bacillati > Actinomycetota > Actinomycetes > Pseudonocardiales > Pseudonocardiaceae > Actinophytocola > Actinophytocola sp. KF-1. The sequence continues at coordinate 581,244 of NZ_BAAFVK010000005.1, read as the reverse complement.
CCGCGGCGTTTGGGCGGCCCGGGCGCTGCGCGCCCGGGCCGCGCCGCGGGCGTGCCTACGCTCTGCTGTCGGGGTGGACGCGGTCCGGTTCGGGATTCGGTTGCGGGTTCGGAGGCCGGGCGCTGCGCGCCCGGCCCGCTACGCGGTTGGAAGGCACCCGTAGGTCGAGGTGTGGCCGTTCGGGGTGAGTTCTTTCCTTCGGATGCGGGGTTGGGTAGTGAGGCCCGGCGCTGCGTGCCCGGCCCTCGTAGCAGGCGGAAGCCTGCGCTCTGCGGCTGGTAGGCACCCGTGGGTGGAACGCGGCCGTTGGGGTGAGTTCTTCCTTCGGCTGCGGGGTCAGGTAGTGAGGTCGGGCGCTGCGCGCCCAGCCCGCGCCGCGGGCGCAAGCCTGCGGTCTGTTCTTGGAAGGCATCCCGTTGGCCGAAGCGCGGCCGTCCGGGGTTTCGAATGCCAAGTTCGGGCAGCGGCCCGAGCGCTGCGCGCCCGGCCCGCGTTGCGGGCGCGAGCCCGCGCTCAGGTCTCGCTGAGCCCCCATGGGTCAACCAGCGCCCGCTGCGCGCTCCTGCCCGTTGCGTGGGCTGCGCTGCGCGCTTCCGCCCGTTGCGTGGGCTGCGCTGCGCGCTTCCGCCCGTTGCGTGGGCTGCGCTGCGCGCTTCCGCCCGTTGCGTGGGCTGCGCTGCGCGCTTCCGCCCGTTGCGCGGGCTGCGCTGCGCGCTTCCGCCCGTTGCGCGGGCTGCGCTGCGCGCTTCCGCCCGTTGCGCGGACTGCGCTGCGCGCTTCCGCCCACCGCACGCCCGCCCCGCCTCACTCGTCGTCGCGGATCACGTGTACCGCCGCTTCCTCCGAGGAGGCCGCCGCGCCGTCGATGCCGACGTCGCGTGCGTAGAGGTACGCGTCGATGTCCGGGTCGACGCCCTCGTCGTCGGCGACCAGGCGGCCGGAGCGTTCGACGCCGACCTCGTCGTCGTACAGTTCGCCGTCGGTGTCGGTGGTGTCGCCGAGGCCGTCTCCCTCATCGTCCTTCACCTCGGGCAGTTCGCGCGACAGGCGGGCCTCGAGGGCCTCGTGCTCGGTGGAGAAGTCCGACGGCTTCTCCGCCGGCGAGTACCCCTCGTCGAGCACGTCGCGCACGCCCCGGTCGATGAGCGTGTCCTCCGGCTCGAGCAGGTCGGACTCGCTGTCGATGTCGTCTCTCATCGCTTCCTCCGCACCCCGTCAGCCGAGCTGACTGTCCACATAGCACCACCGCCACGTCTCACCCGGCTCGAAGCTGCGCATCACCGGGTGCCGCGTGTCGTGGAAGTGCCGCGCCGCGTGCTTGCGCGGCGACGAGTCGCAGCACGCGACGTTGCCGCACTTCAGGCACATCCGCAGATGCACCCACGTGGTGCCCTCCGCCACGCACGCGGCGCAGACGTCGGTGGCGCTCGGTCGCACCTCCCGCCACGGGTGGGCCAGGTGCTTGCACGAACCCGCGGTGGCCGCCGGGGTGGCCAGCTCGCGGTCGGACTCGACCCGCGCGTCGTCGTCGCGGTCCAGCATCGACTCCTCGATGTCGAGCCGCTCCAGGATCCTGCGCAGCACGACGTCGTCGGCCTGACCGCTGTCGCGGGCCTTCAGCGCCTGCTCGCGCTCGGTGTTCAGCAACTCGATCCGCAGCCTGCGGTAGGCGTCGCTGGGCGTCTCGACCAGCGTGCTCTGCCTGCCGAGCTGCTCCCACGCCGAGTCGGTGCGGTCCCGCAGCCGGTCCCGGAGCCGTTCGATGACCTCCGGCGGGTCGTCGGGCGTGCGGATCTCCTCGAGCCGTTCGAGCGCGACCTTGCCCATGTCGTTGAGCACGGCCGCCTCCTGCAGCGCGTCCTCCGCCGGGTCGGGCGGGGGCAGCCGCAACTTGCGGACCAGGGCGGGCAGCGTCATGCCCTGCAGCACGAGCGTGCCCGCCACCACCACGAACGCGGCGAGCACCAGCACCGCGCGCTGGGGCGTGTCGGCGGGCAGGACGAACGCGGCGGCCAGCGTCACCACGCCCCGCATCCCGGCCCACGCGATCACCGCCGAGTACCCCCACGGCCACGCGTGCCCGCGCTTGCCGCGGACCTTCCGCACGACGCGTTTCATCGTGCCGATGCCGAGCAGCCACAGGACGCGGGTGACGATCGTCGCGCCGAGCACCGCGGCGCAGATGCCCGCGATGGCGGCGCCGGACAGGCTGCTGTCGGCGACCTCCTCGCCGATCCCGCGCAGCTGCAGCCCGATCAGCAGGAACACGGTGTTCTCCAGCAGGAACTGGATGGTCTGCCAGTTCAGCTTGCTGGACAGGCGCGCCTGCCCGGACAGGATGGTCGGCGACTTGTGGCCGAGGATGATGCCGCTCGCCACCACCGCGAGCACCCCGGACCCGTGCACCACCTCGGCCAGCAGGTAGGCGATGAACGGCACCGCGAACGACAGCACGGTGTCGGTCTCCAGGTCCTGGAGCCGGTTGCGCAGGTAGGAGGCCGCGACGCCGACCAGGAGGCCGGCGACCCCGCCGCCGACCGCGGCGAGCACGAAGTCCAGGCCGACCTGCCAGAGCGTGACGGACCCGGCGATGGCCGCGATCGCCGTGCGCAGCGCGACCAGCGCCGCCGCGTCGTTGAACAGGCTCTCGCCCTCGAGCAGCCGGACCAGCTTGCGCGGCATGCCGACGCGCCGCGCCACCGCGCTGGCCGCCACCGCGTCGGGCGGCGCGACGACCGCGCCGAGCGCGATGCCCGCCGCCAGCGGCAGGCCGGGCACCACGGCCCACGCGACCAGCCCGACGCCCAGCGCCGTGAACACCACGAGCCCCACCGACAGCAGCGCGATCGGGCCGCGCAACCGCCGGTAGTCCAGCAGCGACGTCTGGATGGCCGCCGAGTACAGCAGCGGCGGCAGCAGCCCGACCAGGACCAGCTCGGCCGACAGGTGGTATTCGGGAACGCCGGGGATGTAGGACGCGACGACGCCCACGCCGATCAGGCACAGGGGTGCCGACCAGTCCAGCCTGCGCGCGACGGTCGTGACGACGAGGACCGCCACGACGAGCGCCACTATCTCTGCCGCGATGTGCACGCGACCATCATCACCCGGCCCTGACGCGGGCGAGCGACGTGCTCCCCGTCAGTGTGGCCGAACGCGCAGCTCGCCGTTTGGGCCTCCGCGTGCCGGGTAGGCCGGTCCCATGCCACGTCAGCAGCAGATGGGTGAGACCACCACTCCGCTCGGCGCGCCCGAGCCGGGCAGGCTCGCGTCGGCGGCCGCCGGGGCGGTGTTCCTGCTGGTCGGCGTGCTCGGTTTCCTGCCGTGGGCCACCACCGGCCACGACGGGATGACGTTCGCGGGCCACGAGTCGACCGCCGAGCTGTTCGGCGTGTTCCAGGTGTCGGTCCTGCACAACCTGCTGCACGTCGCGTTCGGCGTGGCCGGGCTGGCGCTCGCCACCAGCGCGCGCGGCGCCCGCGTGTTCCTGGTCGGCGGCGGGCTGGTCTACGTCGCGCTGTTCGCGTACGGGCTGGTGGTGGCCCGCGACGCGGACGTCGTGCCGGTCAACGCGGCCGACAACTGGCTGCACCTGGGCCTGGCGGTGGGCCTGCTGGCGCTGGCCTTCCTGGCCGGGACACCGCGCAGGCCCACCAACACGCCCATCCACGCACCCTGACGGTCAGGCGCTGTAGCCCTTCGGCGGGATGAGCGTCGCCAGCTGGTTGAACGTGAGCCAGTAGATCTGGTTGCCGCTGAACGACGCCGGGTCGGCGATCAGCACGGTCATGTTGGCGTCGTTGTAGCCGATGACCGTGAAGTAGTGGTAGATCGTCTGGTTGGGCGGGTAGCCGGGCGGCTGGTTGCCGGGCGGCGCGACGATGTTCGCCACGATCGGGTAGTTGTTGTCGATGTTCAGCACGATGTCCCGCCACAGCAGGTCGCGCTGCGCCTGCGTCGGCGGGTCGTTCGGCATCTCCTTGGTCTCGTACCAGCCGACGTAACCCGACAGCACGCGGGTGACCTGGCCGATCCAGTCGGTGCCGCCGGTGTGCGTGCCCAGCTCGGCGGCGAGCGACGCCTGGCTGCGGTAGATGCCGCGGGCCGACAGCGCGATCCTGGTGGCGGCCGGGCCGCACCAGTAGCCGGTCTCCTGGACCTGGTAGTCGACCCGCAGCACGTGCTCGCCTTGGACGTGCACGTCGGCGGCGGCCGTGACGGGGACGGTGAACATGGTGGCCGCGAGTGCCGCCATGACGAGTGCGATCCTGCGCATGGGGATCTCCTTCGACAGGCAGGGTCGGCCGATCTGTGAAGAATCAACCAACTGTCTGGGATTTCCGTTGCTCACCGATCGTGACAGCGTGATGCGATCATTGCCAACACCTGTCCACTGGCTCACGTGCGACATAGCGCAACTGAGCCACGCCGGAGGTGCCCGTGTTCGACGTGCTGGACCCCGAGCGCGACCAGGGTCGCGTCTACCGGGCGCTCGCCGCCCACCACCTGTCCGATGTGGACGCGATCGCGGCGGCGACCGGACTGTCCACCGCGGACGCGGCGCGGGTGCTGGGGGAGCTGGCCGACCTCGGCGCGGCCGCGTGCACGGACGACGGGTGGGTGGCGAGACCGCCGGTGCGGCTGATGTCGGAGGTGCTGCGCGCCGAGGAGGCCCGCAGGACCGCGCTGTGGCGGGCCGGTGCCGAGCTGGACGAGCTGTACCAGGCGGGGCGGCTGGCCGCGAGCCCCACCACGGACGTGGAACCGGTCGCGGACATCGGCGAGCTGTTCGCGCTCACCGAGCGGGTGCAGGAGCGGGCGCGGGAACGGATCCGCTGGCTCGACCGCCCGCCCTACCGCAGCACGCCGGACCGGTTCGCGGCGCAGGAGTCGTTGCAGGCCAGGCGCATGGCGGACGGCGTGGCCTACCGGACGCTGTACCACCAGGCCGTGTACGACGACACGAACCTGTTCGCGAGCATGACCCGCATGATCGAGGCGGGGGAGGACGCCCGGGTGCTCGCCGACCTGCCGGTGAAGCTCCTCATCGCTGACGACCACACCGCGCTGCTGGTGCCGGAACCGGCGCGGGCGGGCGTGGCGGGTTCGCTGCTCGTGCACACGTCCGGCCTGCTCAACGCGCTCTGCGGGCTGTTCGAGACATTGTGGACACTCGGCGTGCCGGTGACGGCGGCCGAGCCGTCCGTGCGGCTGTCCGAACGGGACCGCACGATCATCACGCTGATGGCCGCCGGGCTGACCGACGAGGCGATCGCCCGGCGGCTGCAACTGTCCCGGCGGACGGTGGTCCGCCGGATCACCGCGCTGCTCGACCGGCTGGGCGCCACCACCCGCTTCCAGGCCGGCGTACAAGCCGCGAACCGAGGCTGGCTCTGACACCTCGCGAGTCACGCTCTCGCACATACCGAGTTGGTGGTTTCGTGCAGATCGACCTGCACGAAACCACCAACTCGGGGTGCCTGCGAGCGTGACTCGCGAGGTGTCAGGCGACCAGGGCGGGCTCCGGTGCCGCCTCGGGCGTCGTCTCGGGCCGCGGGGTGCCGGACTTGCGCAGGACGATCATGCCGATCACCGCGAACGCCACCACGACGATCCCGCCGATCGTCGCGACCGTGTGCAGGCCGCTGGTGAACGCCTCGCGTGCCGAGTCGAGCAGCTCCGCGGCGGCCCGCTGGTCCATACCGGCGGCCGCGGTGGTGGCGCCGGCCAGGCTCTCGCTCGCCTCGGCGGCGGGGCCGGCAGGCAGGTTCGCGGGCAGGGTCAGCCCGTCGCGGTACACGGCGGTGCCGATGCTGCCGAACAACGCGATGCCCATGGCGATGCCGAACTCGCCGGTGGTCTCCGACATGGCGGACGCGGCCCCGGCGCGGCGGGCGGGCACCGACCCGATGACCATCTCGGTGCACAGGACGCCCTGCGGCCCCATCCCGAACGACGCGATCGACATGCCGAGCACGACCAGCACGACCCCGTCGACCCCGGCCTGCGTGAACAGCACGAACCCACCGGCGGCGACGATCATCCCGAAGCCGAGCACGAACTCGGGCCGGACGCGGCGGGCCAGCCGCGGCGCGATCAGCGACCCGGCGACCACGGCCAGCGCCTGCGGCACCAGCACCGCGCCGGCCTCGACCGCCGACAGCCCGGCGACGAGCTGCAGGTACTGGCTGACCAGCAGGAACACGCCACCCATGATCAGCGCGCCGACGGACATGATGCTCAGCGCGGCCGTGAACTTCCGGTTCCGGAACAGGCTCAGATCCAGCATCGGGTCGGCCAGCGCCCGCTGCCGCCGCACGAACGCGACACCGACGGCCAGCCCGGCACCCAGCACCAGCAGCGTGCCGGCGGACACCCCGTCCTTGGCGAACTCCTTCAGCGCGAACACGACGGGCAGGACGGCACCGAGCGAGAGGACGACGCTGACGAGGTCCAGGCGGCCTGCCTGCTCGTCGCGGTACTCGGGCAGCAGCTTGGGGGCGGTGGCGAGCAGCAGCAGCATGACCGGCACCGCGAGCAGGAAGACAGCACCCCACCAGGCGATTTCCAGCAGGAGACCACCGACGAGCGGGCCGATCACCATGCCACCCATGAAGCAGCTCATCCAGACGGCGATCGCCACCCCGCGCTGACGCGCGTCGGTGAACATGTTGCTGATCAGCGCGAGGGTCGACGGCATGAGCGTGGCCCCGGCGATCCCGAGCACGGCCCGCGCCGCGATCAGCATTTCCGGACTGGTGGAGAACGCCGCGAGGATCGACGCCAGCCCGAACGCGCTGCCGCCGAACATCAACAGCTTCCGCCGCCCGATCCGGTCACCGAGCGTGCCCATGGTGACCAGGAACCCGGCGACCATGAACCCGTAGATGTCGATGATCCACAGCAGCTCGGTGCTGCTGGGCCGCAGATCAGCGGCGAGGTGCGGCACCGCGAGGTGCAACACGCTCATGTCCAGCGAGAGCAGCAACGTCGGCAGCGCGAGCACCGCCAGCCCGATCCACTCCCGCCGCCCCGCCAGTGTGGTGGTGCCCGTGTCGTTCATGATCCCTGCTCCGTGTCCTTCGTGGTGGCTTCTCACCAACACGTCGAACCTGGGAACGCGATCTCGACATCAGGCCCGGATCTTTTTCGGACGAGTTTCGCCGGGCGGGGCTGGGTGGTGTGTGTGGGCAGGTCAGCGGCGGTTGGGGGCGAGCAGCGCCCGCACTCAGGAGGCGCCTGCAGCCAAGCGACGCCTGCATCCAAGCGGCGCCTGCTCCCAGGCAGCGTCCGCACCCAGCGGCGCCTGCACCCAAGTAGCGCCCGCACTCAAGCGGCGCCTGCACTCAGGCGGCGTCCGCACCCAGCGGCGCCTGCATTCAGGCAGCGCTCGCACCCAGCGGCGCCTGCATTCAGGCAGCGCTCGCACCCAAGCGATGCCCGCTCCCAGGCAGCGCCCGCTCCCAGACAGCGCCCGCACTCAAGCGGGCCAGCGCCTCAAGCAGTGCCCGCACTCAAACAGGCCAGCACCTCAAGCAGTGCCCGCACCGAAGCGGGCAGCGCCTCAAGCAGCGCAAACGCCAACCCTAGCCAAGGTCGGCAAGATCAACCGCGGCCTCCGGCCCCCCGGAATCCAGCCTACAAGCCACCACCGACAAAACCGGGCGAACCATCCACAGCCCGGCGGAACCCGTCAGTCGGTACCCCGGACGATGACGGTGTCCTCGTCCTGCGGATCGGCCACCGGCGCCTGGTCCTCGACGGGAGTGACCTGCCAGCGCACGGAACGACCGCCGATCGTCGTCGGTTTGCGTTGTTGTTCGCGTTCCCATCCGATGCCGGGGCATGCTGCCCGGAACTGGTTTCTGCGCACAGTGCTCTCCTGTCCGTGCGGTACAACACCGAAGTGTCCGGAGGGTAGGCAGCTTCGCACGAGATATGCCGGTGAATCACTCGAAATTCGCTGAGTGACCAGCTCATTCCGGTAACGCGCGCCCTCGCGTCTCCGGGCAGAACGGCACCACCAGCATGCCGGCCACGTAGATGAGGCCCAGCACCGTCGCGGCCGTGCTGTAGCCGCCGAACGTCGCGATGATCGTGCCCGCCAGGAGCGGGCCGAGGAACGCGGCGAACCGCGCCGCTTTGAACACCACTCGGAACCGAGCGTGACCCCCGTCAGCAGCCGCAGCACCAGGAACGACTCCCAGTTCCACGCGAACGCGGACAGCCCGGTGAAGATCGAGTACAGCGTGATCGACAGCAGCAGCACGCGCCTGCGCCCGAGGTAGTCCGCCGACGACACCGCCGACGATCCCGCCCACACCCCACCCGAGCAGCGTCATCGCGTCCGCGCCGCCGAACCACAGCCCGATCGCGAACGCGGCGGCGGCCTCCAGCAGCGCGGCGCGCTCCGGGCCACCGCCGTCGACCGGCGTGCACCCCAGGTCGGTGACCAGCGGCCGCATGGTCGCCACGTCGCCGGCCGGCCCGCACAGCGGCACGGACAGGGTCCGCCCGCCGAAGGTCCGCGACGGCAGCCGCCACACGCTCTCGTGGCAGGTTGAACCCCTTCACCACGGCCAGATCCGGGCGTACGGGTGGCCGACGCCGAAACCGGGCGTCACCTCGTTCGTGCAGTCGACCACCGTCGCGCCCGGCGGCACGTGCGCCAGCACCTCCACCGCGGCGGGCACCGCCAGCACCACGGCCGGTCCGAACTTTCCCCAGCCTCCGCAAGGGAAACCGGTCCCCGCCGCCCGCCGGTCAGCACCTCGTGCCCCTCGCCATGTTGCCTGTGCCCAAGATCCCGATTCGCATCCGTCCTCCTTCTGTTAGGAAGGACGGTGGAAGCGCTGATGCCTACCGATCGGTGAGTGACATGGAGTTCCTGGCCGACTGCCGTGCCCGCATGGCACTGGACCTGCTCGCCACACGTGGCACGGGGTGGTGCTGTGGGCGTTGCGGCACGGGCCCGAGCGGCTGCCCGGCCTCCTCGAAGCGCTGGGCGCAACACCACGGTGACGCGGTGATGGCCGCGCAGGGGCGTGTGCCGTGACCGTCGACTTCGGACCCACCGCCGCCGACTACGCCCGCTACCGGGCCGGGTTCCCGCCCGAGTTCTTCGACCGCCTCACCGCGCTCGGCGTCGGCCTGCCCGGTCAGCGGATCGCCGACCTCGGCACCGGCACGGGCGTGCTGGCGCGGGAGCTCGCGGCCGCCGGGTGCGTGGTGACCGGCGTGGACGTCGCGCCGGAACTGCTCGACCAGGCCCGCGCGCTGGACGCGGAAGCGGGCGTCGACGTGGCCTACCGGGTGGCGCCCGCGGAGAACACGGGCCTGCCGGCCGGGGCGTGGGACGTGGTCACGGCCGCGCACTGCTGGCACTGGTTCGACGCGCCACGCGCGGCCGAGGAGGTGCGCAGGCTGCTGGTGCCGGGCGGCACGGTCGTGCTGTGCAGCCGCGACTACGTGCTCGCGCCGGGCAACGTGTGCGCGGCGAGCGAGGAGCTGGTCCTCGAGTACAACCCGGGCTGGCCGATGGCGGGCAGCCCGGGCACGCACGAGGAGTGGGCGGCGGACCTCACCGGCTTCACCGGGTTGCGGACGTTCACGTTCGACGTCGACGTCCCGTACACGCACGAGGCGTGGCGCGGCCGGATGCGCAGCTCGAACGGCGTCGGCGCCAGCCTCCCCGCCGACCGGGTGGCGGCGTTCGACGAGGACCTGGCACGGGTGCTGCGCGAGCGGTTCCCGGCCGACCCGATGCCGGTGCCGCACCGCGTGTTCGCGATGGTGGCGCAGACGCCGGAAGACTGACCGCGGCGGCGCCGGGGTGCGCCACCGCGGTCAGCCGGTCACACGGCCGCGGGCTGGATGACGATGTCGTCGCGCCGGGTGCGGGCGTGGATGGTGACCGTGTTCTCGGCCCGCGCAGGCGCGGGCAGCGAGTTGCGGACGGTCCCCTTCGTGCTGTCGGCGTCCACCGAGGCGGCGGTGGTGTCGCCGACCCCGACCTCGATGCCGCCCGCGGCGTTCACCAGCTCGGCGTGACCGCGGGTCATCCGGCCGACCCGGATGGGGCAGTGCGCGGCCTTGGCGGTGACGTTGCCGTCGGCCCGGTCGATGTCGAGGCGGCCGCCGGACCCACCCAGCTCGACGTCGGCCATGGCGTGGCCGATCCGGACCGCGCCGGTCGAGCCCTGGTACCGGACGGTGCCCTCGGCGGTGCCGATCCGCAGTGCGGCCGTGCCGCCGTCGATGTCGGCGGCGCCGGTGACGTGCCGGACGGCGACGTCCCCGGCCGCGAGGTTCGCCCGCAGCGCGCCGATCCGGTCGAGGTGCACGCTGCCCGACCCGAGGTGCAGCTCGCAGTCGCCGAGCGGGCCGCTGACGTCGACGTCCGTCCACGCCGTGTGCAGGACCAGGCCGGACCCGGCGGGCAGCTCGACCGTGATGGCGACCGACCCCTTCTTGTCGCCCGGCTTGGTGGTCGTGATCGACAGCACGCCGTCGGTGAGGGCGACCTCGGTGCGCTCGGCGACCTTCACGTCGGACTTGCTGGTGCCGTCGAGGGGCTCGACCAGCACCACGGCGTCCGGCCGCGCGCTCGCGGTGACGCGGACCCGGGCGCCGGCGGTGGTGACGGCGGCGGTGATCGGCCCGGAGGTGGCGAAAGCAGGCATGTCAGTCTCCCCTTGCGGTGGTGTTCCTGTGTGGTGGGACCACCATCGCGACCCGCGCTGCCACGCCCCCGCCACACCGCTGACACGCCCGCTGACACGGGTCAGCGGTGCGGTGCCGGCCGGTAGACGAGCACCTGGGTGGCGCCGTCGACCGTCCTGGCTTCGAGCAGCTCGAGGTCGAAGTCGTCGGCGCCGCCGAAGACCGGGGACACGCCGGTCCGGCCGCTGATCACGGGGAAGAGCGTCACCTCGACGCGGTCGACCAGGCCCGCGGCCATCAGCGCCCGGTTCAGCGACAGGCTGCCGTGCGAGCGCAGCGGCACGTCGGACTCCGCCTTGAGCCGGGCGACGACGTCGACGGCGTCGCCGCTGACGACGGTCGCGTCCGGCCAGTCGAACGGGCCGCGCAGCGTGGACGACACCACGGTGGCGGGCAGGTCCCGCATCCGGGTGACCCACGCGTCGAGGGCGCCGGCCGCCACGGTGTCCGGCGTCAGCATCCGGGTGTTCGCCGAGAACGTGGTGGCCCCGAAGACCATCCGCTGCTCCTGGGCGTACAGGTCGCGGCGGTGCGCGAGCAGTTCGGGGCCCTGCTTGCCCCAGTAGCCGCCCCAGTCGCCGCGGTGGGAGCCGAAGCCGTCGAGGGTGGTGAAGACGTCGAAGGTGTAGGTAGCGGTCACGGTGTGCTCCTCGGGTGGTGGACCGGGCCGTCGCCGGTCCCTCACCTCCGCTACGAACGGGCGGGGCGCGATTCGACAGCTACTGTCTCCGGCATGGCGAACATGATCGTCGTGCCGGGGCTGGGCGGGTCCGGGCCGGATCACTGGCAGTCCCGGTGGCTGCGGGAGCGGCCGGGTGCCGTCCGGGTCGAGCAGCGGGACTGGGACCAGCCGGACCGCGACGAGTGGGTCGCCGCACTGGACGAGACCGTGCGGCGGGCGACGGGACCGGTCGTGCTCGTCGCCCACAGCCTCGGCTGCCACACCGTCGCCCACTGGGCACCCCGCGCCGACGGCCGCGTCCGCGCGGCGCTGTTGGTGGCGCCACCCGACATCGCTGCCTCGGCGGCCCGCGGCGCACCGATCGGCGGCTTCGGACCGCCCGCGACGGCCCCGTTGCCGTTCCCGGCCGTCCTGGCGGCGAGTCGCACCGACCCGTGGGCGGACCTCGACGTGTGCCGCGCCCTCGCCGAGCAGTGGGGCGCCCGGTTCGTCGACCTCGGCGACGCGGGCCACGTCAACGTCGACGCGGGTTTCGGCCCGTGGCCGCGGGGTGCGGAACTGCTCCGGGACCTCCTCGCCGACTGAGGCGGCTGACGGCGCGGCCCGGATCGCGGTACCGCGCTGATCGACGAGTGCCTGACCTCGACTGTGCCGTAGGTCACAGTAGAGCCTGTCGAAGCTCGGCACGTGGCTCCGTCCCCGGGGTGTCATCGCACACCGGCTGTCCGAGGAGGAGACCGTGCGCAAGCTCGTGGTTCAGCAGTGGGTCACCGTCGACAACATCGCCGCCGAGGAGGACGGCGGGCTCGGCTTCGTGCCGGGGGAGCCGTTCTCCGAGCGGACCGACCCGGCGTTCAAGGCGAGCGTCATGGGGCTCATCGACTCGGTCGACACGCTCGTCCTCGGCGCGCACACCTACGCGCAGACCAGGGACTACTGGCCGTACGCCGAGGAGCAGGGCGAGTACGGCCGGAAGCTCAACGACCTCACCAAGTTCGTCGCCTCGTCGAAGCTCGACGACGCGCCGTGGGGCGACTTCCCCGCCGCGACCGTCACGCGCGACCCGGTCGCCACCGTCCGGGAACTCAAGGCGCAGGACGGCAAGGACATCTGGCTGTGGGGGAGCCTGACACTCATGCGGGCCCTGCTGGCGGCCGGCGTCGTCGACGAGGTGCGGATGCTGGTCTGCCCGGTGTCGCGCGGCAGGGGCACCCGCCTCTTCGCGGACCGGCGCGCCATGGAGCTGGTCGAGGCCACCGGTTTCACCAACGGTGTCGTGCTGCTGCGTTACGCGATCCGGTGACCACGAAAGGGGGGATCGGCGATCCCAGGCAGCCGTCGTCCGGCGACGGCAGACTGAACGGCGCTGGACCAGGAGGGAGCAGCCGTGATCGATCGAGCCGGGCTCGCCGGGTTCCTGCGCAGCCGCCGGGAGTCGCTCCAGCCGGAGGACGTCGGTCTCCCGCGCGGGCACCGGCGCAGGACCGCGGGGCTGCGCCGCGAGGAGGTGGCCGTGCTGTGCCACATCTCCACCGACTACTACAGCAGGCTCGAGCGGGAACGCGGCCCGCACCCGTCGGAGAGCATGATCGCCTCGATCGCGCAGGGCCTGCACCTGTCGCTGGACGAACGCGACCACCTGTTCCGCCTCGCCGGGCACCACCCGCCCGCGCGGGGCGCGACCAGCGAGCACATCAGCCCCGGCATGCTCCGGATCTTCGACCGGCTCACCGACACCCCCGCGGAGATCGTCACCGAACTCGGCGAGACGCTCCGGCAGACCCCGCTCGGCGTCGCCCTCACCGGCGACACCACCCGGTACACCGGCCCGGCCCGCAGCATCGGCTACCGCTGGTTCACCGACCCGGCGACGCGCGCCCGGTACCACCCGGACGACCACGGGCTGCACTCACGCGTGTTCGTCGCCGGGCTGCGGAAGATGGTCACGCTCCGCGGCCCCGGCTCCCGGGCGGCCCGGCTGCTGGACCTCCTGCTCGACGACTGCGCCGAGTTCCGCGCCATCTGGCAGGAACACGAGATCGGTGTGCACCACGACGGGGTCAAGCGGTACGTGCACCCCGAGGTGGGCCACCTGGAGGTCACGTGCCAGACGCTGCTCGACCCGGACCAGTCGCACATGCTGCTCGTCTACACCGCGGTGCCGGGCAGCGAGAGCCACGAGAAGCTGCGGCTCCTCTCCGTCCTCGGACCGCGGCACAGCGAGCGGACGGTCCGGTGAGCGCGCCGATATCGTCGCGGCATGACCGAGCTGCCGAACGTTTCCGTCCTGGTCCGCACGTGGTTCGGTGACGACGCGGCGTGGGACGCCCTGCTGTCGGAAGTCCGGACGCCCAGCGCGGACGGCTTCCTGGCAGGCGTCACCCCGGTGGACGACCCGGTGTTCGCGGGGCTGGGCGTCGACGCGCTGACGGCGAAGCAGCAGACCGGGCCGCTCGTGTCCTTCCTCGCCGACGAAGCGACCCTCACGCGCGCCGAGCACCCGATCCTCGCGGTGTGGGTGCACGGTGCGGGTGCCCGGCACGAGCACCCGCCGTTCCGGGTGGTGCCCGCCGCGTTGTGGAGCGTCGAGAACAACATCAACCTGGGGAACATGGACTGGTCGGACTTCACCGCCGCCGCGGGCGAGGACGGTGTGTTCCGCGGTTTCTGACGTCCTCACCCGATGGTGGCGGTCAGGCCCTCGTCGTCGTGGCCGTCCGCGATCAGGGCCTTGATCCGCGCCGCCACCTCGGGCAGGCCGCCCGCGCCGACGGGACTGTCCGCCCGCGCGTCGATGAGGTGGCCGACGACCGTCAGGTGCTCGGCCAGGGTCGCCGGGCCCGGTGGGTACGTGGCCTGCCGCAGCTCCGCGACGGTGGCGGGCACCGCGGACAGCACGTGGCCGAGCTGGGTGCTCGCGGTGCCGGCGAACTCCGCCAGGTCGATGCCCGCCGCGCGCACCGCGTCGAGTGCCCGCAGCAGCCCCAGCTGCGCGTCGTACCAGAGGCCGAACAGCGTGAGGTCCCAGATCGCGGCCGCGTCCGGGGCCTCCCCGACGAAGCGGGGCGTGCCGAGCAGGTCCAACACCGCCCGGTGCCGGTCGAACGCGGACCGCGAGCCGCTGTAGCCGATCGTCGCGGTGCCGAGCGACTCGGGTGACGCCTGGACGCCCGCGTCGAGGTACTGTCCGCCCAGGTCCGCGACCTGCGCCGCGGTCTGCCGTGCCTGCTCGGCGGTGCCGGTGTACATCCCGACGACCGTCCGCCCGGACAGGTCCGCCTGCGCGAGGACCTGCCGCACCGCCGCGTGGTCCTTGAGGGTCACCAGGACCAGCGGACCGGCCGACACCGCCTCCTGGACCGACCCGACCCGCACCGCGCCCTCGGCGACCAGCCCGGCCGCGCGACCGGCGGTCCGGTTCCACACCGTCACGTCGTACCCGCCGCGCAGCAGCAGGCGCACCACCGCACTGCCGATCGCTCCCGTGCCGACGACCGTCACCGCTGAGTTCTCGCCCATGACGGGATCGTCGAACATCGACCAAGGTGGAGGTCAACCCGCCGCGGAAGCGCGGTGGACCAGCACGAACCGCGGGCCCGCCGCGACGGTGATGGAGCGGCGCCCGTCCCGCCTGAACGTCATGACCAACCGTCCGCCAGCCGGTCGAAGGCCGCCTCCAGGGCGGCGACGTACTCCGGCGTGACGTCCGCCGCCGGTTCGCCCGCGAGCACGCGCGCCGCGTGGGTGACGAACACCGCGCGGCAGGCCGCCATCACCACCGCCGCCGTCAGTGGCGGGTTCGGGTCGTCGCCGCGCTCGGCGATCAGGTCCGCCAGCAGCTCCGTGAACTCGTCGACCGCCTCCCGTGCCCGTGCGCGCAGCGCCGCGGATGCCAGCACCGTGCGCCAGAAGGCCCGGTAGCGGTCCGCCAGCCCGGCGATCGGGTGCCGGCGCCGCGCGAGATCGACCAGCAGGTCGCGCATCGCGGTCACCGGGTTTCCTCCGCCGCGTACCGCGTTCGTGATCAGCTCGGTGACCTGCGGGAAGCGGTCGAAGAACATGTCCTCCTTGCGCGGGAAGTAGTTGAAGACCGTCACCTTCGACACGTCCGCCGCCTCGGCGATCTCCGCGATCGTGACGTTGTCGAACCCGCGCGTCGCGAACAGGACCGTGGCCCGGTCGGCGATGCGCTGCCTCGTCTCGGCCTTCTTCCGCTCGCGCAGCGACATATCGGACAGTGTACTCGGCTAAATTTTGAGTCGAGTATAGTTTTTCGCATGGACCACGACGTGATCATCGCCGGCGGTGGGCCGGCCGGGCTGATGCTCGCCTGCGAGCTGCGGCTGCACGGGGTTTCGGTGGCCGTGCTGGAGCGGCGCACCGAACCCGACCTGACGATCAAGGCGGGCTCGGTCAACGTGCCGACCGCCGAGGCGTTCTACCGCCGGGGCCTGCTGCCCGCGTTCGCCGCGGCGCAGGAGGAGGCGATGGCCGCCTTCCGCGCGTTCATGAAGGACCGCGGCCCCGCCAAGCCGCCGCCGAAGTTCGCCGGGCACTTCGGCGCGCTGTGGCTGTCGGCGGACCTGTTCGACACCGCCGACCCCGACTTCGCGGGCAAGGGCCCGGCCGGCGACATCGGTTTCGTGTCACAGCAACAGGTCGAGGCCGTGCTGGCCGCGCGGGCCGCCGAGCTGGGGGTTGTGCTTCGTCGCGGGGTCGAGGTCACCGGATTCGACGCCGACGACAGCGGCGTCACCGTGCACGCGGGCACGGAACGCCTGCGCGCGGGCTGGCTCGTCGGCTGCGACGGCGGCCGCAGCACGGTCCGCAAGCTGGCCGGGTTCGCGTTCCCCGGCACCGGCCCGGAGATCACCGGGCACCAGGCGATCGTCACGATGACGGGTGCCGAGGACCTCGTCCGCGGCTGGCACATGACGGAGACGGGCGTCTACGCGTACGGCCCGCAGCCGGGCCGGATCCTCACCGTCGAGTTCGACGGCCCGCCCGCCGACCGGGACGCGCCGGTCACGGCGGCGGAGCTGACGGCGAGCATCCGCGTGGTGTCCGGCGTGGATGTCACGGTCACCGGCGTCGAGTCCGCGACCAGGTTCACCGACAACGCCCGGCAGGCCACCACGTACCGGCTCGGGCGCGTGCTGCTCGCGGGCGACGCCGCGCACGTGCACTCCCCGTTCGGCGGGCAGGGCCTCAACCTCGGCATCGGCGACGCGGTCAACCTGGGCTGGAAGCTGGCCGCCGTCGTGCGGGGCCGCGTGCCGGAGCGCCTGCTGAACACGTACACGGCCGAGCGTCACCCGATCGGTGCCTGGGTGCTGGGGTGGACCCGCGCGCAGATCGCGATCATGCGGCCCGACCCGTACGCCCGCGCGATCCGGGCCGTGGTCGGCGATCTCGTCGGCACGGTCACCGGCACGACGTACTTCGCGAAGAAGATCTCCGGGGTGTGGCAGCGCTACGACCTGCCCGGCGACCACCCGTGGGTCGGGGCGAGCGCGCCGGATCTCGCGTTCGCGGACGGCACCCGGCTCGCCGACCACCTCCACGACGGCACCGGCGTGCTGTTCGACCTCGGCGGCCTGCCCGAGGCGCCCGCCGGGGTGCGGGTCGTGCCCGCGAGCTGCCCGGACGAGCCGGAGCTGCCCGGGCTGCTCGTCCGGCCGGACGGGGTGGTGGCGTGGGCGGGTGGCGACGGCCTCGCCGAGGCGGCCGGCACCTGGTTCGGGGCGCCGGAGACCGTCAGAGCGCGATGACCGTCATGCCCGGCCCGGCGGGCGGCCGGTCCATCGCGGTGAGCGCGGCAGGCGCGTCGTCGAGGCCGATCACCGTGCTGACCAGCCTGCCGGGCCGCAGCGTCCCGTCGGCGACGAGCGCCAGCATGGGCGGGTAGTCGGCGGCGGCCATGCCGTGCGTGCCGTGGATCGCCAGCTCCTGCGCGACGACCACGTCCATGGGCAGCGGCGTCGGCCCGTCCAGCAGCAGCCCGGCCTGCACGTGCCTGCCGCGCCGCCGCAGGCTCCGCACCGACGCGGCCGCGGTGGCCCGCGAGCCGAGCGCGTCGACCGACACGGTCGCGCCGCCGCCCGTGCGGTCGCGGATCGTCGCCGCCGGGTCCGGGTCGGCGGTCGCGTCGACGACGTGGACCGCGCCGAGGTCGCGTGCCAGCGCGAGTGCCGATGGCGCGACGTCGACGGCGATCACCGACGCGCCCAGCGCCACCCCGATCTGCACGGCGGACAACCCGAGCCCGCCGCAGCCGTGGACGGCGAGCCAGTCGCCCTTCGCGAGGCGGCCGTGCGCGGTGAGCGCGCGGTAGGCGGTGGCGAACCGGCAGCCCAGCGACGCGGCGGTCACGAAGTCCACGGAGCCGGGCAGCGCCACCAGGTTCGTGTCCGCGGCGTGCACCACCACCCGCTCGGCGAACGAGCCGGGCCCGGTGAACCCCGGCTGTGTCTGGTGTGGACACACCTGCGCGTCGCCCGCGCGGCAGTACTCGCACACCCCGCACCCGCACACGAACGGCACCGTCACCCGGTCGCCGGGCCGCCACCGGCCGACCCCGGCGCCGACCGCCGCGACCACACCGGCGAACTCGTGGCCGGGCGTGTTCGGCAGCGGCACGGGGTCGTGCCCGCGCCACGCGTGCCAGTCCGAGCGGCACACCCCGGTCGCCCGCACCTCGACGACGACCCCGCCGTCGGGCGCGACCGGCTCGGGCACGGTGGTCACCACGGGGGGCTCCCCGTAGGCGGAGTAGACGACGGCACGCACCCGGTGATCGTAATGTCGTCGGCGTGGACGGCGGCGGGTGCTCGTCGACCGGGACCTGCCGATGAAGACGCGTACCCCGACCATGTGCGGAGGATGTTGTGACCAGCCCCGAGATCACCGGCAACCCGCCCGGCTCCTTCGCGTGGGGGGTGCTGCACGAACGCCACCCCAAGCTGATCGCGCAGGTCCGGGACGGGCTGCCGTACCCGCCGGCGACCGGCCGCGCGCTCGACGAGCTGGCCGACGAGATCACCGGCGTGATCCGCCCGTTGCCCGGCTGGCCGGAGTACGCGGGCCGCTCGTGGGACGACGTGCCGTTCCTCTGGGCGGAGAGCTGCTTCTACCGCAAGCTCCTCGACGCCGTCGGGTACTTCGCGCCGGGGCCGTGGCAGGGGGTCGACCCGTTCGAGCCGGTGAAGTCCGCCGAGCTGCGCGGTCCGGAGCTGGCCGACGACCTGGCCGCGTTCGCGGAGCACACCGACGACTCCACCGACGACTCCACCGTCGACTCGGCGTTGCTGACCGCCTCGTTGTGGGGCAACCGCGCGGACCTCGGGTTCCGGCTGTCGTCCGGGCAGGCGGACGGGGCCGGGGCGCTGCTGGTCGACGAGAGCCCGCTGCTGTGGTCCCTGCTCGACGGCGGCCCGGTCGTGATCGTGGCCGACAACTCGGCGCGCGAGCTGGTGCCGGACCTGCTGCTCGCCGACCGCCTCCTCGCCACCGGCCGCGCCTCGGCCGTCGTGCTGCACGTCAAGCCGTACCCGTACTACGTGTCCGACGCGCTGCTGTCGGACGTGGTCGCCGCGCTGCGCAGGCTCGCGGACAGCCCGGTCGCGGACGCCGGGCACCGGCTCGTGGCCGCCATGCGGGACGGTCGGCTCGACGTGCGGGCGCACCCGTTCTCGTGCGCGCCGTGGTCCTACCACCGCATGCCGGACGACCTGGCGGCCGACTTCGCGTCGGCGACCGTCACGATCATGAAGGGCGACCTGAACTACCGCCGTCTCGTCGGGGACCGCCGGTGGCCGCCGACGACGCCGTTCGCCGAGGTCACCGCGTACTTCCCGGGGCGGGTCGCGGCGCTGCGCACGATGAAGTGCGACGTCGCGGTCGGTATCCCCGCCGACGTGGTCGCCCGGCTCGACGCGTCGGGGGAGCGGTGGCGGTCGAACGGCGCGCACGCGGTGATCCACGTGCGGTGATCAGCGGGCCCGCTTGGCCCACTCCGCCCAGCCGGCCAGCGCCTCGTACAGCCGGACACCCGCTTCGGCGGCGACCCGCGTCGCGCGTGCCCTCGGGTCGTCGTCCCCGTCGGCGGCCTCCGCGTGGCCCCGGTACACGCGGGCGGTCTCCCGCCAGTGGGCGGCCTCGCGGTCGAGGTGGTCGGCCAGCTCCTCCGGTGACATCTGCCAGTAGAACAGCGACCGCAGCAGGGGTTCCAGGCGCACGGAGTGGTCGACGGGCTCCGTGACCAGCCAGCGGTGCAGCTCCGCGCGGCCCGCGTCGGTGATCCGGTACTCCTTGCGGCGCCGCGGCCCCTCCGCCTCCGCCGCGATGTAACCGTCGCCCGCCAGGCGGATCAGCTCGCCGTAGATCTGCGGGTGCTTGGCGGGCCAGATCGCGCCGGGCAACTCCTCGAAACGGCGTGCCAGGTCGTAGCCGCTCGCCGGTCCCTCGGCGAGGAGCCCGAGCAACCCGTGCCGCAACGACATGCCACCACCCCTTCCGATCAGGTCCGCCGGAGACTACCCGCGCGCGGCCGCCACGCGGCTGACCAGGTCGGCGTACTCCTCGGCCTGTGCCAACCGGACGAAGTGGGCCGACTCGTCTCGGTGAAGTCCCAGCAGGGGTGCTCGAACACCGCCGCGGTGACCCGGCGGGCGGCGCGGCCGGCTCGCCGCGGACGTCCACGAACAGCCTGCCGCCGGGGGGGCGACGTGGCTCATGCCGCGATCCTCCCAGCGCGGTGGGGATTCGCCTACGCTTGATGGAAAACCTGGGGGCACCATGCGAGTCGAGGAACTGCTGGCAGGCACCGACGACGTGGTCGTCGCGTTCGACGGGCCGGTCGCCGAGCTGCCGCCGGTGCCGGTCGCCGACCGGCTGCGGGTGCTGGTGGCGGAGGCGCCGCTGCCGAGGCGGGTGGCGCGGACCGGCGACCCGTTCGCCGTGCTCGCCCACGCGGCGACGATCGGTCCGGCCACCGCCCGTGCGGTGTACGCGCAGTTGTGCCGGGTGGAGTACGAGATGGTCGGCCAAGCGCGCCGCGCCGACGGGGTGGCCGAGGCGTTCGCCGCGCTGACCGCGGCGGGCACCCGGGTGACCGTCGTGAGCGGGTTGAGCGCGGAGGCGGTCCGCTCGTTCCTCGTCGTGCACGGGCTCGACGGGCACGTGCGGCATGTCGTGGCACGCAACGGTCCTGGTGACGACGCGGTGGGGGCGTTCCTCCGCGCGCGTGCGGACGCCGGGGCGTGCGTGTTCGTCGGCAGCACCCGTGCCGACCTCGCCGCCGCGCGTGCCGCCGGGATCACCGCCGTGCGGCACCGGCGCGCCGACGATCCTCCCGGCGCGGAGCCGAATCCCTGGTTTGGCGCCTTGTCCCAGCCGGTGCGCCGACTACTGTGATTCGTGGCGCGTCACGACGATCAGTGGAGAGGCCCGTATGCGGATCACGATCCTGCTCTTCGACCGGATGGCGGCGCTGGACGCCATCGGCCCGTACGAGGTGCTGCGGTATTCCGAGAACGCCGAGGTGGTGTTCGCGGGCAAGGAGAAGGGCGAGGTGCGGGCCGGCCAGGGCACGCTCGGCCTGATCGCGGACGCGGCGCTGGAGGACGTGCGGGAGACCGATGTCGTGCTGGTGCCGGGTGGGCCGGGGCAGGTGGACCTGATGACCGACGACGTGGTGCTGTCGTGGTTGCGGGAGATCGACAAGACCAGCACGTGGACCACGTCGGTGTGCACGGGGTCCCTCGTGCTGGCCGCCGCCGGGTTGCTGAAGGGCCGCAAGGCGACGACCCACTGGCTGGCGCAGGACCAGCTGCCCGGGTTCGGCGTGGAGCCGGTGGCGGAGCGGGTGGTCTTCGACGGCAAGTACGTGACCGCCGCCGGGGTGTCCGCCGGCATCGACATGGCGCTCACGCTCGTCGACCGGGTGGCCGGGAACATGGCGGCGCAGGCCATCCAGCTCGGACTGGAATATGACCCGCGCCCGCCCTACGACTCCGGTTCGCCCGCGAAGGCGCCGTCACCGATGGTCGCCTCCATGCGGGAGAACAGCCGCTTCTTCCTGCAGGAGATCTGAGGTCTTGCGCGGTCCGGGGAAGAAGCGGTTCACCTCGGCCTGGTACTGCCGGTAGCCGGGCCGCTTGAGCGCGCTGTAGTGCTCGGCGGGGACGGCGCCGGAGTAGTACACCATCACGGTGTAGATCGCCTTGACGAGGAACAGCAACCCGAACGCGGTGACGATCCAGGAGAACAGCGGGGACCGGTCCCAGAGCGCGATGACCGAGGGGACGGCGAGCAGGACCGCGGCACACCACTGGACCCACTGACCGAAGTAGTTGGGGTGCCTGCTGTACCGCCAGAGCCCGACGTCACACACGTCGCGGTTGTCGGTGCCGTACCCGCCGAGGAACCGTCCCTTTTGGACATCGGCGACGCTCTCGTACACGAACGCCGCGAGCCAGACGACGATCGCCGCGATCTCGACCGCGTTCAGCCCACCACGCGGGTTGGTGGCGATGACGATCGAGGGGAGCGCGAAGTAGGACATGTTCGCGGTGGCCTGGACGCTGATCTCGTACTGGAGGGAGAGGCGTTCGCTGCGCAGGCCAGCCTTCTCCCAGACCAGGCGCTGGTACTGGTAGCGGGGGAACTCTTCCTTCAGCCAGCCGGGTTTGACGACGAGGAAGCCCCAGTACATGAGCCGCGCCCCGACGATCGTGAACATGGCCGCCGCGGTGATCGTGAGCGCGGTCAGCTCCGCCGCGAAGACGAACGCCTGGATGCCGAGGGCCAGGATGCCGGCAGGCCACGCGAAGTCCACGTAGGACATACGGTTCGTGCGCCATGCCGGGATGCACGCCGACGGGATGAAGATCGCGGCCTGGATCGCCGTGTTCCAGAGGGCGAACTCCCGGGTGGCTGGGTTGGTGACGAGTGCGGCCAGGCAGATCAGGACTGACACGCACCACACGATCCGTTCACGCACGGTTGCCCTCCTCGTGCTCGTGTTCTTTCCCGGAGGGTAGGGACGCTGGTTTGCGCTTTGGTGGCGTTGTGCATGAGCGTGACCTGTGGATGACCGTTCCGGTTTTGTCGGTGGTGCTCGGTACGCTGGATGTCGGGGGCCGGAGGCCGTGGGGTGTGGATAACTCGGGCTGTGTTGGTCCTCGTTGTCGGTGGTGCTCGGTACGCTGGAGTTTGGGGGGCCGGAGGCCGGGGTTGATCTTGCTGGCCTGTGGTTGGGGTTGGCGTTTGCGCTGCTGTGGTTCGGGGTGCGTGTGCGGTGCGGCTTGGGCAGGTCCCGGGGTTTGCGTTCCGGGGTTTGCCGTTCCGTGGTGTTCGGTGGTGGCGGCGGATTGTGCGGGTGGCGCACTCACGCGTCAAGGGCGCCTTCGGCGTCCGGCTTCGCCGGATTGCTGCGCAACCCTTGACCCGCGAGCCTCCGTCACCCTAAGCCAGGCCCTGACGGGCAGGCTGGCGCCTGCCCGCCCCATTGCCCGCCACCACCACCGAACCTCTTCCGGGGTATCCCGCAGGTTCGGCTTCTCCACGGGATGGGTGTTGGCGCCTTTCGGCGCCGGGCGGCTTCGCCGCCCCTCTTGCTCGGGTGCGTGTTGGCGCCTTCGGCGCCGGGCAGCTTCGCCGCCCTCCGCCCGGGTGGGCTTTGGCACCCTCGGTGCCGGGCGGTTTCGCCGCCCCTCTCGCTCGGCCGGGTGTTGGCGCCTTCGGCGCCGGACGGCTTCGCCGCCCTCCACCCGGATGGGCTTTGGCGCCCTTCGGCGCCGGGCGGTTTCGCTGCCCTTCGCTCGGGTGGGCTTTTGGCACCCTTGCCGCCGGGCGGGTCTTGGCGCCTTCGGCGCGGGGCGGTTTCGCCGCGCTTGCCGTCGGGTAGGTCTTGGCGCCTTCGGCGCCGGACGGCATCGCCGCCCCTCGCTCGGGTGGGCTTCGGCGCCTTCGCCGCAGGGCGCCTTCGCCGCAGGGCGGCTTCGCCGCCCTTGCCACCGGGTGGGCCTTGTCGCTTTCCCAACAGGGTGGCTTCCGCGTTGAAGAAGGGGTCCTTCAGTGCGTTCCCGGCACCGAGGGCGTCAGCCCTGCTCCTCCTCCACCTGCCGGTTCCACTCCTTCTTCGTCGCCTGCCAGCGGTCTTCGTCGTGGCCGGTGCGCCAGTAGCCGGAGATCGACACCTGGTCGCGGGGGACGCCGCGCTCCACGAGCAGCAGCCGCCGGAGTTCCTTGACGAACGTCGCCTCGCCGTGGACGAACGCCTGCACCCGGCCCGGCGGGAACTCGAACTCGGTCACCGCCTTCACCAGTGCCGCGCCGACCGGGCTCGCGCCGCGGTGCAGCCACGTCACCGACGCCCGCGACTCCAGTTCCTGCTCCTCGTCCGGGCCCGCCACCTCGATGAACGCGTACGCCCGCGCGCCGGCGGGCAGGCGTTCCAGTGACGCCGCGATGGCAGGCAGGGCGCTCTCGTCGCCTGCCAGCAGGTGCCAGTCCGCCTCGGCCGACGGGGCGTAGCCGCCGCCCGGGCCCATGAACCGGACCTCGTCGCCCGGGCCGACGCTTGCCGCCCACGGGCCTGCGATGCCCTCGTCGCCGTGGTGGACGACGTCGATCGCCAGCTCGCGGGTCGCCGCGTCCCAGCGGCGCACGGTGTACGTCCTGATCCTGGGCCACTGGTCCCTCGGCAGTTCCTCCCGGATCCGCTGCATGTCGAACGGCTCCGGATACGTCACCCCGGGCGGCGGGAACAGCAGCTTCACGTAGTGGTCGGTGAACTCGCCCGCGTCGAAATCCTCCAGGTCGCCCAGCACGACCCTCGTCATGTGGGGTGTGAGCCGCTCCACACGGGACACCCGTGCGTGCTTCGGCCGGGGAGACCTGCGTACCTGCGCCATGTCGCCGATGGTAACCGCCCGGTGCGTGTGCGCGCAGTGTTCGGTAACTCACCGGTGGAGGCCGCTCTCCCCACCCTCTCATCGCGCTTGACCGCGGTCTTCGCGCGTGGACCTCGTATACCTCCCCCGCGTATGGTCCGGTCAGTTGCCCATCTGTGTGTCCATTTAGGACGGTTCTGATGAAGACGCTGACCAAGCTCGGGGCTTTCGTGGTCGCCCTGATACTGGTGTTCGCGAGCGCCTACGTGGTGGGTCGCGTTGTCGGGCCGCCGCCCACCGAGGCGGCCGCCGCGCCCGCCGCCGCCGCGGCCCCGGCAGAGGAGGAGCACGGCCCCGGCGGGCTGATGGTCTCCGAGGAAAGCATGACGTTGAAGGTGTTCAACGAGAACTGGAAGGCGGGCGAGCAGCAGATGCTCGCGTTCCAGGTGCAGGAGCGCGAAGGCAAGCCCTTGCTGCAGTACAAGGCGCAGCACGACAAGCTGATGCACCTGATCATCGCCCGGAGCGACCTGTCCAACTTCCAGCACATCCACCCGAACCTGGGCGCGGACGGCACCTGGCGCATCCCGGTGACGTTCCCCGAGGCCGGCACCTACCGGATCTTCGCCGACTTCTTCCCCGGCTGGGGCATCCACGGCACGACGCTCGGCGCCGACATCGAGGTGGCCGGGAACTTCAAGCCCACGCCGCTGCCCGCGCCGTCGAACACCGCGACCGTCGACGGGTACACCGTGACGCTCAGCGGCAAGCTGGTGGCTGGCGAGGAAGCCAAGCTCACCATGCACGTCTCGAAGAACGGCAAGCCGGTCACCGACCTGGAGCCCTACCTCGCCGCCTTCGGCCACCTGGTGATGCTGCGCGAGGACGACATGGCCTACATCCACGTCCACCCGGACGGCCACCCCGGCGACGGGAAGACCGCCCCGGGGCCGGAGATCCAGTTCTTCGCCACCGCGCCGTCGTACGGGAACTACCGCCTCTTCCTGGACTTCCAGCACCAGGGCAAGGTCCGCACCGCGGAGTTCACCGTCAACGTCGAGGGCCCCAACCCGCCGCCGCACGGCCTGACGCCCGAGGTGTTCGAGCAGGCCAAGGCCAAGAACCTGGCGGGCGGCAACAGCGCGGCGCCGGGCGGCGAGAGCAGCGGCGCGACCGGCGGCAGCACGGGAGGGGCGACGCATGGCCACGGAGGCTGAGCTGGTCATCGGTGGAATGACCTGCGCGTCCTGCGCGGCGCGCATCGAGAACCACCTCAACGAGCTCGACGGCGTCACCGCGACGGTCAACTACGCCACCGAGAAGGCGAAGGTGACGCACACGGTGCCGCTCGCCGACGTCGTCGCCGCCATCGAGGAGATCGGCTACACCGCCAAGCCCGTGACCAGGCCGAAGCCGGTCAACCAGGGGCAGGCCGAGCTGGTCATCGGCGGCATGACCTGCGCGTCGTGCGCGGCGCGGATCGAGGAGCGGCTCAACGAGCTCGACGGCGTGACCGCGACGGTCAACTACGCCACCGAGAAGGCCAGGATCACGCACACGCCGTCGGTGCGGATCGCCGACGTGGTCGCGGTCGTCGAGGAACTCGGCTACACCGCGACCGTGCCCGCGCCGCCGCGCCGGGACGCCGAGGCCGCGCCGGTGTCGGTGTCCGAAGAGGATGAACAGGACGCCGCGCTGCGGGCGGCGCGCAACCGGGTGCTGATCGTCGCGGTGCTGACCGTCCCGGTCATCGCCATGTCGATGTTCCCGGTCTTCCAGTTCAACTACTGGCAGTGGGCCTGCCTCGCGCTGTGCGGGCCGGTGGTCGTGTGGGGCGCGTTCCCGTTCCACAAGGCGGCGTTCGCGAACCTGCGCCACGCCGCGGCGACCATGGACACGCTGATCTCCGTCGGCACGTTGTCGGCGTTCGCGTGGTCGCTGTGGACATTGTTCCTCGGCGAGGCCGGCATGCCCGGCATGAAACACCCGTTCCGCATCACGATCGAGCGGACCGCGGGCGAGGCCAACATGTACCTCGAGGTGGCCGCCGGGGTGACGCTGTTCATCCTGTGCGGGCGGTACTTCGAGGCACGCGCCAAGCGCCGGTCCGGCGCCGCACTGCGGGCACTGCTGTCGTTGGGCGCCAAGGACGTCACGATCCTGCGCGGCGGCGTCGAGACGACCGTCCCGATCGGTGAGCTGGCCGTCGGGGACCGGTTCGTCGTGCGGCCGGGGGAGAAGGTCGCGACCGACGGCGTGGTCGAGGAGGGCTCGTCCGCGGTCGACGCGAGCATGCTCACCGGCGAGTCCGTGCCCGTCGAGGTCGGGGCCGGCGACGAGGTCGTCGGCGCCACGGTCAACGTCGGCGGCAGGCTCGTCGTGCGTGCCACGAAGGTCGGCGCGGACACCCAGCTCGCGCAGATGGCGAAGCTGGTGGAGGACGCGCAGACCGGCAAGGCCAAGGTCCAGCGGCTCGCCGACCAGGTGTCCGCGGTCTTCGTGCCCGGCGTCATCGGGCTCGCGCTGGCGACGCTCGGCTACTGGTTCGGTTCCGGTCAGCCCGCCACGGCGGCGTTCACCGCGGCGGTGGCCGTGCTGATCATCGCCTGCCCGTGCGCGCTGGGCCTGGCCACGCCGACGGCGCTGCTGGTCGGCACCGGCCGGGGCGCCCAGCTGGGCATCCTGATCAAGGGGCCCGAGGTGCTGGAGAACACGCGCCGCGTCGACACCGTGGTGCTGGACAAGACCGGCACGGTCACCACCGGCGAGATGTCGCTCGTCGACGTCGTGCCCGCGGACGGCGTCGACGCCGACGACCTGGTGCGGCTGGCCGGTGCGCTGGAGCACGCCTCCGAGCACCCGATCGCCCGGGCCATCGCGGCGGGCGCGCGGGAGCGGGTGGGTGAGCTCCCGGCGGTCGACGGCTTCGCCAACGAGGCCGGGCTCGGCGTGCGTGGCGTGGTCGACGGGCGCCAGGTGGTGGTCGGCCGGGCCGCGCTGGCCGGTGACCTGCCCGCCGAGCTGGTGGCGGCGCGGGACGAGGCCGCGGCCGAGGGCAGGACGCCGGTCGTCGTCGGCTGGGACGGCGTGGTGCGCGGGCTGCTGGTCGTGTCCGACACGGTCAAGCCGACCAGCGCGGACGCCATCCGGCAGCTGCGCGCGCTCGGGCTCACCCCGGTGCTGCTGACCGGCGACAACGAGGCCGTGGCCAAGGCGGTCGCGGCGGAGGTCGGGATCACCGAGGTGATCGCCGAGGTGCTGCCCGCGGGCAAGGTCGCGGAGATCAAGCGGCTGCAGGGCGAGGGCCGCGTGGTGGCCATGGTCGGTGACGGCGTCAACGACGCGGCCGCGCTCGCGCAGGCCGACCTCGGGCTCGCGATGGGCACCGGCACCGACGTCGCCATCGAGGCGGCGGACCTGACGCTCGTCCGGGGCGACCTGCGGGTGGTCGCGGACGCGATCCGGCTGTCCCGGCGCACGCTCGGCACGATCAAGTCCAACCTGTTCTGGGCGTTCGCGTACAACGTCGCGGCGATCCCGCTGGCCGCAGGCGGGTTGCTGAACCCGATGCTCGCGGGGTTGATCATGGCGGGCAGCTCGGTGTTCGTGGTGTCCAACAGCCTGCGGCTGCGGACGTTCACCCCCAAGTCGGGCGCTTCGCTGCCGGGCGAACCGGCGCGTCCGTCCACTGTGGAGAAGAGGGCCATGGTCACGGCGTCCTGATCGGCAAGCCCTACGTGGGTGGTGTGGCCGGGGCCGGTCACACCACCCACGCACGTGTTCGACCTCAGGGGGTTCTCGGTGCTGGAATCGGACGGCAACCCGACGCTGTTGCTGCTGCACGCGGCCGGGCTGGACCGGACGAGCTGGGACGACGTGATCGTCCGGATACCGGGCTTCGCGCGGACGGTCGCGATCGACCTGCCGGAGGTGGCGTACGACCGCAACGCGGTCCCGCTGCTCGCAGAACACGTCGCGGCGCGGATCACCGAGCTCGGTCTGCACCGGCCGCACGTGGTGGGTCACTCGCTGGGCGCGTCCGTCGCGCTCGAACTGGCGTGCCGGGTGCCGGTCGCCGCCGTGACGGGGTTCTGCGCACTCGGGTTCCACACCCGCACGGCCATGTGCGCGACGAAGATGCGGGCGCTGATGGGCGTGGTCCGCGCCGCGGGGCCCGTCGTGCGGCAGCGGTTGCTGGACAGCCGCGCCTTCCACCGCGTGATCATGTCCGGGCTGTCGGCCAGGCCGTCGGCCATCGAGGCGGCGGTCGTGGCCGCTGACGTGAACTCACTCGTCGGCAGCGATCTCGTCGCGTTGACGCGCTTCGCGTGCCGCTACACGTTCGTTGGCGCGGAGCGGTTGGCCGCCACGCCGGTGAACCTGGTGTGGGCCAGGCAGGACCGGGTGGTGCCGCCCTGCGACGCCCGGCGCGCCGCGCGGCTGGTGCCGCACGCGCGGCACACGGCCATCGTGGACGCGGGCCACCTCGTCATGCGCGACGATCCGGATGGGACCGCCGCTGTCGTGCACGCGTGCCACTCGCAGCTGATGCGCGACCTCCAGCGCCGGGCGGCCGGCTGAGCCGCCGCTCGTTCCGGCGTGGGTTCGCGGGGTGCCGCTCCGGTGGTGTCCTGAACGGCGCGTTCATGTCGCTGGGCGTCCTGAACGCGCCGTTCAGGACACGGCTGGTGTCTTGCCCGGGCCATTCAGGACACCCACGCCCGGCCCGCCGACCAAGCCCCCGACCGCCCCGATCGAATCCGCCAACGGCACTTCCTGGGCTTTTGCACAAAGCGGTAATCGCGCGGTAATCGACGGCTTGCGCCGCTCTCATTTCTGCCTTGGATCTGCGATTTTCCCCGGATCGGGGGAACCACTCACTTACGCCACCCGACTACTCACACGAGACCACTGTGAAGAATTCATGGACAACGGTGTTCGGTTCTCATGTGGTCCGTGTGCAGGACGTCACCGCTCCCCAATGAGATATCCCAGAGGAAACCTCATGAAAATTTCCCCACAGGTTGGCAAGAAGTTCGGCGTCGTCGTCGAGGGCTTCAACGCGGAGACGGCCTCCGACGAGGACATCGCGGAGCTGAAGAAGACCGTCTACACCAACAAGATCGCGGTCCTGAAGAACCAGGACCTCGACCCCAAGCAGTTCCTGGCGCTGGGCCAGCGGATGGGCGAGGTGGCCGAGTACTACGAGCCCGTCTACCACCACCCGGAGGTGAAGGAGGTCTTCGTCTCCTCCAACGTGAAGGAGGAGGACGGTCGCCAGGTCGGCGTGCCGAAGACCGGCAAGTTCTGGCACTCGGACTACCAGTTCATGCCGCGCCCGTTCGACCTGACGCTGATCTACCCGCAGGTCGTGCCGTCCAAGAACCGCGGCACGTTCTTCATCAACATGGCTGACGCCTACGAGAAGCTGCCCGCCGAGCTGAAGGAGGCCATCAAGGACACCACCGCGACCCACAGCGTGCTGCGGTACTTCAAGATCCGCCCGACGGACGTCTACCGGCCGATCTCGGAGATCATCGACGAGGTCAACGCCAAGACCCCGCCGGTGACGGACGCGACCGCGGTCACGCACCCGCACACGGGCGAGACCATCCTGTACATCAGCGAGGGCTTCACGCTCTCCGTGCAGGACGCCCAGGGCAACGAGCGCGCGGACCTCCTGAAGGAGCTGCTCGCGCACTCCGGCCAGCTCGACCGCACGTACGAGCACGAGAACATCCACCTGCAGACGTTCGAGAAGGGAGACATGCTGGTCTGGGACAACCGCACGCTGGTGCACCGGGCGCTGCACACCGCGACCCCGGAGCCCGCCGTTTCCTACCGCGTCACTGTGTACGACAACCCGACGGCGGCATAGCAACTCCAGCGGGACACCGGCGGAATTCCAGTTCACTGCCGAAGGAATTCCAGTCCACTCTGGAAATCTCGGGCCAGGGAACGGTTCCGGCGGACGCGACTTCGGCCGCGTCCGCCGGACCGGGACATTCTCCGGCACGAGGGGTGTGAGGCAGGCATGGCAGAGCGGTTGACTCATGAGGCCATTCGCGCCGATGTGGCGGCATTGCTGCACCGGGACCCGGACGAGGCGCTCGACAAGGAGAACCTCTTCGAGAGCGGGCTGGACTCGATCCGCCTGCTGACGCTCCTGGAGCGGTGGCGCGAACACGGCGTCGCGGTCAGTTTCGTGGAACTGGCCGAGCAGCCGACATTGGAGCACTGGTTGACACTGTTGACATCGCGGCAGCCGGCGGCCCTGGATGCCTGAGCGCCGCGGTGTGCGGCGGCTCGCGCTGACCGCCGCCCAGGAGGGCATCTGGACCGGGCAGGAGTTCGACCCGGACAGCCCCGCGTTCAACACCGCCGAGTACGTGGAGATCCACGGCCCGGTGGACATCGCACTGTTCGAGCGGGCCGTGCGGACGGCCGTCGGCGAGGCCGACGCGCTCACCGCCCGGTTCGGCGCCGACCTCGACGACCAGGCCTGGCAGGACGTCGGTGCGTGTCCGGAATGGACGATGCACGTGCTCGACGTCAGCGCCACCGCGGATCCCGTCGCCGCCGCGCTCGACTGGATGCGTGCCGACCTCGCGGTACCGGTGGACCTGCGCCGCGGACCCGTGTTCGCGCAGGCCCTGTTCCGCGCGGGCCCCGACTTCCACCTGTGGTACCAGCGGGTGCACCACATCGCGCTCGACGGCTACGGCCTCTCGCTCGTCGCACGGCGGGTCGCGGAGGTCTACACCGCACTCGTCGCGGGCGAGGAGCCACCGCCGAACAGCTTCGGCTCGCTCGCCGACGTCGTCGCCGAGGACAAGGACTACCGCGACTCGCCGAGGTTCACCGCCGACCGCGACTACTGGGTCGGCAAGGCCGACGGCAAACCCGCGCCCGTGGTCCTCGCGCACCGGTCCGGTCCCTTGGCGCACCACGTGGTCCGGGAGAGCGCGGACCTCGCGGGCACGGACCTGGCCACCCTGAAGGACGTCGCCGCCGAGGTCGGCGCGACGTGGAGCGAGGTGCTCACCGCCGCCTTCGCCGCCTACCTGCACCGGATGGCCGGCGCCACCGACCTCGTGTTCGCGCTGCCCGTCATGGCACGCATCGGGTCGGTGTCGCTGCGCGTGCCGTGCATGGTGACCAACGTCGTGCCGCTGTGGCTGACCGTCGACCCCGGCATGAGCCTCGTCGACCTGACCGGCCGCGTCACCGCCGAGCTGCGGGCGGGCCGCCCGCACCTGCGCTACCGGTACGAGCAGCTGCGCCGCGACCTCAAACTCGTCGCCAGCGAACGGAAACTGTTCGGCCCCTCGGTCAACATCATGCCGTTCGACTACGGGCTGCGGTTCGCGGGCCACCGGGGCGTCGTGCACAACGTCAGCGCCGGTCTCGTCGAGGACCTGGTGCTGCACGTGTACGACCGCGCCGACGGCAGCGGCCTGCGGGTCGTGGTGGACGCCAACCCGAACTGCTACACCCACGACGAGATCGCCACCCACCTGCGGCGCTTCCTGACGTTCCTGCGCCGCCTCCTCGCCACGCCCTCGGGCCCGGTCACCGACGTCGACCTGCTGCTGCCGGGCGAGCGCGAGACCCTGCTGACCGAGTGGAACGACACCGCGCGCGACGTGCCGCCGGTGACGATCCCGGACCTGTTCGAGGCGCAGGTCATCGCCACCCCGGACCGCACCGCGCTCGTCGCCGACGGCGGCACCTTCGCCTTCGCCGAGCTGAACCGGCGCGCCAACCGGCTCGCCAGGCTGCTCGTCGAGGAGGGCGCCGCACCCGAGTGCCACGTGGCGCTCCTGCTGCCGCGCACGTACGAGGCGATCGTCGCGTTGTTCGCCGTGCTCAAGGCAGGCGCGGCGTACGTGCCGATCGACCCCGACCACCCGGCCAGGCGCATCGCGCTCACGATCGCCGACAGCGCACCCGTCGTCGTGGTCACCACCCAGGCGCTCCGGGCCGCCGCGGGGACCGCACCCGTCGTGGTGCTCGACGACCCGGCCACCGCGCGCCGCCTCGGCGAGCTGTCCGACCGGGACCTCACCGACGGCGAGCGGCACGCGCCGCTGATCCCCGCCAACCCGGCGTGCCTCATCCACACCTCCGGCTCGACCGGCAGGCCCAAGGGCGTGGTGATCGAGCACAGTGGACTGGTCAACCTGTTCCACCACCACCGCGACACGTTGATCCGGCCGGAGAGCAAGGGCACGGTCCGCCGGGCCGCGCTGTCCGCGTCGCTGTCGTTCGACACGTCGTGGGAGGGCCTGCTGTGGCTGCTCGACGGCCACGAGCTGCACTTCGTCGGTGAGGACGTGCGGCGGGAGCCCGCGGCGATGCTGGACTACGTCGACGAGCAGCGGATCGACTTCCTCGACATCACCCCGACCTACGCCGAGGAACTCGTCGCGACCGGGCTGCTGGCCGACGGCAGGCACCGGCCCGCCGTCATCGCGCTCGGCGGCGAGGCGACCGGGCCCGGCCTGTGGACGGCGTTGCGCGCGGTCCCCGACATCGCGACGTGGAACCTGTACGGCCCCACCGAGTGCACTGTGGACACACTGCACTGCAGGCTGGCCGACAGTGAGGACCCGATCGTCGGCCGCCCCATCGCCAACACGAGGGCGTACGTGCTCGACGCGGCACGCGGGCTCGTGCCGCCGGGCGTCGTCGGCGAGCTGTACTTCGCGGGCGCGCCGGTCGCCCGCGGCTACCACGAACGCCCGGACCTGACGGCCGACCGGTTCGTCGACGACCCGTTCGGCGCGCCGGGGGAGCGGATGTACCGCACCGGCGACCTCGCGCGGTGGCGGCCGGACGGCACGCTCGAGTTCCTCGGCCGCGCCGACGACCAGGTAAAGGTGCGCGGGTTCCGCATCGAGCCCGGCGAGATCGAGAGCGTCCTCTCCGGGCACGAGGCGGTCGCGCAGTGCGCGGTCGTCGTCCGCGACGGCAGGCTCGTCGCCTACGTCGTGCCCGGCGCGGCGACGCCGGAACCGGCAGGGCTGCGGCAGTACGCGGCGGCACGGTTGCCGGACTACATGGTGCCGCCCGCCTACGTCGTGGTGGACCGATTACCGCGCAACACCAACGGCAAGCTCGACCGTGCCGCGCTGCCCGCGCCGGACCCGGCCGCGCTCGTCACCGGCCGCCCGCCCCGCGACCGGCGGGAGGCCGTGCTGTGCGGCATGTTCGCCGAGCTCCTCGGCGTCGACGGGATCGGCATCGACGACGACTTCTTCTCCCTCGGCGGGCACTCGCTGCTCGTCGGCAGGCTCATCGGCCGCATCCGCGACCACTTCGGCGTGCGGCTGGGCATCCGGACGGTGTTCGAGGCGCCGACGGTCGCGAAGCTCGCGCCGAAGCTCGCCACGCACGCCGACGAGGGCGCCTACGACACGCTGCTCCCCCTGCGCACCCAGGGCAGCGGGCCGCCGCTGTTCTGCGTCGCCCCGGCCACCGGCCTCGCCTGGTCCTACGCCGCGCTCCTGCCCGTCCTGCCGGACCGGCCGCTGTACGGGCTGCAGCTCGTCGGCGCCGACCGGCACCCGGACGTCGCCGCGGTCGCCGCGGACCTCGTCCGGCACATCAGGGACGTGTGCCCGGCCGGGCCCTACCACCTGCTCGGCGCCTCGTTCGGCGGGCTCGTCGCGCACGAGGTCGCCGCACAGCTGGAGGAGCAGGGACACGACGTCGCGCGGCTCGTGCTGCTCGACTCGTACCCGTTCCCGGAGTCCATGCGGGACCACCCGCCCGCGACCGAGGACGAGTTCGCCGCGTTCATGCCCGGCGCCGAGGGCCTGGACGCCTTCGACCGGCTCTACCGCACCTACACGCACAGCGCCCGGATCGGCGCCGCCTGGACCCCGCGCCGGGTCGCGGCCGACGTGCTCCTGTTCGCCGCGACCGAGGACAAGTCGCCGGCGTGGCCGGGGCCGGACAGCTGGACGCCGCACGTGGCGGGCCGGCTGACCGTGCACGAGGTGGCCGCCACGCACCACGGCATGACCGAACCGGCCGCGCTCGGGGACGTCGGCGCCGCGCTCGCCGAGGACACCGGGCTGAGGAGGGCATCATGATCACGCGCCGGGAATGGCTCGGCCTGTGCACCGTGCTCGCCGCCACCTTCATGACCCAGGTCGACGGGTTCATCGTGAACGTGGCGAGCCCGTCGATCCAGCACGACCTCGACGCCGGTTTCGACCAGATCCAGTTCGTCGGCGCCGCCTACGTGGTCGCGTTCGGTGCGCTGCTGATCACCGGCGCCCGCCTCGGCGACCGCATGGGGCACCGGATCGTGTTCCTGTGGGGCGTCGCCGGGTTCACGCTCACGTCCCTGCTGTGCGGGCTCGCCCCGAACGCGGAGCTGCTGATCGCCGCCCGCTTCCTCCAGGGCGCGACCGCCGCGTTCATGGCGCCGCAGGTCCTGTCGATCATCCGGGCCACCGTGTCGGACACCGAGCAGCGGGCCAAGGCGATCGGCGTGTACGGGGTCGTGATCGGGCTCGGCGTGATCAGCGGCATCGCGGGCGGCGGCATCCTCGTCGACCTCGACATCGCCGGGCTCGGCTGGCGGCCGGTGCTGCTCGTGAACGTGCCGATCGGGCTCGGGATCCTCGCGCTCGGCAGGCTGCTGCCACCCGGCGCCGCGAACCGGGAGAGCCGCCTCGACCTCGTGGGCGCCGCGCTCACCACGGTCGCGCTGCCCGCGCTGCTGGTCCCGCTGATCTTCGGGCCGGGTGGCGCGTGGTGGCTGTGGCTCGGGCTGCCGCTCGCCGCGGTGGTGTTCGCCGTGCTCGCCACCCAGCAGCGGGCGCTGCTCGCGGCCGGCGGCGCGCCGCTGTTCCCGCCGAGGGTGCTGCGTGCCCGCGGCATGCGGCTGTCCCTGCTGACGGTCGCCGCGCTGTTCGCCACGAACTCCGGGCTGTTCCTGGTGTTCACCTACTACCTGCAGACCGGGCTGGGGCTGACGCCGTTCGTCGCCGGGCTGATGTTCGTGCCGCTCGGCGTCGGGTTCTCGCTCGCGTCGGCCGCCAACCGGTGGCTCACCGCACGGGTCAGCGCACCCATCCCGATCCTCGGCTGCGCGACCGTCGCCGCGGTGCTGCTCGGCGGCGCGGCCATCACGCAGGCACCGCAGGACGCGCAGCCCGCGCTGCTCGCGGTGATGATCGGGCTCGCCGGGCTCGGGCAGGGCATGGTCGTCACCCCGCTGGTCGCGGGCATCCTCAGCCGCGTCGAGCCTGCCGACGCGGGCGCCGCGTCCGGCATGGCCACGACCGTCACCCAGCTCGGCCTCGCGCTCGGCGTGGCCGTCGCCGGGGTCTGGTACCGCACCGTGCTCGGCGCCACCCCCGGCGACCCCGGGGTGCCGTTCGCCGACAGCGCGACGGCGTTCGCGGCCGCCGCGGGGCTGCTGGCGGTGCTCGCCACCGTCACCAGCCTGCTCAACGCGCGGCTGCACCGACTCCCCGCAACACCGAAGGAAGTCCAACCCACGGCGGCACCCGTTGTCGCCTCGACCACCCAGAGGAGCAGATGATGAAGATCAGGCCCGTTCTGGTGGCCATTGGCGCCTTGTGTCTCGCCGCCACGGCCGCGTGCGCCACGACCACCACGGCCGCGGAGTCCAACGACAAGTCGAAGGACAGCGCGTACCCGGTGACCATCACCAACTGCGGGAAGAAGTACACCTACACCAAGGCGCCGAGCAGGGTCGTGGTCATGAACGGCGGCTCGGTCGCCGAGGTGTCCTCGCTGCTCGAGCTCGGTGTCGGCGACAAGATCGTCGCCAACGCCCAGTCGTACGGCGACTCGGAGGTCCCCGGCCGCGTCGAGGCGATCAAGGCGCTGCCGACCGGCGACATCGAGCTGAACGAGATGATGGACATCCCGCGCGAGGCCATGATCGGCCTGCAGCCGGACTTCGTCATCTCCACCTACGACGGCGGCTTCCGCGCCGAGGCGGGCTTCGCCACCCGCGACGACCTGGCCAAGATCGGCGCCAACACCTACGCGCCGGAGAGCGCGTGCGGCGAGGTCGGCACGGTCAGCCACAAGCCGACCATCGAGGACAGCTACAAGATGCTGCGCGACCTCGGCAAGATCTTCGGCGTCTCCGACAAGGCGGAGAAGATCATCGCCGACTCGAAGGAGCGGATCGCGGCCGTCGAGAAGAAGGTGGCGGGCGCGGAGAAGCTGAACGCGATGCTGATCATCCCCGGCATGGCCATGGGTGACCAGTTCAGCTCGGTCGGCGACAACGGCATCTGGAACGACATCATGGCCAAGGCCGGTGTCACCAACGCGTTCGCGGGCGCATCGGAGAACATGTTCGCCAACCCGAGCAAGGAGCAGGTCGCGAAGACCGACATCGACGCGCTGATCGTCGTCAACTACATGTCGGCCGACCCGGACGCCGACGCGAAGAAGCTGCTGGCCCAGTTCCCGCAGTGGGACGCGGCCAAGAACAAGCGCTACGTCGTCCTGTCCGACTCGATCTACCTCGGGCCGAGCAACGCCATCGCCGTCGAGGAGATCGCGAAGGCGTTCCACCCGGACGTGTTCTGATGACCGCCACCCCGATCACGCGGCGCCCCGCGACCCGGCAGGCCACCCGGCCTGCCGGGGCGCGGCCCGCGCCGTTGCACGCGGTGCCGTTGCCGGTGTCGCTGCTCGTGCTGGGTGCGTTGCTGGTCGTGGTGATCCTGGTGGCCGCCGCGGTCGGTTCGGTGACGTTCTCGCTCGGTGACAGCTGGCAGATCGTCCGGGCGCACATCTTCGGCGGTGTGGTCGACCCGGCCCACGACCAGATCATCTGGCAGTTCCGGATCCCGCGCGTGCTGCTCGCCGCCCTGGCGGGCGCCGGGCTGGCGGTGACCGGGGTGGTGCTCCAGGCGCTGGTGAACAACCCGCTCGCCGACCCGTTCATCCTGGGCGTGTCGGCGGGCGGGTCGGTCGGCGCGGTGACCGTCATGGCGCTGGGCGCCGGCGCGCTGGGCGGCCTCGGCGTCTCGGGCGCGGCGTTCCTGGGTGCGATGCTCGCCGTGGGCCTGGTGTTCCTGCTCGGACAGCAGGGCGGCAAGCTCAACCCGGTCCGGCTGGTGCTCGCCGGGGTCGTGGTCAGCTACGTGTTCACGTCGATCACGAACTTCCTGCAGCTGCAGACCGAGCCGAACAACATGCGGGCGATCATGTTCTGGCTGCTCGGCAGCGTGTCCGGCGCCCACTGGGAGCAGCTGCACGTCGCCGGGGTCGTGGTCATCGCGTCCACGCTGCTGCTCACCCTGTACGGCAGGCAGCTGAACGCCCTGGTCACCGGCGACGAGTCGGCGACCGCGCTGGGCATCGACGTCAAGCGGCTGCGGCTGGTGCTGATCGTGCTCAGCTCCCTGGTCGCCGGGGTGCTGATCGCCGTCGCGGGCGGCATCGGGTTCGTCGGGCTGATGGTCCCCCACCTGGTGCGGCTCACGTTCGGCGTCGACCACCGGCGGCTGCTCCCGCTGGCGGCGCTCGTCGGGGCGATCTACCTGGTGGTCGTCGACCTGCTCTCGCGCACCGTCGACCCGCCCAACGAGCTGCCGCTCAACATCCTGACCGCACTGTTCGGCGCGCCGTTCTTCATCTGGCTCATGCGCCGGGATCGGAGCCTCGCGCACTCATGAAACTCCACGTGCAACAGGTGAGCGTGAGCATCGGCGCCAAGCCGATCCTCCACGACGTGGACCTCGAGGTGGCGCCCGGCGAGTTCGTCGGGCTGATCGGGCCGAACGGCAGCGGCAAGTCGACGCTGCTGCGGACGATCTACCGGTCCATCCGGCCGTCCTCGGGCGTCGTCCTGCTCGGCGGCCAGGACGTGTGGGGCATGTCGGCCCGCACGGCCGCCCAGCACACCGCGGCGGTGCTGCAGAACAGCCCGACCCCGCCCGGCTTGACGGTGCGGGAGGTGGCCGAGCTGGGCCGCACGCCGCACCACGGCATGTTCGACCGGACCGGCGCGTCCGACCGCGAGATCGTCGACGCGGCGCTCGCGCGGACCGGGATGCTCGACCACGCCGACCGGATCTACGGGTCGCTGTCCGGTGGCGAGCGGCAGCGGGTGCTGCTGGCCCGCGCGCTCGCGCAGGAGCCGAAGCTGCTGGTGCTGGACGAGCCGACCAACCACCTCGACATCCGGGCCCGGTTCGAGCTGCTCGAACTGGTGCACACGGTCGGCGTCACCACGCTGGCCGTGCTCCACGACCTGGACCTGGCCGCCCGCAGCTGCGACCGGCTGGTCGTGCTGGACCGGGGCCGGGTGGTGGCGTCGGGGCCGGTGCTGGAGGCGCTGACCCCCGAGGTCCTGTCGTCGGTGTTCGGCGTGACGGCGGCGACGGAGCGTCACGATGACGGAATTGTCCGAGTTACTTACGGTGCCCGCCCGCTCGCCAAGGCGAGCTAGTTTTGGCGCATTGCCGATAACCGGCCGGAATTCTGATCATCAATCGGAGGGACGGGGCCCGTGCACCGCGTGCGGGCCCCGCGGCGAATTCCGCTCACGCGGCCTTTGTGGGTTTGGTCAGCGGAATTGCCAGGCGCATGCGGCCGGCCGGGCCGTCGTGGGTGTCCCTGGTGCGCGTGACCGTGCTCGCGGGCGGCACCGGGACGCGGTGCGGTGGCGTCATCCTGGCGAGCAGGACGACCAGCACGAGCCCGGCGGCGGACAGCAGGTAGGACAGGACGCCGCTCGCGTGGCCGGTCAGGTGCCCCCACGACAGGACGCCGACGAACGTGCCGAGCAGCGGGACCAGCCCCGCGGGCGGTGAGCGGCGCGCGGCGACGGCGCCGAACGCGGCCGCCAGCGCGAGCTGCCACGCCGCGGTCTCGTAGGCACCGGTGCCGGCGAGTGCGAAGAGGGCCGTCGTGCCCTGTGCGGCGCCGACCGCGCCGAGGGCGACGCGCAACCTCGTGGACGGCGCCTGCGCGCCCGCCGGAACCCGCGCCAGCACGGCGTCGGTGACGTCCGGCCACGCGACCGCGGCCGTGGTCCTGGTCCGCCGGGTGATGAACGCGGCGTTGTCGTACCAGGTGGCGCAGTCGGCGCAGTGCTCGAGGTGGCGGTCGGCGGGCAGCCGCGTGTCCTCCGGCCCCTCCTCGTCGTCGAGGCGGGCCGACAGGGCTTCTCGGTATTCTTCGCAGTCCACGTACCAGTAGTCGGTGATTTCCGGCCGCCGGTTCCAGCGGGTCTTCAATTCGGGGCACGATCTTCGCTGGAGCCGTGATCGCATTCGTTCTTTCGTGCCATTCCGGTGGCTATCGTCCATTTCATGTCGGAGTTGGCGACGGATGACCGCATCACGGAATTGGCGCTCGCGGCCGGCCGCGGCGACCGGGACGCCGCGAATGCGTTCATCCGGAGTACGCAGCGTGACGTCTGGCGGTTTCTCGTGTACCTCGCCGGTCCGTCGGAGGCCGAGGACCTCACGCAGGAGACGTTCGTGCGCGCGCTCGGCGCCGCGCACCGGTTCACGGCGCGCAGCCACGCGCGCACGTGGCTGCTCGCCATCGCCCGCCGGGTGGCGGCCGACCACTTCCGCGCGGCGTCCGTCCGGCCCAAGATAGCCGCCGACCAGGACTGGCAGGCCGCCGCCGAGCAGCGCGGGGCCACCGGTCAGCCCGGGCTCGACGAGACCGTGTCGATCAACCTGGCGGTCCGGACCCTGCCCGACGACCGGCGGGACGCGTTCGTGCTGACGCAGGTGCTCGGCCTCGGGTACGCGGAGGCGGCGCAGGTGTGCGGCTGTCCTGTCGGGACCATCCGGTCGCGGGTCGCGCGGGCCCGCAGGGAGCTGGTCGAGGCGCTGGGCCTCGGTCTGCGCCAGGCACCCGCCGCGGGCCCGTGACGCATCCGGCGTAGTGCGTTCGCTCGTTCGTCACACCAGGTGACAGCGCTCCCGAAGAGCATGGTGCCGGTGTCTTGACAAGCGTCAAAACGGTGTGGAATCGTACCGCGCAGGTATGGGGGCCTAATTTGACTTGCTCAAATGTGGCAGCGATTCCAGGTTGAGCACGCAATCAATTAGCCCAAGCGATGTGTTGTTCGACTATTCTCTCCAGTAGCATGTGATTTCTACGTGTTTCCGTGGCAGTGCGGTGAGGATCGGGTGTGGGCGGCATGACGATCGGGACCGAGGCCGGGACGGCGGGAGGTGAGCCGCGGGGCGGCGGCTCACGGCAGCGCCGACGACCCGGCGATGACCCCTGTCGTCGACCCGCCGGGAGCACCCTCCGGGGAGACTCACCTCCCGTGCCCGGTGGGCATGGCGGAGGCACGTGTGTGACGGGGATTCCTTCGGGTGCAAGGAGTTAGGCTCGTGTACGAACCACGTTCGCTGCAACATCACCGGCTCGTCGACGAGGACATACACGGCCTCGCCGGTCCCTCGGGCACACCCCGATTACGGTAACGGCACCGGGGCACGCCGTGGAATCGTCCCCCGTACCCGTGACGTCGGAAGTCGACAGAACCGTGTCGTTCCCCGCGCCGCGCCTCGCGGTCGGCGTGGTGACCGCGGTCTTCGTCAGCATCAGTCTCATCGGGTTCCTGCACGTGCTGTTCCTGCCGATCGGCGTCGGCGAGATCGTGCTGTCGTTCGCCTGCATCGTGGCGCTGCTGGTCATGCAGTTGTTGTGGTACGGCCGATCGACGTCGCCGGTGCGGTCCAAGATCGGCTACGGCATGCTCGCCGCGCAGGCGTGCCTGGTGTACCTGCCCATCCTGATCTTCGGTCAGGCGTGGGTCGGCATGCCGGGCTTCCTCGCGGGCAGTGTGCTGCTGGTGCTGCGCCCGATCGCGGCGTGGACGTCGTTCTGCGCGATCGTCGCCAGCATGGGCTTCGCCCAGCTGCAGTTCACCGGGGCGCCGGTGGACATCCTGTACACGTCGATCTCCACCGTGACCACGGGATTGGTCGTGTACGGCCTGTCCCGGCTGGCCGCGCTGGTCGTCGAGGTGCAGTCGACCCGTGCCGAGATCGCGCGGATGGCTGTGCTCCGTGAGCGGTTGCGCTTCGCCAGGGACCTGCACGACCTGCTCGGGTACAGCCTTTCCGCCATAACGTTGAAAATTGAACTGACGCACCGGCTGCTGGAGAAGTCCCCGCAGGAGGCGGGCGACCAGCTGCTGGAGATCCTCGAGATCTCCCGGCTCGCGCTGTCGGACGCCAGAACGGTCGCGACCGGCTACCGCGAACTGTCCCTGGAAGACGAATGCCGCTCGGCGGTGTCCGTCTTGCAGGCGGCCGACATCAGTGTCCGGCTCGACAGTGATCACACCGATCTACCGGTGCGCGTGAGCACGGTCCTGGCAACGGTTTTGCGCGAAGGTGTCACCAATTTGCTCCGACACAGCAAAGCCAAACATTGCGAGATCACGATTCGTCAAACCCAGGACCGCGCGACCCTCGAGATCGTCAACGATGACGTGCAGCCCAATCCGAAGGCGCCTCAGGATCGTGGGCGCAGCGGGTTGCACAACCTGTCGGTGCGGGCAGGCGAGATCGGCGGGACGGTGACCGTCGAGCACGAGCCCAACGAGTTCCGGCTCAAGGTCGACGTGCCGCTCCGCATGGAGCGGAAGATGTGACGCTGTTGATGAAGGACCCCTTCGTTGTGGTCGGCTTTGGGTGCGGCGGGTCGGGGCGCGGCGCGGCGGGCGCTTGCTCGGGCCGGGCGCGTGCTCGGGGGCGGGCGCTTGCTTGGGCGGGCGCTGCGCGCCCGGGCGTGCAGCGCCCGGCGCTCGCGGCATAGCCGCGGCGCGTGGGGGTTGTGCGGCGGGCCGTTCCATTGGTCGCGGCGGGTGATGAAGGGGCCTTCATCAACGTGGTGTCCTGGAAGGCGCGTTCCGGACGTGGGGCCGGGCGCTGCGCGCCCGGGCCTGCGCAGCGGGCCACCTCGCGCGGGCGAGGGCCGTGAATGAGCGGAAGGGGCCCTTCGGTGTGTTGGTGATGTCCTGAAAGCGCCCGTCAGGGCAGGGTTGCGGGCGCTGTGCGCTCGACCCACGGAGCGGGCCACCCCGTGCGGGCTAGGGGTTGAGTGCGATTCGGTGCGTTGGCGCTGTCCCGAACGCGCTTTCAGGACAGGGCGCTGCGCGCCCGGGCCTGCGCAGCAGGCCGCCCTCGTGTGGGCGAGCAGGCGTTGAGTGCGATTCGGTGTGTGGGCGCTGTCCTGAACGCGCTTTCAGGGCAGGGTTGCGGGCGCTGTGCGCCCGACCCGCGCAGCGGGCCACCCCGTGTGGGCGAGGGGCCGTTGAGTGCGATTCGGTGCGTTGGCGCTGTCCTGAACGCACTTTCAGAACAGGGGCGCGGGCGCTGCGCGCCCGGGCCCGCGCAGCGGGCCGCCCCATCGATGGCTGAGCAAGCGCGGCGACCCGTGAGACAGGTGAGCCGGACGCGAAGCGTCCACCAAGGTCACCCCGTCCACAGCCGAGCCGCCGGAACGGCGGCGGCCTCCGGCCCCCGAAAACCAGCTTACCGGCCACCACCGACAGAACCGGCCGA
The DNA here is from genome assembly GCF_054661535.1 of Actinophytocola sp. KF-1. NCBI lineage: Bacteria > Bacillati > Actinomycetota > Actinomycetes > Pseudonocardiales > Pseudonocardiaceae > Actinophytocola > Actinophytocola sp. KF-1. The sequence goes on along the minus strand of NZ_BAAFVK010000005.1, from coordinate 538,387 downwards.
CCAAGGCGCAACCATCCACAGGTCGAGCAACCATCCACAGGCGACAGACCACCGGCCCGAGAATGTCGGTGTCCCATGGCAGGCTGGCTACCGGGGGCCGGAGGCCGACCCCCGAAAGATCACAGCCACCCGGCTTCGCGGGCGATGCGGATGGCGTCCACCCTGTTGCGGGCGGCGAGCTTCCCGATCACGGTCGTCAGGTAGTTGCGCACGGTCCCGACCGACAGGAACAGCCGCGACGCGATGTCGACCGCCTGCAGGCCTTCGGCGGTCAGTCGCAGCACCTCGGTCTCCCGGGCGGTGAGCGGGCACTCGGCGCTGTCCCACGCCGCCATCGCGAGCTGGGAGTCCACGACCCGCTGGCCGGCGGCGACACTCCGGATGGCGTCGGCGAGCTGGGCGGGGGGTGCGTCCTTCAACAAGAATCCGGTGACCTTGGCCGACAGCGCCCGGCGGAGATTGCCGGGCCTGCCTAAACCGGTGAGGATGAGGGTTCTGATCTCCGGCAGGTGCTCGTGGATCTCGCCGACGGCCGTCAGCCCGTCCTTGCCCGGGAGGTCGATGTCGACCACCGCCACGTCGGGCCTGAACTTCTGGGCCGTGGGCAGGATGTCGGTGCCGTTGGAGACCTCGGCCACCACCTCGATGTCGGGCTCGAGGTTCAGCAGCGCGACAAGTGCCCCGCGGACCATGTGCATGTCCTCGGCCAGCATGACCTTGATCATTCGCGGATGTACCTCCGAGCTGCCCGATTCGCCCTGTGTTGTATCACGTCGCCGTACGGGTATGCAGTAATCATTATCCGGTTCGTGGCGGCTGTTCTCGCCCGTTCGGCGCAACCGGTGTGGCCCGCCACTCCTCGCGTTCGCCCAGGTGCGTTCCGTCATTGGTCTGTCCTCGGTAATCCGATCACGAACTCGCCGACGCTGACTTCGGCGGGCCAGTCGAGGCCGAACGCCGTCGTCGCGGTCTCGCTGTCGCCCGTCGCCACGGCGCACGGGGCCAGGCCCAGCATCGTGGCGACGAGGTACAGGGTCTGCTGCAGCACCCCGACGTGCTTGAGCGTGGTCGCGTACGCGATGGCGTCGTACACCCACGACAGCCGCCCCATCCTGGCCGTCATGGTGATGAGCACCGGCGGCCTGCGCCGCGCCCCCATCAACACCATGGCGCTGTCCAGCAGCTCGTCGGCGTGCGCGGCGTCCGCGTTGACGAGCGTCAGCGCGTGCCCCTCCGGGTCGTAGTGGTAGCTGCCGCGCGGCAGCCCGTCACTGCGGTCCACGGTCAGGTACAGGTCCAGCTCGTACAGCGACCCCGCACTCGGGTACGGGCGCGCCGACACCGGGTACCGCACGCCGCCGGCGCCGACCGCCTCGGTCTGCGACCGGACGCGCGCCGCCCGGAACAGCAGCTCGCCGAGCTGCCGCGCGGACGGGCCCTCGTCGGCGAACTCGCGGACCGAGTGCCGCCGCTCCACGGCCTGCGTCAGCGTCATCTCGTCCGGCGCGCCGGCCAGGTCCGGCCGGTACAGCGGGAACCGCTCACCCGACGGCACCGGCCGCACCACCGGCAGCGGCGCCAGGTCGGGGGAGTTGCGGAACACCGCGCCCGCGGCGTCGTCGTGCCTGCCGAGCCTGCTGCGGGAGTGGAACAGCAGGTCGTGCGGGGACCAGATGCGCAGCTCGGGGTCGGTGTCCTCGGCGAACACGGCCCGCCCGCCGACCACCTCGCCGGTCACGACCATGCCGGTGGCCACGAGGTAGCCGAGGATCTCGGTGGTCAGCTGCCGCGTCACGTTGATGCTGTGCGCGATGTCGTGTGCCGTCGTCGCCCGGCCGAGGGTGCCGACCACCCACGTCGTCAGCGGCCGGTGCAGGACCACCCGATGGTGTGACAGCGGCGACTCGACCACCAGCTCGCCGCCGTCCTCCCGGACGACCGCGAACCGGGACAGCCGGACCGGCAGGTCCTCGTCGAGGTCCGGCGGTTCCAGCACCTCGCCCGGCGCCAGCGGCACCGCAGACAGCAGCGGTGTCGCCGTCTCCTGCAGGCCCAGGGACCGCACGACGCACCCCGGCAACCGCATGAACACCTCGCGCAGGTCGTCGCGGTCGAGGTCGTCGACGTTCGTGAGCGCGACCGGGCCCAGCGTCATCCGGTAGAGGCTGTCCACGATCGCCGGTGCGGGTGAGTCCACCCGCACGTCACCCCAACGAGTCAGCACGACCAGGCTGCCGCCCACAACCGGTTCGATGACCACGTCGTCCCTGAAGGACCACAGGGCAAGGCTCACGCCGGGGGGAGCGCCGGGATCCGATGGCACTTGTCGCTCCTCGGTGTGCGTGCACACGCCGCCCGCGTAATACATCACGATCACACGAATAGGGGGATCGGGTTCAGCCGTTCGTACGGCGTCGGGGCGGTGAGCCTGCCGAGCCGCACGGGAACGTCGAACAACCGGCCGGGTGCGAACCGCGCCCAGAAGCCACGCATGCCGGGCACGATCGCCTTCACCACGGGTAGCCCGACGTCCGGGCGGGTCTGGTCGAGGACCATGACGTCGAGTCCCAGGCCTGCCAGCCGCCCCGTGACCGCGGTGATGTCCTCGTGGAGGTCCGTGGTCGGGACGTGCCGGTAGTCGGCTGGTGTGCGTGGCCGTACCGCGGGATCCGGCCGCAGGTACGGCATGCCGTCCCAGGTGGCGGTACGCCACCAGTGCACGGCGTCCGGGTCGGACCAGTCGTAGTCTCCACCGTCACCGGCAGCGACGACGGCGGGCATCAACTGGTTCATCTCGGTGAGCGCACGGATGAGCGCCACCTCCGGGTCGAGATGTGCCCCGAACCCGAACATGACGTCCTCACGTGGCCCGTCAGTGCGACGAGACAGCGCGGCCATGGTCGGTATCCCAACGTCCGAGGACACGTCAAGCACCCAGACGTCGCGGTTCAGAGCCGCGTACACCGCACGCAGCTCGTCGATCCAGCGCACCCCGAAGCTGTCGAGGTCTACCCCAGGCGCTCTGGTCTGGTTGTACCACCACAGCGCGACGGCGTCTCGCTCGACCACCTCCAACAGCCCCTGCAGCAACGCGTCCTCGACGCTGCTGCCCGCCGCGTTGCCGTTCGAGTCGGCCGACAGGGAACCGCCTCCGCCCAGCTCAGCGGGCACGTCGAAGTACAGCATCCCGGTCGGCAGCAGGCGGTGCCGCTGCTCGGTGAGCGACCACACCGGCGTCCAGGAGGTCACCGCGTCCTCGTCGAACGGGTCGCACACGTACTGGAACGACGAGTGGGCCGCGTTCCACTCCGCGCGGTTCGCGTACTGCCGTTCGTCGAACAGCAGGCAGTCGTTCGGGTGCACGGCCTCGTCGCGCAGCCGCGCGTAGCTGCCGACGACCCGTTCCTCGTCGCCGTGGAAGTAGGCGCTGTGCCGTTCGATCGCCTCGCACAGCGCGCTCACCTTGCCGTGCAGCGGGGTGATGCCCTTGCCGCCGTTCTCGGCGCGGGCCGAGCGCATGTGCTCGAAGTGCCTGCGCACGTTCAGGGCGAGGTTCGGGCCCGCGCGGAAGGAGTTGAAGAACGACGGGCCCCTGGTGTCCTTGGTGATCTCCTTGAGCACGCCGGTGACCGGGCTGATCAGGTGCTCGTACCTGGCGAGCACCTCCTCCGGCGGCATCGCCCGGTGGCCGCCGCCGGAGCGGCTGACCTTCGCCACGTGCCCGATCGTGACGGGCTTGCGCGCCTGCCTGCTCATCAGCTCCGGGTCGCCGCAGGACGGGCACTGCGGGCGGCGGCGCAGTTCGTGGCGGCGGCCCTGCAGGTCGAGGCTGTCGAGGGTCCACACCGCGCGCTGGCTCTCGCCGCGCATGCCCGCCACCCACTTGACCGCCTCCAGCGCGACCAGGTTCAGCGCGGCCGCGCCCAGCGGGGGCAGCGACACCGCGGGCGGCATGAGCGGGACGTCCCGGTCGACGAGCGCGCGCAGGTGGGTCTCGGCCTGGCGGTGGCCGCGCAGCCGGTGGGCGAGGCAGTGCCAGCACGCCTGCTCCGGCTGCCCGAACACCGGGCCGATCCACACCTGCGTGCCGCCGGGTTTCGCGAGCAGCCACGGCCGGCCTGCCGCGCGGTGCAGCGCGTCGACGCGGGGGAGCCGGGTGTCGAGGTAGTCCTCGCACAGGACGACGGACAGGGCCGCGTCGTCGGCGAGGTGGTCGGGGCTGCCGGGCACGGTGGTCAGGCCCGCGGCGCGCAACGCGGCCGTGGCGCCGTCGGCGTCGACGCCGTCCCCGGCGCCGTCGTCGGCGGGCAGGAAGATGGTCGAGACGGTGGTGTGCCGCAGGGTGTGCACGACCGAGGACGGGTCCATCCCGGCGGCCTCCCAGTAGGCGAGGGCGGGCGGGTCGATGTCCTCCACGGGCTCGCGCAGCGACACCAGACCCGCGTCGACGAGGCGGGTGACGACCGAGCCCGCCTCGGCGAGGGTGAGCCCCTCGGGGATGTCGCGGCACAGTCCGGCCAGGTCACGGGTGCCGTCGAGCAGCGGGGCCAGCGCCTCCACGTGCGCGCCCGCGACGGACGTCGCGTCCCGCTCGGAGAGCAGGTACACGGCTTCCCCGGCGACCACGTGTGCCCGAAGGTGGCGCTTGAAGCCGATCCGTAACCCGCTCTCCTTGCTTGAGGTGGTGGTCATCGCTCCTCCTCGCACTAGTCCTGCGCTTGAGCCTCGCTCGCACCCAAGCGTGCGTCGCGCGCGTAGTACTGGACAAGTGCACCTCTCATGTGCTGCACCTCCGTTACTCACTGCCCATTTATGACGCCGTCACTATCGGCGAGGGCCTGTGCCGGAATACCGTGAGATGTCCTGATATCCATGTTCAACGATCGTCGCATCCTGCCGGGACTATCCCGCTGGCACACCCCGCCGGCGGCGGAAAGTGCGGTGGATCTGGCTGATTGCGAGGTCCCGAAATGGTCACCAAATTAGACGCACTGGGAACGATGACCCACGAGGAGAAGCTCGCCCTCCTCGCGACCCTGTTGGAATCGACGTCGCAGCCCGAGCCGGACGAGGACGCGGCCGCGGAGGCGTCGGCGCTCGTGCGTCCGCGCAACGAGGGCAACCCGCTCGCCGACCTGCGGTTCGAGCTGCTCGGCCCGCTGGTCATCCGGCACGGGGACCTCGACGTGGCGCCGAGCGCGCCGAAGCTGCGGCTGATCCTGTCCACGTTGCTGTTCAACGCCAACAAGCCCGTCGGCGCCTCGGTGCTGGCCCGCGAGCTGTGGAGCGACGGCGCGCCGCGCACGGCGCACTCGACGCTGCAGACGTACATGTTCAAGCTGCGCAGGCTCTTCCGCGCCGTGCTCGGCCTGTCGGTGGAGTACATCACCCGGGAGGTCCTGCAGACCTGTTCGGGTGGCTACGTGCTGCGCGTGGACCCCAGCCAGCTCGACATCACCGAGTTCGACCAGCTCGTCACGGCGGGCTCGGCCGCGATGCACGCCGGTGACTACGAGAAGGCCGCCAACGACCTGCGCCGCTCGCTGGCGCTGTGGCGTGGCAACGTCGTCCACCATGGACAGTGGGGCACCCTGCTGCGCGCGCAGGTCGCGCGGCTGGAGGAACGCCGCTTCTACGCCCACACCACGAGGATCGACGCGGACCTGTGCCTCGGGCGGCACCGCGAGATGATCAGCGAGCTGGCGTCGCTGGTCGTGGAGCACCCGCTGCACGAGTCGGCGCACACGATGCTGATGATCGCGCTGTACCGCGCGGGCAGGGCGTCGGCCGCGCTGGAGGTCTACATGCGCTTCCGGCAGCGGATGCTGCACGAGCTGGGCATCGAGCCGTCGGACCGGATCCGCGCGCTGCACATGGCGCTGCTGTCCACCGACCCGCTGCTGTCCGACCGCTCGCTGACGTCCGACATGCTGCTCGACCGCCTGGTGCGGCCGGGTGCGCAGCCCCGTCGACGGGAGAATTCGTCCGCTGTTACCGGTGGATGACCCCCGCACATTACGGTCGAAACCGAATCGCGGTGGCGCGCCGAGGAGGAAATGATGACGGTATTGCCGAGCAAGAATTCCGGCGAAATCAACTTCGCCAACGACCCGGAACTGCTTTCGGACGTACTGCGCCCCTACGCGCGCCCGAAGACCCAGTACCTGAAGTCGGCGACGGTGACGGTGTCGGGCGATCTGGCGAGCGCGGAGGGCCGGTTCTCCATCCCCTTCCCCTGCTACATCGACGACACCGGTCACCTGAACGCGGTCGAGGTCACGATCTGCTTCAACCAGCTGATGTACTACCTGATCGCCAAGTGCGTGCAGGAGCGCTCGCTGGCCGCGTTCGACGCGTGGACGATGGAGGACTACTGGGCCAAGCAGCTGCCGGACATCCTGATCGCGCGGTACGCCAGCAGCTTCAAGCGCCCGATCGACTCGGCGGACTTCTTCGGTGAGGTGTCCTTCGCCGGGTTCACCGAGACCAACCGCAGCCGGCCGGTGCTGAGGGTCGACATGCCGTACCGGTTCTGGGACGCCAACGGCGGCTACGCCGAGGGCGAGGTGGGCATGGCGCTGGTCGACCCGCCGGGCATGAGCGTGCGCGCGGCCTGACCTGATCTCTTTCGCACTACAGGAGGACATCGTGGCACCCCAGTTGCGCACGCTCGTCGACGTCGCGCGCACCCACGCGGCCAAGCAGCCGGACGCGATCGCGATGATCTGCGAGGGCCGCCGGATCGACTACGCGACGCTGCACCGGGTGAGCAACCAGGTCGCGCACGCGCTGGCCGCGTCCGGGGTCCGCGCGGGTGACCGCGTCGCGTACCTGGGCAAGGAGTCCGAGCACTACTACGAGCTGCTGTTCGGCGCGGCGAAGTGCGGTGCGGTGCTGGTGCCGATCAACTGGCGGCTCGCCGCCGACGAGGTCGACCACATCCTGCGCGACTCCGGCACCGCGGTGCTGTTCGCGGACACGGCCGCGGAGGCGGTGGCCGACCGGCTCGCGCCGGAGCTGCCGAAGCTGACGAAGGTCGTGCGGCTGGACGAGCCGGGCGCGCCCGGCGCCGGGTTCACGACGTGGCTGGACGGTCAGCCGGACACGAACGTGCTCGCGCGCGTCACGCCGGACACGCCGCTCGTGCAGATGTACACCAGCGGCACGACCGGGCTGCCGAAGGGCGTCGTGCTGGGGCACCGCAGCTTCTTCGCGGTGCGCAACGCGCTCGCCGAGGCGGGGGAGAAGTGGATCGACTTCTACCCCGAGGACGTCAGCCTGATCGGCATGGCGGGCTTCCACATCGGCGGCATCTGGTGGGCGAACCAGGGCTTCGCGGCGGGCGCCACCAACGTCGTGATGCGCGAGTTCACCACGGCGGGCGCGGTCGAGCTGATCAGGACGCTCGGCGTGACCACGGCGTGCCTGGTGCCGGCGATGATGCGGCTGCTGCTCACCGAACCGGGCGTGACGAAGGACGACTTCACCACCCTGCGCAAGATCATCTACGGTGGCGCGCCGATCTCGGCGGGGCTGCTCGCCCGGTGCGTCGAGGGCTTCGGCTGCGAGTTCGCGCAGATCTACGGCCTGACGGAGACCGGCAACACCGCCGTGTGCCTGCCGCCCGCCGACCACACGCCGGACAGCGGCCGCATGCAGGCCGCGGGCCGCGCGTACCCGGGCTTCGGGCTGAAGGTCGCGGACTCGGCGGGCAACCCGCTGCCGCCCGGCGAGATCGGCGAGGTGTGGCTGAAGACGCCCGCGGCGATGCTCGAGTACTGGAACCTGCCGGAGGCAACGGCGAAGACCCTGGTCGATGGCTGGGTCGTCACCGGTGACGCGGGCGTGCTGGACGAGGACGGTTACCTGTTCATCCGCGACCGCATCAAGGACATGATCATCGTCGCGGGCGAGAACGTGTACCCGGCGGAGATCGAGAACGTCATCGGGCGGCACCCGAAGGTCGCCGAGTCGGCCGTCGTCGGTGTGCCGGACGAGCGGTGGGGCGAGATCGTCCACGCGTTCGTGGTGCCGGTCGAGGGCGAGACGCTGACGGAGCGGGAGCTGGCGCTGTTCCTGAAGGGCAAGCTGGCGACGTTCAAGCAGCCGCTGCGGTACGAGTTCATCGACAAGGTGCCGAGGAACCCGAGCGGCAAGATCCTGCGCCGTGAGCTGCGGGAACGCTTCTGGGAAGGCCACGAACGCCGCGTGAGCTGAGACATGCCGTGGAAGGCGCTTCCGGTACGCCCGGAAGCGCCTTCCACCGCTTGAGGAGTAGTCATGGGGCGGTTCGGTTCCGTGCTGTTGACCGGGTTCCTCGCGGGGCCGTCGACCGCCGCGCCCGTCGGGCTCGCCCTGCGGCTGCCCGCGTGGGCGACCGTGCTCGCCGTGTCGGCGGGCGCGTGGGCGAGCTTCGTCATCGCGTTGTTCGCCATGGAGTGGGTGCGCGGGCTGCGGCGCTACCGGCCCCGCTTCCTCCGGTACACGCTCACCGCGCGCCTGATCCGCCGTCGCCGTGCCCGTGCCAACGACCCCGAACGGCAGGCGGCCCGGTTGGAGAAGGCACGCCGGATGCTGACGCGGTTCGGGCCGGCCGGGTTCGGGTTGGTCGGGCCCGCGTTGTTCGGGACGTGGGTGTCCGCGGTGCTCGGGTCCGCGCTGGGGCTTGCCCGTCAGCGGTTGCTGGTGTGGCTGGTGGTGGGCGCGACCGTGTGGAGCGCCATCCTGGTGCTGGCCTCGCACACCGTGCTGGGCTGGCTCTTCACCTGAGTGGGCTGCCTCACACCGTGTCAGGAACCGTGGGGCTGCGGTGTCTTGTGCTCGACCCCTCGAGCGAAGGAGACACCATGGGCACCGATGTGGTCGTGATCGGCGGCGGGTACGCCGGGGTCATGGCGGCCAACCGGCTCACGCGGCGGGACGACGTGACCGTCACCCTGATCAACCCGCGCACGAGCTTCGTCGAGCGGGTCCGGCTGCACCAGCTGGTGGGCGGGTCGGACGACGCGCTCGTCGAGTACGGCGACGTGCTCGCCGACCGGGTGCGGCTGGTCGTCGGCACCGTGACCGGGATCGACGCGCCCGCCCGCGTCCTCACGCTGGAGAACGGCGGCCCCGTCGGCTACGACTACCTCGTCTACGCCGTCGGCAGCGGCAGCGCCGCGACCCCCGGGTTCGCCCACGGCACCGCGAGCCTGGAGGAGGCCCTGCGGCTGCGGTCCGTCCTCGACGACACGCCGCTGAGCGCACCCGTGACCGTGGTCGGTGCCGGACCGCTCGGCATCGAGGTGGCCGCCGAGCTGGGGGAGCTGGGCCGGGCGGTGACGTTGGTCGGACCGCTCGGGCCCTACCTGCACCCGCGCGGCAGGCGGTCCGTCGCCAAGGGGCTCGCGAAGCTCGGGGTGACCGTCCTGGACGCCGCGACCGTGACCGAGGTGCGCCGCGACACCGTGCGGCTCGACGACGGCCGGGTCCTGCCCAGCGACGTGACGATCTGGACCGCCGGTTTCGGTGTCCCGGACCTCGCCCGCCGCAGCGGGTTGCGCACCGACGCCGTCGGCCGCCTGCTCACCGACGACACCCTGACCAGCGTCGACGACGACCGCATCGTCGCGACCGGGGACGCGGCCGCCCCCTCGGCCGCGCCGATGCGGATGAGCTGCCAGGCCGCGCTGCCGCTGGGCTCCCACGCCGCCGACACGGTGCTCAGCCGGATCGCGGGGAACGAGCCCGCCGACTTCACCCGGGGCATCGGCGCCATGTGCGTCAGCCTCGGCCGCAAGGAGGGTGTCTTCCAGTTCGCCCGCTTCGACGACACCGCCATTCCGCTGCACGTGCCCGGCCGGCTCGGCGCGAAGCTCAAGGAGGCCGCGTGCGAGAGCCCGGTCAAGCAGATGGCGGCGGAGGCGCGCAAGCCCGGTTCGCACAGGTGGCCGGTCAAGGACGGGAAGCGGGCGCGGCGCGTCGAGGAGAGGCGCGGCGCCGCCGCGGCCGTGTGAGGATCGCCGGCATGGGTGACCGGGCGACCGAGGCGTTCCTCGCCCACCGCAACCTGCTGTTCGTCGTCGCCTACGAGCGCTCGGCTCGGCGGCCGACGCGGAGGACGTCCTGCAGGAGACGTGGTTGCGGTGGGCGGCGGTCGACGTGGACGAGGTGCGTGACGAACGCGCGTACCTCGTCCGCGTCACCACCCGGCAGGCGCTGAACCGGTTGCGGTCGGTGCGGCGCCGCAGGGAGGCGTACGTCGGGCCGTGGCTGCCGGAGCCGTTGCTCACCGCGCCGGACGTCGCCGAGGACGTCGAGCTGGCGGAGAGCATGTCGATGGCGCTCATGCTCGTGCTGGAGACGCTGTCGCCGACCGAGCGGGCGGTCTTCGTGCTGCGCGAGGCGTTCGGCATCGGCTACGACGACATCGCCGAGGCCCTCGACAAGACCCCGGCCGCCGTGCACCAGATCGCGCACCGGGCGCGCAGGCACGTCGAGGCGCGGCGGCCGAGGGAGGCCGTGTCACCGAGCCGGACGAGGGCCGCGGTGGCGGCGTTCCAGCGGGCACTCGAGACCAGGGACCTGCAGGGGCTGCTCGACGTGCTCGCCCCGGACGTGGTCGCGATCAGCGACGGCGGTGGCGTCAAGCAGGCGGCGCCGCGGCCCGTCACGGGGGCGGGGAAGGTGAGCCGCTTCATGCTCGGCGGTCTCGCGAAGCACGAGACCACGTTCACCGCGACGCCCGTCGTGGTCAACGGCAACCCCGCGCTGGTGTTGAGCGTCGACGGCCGGCTCGACGGGGTGCTCGCGGTGCGGGTGGCGGGGGACCGGATCGCCGGGCTGTACTACGTGCGCAACCCGGCGAAGCTCGCCCACGTCGAGTCGGACACGCCGCTCACGCTCACCTGACGTGCGTGACGAGACTCCGCACCGCGCCCCGGCTCACGGACAGGACCGCGGCGGGGGACTTGCTGTCCCGGAGAGCTTGAAGATCGCTGCGGACCTCCACACAGTCGCCGCCCGAACCTGAGCGGCTCGACTTGCGCCACGTCATCGAATCTCCTTCACAAGCGACCGAAGGAAGGTTGAGCTTTCCTGGGTGGAAAGCGCCAGCTGGTTCAACAGGTCGACTCTCGTGGTGTAGAGCTTAGCTTGATCGTCGAACAGGTACACGCCTCCTTCGGCGACCTCGACGTTCACCACTGGCAGCGTGTTCGGGAACGTCATGTACAACCAGCTATGGCTGATTACTCCATAGGGGCGGCGTCTCGGCACGATCCGGACGCCGACACCGCGATCGCGCGCACCCACGAGGTGCTCCAACTGCTTGCGGTGGGCGTCTCGGCCGCCGAATGGGATGTACAGCGCCGCCTCATGGATGAACGCCGTGTAGTCGACATTGCCCAGGATCTTCTGGCGCATTCTCCTGGCCACCCAGCGGCGTTGGGCGGCTTCCTCGCTGATGCCGTCGGACAGCATCAGGGCCATCGCGTAGGGCTCGATCTGCAGTAGGCCAGGGACGAGCATGACAGACCAGTTGGTCAGGCTGTTCGCCTCCGCGGCGTAGCTCGCCAGGACGCCCATCTCCTCGGGCACTCCGGGGATCGGACGGTCCCACCAGCCCGCCGAGTTGTCGGCGCGCGCGTCCTCGATGATCTCCGCGCGTTCGGGGGCGGGCAGCCGGTAGGCGGTCACGATGGTCGCGACCTCCTCGCTGGTGATCTCCCGGAGCCCGTTCTCCGTGCGGGAGAGCGTCGACGGGGACCAGCCCAGCAACCGCGCCGCGTCCTCCAGCGACAGATTCGTGCGCTGCCTCCTGATCGCCCGCAGGCGCGCCCCGATGCGCCGGTTCCGTGGCCTCGGTTGCCGTCGTTCGCCGCCCACTACCTGGTCTCCTTTCCAGTGCGGAAAGGATTTTCCCTTTCCAGAAGGACATTAGCGGTCGTCCTACGTGGATTCGAGGCACGCCAACGGATTCCCCGTCATGTTCACCCGGTCGATGTCGCCGACGGCGGGTCGTGTAGAACTCACCGGTCAGGCGAGAGGCGGTGGGGATGGCCGAGGGCGAGACCCGCAACGAAGCGAAAGACGTGTCCGGCAACGTCGTGCAGGGGAGGGACTTCCACGGCGACATCCACTTCGGCGGCCGGCCGCGCGGATGGTTGTGGCCCGCCGTGTTCCTCGCCGTGTGCGTGCTGGTGGCGGGCGCGGTCTTCCTGTGGCCGGAGAAGGAGGGCGCGGGCCTGCGGGTGAGCGTCGTGCCGGTCAGGGAGCTGCCGCCGTGGGAGTTCGCGAGCAGTTCCCCGGACTACCCCGGTGCGGCACTGGCCGCGAAGCTGGCGCGGCCGTACTCGGTGAAGGACCTGGGGCTGCAGGGCGAGTTGCGCGCGGCCGGTGGCCTGCCGGTCGAGCACCAGACCGTCCGGCTGCACCTCGTCGGGCCGGACGACGGCGCGGTGCGGGTGGTGGACATCCGGCCGGTGATCCGCGGGACCGGCGCGCCCGTCGACGGCGTGCTCGTGTACGGGCGCGGCCAGGGCGCGGAGACGTCGTCGAGCCTGCACCTCTACCTCGACGACGACGTGCCCGTGGTCCAGGGGACGACGGAGGACGACATGGGGCGGCGCGTGCCCGCGGGCCCGTTCTTCCCGGGCACGACGATCAACCTCGCGAACGGGGAGACCCACGAGGTCGTGATGACGACCTTCGCGCACGACAAGAGTTACGAGTACGTGCTGGAGGTCGAGTACCAGGCCGGCACCGAGACGCGGCGGCTCACCGTCGACGACGGGGGAAAGCCGTTGCGCGTCACCGGGTTGTCGTGCGCCGCGCCCGGTCTCGCGTCCTACGGCCGGGTCTACGACCTGGTGGGGGCCGACATGTCGGTCGAACCGCTCGCCGAGGGCGCGTCCCAGAAGGAGGACCGGTGCTGAACCGCCGCACGGTGATCGTCCTGCTCGCCGGGCTCCTCATCGTCGTCGTGGCGGTGCTGGTCCGCACCGGCACCGACGACGACGAGGCGGCGCCGCCGCCCGCGACCCCCCGGTGCGGCACGGTCCAGCGGAACGACGCGACCGGCGCGCCGCTGCCCGCCGACTGGCTCGACCTCGTCACCGAGATCCACGCGGCGGCGTGCGCAGGCGACCTGCGGAAGGTCGAGTCGCACATGGGACCGCACTACGAAGGGGACCGCGGCGACGAGCTCGGCGTCAACGGCGGCGCGCCGCTGACGATCCTCGCCCAGACCCTCGAGGAACCGGGCGAGGTCGGGCAGGGCGGGCTGGTCTACTGCCACCCGCACGGCGCCAGCGTGATCTTCGCGCGGAGCGTCCCGGGCGTGGACGCCGGGTGGACCGGCTTCTGGCTGGACGACCCACGCCACGCGTGCGCCTGACGCACGGCACTCGCGAGTCGCGCTCTCCGGCACACCGAGTTGCCGGTTTCGTGCATGTCCTCAGGACCAAGATCTGCACGAAACCGGCAACTCGGTATGCGCGAGAGCGCGACTCGCGGGGTGTCAGGCCACGTCGCCCAGTTCGTCGTCCAGGAGGTCGAACAGGTCGTCGGCGGTGATCTCGTCCAGGTCGTCCTTCTCCTCGGCGACCGGGGCGGGCTCCGCCGCCTTGTCGCGCACCTTGGCCAGCAGGCGCTGCAGGGACGCGGCCACGTCGGCGTCCGGACCGAGGTCCTCCAGTGCCGACTCCAGCTTGGCGATCGTGTCGACCACCGTGCGGCGGCGCTGCTTCTCCTGGCTGCCGACCAGCTCCGACAGCAGGAACGCGACCAGCGCCTTCGGCGTCGGGTAGTCGAACGTGAGCGTGGCGGGCAGGCGCAGGCCCGTCGCCGCGTTCAACCGGTTCCGCAGCTCCACCGCGGTGAGCGAGTCGAAGCCCAGCTGCTTGAACTGCTGGTCGGCCGCGATCGTCTCCGGGGTGCCGTGTGCCAGCACCGTGGCGACGCTCGTGCGCACCAGGTCCAGCAGCAGTGTCCGCTGCTCCTCCTCCGACCGGCCCGACAGCTGCTGCGCGATCGGGATGACCGCCGTCTTGGCCTGGCGGCGCTTCGGCGTGAACGACCGCAGCGGCGGGGCCACGTTCGCCGCCGTGCGCAGGGCCGTCTGGTCCAGCGCGATCGGCACCAGGTGCGGTTCGCCCGCCCGGCACGCCGCGTCGAACAGGGCCAGGCCCTCCTCGACGGAGTGCGCACGCACGCCGCCGCGGTTGATCCGCGCCAGGTCCGCGTCCGACAGGTGGCTCGTCATCGCGCTGTCCTGCGCCCACAGACCCCACGACAGCGACACCGCGGGCAGGCCCGCCGCGTGCCGGTGTGCCGCCAGCGCGTCCAGGTAGGCGTTCGCCGCCGCGTAGTTCGCCTGGCCCGCCGTGCCGAGGATGCTCGTCGCCGACGAGAACAACACGAACAACTCGACGTCACCGCACAGCTCGTGCAGGTGCCACGCCGCGTCGACCTTCGGCCGCAGCACCCTCTCGACCTGCTCGGGGGTGAGCGAGTCGAGCGTGCCGTCGTCGACGACACCGGCCGCGTGGATGACACCCACCAGGTTCGGGATGCCGTCCAGCAGTGCCGCGAGCGCGTCCCGGTCGGCCGCGTCGCACGCCACGATCTCGACACCCAGCTCCGCCGCCAGTTCCGCCGCGCCCGGGGCGGCCGGGCCGCGGCGGGACGTCAGCACGAGGTGCTTGGCGCCGTGCTCGGTGATCAGGTGGCGGGCGAGTGCCGCGCTGAGCGCGCCGGTGCCGCCGGTGATCAGGACCGTGCCGTCCGGGTCGAACAGCCGCCGGTCCGACGCGGGCACCGCGGCCTTCGCCAGGCGCGGCACCAGGATCGACCCCTTGCGGACCGCCACCTGCGGCTCGCCGGACGCGAGGGCCGCGTCGATGTCGTCGACGTCGGTGTCGATCAGCGTGAACCGGTCCGGCTGCTCGGTCTGCGCCGAGCGGACCAGGCCCCACACCGCGGCGCCCGCGAGGTTCTCGCCGGTCGTCGCGCCGCGGGTGACCACGGCCAGCCGGTCGTCCGCGTTCCGCAGCGCGGACAGCGTCTGCGCCACCGCCTCGCGGACGTCGGTCGTCTCGACGTGCAGCACGTCGGTGTCCTCCGCCGACGCGGCGGTCGGTCCGGCGGGCACCCAGTCCAGCCGGTACAGCGAGTCCGGGCCGCTGCGCAGCGCCGCCGCGTCGACCGGGCGGGCGACCAGCGTCTCCACCGTCGCCACCGGGGTGCCGGTGCGGTCGGCCAGGGCCAGCGCGTACGCGTCGGTCCCGGTCTTCGTGATCCGCACCCGCAGCGCCGCCGGGGCCGGGCCGGTGATCCGCACACCGCTCCAGCTGAACGGCAACATCACCTGCCGCATGGGCACGAGCATCGCGTGCAGTGCCGAGTCCAGCAGCGCCGGGTGGATGCCGTACTTGTCGGCGTTCACGCCCTCCGGCAGGGTGACCTCGGCGAACAGGTCGTCGCCGCGCTGCCACACCGACCGCAGGCCCTGGAACGCCGGCCCGTACTCGATGCCGAGGTCCGCGATCGCGTCGTAGTCCACGGTCAACGGGGTCGCGTCCGCCGGCGGCCACTCACCCGTCCACACCTCGGGGGCCGCGTCGTCGGTGCCGAGCGTGCCGCTGGCGTTCTGGGTCCACGGCTCGTCCGCGCCCTCGCGGCGGGAGTGGATCCGGATGGCCCGCAACCCGTTCTCGTCCGGTTCGCCGACCTCGACCTGGACGTGCACGGCGTCGGCCTCGGTCACCACGAGCGGCGCGTGCAGCGTCAGCTCGTCGATCACGTCCAGCCCGGCGTGCTCGGCCGCGCGGCGCGCCAGCTCGACCAGCGCGGCGCCCGGCACCAGCGTGGCGCCGTGCACGACGTGGTCGGCGAGCCACGCGTGGTCGCGCAGCGACAGCCTGCCGGTGAACACGACCCGGTCCGAGTCCGCCAGCCCGAGCGCGGCGCCCAGCAGCGGGTGGTCGGTGGCGCCGAGGCCGAGCCCGGCCGCGCTGCCCGCCGACTCCTGCGTGATCAGCCAGTACCGCTGGTGCTGGAACGCGTACGTCGGCAGGTCCACCCGGCCCGCACCCGCGAACAGGACGGACAGGTCGACGCGCACGCCCCGCGTGTGCAGCCTGCCGAGCGCCTCGACGACCGTGCGGACCTCGTCGCGGTCGCGGCGGGCGGTGGGCACGAAGTCCTCGCCGCCCAGCGCGGTCAGCACCGCCTCCGGCCCGGCCTCGACGAACGTGGTCACGCCCTTTTCGGCGAGCGTCGCCACGTTGTCGGCGAAGCGGACGGTGCCGCGGACGTGCCGCACCCAGTACTCGGGGTCGGTCGGCTCCGCGCCGACGATCGGGATCGACGGCTCGTGGTAGGTCACGCTCTGCGCGACTGCCCGGAACTCGTCCAGCATCGGGTCCATCAGCGGCGAGTGGAACGCGTGCGAGACGGTGAGCCGCTTGGTCTTGCGGTCCGCGAACTTCGCCGCGATCGCGAGTGCGGCCACCTCCTCGCCGGAGATCACGACCGAGTCCGGTGCGTTGATCGCGGCGATCCCCACCTCGTCGGTGAGGTGCGGCGTGACCTCCTCCTCGGTCGCCTGGATCGCGATCATGGCGCCACCGGCAGGCAGCGCCTGCATCAGGCGGCCGCGTGCCTCGACGATCGTGCACGCGTCTTCCAGCGACCACACGCCGGCCACGTGCGCGGCGGCCAGTTCGCCGATCGAGTGCCCGGCGAGGAAGTCGGGCTTGACGCCCCACGACTCGAGCAGCCGGTACAGCGCCACCTCGAACGCGAACAGCGCGGGCTGCGTGTTGCCGGTCTCGTCGAGGCCCTGCCCGGAGATGATCACCTCGCGGATGTCGGCCTCGAAGTGCGCGCAGACCTCGTCGAACGCGTCGGCGAACACGGGGAACGCCTCGTACAGCCGCTGGCCCATGCCGGCCCGCTGCGCGCCCTGACCGGTGAACAGCACCGCCAGCTTGCCGGTCCGGACCACCTCGGGGGTGATCTCGTCCAGCGCGCTCAGCAGCTCGTCGCGGTCCGCGCCGTACACGACGGCCCGGTGGTCGAACCCGACGCGGGTCTCCACCAGCGACCGCCCGACGTCCGCGATCCGCAGCGACGGCCGCGCTTCCACGAAGGACTTCAGCCGTGCCGCCTGGTCGAGCAGCGCCTGCTCGGACCGCGCCGACAGCACCCACGGCACCACCGGCGGGCCGTCCGCGGGCTCGGTGACCGGCTCCGCGGGCGCCTCCTCGATGATGACGTGCGAGTTCGTGCCGCTCACGCCGAACGACGACACCCCGGCCCGGCGCGGGCGGCCGTTCCGCTCCCACGGCACCGGCTCGGTCAGCAGCTCCACCGAGCCCGCCGACCAGTCGATCTTGCTGCTGGGCTCGGCCACGTGCAGTGTCTTGGGCAGCAGGCCGTTGCGCATGGCGAGGATCATCTTGATGACACCGCCGACACCGGCCGCGGCCTGTGTGTGACCCACGTTGGACTTCAGCGAACCGAGCCACAGTGGACGGTCGCGGTCCTGCCCGTACGTCGCGATCAGCGCCTGCGCCTCGATCGGGTCACCCAGCGACGTGCCGGTCCCGTGCGCCTCGACGGCGTCCACATCGGCCGGTGTGAGCCCGGAACCCGCCAGCGCGGCACGGATGACCCGCTGCTGCGACGGCCCGTTCGGCGCGGTCAGCCCGTTGGACGCGCCGTCCTGGTTGACCGCCGACCCGCGCAGCAACGCGAGCACGCGGTGACCGTTGCGCCGCGCGTCCGACAGCCGTTCCACGACCAGCACACCGACGCCCTCGGCCCACGCGGTGCCGTCGGCGGCGTCGGAGAACGCCTTGCAGCGGCCGTCCTTCGCGAGACCGCGCTGCCGCGAGAACTCCACGTACAGCCCGGGCGTCGCCATGACGGTCACGCCGCCGGCCAGCGCGAGCGAGCACTCGCCGGACCGCAGCGCCTGCGCCGCGAGGTGCAGCGCCACCAGCGACGACGAGCACGCGGTGTCGATCGTGACCGCGGGGCCCTCGAAGCCGAGCGTGTAGGCGACGCGACCCGAGGCCACGCTGCCCGCGGTGCCCGTGCCCCAGAAGCCCTCGACGCCGTCGGGCACCGCGCTGGAGCGGGCCGCGTAGTCGTGCGTCATGAGGCCGGTGAACACACCCGTCGACGACCCACGCAGCGCGTTCGGGTCCAGGCCCGCGCTTTCCAGGGCCTCCCAGGAGGTTTCCAGGAACACGCGCTGCTGCGGGTCCATGGCGAGCGCCTCGCGCGGGCTGATGCCGAAGAACTCGGCGTCGAACCCGGCCGCGTCGAGCAGGAACCCGCCCTGGCTGACGTAGCTCGTGCCCGGGGTGTCCGGGTCGGGGTCGAACAGGTTCGCGAGGTCCCAGCCGCGGTCGGTCGGGAAGCCGGTCACACCGTCCGCGCCCGCGGTGAGCATCGCCCACAGGTCGTCCGGAGTGGACACACCACCCGGGTAGCGGCAGGCCATGCCGACGATCGCGATCGGCTCGTCGCTCGCCCGCACCGGCGCCGCCGCGACCGCCTGCTGCTCCTGCCCGTCACCCAGCTCGGCGAGCAGGAAGTCGACGAGCGCCTCGGGGGTCGGGTAGTCGAAGGTCAGCGTGGCGGGCAGCCGCAGCCCGGTGACCGTGTTGAGCCGGTTGCGCAGCTCGACCGCGGTGAGCGAGTCGAAACCCAGCTGCTTGAACGCGTTCGTGGCGCCGACCGCGTCCGGGTCCGGCAGCGCGAGCACCGACGACACCTGCGTGCGCACGACGTCCAGCAGGAACACCTTGCGTTCCTCGTCGGTGCGCCCGGCCAGCTGCTGCGCCAGCGCGACCTGACCGCTGCTCTTGCGCTTGCGCGGGATCTTCACCATCCCGTGCAGTGGCGGCGGCGCCGAGGTCGCCGTGCGCAGGGCGGCGTGGTCCAGCGTGACCGGCACCAGGTGCGGTTGCCCGCTGCGGCACGCCGCGTCGAACAGGGCGAGGCCGTCCTCGACGGAGTGCGGGAGCACACCGCCGCGGTTGAGCCGGGCGCGGTCGGCCTCGGTCAGGTTCGCGGTCATCGCGCTGTCCTGCGCCCACAGGCCCCACGACAGCGCCGTCGCCGGCTTGCCCTGGGCGTGCCGGAGCGCGGCGAGCCCGTCGAGGAACGCGTTGGCGGCGGCGTAGTTCGCCTGGCCCGCGGTGCCGAGGATGCTCGCCACCGACGAGAACAGCACGAACAGCTCGACGTCACCGGCCAGCTCGTGCAGGTTCAGCGCGGCGTCGACCTTCGGCCGCAGCACCGCGTCGACCCGCTCCGGCGTGAGCGCCTCCAGGATGCCGTCGTCGAGGACACCAGCCGCGTGGACGACACCCGTCAGGTCCGGGATCCGCGACAGCAGCGCGGCGAGCGCGTCGCGGTCGGCGGCGTCGCAGGCGGCGATCTCCACGCGGGCGCCCAGCGCGGTCAGCTCGTCCCGCAGCTCGGCAGCGCCGGGGGCGTCGAGGCCGCGGCGGGACGTCAGCACCAGGTGCTGCGCGCCGTGGTTGGCGATCAGGTGCTTCGCCAGCGCACCACCGAGCGCGCCGGTGCCACCGGTGAGGAGGACCGTGCCCGCCGGGTCGAACAGCCGTGCGTCCGACGTGGCCGTTTCCGCCTTGGTGAGGCGGGGGACGGTCAGGGCGCCGTCGCGGACCGCGATCTGCGCCTCGCCGGACGCGATGGCCGCGTCGACCAGGTCGCCGTCCGACTCCACCAGCACGAACTTGTCCGGGTGCTCGGTCTGCGCGGACCGCACCAGACCCCACACGGCCGAGCCCGCGAGGTCGCCGGGCCGCGTGACCACGGCCAGCCGTCCCGTGCTCCCCAGCGACTCCTGCAGCGCGGCGAGCGTGCCGAGCACGGCGTCGCGCACCGGGGTGCCCGCCTCGACCACGTGCACCGGCACGTCGTCGCGCTCGGCCGGGGTCGGCACGGTGACCCAGTCGGTCGTGTACAGGGCGGCCACCGGGGTCGCGGCGCCGCCGATCTGATCGGTCGACACCGGCCGCAGCGCCACCGACTCCGCGTCCAGCACCGGGTTGCCCTCGGCGTCGGTCGCACGCACGCGGACCGCGCTGTTGCCCGCCGGGGCCAGGTGCACCCGCAGCACGGTCGAGCCCGACCGGTGCAGCCGCACACCCCGCCACGCGAACGGCAGCCACGCCTGCGCCTTGCGCTCACCGGTGTCCAGGTGCAGCACCACCGGGTGCAGTGCCGCGTCGAGCAGCGCCGGGTGCACGCCGAACCGCGCGGCGCCGGACTGCTCCTCCTCACGCAGCGTGACCTGCGCGTACAGCTCGTCGCCGACCCGCCACACGTCCTGGACGCCCTGGAACGCCGGGCCGTACGTGAAGCCGCGGGACAGCAGCCAGTCGTAGAAGTCGCCCACCGCGGCCGGTTCCGCACCCGCGGGCGGCCACTCGGTGTCCACGACGGCCGGTGCGGACGGCTGGTCGTCGGTCAGGACACCCGCCGCGTGCAGGGTCCACTCACCGTCGGCGTCGACCTGGCGCGAGTACACCTCGACCGTGCGGCGGCCGTGCTCGTCCGGCCTGCCGGTCCACACCTGCAGGTCGACCGGCTTCTCGTGGGTGAGGATGAGCGGCGCCCGCAGCGTCAGCTCCTCGATCGCGGCGTGCCCGGTCGCCTCCGCGGCCCGGCCCGCCAGCTCCACGAACGCGGTGCCCGGCAACAGGATCGTGTCGAGCACGGCGTGGTCGGCGAGCCACGGCTGCGCCTGCAGCGACAGCCGCCACGTCAGCACCAGCCGGTCGGAGTCCGCGACACCCATCATCGCGCCGAGCAGCGGGTGCCCGGTCGCGGTCAGGCCGGCCGCCCCCAGGTCGCCGATGTCCGCCGGCCGCAGCCAGTAGGACCGGCGCTGGAACGCGTACGTCGGCAGCTCGACGATCCGCGTGCCGGGGAAGAACGCCTGGCTGTCCACAGTGGTCACGGTGGCGAGCCGGCCGAACGCGTCGGCGACGGTCCGCAGCTCGTCGCGGCCCGCGCGCAGCACGGGGATCGTGGTCGCGTCGTCGACCATCGCGGACAGCACCGCGTCCGGCCCGGCCTCCACGAACGTGCGCACGCCGGCCTGCTTGAGCGTGGCGACGTTGTCGGCGAAGCGGACCGTGCCGCGGACGTGGTTCACCCAGTACTCGGGGTTCGTCGGGTCGGCGCCGACGATCGGGATGACCGGCTCGCGGTAGGTCACGCTCTCCACGACCGCGCGGAACTCGCCCAGCATCGGGTCCATCAGCGGCGAGTGGAACGCGTGCGACACCGTGAGCTGCTTGGTCTTGCGGCCCTGCGCGGTGAACGCGGCGGCAATCGCTTGCGCGGCCGACTCCGCACCGGAGATCACGACCGAGTCGGCCCGGTTGATGGCCGCGATCCCGACCGTGTCGGTCAGGTGCGGCAGCACCTCCGCCTCGGTGGCCTGGATGGCGATCATCGCGCCACCGGAGGGCAGCGCCTGCATCAGCCTGCCGCGCGCGGCGACGACCTTGCACGCGTCCTCGAGCGACCAGACCCCCGCGACGTACGCGGCGGCCAGCTCACCGATCGAGTGCCCGGCGAGGTAGTCCGGCGTGACGCCCCACGACTCCAGCAGCCGGTACAGGGCGACCTCGATCGCGAACAGCGCGGGCTGGGTGTTGCCCGTGTGGTCGAGGCCGTCGCCGGTGGTGATCACCTCGCGCAGCTCGGGTTCGAAGTGCGCCATCACCTCGTCGAAGGCGGCCGCGAACTCGCCGAACGCCTGGTAGAGCTGCTGTCCCATGCCCGCGCGCTGCGCGCCCTGACCGGTGAACAGCACCGCCAGCTTGCCCGCGGCGCCCGTGAACGGCACGCCGGCGGTCAGGCCCACCAGCAGCTCGTCGCGGTCCGCGCCCGTCACCACCATGCGGTGGTCGAAGCGGGTGCGGGTGTCGAGCAGCGAGCGGCCGACCTCGGCCGCCGTCAGGTGCGGGCGTGCCTCCACGAAGGTCTTCAGCCGCAGCGCCTGGTCCCGCAGTGCCTGCTCGGTCCGCGCCGACAGCACCCACGGCACCACGGCCGGCCCCATGGCGAGCTCGGGCTCGGGGGCGGGCGGCGCCTCCTCGATGATCACGTGCGCGTTCGTGCCGCTCATGCCGAACGACGACACACCCGCGCGGCGCACGGTGTTCCCGGCCCGCCAGGACGTCGGCTCGGTCAGCAGCGTCATCGCGCCCGCCGACCAGTTGACCTTCGTCGTCGGCTCGCTGACGTGCAGCGTCCTCGGCAGCAGCTCGTTGCGCAGCGCCATCACCATCTTGATGACGCCGCCGACACCGGCCGCCGCCTGCGCGTGCCCGATGTTGGACTTCAGCGAACCCAGCCACAGCGGCCGGTCGCGGTCCTGGCCGTAGGTCGCGAGCAGTGCCTGCGCCTCGATCGGGTCGCCGAGCGTCGTGCCGGTGCCGTGCGCCTCCACGGCGTCCACATCGGACGGCGTGAGGCCCGCGTTGGCGAGCGCCTGCCGGATCACGCGCTGCTGCGACGGACCGTTCGGCGCGGTCAGGCCGTTCGACGCGCCGTCCTGGTTGATCGCGGTGCCGCGCAGCACGGCGAGCACCGGGTGCCCGTTGCGCTGCGCGTCGGAGAGCCGCTCCACGACCAGCATGCCGGCGCCCTCGGACCAGCCGGTGCCGTCGGCGTCGTCGGAGAACGCCTTGCACCGGCCGTCCGGCGACAGGCCGTTCTGCCGGGAGAACTCGGTGAACGTCTCCGGCCCGGACATGACCGTGACCCCACCCGCGATGGCGAGCGAGCACTCGCCGGACCGCAGCGCCTGCACGGCCAGGTGCAGCGCGACCAGCGACGACGAGCACGCGGTGTCCACGGTCATCGCCGGGCCCTCGAGCCCGAGGACGTAGGCGATGCGGCCGGACGCGACGCTGCTCGCGATGCCGGTGATGAGGAAGCCCTCGACACCGTCCTCTTCGGTGTGCCCGCCGCGGCCGTAGTGCTGGACGGGGACACCCGCGAACACGCCGGTGTCCGTGCCGCGCAACGCGGTCGGGTCGATGCCCGCCCGCTCCAGCGCCTCCCACGACGTCTCCAGCAGCAGCCGCTGCTGCGGGTCCATGGCGAGCGCCTCGCGCGGGCTGATGCCGAAGAACTCGGCGTCGAAGTCGGCCGCGTCGTGCAGGAAGCCACCGGCCCGCGCGCTGATCGTGCCCGGCCCGTCACCGTCGAACAACGCGGCGAGGTCCCAGCCGCGGTTCGTCGGGAACGGCGACACCGCGTCGACACCGTCCACCACGAGCTGCCACAGCTCGTCGGGGGACGTGACACCGCCGGGGTAGCGGCAGCCCATGCCGACGATCGCGATCGGCTCGTCGTAGCGGGCCGTGACCGCCGTCGCGGTCTTCTCCGCGGTCTCGCCGACACCCAGCTCGGACAGCAGGTGCTCGACCAGCGTGTCCGGGGTCGGGTAGTCGAAGATCAGGGTCGCGGGCAGGTCGAGACCCGTTGCCGCGCACAGCCTGCCGCGCAGCTGCACGGCGGCCAGGGAGTCGAAACCCAGCTGGCGGAACGGGGTCTCGGCGTCCAGAGTGGCCGGTGCCTGGCTGTCGAGGACCGCGATCGTCTCGGCGTGCACCAGGTCCAGCACGGCCTGCGTGCGGTCCGCGGTGGACAGTCCATGCAGCCGTTCCTTCAGCGCGGCCAGCGTCGCCTCGGCGCCCGGGGCGTTGAGCATGGCGGTCGACCCGGTGGCCAGCTCGTTGCGGCGCGCGGCGACCACGTTGGGTGCGCCCGCGGCCAGCGCCAGGTCGAACATGGCGGTGCGGCGCTCGTCCGGCAGCGTGAGGAAACCGCTGGGGGACCAGGTGATGGACACCGCGGGCAGGCCGAGCACCGCGCGGTGGCGGGCCAGCGCGTCGGCGAACGCGGTCGCCGGGGTGTCGTAGCCGGTGGTGACCAGCACGAACGCGGCGAGGTCGCGGGCGAGGGTCTGCTCGTGCGCGGACTGCGCCGTCGCGTCGGGCGCGTCGACGCACACGACGGCCGTGACGTCCGCGCGGTCGGCGAGGACCCCGGCCAGCGCGGCGGCGTCCTCGGCGGTGACCACGGTCGAACCGTGCGCTTCGGCGAGGTGGCGCGCCAGGGTCTCGTCGGGCTTGCCGACCAGGACCGCGGTGCCGCCGAGCGCCGGGGCGCCCGTGGTCTCCCCGACCGGGGCGAAACGGGGCCGCAGCAAGGTTTCCGAGCGGATCGCCACCTCGTCGTGCCCCGACGCGACCGCGGCACGCAGCGCGGTCGCGGTGACGGCGTCGGCGTCGAGGAGCGCGATCCGGCACGGGTAGCGCTTCTGGATCTCCCGCGTGTGCGCCCACGCGGCGGCCAGCCCCGGCTCGGGGGAGTAGCCGCCCGCGTGCACCGCGCCCCTGGTCAGCAGGACCAGGCGGGTCACCGCGACCCGCTCGTCGGCGAGGAACGCGCGCGGCTCGCCGGGCGGCATGCCGTCGGCGTCCAGCTCGACGCACGCGACGTCCGGGGCGGCGCGCCCGGCCGCGACGGCCTCGGCCAGCGCGGTCAGGTCCGGGTAGGTGTCGGCGAACGGCTCGGTGTCGGTCGCGAGGGCGCCCGCGCCGACCAGCACCCAGTCGCCGGGTTCACTGTGGACGTCGGCGGCGCCGGTGACCGGCTCCCAGTCCAGCGCGAACAGTTCGTCGGTGACGGTGGTCGCGAGCAGCCGGGCCGGGGTGGCGAGCAGCCGGTGCCGCACGACCGAACCGGCGGCCGTGCGGGGGATCGCAGGCACCGCGAAGATCTCGACCGGCACCGCGGCGGGCGGCAGCCCGTCCCGGCACGCGGACAGGAGCCGCGCCGGGTCGGCGTCACCCACCACGTACGCGACCGCGACCTTG
The DNA here is from genome assembly GCF_054661535.1 of Actinophytocola sp. KF-1. Classification (NCBI taxonomy): domain Bacteria; kingdom Bacillati; phylum Actinomycetota; class Actinomycetes; order Pseudonocardiales; family Pseudonocardiaceae; genus Actinophytocola; species Actinophytocola sp. KF-1. The sequence goes on along the minus strand of NZ_BAAFVK010000005.1, from coordinate 513,455 downwards.
CCCAGGTCGTCGTCCGGCCGGCCCGCGACGGCGACGTCGGCCACGCCGTCGACGGCGCGCAGCACGTGCTCGATCCGCTCGGGGCGGATCCGCTCGTCCCCGGTCACGATGACGTCGGCGAGCCTGCCGGTGACGGCCAGATAGCCGGACTCGTCGCGACGGGCCAGGTCACCGGTGCGGTACCAGCCGGTGCGCAGCACGGACGCGGTCGCGTCCGGCAGGTTGTGGTAGCCGCCCGCCATCACGTTCGGGCCGCTGACCCACAGCTCACCCTCCTGGCCGGTGCCCACGTCGGTGCCGGTCAGCGGGTCGACGATGCGGACGGACAGGCCCGGCACCGGCAGGCAGCGCGCGTCGCCGTCGGCGGCGCCGCGCGGCCACGTCAGCGCGACCGGGCCGCAGGTCTCGGTGGTGGCGTAGACGTCCAGCAGCGGCGCGCCGAACGCGGCCGCGAAGGCCTCCCGCAGCCCTGCGTCGCTCGCCGCGCCGACGGCGAGCCCGGCACGCAGGTGCGGCGCCTCGGCGTCGAGGAGCGCCCTCAGCACCGCCGGGGTGCCGACGACGATGGTGCTGTCCCCGAGCCCGTCCCTGCCGTCGGCGAAGCGCACCGAGGCGCCGACCGCGATCGTGGCGAGGACGGCGAGGTGGTGGGCGAGGCCGTCGTGCACCGGCAGCGGCCACAGCAGACGGTCCTCTTCGGACAGGCCGACCACGGGTGCGTACGCGGCGGCGGCCGACCACAACGCGTTGCGCTGCGTGGACAGCACGCCCTTGCGCGGACCGGTGGTGCCCGCCGTGTAGACGAGGAACGCGAGGTCGTCCAGCGCGAGGTCGTCGCGCGCGGGCTCCTCGGGGTCGGTGGTGGCGAGCGCCTCGAACTCGTCGCCGTCGACGATCACGTTGAGCGGCGCTGGGTCCAGCGCGCGCACGCGCGCGACGCGGTCGGCGTCGGTGATCACCGTGTCGGCGCCGCTGTCGGCGATCAGCCGGGCCAGTTCGGCGTCGTCCAGTGCCGGGTCGAGCGGGACCGCGATCGCGCCCGCCCTGCTGATCGCCACGATGCTCTCGACCGCGGTGACCCCGTCGGTGAACACGGCGACCCGGTCCGACGGCCACACCCCCAGGTCCGCAAGGTGACCGGCGACGCGGGCGGTGCGTGCCGCCAGTTCGGCGTGCGTCACCGCCCGCCGGGAGTCGGCGAACGCGACCCGTTCGCCGTACCGGCTCGCGTTCTCGCTGAGCAACTCGGGCAACGGCCGGAGCAGTTCGGTACGCGGCATGTCTCAAGCCTCGCTAGAAGTCGTTGGTACCAGCGTTCATGCTGTCGCCGGTCGCTCACTGCCCGGTAACCGTCAGCTGGATCGTGGCGTCGTGCTCGAGGATCCGGCGCTGGAGCTCCTGCAGCTCGCGTCCCGGTTCGAGGCCGACGCTGTCGATGAGCGCCGCCCTCGTGCGCCGGTAGACCCGCAGCGCGTCGGCCTGCCTGCCCGACCGGTAGAGCGCGAGCATGAACTGCTGGCACAGCCGTTCCCGCAGCGGTTCGGTCGCGGTCAGCACCTCCAGCTCCGGCGTGATCTCCCGGTGCCGCCCGCACACCAGCTCCGCGTCCAGCCGGTCCTCCAGAGTGGACAGCCGCTCGTCCTCGACCGCGGCCACCTCCGACCACCGGTAGCCCGCCTCGACCAGGTCGGCGAGCGCTGGGCCGCGCCACAGCGCCAGCGCAGCGCGCAGCAGCTCGGCGCCCCGCTCCGGGTCACCGTCCGTGATCGCCTGCCTGCCGTCGTGGGCGAGCGCGCGGAACCGGTACAGGTCGACGTCGTCGGTGTCCACGCACAGCTGGTAGCCCGGCGGGTGGGTGCGCAGGTCACCCGGCCGGCCGGCGAGGACGCGCCGGATCCCGGACACCGCGTTCTGGATCATCTTGCGCGCGGTCGGCGGCGGGGCGCCGTCCCACATCGCGCGCAACAGCCTGCTGGTCGGTACCACCTTGTTCGCGTGCAGCAGGAGATATCCGAGGATCGCCCGTTGTTTCACCCCGCCGAGTTCGAGCGGGCGGCGGTCGTCGCCGGTGACTTCGATGCTCCCGAGAACAGAAAACCTCATGGGTTTCACTCCGAGTCTGGAAATGCCCCAGTCACCACGGAATGGTTACACCCGGGTGTGCGCCCGGGGAACATTCCCACTTAACGCATTCGGATGTGAACAAGCGAAACGGGCAGGGGTGATCGCGTCACGGGTGCCCGCGCCGGCCACAGGGGTAGAGGTCGAGCCTAGCCGAGCGGGGGCCGCCAGTCGATATGAGCGATTCACGGCTTGCCCGGGTGAGAAAGCATGGGCCAACGATGAGCATGGAACTTGCCGAGGGGTACCCCCATGACGCAGATTTGAGACCAGCGGTTGCTCCCCGCTATCGCAAACGAACTCCCCAAGGAGACTCCATGTCCACCACCACGAGTGAGCTTCTCCGTTCCTTCTTCTTCAACGGCGGCGAGGCTCCGGCCGGCGGCAACATCACCATCGACGTGCTGGACAGCATGACCAACGCCGGTCTCGCTGCGGTCGCACCGACCACGATCAGCTGGTCGGACGCCCGGGTCACGGGCGACAACGCGGTCGCGTCCTGAGTGCACAGTGGCGGGCTCATCACCGGATCGGGGCCGGTGGTGGGCCCGTCGTCATGTTCGTGAACAGTGAACTTCCGAGGTGAGCGAGATGACCGACACCGACCTGTGGGTCCGGCGGTTCCACCCGGCGGACGACGCCGCGACGCGGTTGATCTGCCTGTCGCACGCGGGCGGTTCCGCGAGCTACTTCTTCGGCGTGTCCAGGGCACTCGCCCCCGAGATCGACGTGCTGGCCGTGCAGTACCCCGGCCGCCAGGACCGGCTGCGGGAGCCGTGCCTGCGCTCGATCCACGACCTCGCCGACGGCCTGCTGCCCGCCGTGCTCCCACTGGCCGACCGGCCGCTGACGATCTTCGGCCACAGTCTCGGTGCGACACTCGGCTACGAGCTCGCACGCCGTTTGGAGCAGTCCGGAGTCATACCGACCGCCCTGTTCGCGTCCGGCCGTCCGGCCCCCCACCGCACCCGTCTGGAACGCACCCACCTGCGCGACGACGCGGGCCTCCTGGCGGCGATGAAGGCCCTCGGCGGCACGGAAGCGGCCCTCCTGGACGACGAGGACGTCCGCGCGATGGTGATGCCCGCCATTCGCGGCGATTACGTCGCGGCCGAAACGTACGTGCACCGGCCCGGCTCGCCGTTGCGTTGTCCCATTTACGCGCTAACCGGCGACAACGACCCGAAAGTGACGGTCGCGGAGGCCGAGGCTTGGCGTGAGCACACTTCTGCCGAGTTTGAGCTGACTGTTTTTCCTGGCGGGCATTTTTATTTGAATGACGTCGTGCCGGACATTCTCGGCAAACTGCGCGCCCACGCACGGTCGGTGTCCGCCGGATCGGCGAGCTGACTGCTCCGAGTGGAGGTGCTCGGTGGACGTGCCGGGTGAGAGACCTGCGCTCGCGGCTCGGGGCTGGCGGATGGGGGTCGCCCGGGAGTCGGGCCTTGGCTGGCGGGTGGGCTTGGCCCGGGAGTCGGGTCTTGGCCGGCCGGTGGGGTTCGCCCGTGGTGTGGGTTTCGCGCGTAGGGCGGGGTTCGCCTGCCGGGAACGCTCTGGTTCGCGGATTCGGGTCGCCTGTCGGGTGAGGCGTGGCGAGCGGGTGGGTTCAGCCCGCGGTGCGGGCTCCGCTCGGTGGGCGGGGTTCGCCGGTCGGGAAGGCGTTGGCGGGCGGGCCCGCGTCGCCCGTGGAGCGGGCTTCGCCCCGAAGGTGAGTGTCGCCGGTGGGGTGGGGCCTGGCCTGCGGGCGGGTTCCGCTCGTGGAGCGGGTCTCGCTCGGAGCTTTGTCCGCGGGGTGGGTTCCGGTCCGTGGGTGGGTGTCACCGGCGGCGCGGGTCTTGCCCGGAAGGCGAGCTTCGCTCGCGGGGTGGGCTCGGACCGGTGGGTGGGTTTCGCTCGCGGAGCGGGCTTCGCCGCAAAGGCGAGTCTCGGCTGTCCAGCGGGTTCCGGCTCGCGGATGGGTGCGGGCCGGGCGGGCATCGCCCCGAAGGTGGAGTCTCGTTCGGAAGGTGAGCTTCGTCCACGGGTCGGGCCTCGGCCGGTGGGTGGGCTTCGCCGGTCGGGAGGGTTCCGGCCGGTGGGTCCGGGTCGGTCGCGGGGTGGGCTTCCCTCGGCACGCGAGCTTCACCCGCGCGACGAGACAACCCCGCCCTCAGCGGGAGTCGTCCACGTGCTTCAACGACTCGCTCTGGTGGGCGAGCCTGCGCAACGCCGTGACGAGGGTGTCACCGAGCACCGTCCCGACGACGACGCCTTCCAGCATGGCGTCGACGTCCGCGATGCCGCCGACGTATTCGAGATCCGCCGCCGCGATCCGTTCGCACGCCTCCGCGTACACGTCCAGCTTGCGGGTCCACACGCCGTGCTCGAGCTGCCGCGCGCTGACCAGCACCGCGACCACGGTCTGCCAGGCCCGGCTGCCGGCCCGCACCTGCCACCCACGGCGCTCGACGAGTTCCGCGACGTTGCGTTCCGCCTCGGCCCAGGCCTCGTCGTGGGGGAGGTCCGGTTGGCCGCTGATGCTCTCCTGTGCGGTGTAGAGCATCTTGCGCACCGTCTCGTCCGGGGCGTCGGCGGCGGCGAGCACGTCGCGGACGGCGGCGATCGTCAGCCCGCCGATGTCGATGAGGGCTCTGATGAGGCGCAGCCTGCGCAGGTGGGCGTCGCCGTAGTTGGCCTGGTTCTTGCTGATCAGCTCACCGGGCGGTAGCAGGCCCTCGCGCAGGTAGTACTTGATCGTCGGCACGGAGACGCCGCTGCGGGTGCTCAACTCCTTGATGCGCACGGGCGGCCCCCTCCCTTGACCAACGGCACGCAGCCTATCACTATGGATAGCAGATAGTGTCGCTATCCGCGCTGGAGGAAGTCCGATGCAGGTTCGCAGTGCGTTCGGCTGGCACCGCCCGTTGATGGCGTTCGCCGCCTTCGCCGCGGGGGTGACGGTGATCGCGGCGGTCGGGCTGGTGGCCGACGACCGGATGCTGGTCGGCGCACCGATCTGGGCCAAGCCGTGCAAGTTCGCGTTCTCGTTCGGGCTCTACGCGGTGACGTGGGCGTGGATGCACTCCCTGCAGCAACGGCACCGGCGCCTCGGGTGGCACCTCGGCACGATCGCCGCCGTCGCGTGCACGCTCGAGGTCGGGGTCGTCCTCCTCCAGACCATCCGCGGCCACCGCAGCCACTTCAACGTCTCCACCCCGTTCGACACGGCCATGTGGACGATCATGGGCACGAGCATCCTCGTGCTGTGGTTCGCGAACCTCGCCGGCACGGTCCTGCTGATGCTCGAACGCCACGTCGACCGCCCCTCGATGCTCGCGCTGCGGCTCGGCGCGCTGATCACGATCGCAGGCATGACGGTCGCCTTCCTCATGACCTGGGGCACCGACGAGCAGCGCGCCAACCCGCCGATGGAGATCATCGGCGCGCACAGCGTCGGCGTGCCGGACGGCGGACCGGGCATGGCGGTCACGGGCTGGAGCACCACCGGCGGTGACCTGCGGGTGCCGCACTTCGTCGGCATCCACGGCATGCAGTTCGTGCCGCTGTTCGCGGTCGGGCTCGGGCTGCTGGCGGCGGTCGCGCCCCGGCTGCGCGACGAGCTCGTCCGCGTCCGTCTCGTGTGGACGTTCGCGGGCCTGTACAGCGGGGTGTTCCTCGTCACCGCGTGGCAGGCACTGCGGAAACAGCCGTTCACGAGCCCGGACTTACTGACCATTGGTGCGCTCGGTGTGCTGGTGGCGGGGACCATGTTCGCAGCGGCGTGGGCCCTGCGCGCACGGAAGGCGATGCCCGCGCAAGCTTCCGTACACGAGGAGGCACTGGTCTGATGTCGACAGCCTTTACCCTGGTCTTCGTTGCCGCGGCGCCGTTCTGGTTGCTGATGATCCTCGCGCCCAAGTGGGAGTGGACGCGGCGTGCCGTGGCCTCGCCGTGGTCGGCGACGCCACCGCTGGTGTTCTGGTTCATCTTCGCGATCCCGATGTTCGGCGAGCTGCTGCCCGCGGTCGCGAAGCCGACGCTCGCCGGCTGGCAGGACCTGCTCGCCGAGCCCGCCGCGATCACGTTCGCGTGGGCGCAGATCATCGCGTGGGACCTGTTCGTCGGGCGCTGGATGTACCTGGACAGCCGCGAGCGCGGCATCCACCCGCTGGTGATGGGGCCGCTGCTGGTGGTCGCCATCATGCTGTCGCCGATCGCGGTGCCGGTGTACCTGATCCTGCGCAACGTGCTCGGCAAGCGCGCCGAGGACAAGGCCGGCGCACCGGAGCGGGCCGCCGTCCCGGTGTGACGCCGATGGCGTGCTGGGGTCCTTCCTTGCCCTGAGCGTGAGGAAGGACCCCTTCGTCGCGCCCAGCGGGAGGACGGCCCGTACCAAGCGGATCCACAGTGGAGGTTCCCGCGCCGTTACCGGTCAAGTACCCGAAAACGGACATGATTCTCCTTGACGACCGCCGTTACCCCTGGGAGAACACATGGCCGGGAAGTGCCCGCTGCACGGTCACGAGCAGCCATTGGACGACGCGTACTTCGCGAACCCCTACGCCACGTACGCCCGGCTCAACGAAGCCGGCCCCGTGCACCGGTTCTGCCTGCCGGACGGGATCCCGGTCTGGGCGGTCACCTCGTACGACGAGGTCCGCGAGTGGTTGCGCGACCAGCGCCTGGCCCGCCACCGCAGCTTCGCGAACGAGGACTACACCAACGACGTCCCGCCGGAGGGCGTGCCGGTCGCGCCGCTGGTGATGGAGGACCCGCCCGAGCACGGGCACACGCGGCGGCTCGTCAACTACGCGTTCATGCCCAAGCGGGTCGCGCAGCTGCGGGACAAGATCGACGGGCTGGTGTCGGACCTGCTCGACGACCTCGAGGCGGCGGGTGCGGGCGGCCAGGTCGTCGACCTGGCCGGGATGTTCTGCGCACCGCTGCCGATCGTCATGGTCAGTGAGATGCTCGGGGTGCCCAAGGAGTCGTGGGACGACGTCCGCCGCTGGACCGACGACATCTTCGGCCGCGTCGACGAGGGTAACTACGAGGCCAAGGTCGGCTTCGCGAACCTGCTGCGCGGGCTCATCGCCGAACGCACCGCCGAACCGCGGGACGACCTGATCTCCGTCTGGGCGCAGGCCACCGACATGAACGGCGAGGTCATCCCGGCGGAGATGGTGATGCTGCTGATCCTCAGCATCTACACCGGCGGGTTCGACAGCACGCTGGGCGCCCTCGCCGCCTCGGCCATCGACCTGATGAACCACCCCGAGCACGCCGCCGAGTTCGTGGCCAAGCCCGGGCTGGTGCCCGCGGCGGTCGAGGAGCTGTTGCGGCGCAACGGGTCCGTGCACCGCGGGTTCCGCCGCTTCGCCCGCGAGGAGGTCGAGATCGCGGGCCACAAGATCGGGCTGGGCGACACCGTCATGCTCTACGTGGCCGCGGCGGACCGCGACCCCAAGCACTTCCCCGACCCCGACGTCATGGACTTCACCCGCCCGCCCCACCAGCACATCGCGTTCGGGCGCGGGCCGCACGTGTGCCCCGGCGCCGAGCTGGCCCGGCTGGAGATCCGGATCGGGCTGCACGCGCTCTTCTCGCGGTTCCCCGGCATCCGGCTCGCCGTGCCGGAGGAGGAGCTGGAGTGGCGCAGGTCGACGTTCATCCGGGTGCCGAAGACGCTGCCCGTGGTCCTGTCCTGACCGTCTCCACCGGCCGATTACCTGGCGGTGGTCGTGGGGTGTGCGCGAGGCGACTGACCGCATACCCCCGCTCGGCATACTGGCCCCACGACCTCGCCAGACGGGTGGGAAACCATGTCCACACAACGTGTTCTGCCCTCCTACTGGGCAGTGGTGCTGACCGCATCCGGCGCGAACTTCCTCGCGATGCTGGACTCCACGGTCACGATGCTCGCCATGCCCGCGCTCGCGCGCGAGTGGCCCGACTCCCCGCTGCCCGACCTGTCGTGGGTGATGAGCGCCTACGCGGTGCTCTTCGCCGCGCTGCTCGCGCCGTGCGGCCGGATCGCGGACACCCTGGGGCGCAAGCGGATCTTCCTCGGCGGGATCGCGTTGTTCACCGTCGCGTCGCTGCTGTGCGCGCTGTCGCCGACGCTGCCGCTGCTGGTCGCGGCCAGAGCGCTGCAGGGCGCGGGCGCCGCGGTCATGGTGCCCGCGTCGCTGTCGGTGCTGCTGATGGACACGGCCCCCGAGCGCAAGGTCATGTCGATCTCGTTGCTGAGCGCGGCCGGTGGCGTCGCCGCCGCCGTGGGCCCCGGGCTCGGCGGGCTGCTCGTCGAGGCGTTCAGCTGGCACGCCGTGTTCCTGATCAACGTCCCGGTCGGGATCGCCCTGATCGTGGCGGCGTTCCGGGTGCTGCGGCCCGCGCCGGCCACCGGCGGGCTGCCCGACGTGCTCGGCACCGTGCTGCTCGCGGCAGGCGTCGGCGGGCTCACCCTCGGCGTCACCAACGGCACCACCTGGGAGTGGACGTCGGCCAGGACGCTCGCCTGCCTGGTCGGCGGGGTGCTGTGCCTGGTGCTCGCGATGGTGCGGTCGGTGCGGCACTCCTCGCCGGCGTTCGAGTTCTCGCTGTTCCGCGGCAACCGGTACTTCACCGCCGCCAACGTCGTCGCCCTGCTGTACGGCACGGTGATGTACGCGTGGCTGCTCGGCGCCGTGCTGTTCCTGACCGACATCTGGCGCTACACCGAACTGGAGGCCGGGCTCGCGCAGACGGTCGGCGCGGTCGTCGCCGCGATCGGCGCGGTCGTGATGGGCAAGGTCATGGGCCGCTTCGGCGGGCCGAGGTTCGCCGCCGTGCTCGGCATGGCCGCGCACGCCGTGGTGCCCGCGTCACTGCTGTTCTTCCTGACCGACGAGCCCGCGTTCCTCACGATCTGGTTGCCCGCCAGCGTGTTCGTCGGGTTCGGCATCGGCGCGACGATGATGTCCACGATGTCCGCGGCGGCCGAGTCCGCGCCGCCGACGAAGTTCGCGAGCGTCAGCGCCCTGAACAACACCGCCCGGCAGATCGGTGGCGCGCTCGGCGCCGCCGCCGTCGCCACCATCCTGCAGGCAGGCACGGACGCGCGCGGGGTCCGGACCGTGTCGTCCTACCTGAACGTGTTCACGTTCTGCCTGGTCCTGACCGTGATCGCCATCGTCGTCGCCGTCATCGGACTGACCGGCAACAAGGCAGGGTCCGCCAAGGACAGCGCTCCCGCCGGGGCGCGGGAGTCCGTGCCCGTGGCGGACTGAACCAACTCGGAGGAAAGAACAATGGCGGACAAGTGCCCCATGCACGGCCACGACATGCCGTTCGACGAGGAGTACTGGCACGCACCGTTCGAGAAGTACGCGCGGTTCCACGAGCAGGGCCCGGTGCACCGGGTCTGCACGCCGGACGGCATCCCGGTGTGGCTGGTCACCGGCTACACCGAGGTGTACGACGCGCTGCGCGACCAGCGCCTCGCCCGGCACCGCAAGTACGCCAACGACGACTACACCAACAACCTCCCGCCGGAGGGGCTGCCGGAGTCGCGGCTGGTCATGGAGGACCCGCCGGAGCACACGAAGTCCCGCCGCCTGGTCAACTTCGGCTTCGTGCCGCGCCGGATGCGCCTGCTGAAGCCGAAGATCCACGAGCTGGTGGCCGGGCTGCTCGACGACATCGAGGCCAAGGGCTCCGGCGGCGGCGTCGTCGACCTGATGGACACGTTCTGCGCGCCGCTGCCCATCACCGTGATCTGCGACCTCGTCGGCATGCCCGAGGAGGAGCGGGTGCACGTCCGCGAGTGGGGTGAGCTGGTCTTCTCCGGCAAGCTCGTCAACCCGCAGGGCATCGGCGCCGCCATGGCACGCGCGCTGGTCGAGCGCCGCACCAACCCGAAGGACGACCTGCTGACGACGTGGGCACAGGTCACCGACGACGACGGCAACCTGCTGCCGCCGGAGGACCTGTCGCACATGGCGCTGATCATGTTCGCGGCCGGGTACGACAGCACCATGGGCATGCTGTCCTGCAGCACCCTCGCGCTGATGGAGCGCCCGGACTACGCGGCCCGCCTGGCGAACGCCGACGAGGACGAGCTGCACAAGCTCATGGAAGAGATGTTCCGGATGTACAGCCCGACGCAGCGCGGGTTCCGCCGCTTCGCGCGCGAGGACCTGGAGATCGCCGGGGTGAAGATCGCCAAGGGCGACACCGTGTACCTCTCGATCGGCGCCGCCGACCGCGACCCCAAGAAGTTCCCGCACGCCAACGAGCTCGACTTCGACCGGACCGAGAACAAGCACCTCGTGTTCGGCCGCGGCCCGCACGCCTGCCCGGGCGCCGAGCTGGCCCGCATCGAGAACGGGATCGCGTTGCAGGAGCTGTTCAAGCGGTTCCCCGACATGAAGCTCGCCGTGCCGGTGGAAGAGATCAAGTGGCGCGAGTCGACGCTCATCCGGCTGCCGCTGACGCTGCCGGTCACCATCTCGTAGGGGAGTGCCATGTTGAGAACCGACCTGATCCGCCCGCTCACCGAGTTGCTGCGTGAGCACGCCGCGACGTCCCCGGACAAGGTGGCGTTCGCCGACCCGTGGCGGAAGGTGACCTGGGCGGAGCTGGAGCTGCGGTCGGCGCGGGTGGCGGGGCACCTCGCCGACATGGGCCTGCAGGAGGCCGACCGCGTGCTGCTGTACCTGGACAACATGGTCGAGGCGGTGGAGAGCCACCTCGCGGTGCTGCGCGCCGGTGCGATCAGCGCACCGATCCACATCGGGCTGGAGGACGGCGAGCTGGCGGCGCTGCTCGCCGACAGCCGCGCGACCACCATCTTCACCGACACCGCGCGGGCGCACCAGGTGAACCGGGTGCGGCGCGACTTCCCGAACCTGACGGTCGTGCTGGTCGACCACGAGGGCGAGGAGCTGGACGACGAACTGCCGTTGTTCCCGCTGTTCTCCGAGCTGGCCGAGATCGAGCCGGGTTCGTGGACGGAGGGCGACCTCGGGCTGGACGACCTGTCGTTCCTGACCTACACGGCGGGTGTCACCGGCGCCCCGCGTGCCGTGTTGTTCAGCCAGCGCAACGTGATGTGGGCGATCGCCGCCTGTTACGCGCCGATCCTGGGACTGGGCCCCGAGGACCGGGTCGCCTGCCCGCTGCCGCTCGCGCACGGCATCACCCAGCAGGTCGCCGTGATCGGTGTGCTCGCGACCGGCGCCATCGGCTGGCTCACGCCGACCGCGGCCGAGGACGTGGCCGACCTGATGGCCAACCGGACCTCGTTCCTCTCGGACCTGGCCAGGCAGCGGATCACGTTCGTGGCGGGCATCCCCAGCACGTACCAGGACATGCTGTGGGCCGCCGACTACGTCGACGTCGACCTGCCGGACCTGCGCATCGCGCTGGTGGCGGGCGGCTCGTCGGTGACCACGCTGCGCGAGCGGTTCGAGGAGCGGTTCGGGGTGCGGCTGCTGGACAGCTACATGACCACCGAGACCACCGGCCCGGTGGCGGTCAGCTGGCCGGACGCCGGCCGCGTGGACGCCGCGTGCGGCATGCCGATCCCCGGTGTCAGCGTGCGCATCATCGACCCGCGCACCGGCAAGGACGCCGGTGTCGGGCAGGAGGGCGAGCTGTGGGTCAGCGGCCCGAACGTGACCGCGGGCGGCTACCACAACCAGGCCGCCGCGATCAGCGACGGCTGGTTCCACACCGGTGACCTCGCCACCCGCGACGTGCACGGCTACCTGACCATCACCGGCCGCATGGCCGAGCTGATCACCCGTGGCTCCACGCCGGTGAACCCGCGCGAGATCGAGCAGGTGCTGCTCGGGGTCGACGGCGTGACCGCCGCGGTGGTCGTCGGCGAGCTGGACGAGGCGCTCGGCGAGGTGCCGGTCGCGTACCTGCAGACCGGGCCCGATGGCGTCGACACGGCCGCGGTGTTCGCGGCCTGCCGCGCGCTGTCGCCCGCGAAGGTGCCGGTGAAGCTGTACCGGGTGGCGGAGCTGCCCCGGGTGCGTGCGGGCAAGCCGGCCCGGCTCGCGCTGCGGGACGTCACCGCCGAGCTGCTCGCCGTGCAGCCCGTCGAGACCGTGACCCGGCCGCAACCCCGTCCCGAAGCCATCTGACCCTGTTCGACCGACCGACTGACTGACCGCTTGACCCCCGGCTGATCTCCGGCTGAGCACCCCCGATCGAGGAGACCGCAGTGGCGGACGAAGAGAAGTACCTGGCCTACCTCAAAAGGGCGACGGCCGAGCTGCGTGAGGCCCGCCGCCGCCTGACCGAGTTCGAGGACAAGGCCCGCGAGCCCATCGCGATCGTCGGCATGGGCTGCCGCTTCCCCGGTGGTGTGTCCACTCCGGACGAACTGTGGGAGCTGGTCGCGAACGGCAGGTCGGGGATCACCGAGTTCCCGGCCGACCGCGGCTGGGACGTCGACGGGCTGTACGACCCGGACCCGGAGGTCAGCAGGCAAGCACAGGGCAAGACCTACACCCGCCACGGCGGGTTCCTGCACGACGCCGGGAAGTTCGACGCCGAGTTCTTCGGGATCAGCCCGCGCGAGGCGGCGACCATGGACCCCCAGCAGCGGCTGCTGCTGGAGACGTCCTGGGAGGCGCTCGAACGCGGCGGCATCGACCCGGTGTCGTTGCAGGGCAGCAAGACCGGCGTGTTCGTGGGTGTGATGTGCCACGACTACATCCCGTCGCTGGCCGAGCTGCCCGAGGGCGCCGAGGGCTTCTGGGGCACGGGCACGGCGGCGAGCGTCGCGTCCGGGCGGATCGCCTACCTGCTCGGCCTCGAAGGGCCCGCCGTCACGCTCGACACGGCGTGCTCGTCGTCGCTCGTGGCGCTGCACCTCGCGGTGCAGGCGCTGCGGGCGGGCGAGTGCGACCTGGCGCTCGCCGGTGGCGCGACCGTGATGGCCAAGCCGGACACGTTCGTCGAGTTCTCCCGCCAGGGCGGGCTGTCCGCGGACGGCACGTGCAAGTCGTTCGCGGACGCGGCCGACGGCACCGGCTGGGGCGAGGGCGCCGCCGTGCTCGCGGTGGAACGGCTGTCGGACGCGCTCCGGCTCGGGCACCCGGTGCTGGCCGTGGTGCGCGGGTCGGCGGTCAACCAGGACGGCGCGTCGAACGGCCTGACCGCGCCGAACGGGCCGTCGCAGCGCCGCGTGATCACGCAGGCGCTCGCGGCCGCCGACCTCGGCGCGTCCGAAGTGGACGCGGTGGAGGCGCACGGCACGGGCACCCGGCTCGGTGACCCCATCGAGGCGCAGGCCCTGCTGGCGACCTACGGCCAGGGCCGCCCGTCGGACCGGCCGCTGTGGCTCGGGTCGGTCAAGTCGAACCTGGGGCACACGCAGGCCGCGGCCGGTGTGGCCGGGGTGATGAAGCTCGTGCTGGCGCTGCGGCACGGCGAGCTGCCGCCGACGCTGAACGTGGACGCGCCCAGCTCGCGGGTCGACTGGGACTCGGGCGCGGTCCGGTTGCTGACCGAGGCCCAGCCGTGGCCCGCCGGTGCGACGCCGCGCCGGGCCGGGATCTCGTCCTTCGGCATCAGCGGCACGAACGCGCACGTGGTCATCGAGGAGGCGCCGGCCGTCCAGGAGGCGGAGCCGGTCGAGGCGCCCGCGGTCGTCCCGTGGGTGCTGTCGGCGAAGACCGAGGCGGCGCTGCGGGACCAGGTCGCGCGGGTGTCCGCGGTGGACGCCGCGGCGCTGGACGTCGGGTTCTCGCTGGCGACCACGCGGGCGCGGTTCGACCACCGGGCCGTCCTGGTGGACGGCGAGGAGGTCGCGTCCGGGGCCGTGGAGCCGGGGCGGCTGGCGTTCGTGTTCACCGGTCAGGGTGCGCAGCGGGCCGGGATGGGGCAGCGGCTGTACGCGGCGTTCCCCGTGTTCGCGGCGGCGTTCGACGAGGTGATGGCCCACTTCGACGCGGGTCTCCGCGACGTGATCACCTCGGGCGATGGGCTCGACGAGACGGGCAACACGCAGCCCGCGCTGTTCGCGGTCGAGGTCGCGCTGTACCGGCTGCTGGAGTCGTGGGGCATCCGCCCCGACTTCCTGGCGGGCCACTCGATCGGTGAGCTGGCCGCGGCACACGTGGCCGGTGTCTGGTCGCTCGAGGACGCCTGCAAGGTCGTCGCCGCGCGCGGGCGCCTGATGCAGGCGCTCCCGGCCGGTGGCGCGATGATCGCGATCCAGGCCACCGAGGAGGAGATCCGCCCGCACCTCACCGACACGGTCGGGATCGCCGCCATCAACGGGCCGCGGTCGGTCGTGATCTCCGGTGACGCGGAGGCCGCGGAAGCCATCGCGGCGCGGTTCGCGGACCGCAAGACCAAGCGGCTGAGCGTGTCGCACGCGTTCCACTCGCCGCTGATGGACCCGATGCTCGACGAGTTCCGGGTCGTCGCGCAGAGCGTCACCTACCACGAGCCGACCATCCCCATCGTCGGCGCCGACCCGACCAGCCCCGAGTACTGGGTGGACCACGTCCGCGGCACGGTCCGCTTCGCCGAGAACGTGGCGGCGCTGACCGAACAGGGCGTGACGACCTTCGTCGAGGTCGGACCCGACGGCGTGCTGTCGGCCATGGGCCTGGACGGCATGTTCATCCCCGCGCTGCGCAAGGACCGCGACGAGGCGAAGACCGTCGTCGGCGCGGCAGGCGCCGCGTGGGTGCGGGGCGTCGACGTCGACTGGACCGTGCTGCTGGCGGGCGGCAAGCAGGTCGAGCTGCCCACCTACGCCTTCCAGCACAAGAACTACTGGCTCATCCCCGCCGGCGCGAGCGACGTCAGCTCCGCCGGGCTGAACCCCGCGCGGCACCCGCTGCTCGGCGCGGTGCTCACGCTCGCCAACGGTGAGGGGATCGCGCTCACCGGTCGCGTCTCGCGGCACTCGCACCCGTGGCTGACCGACCACGCCGTCCGCGGCACCGTGCTGCTGCCCGGGACCGCGTTCGTCGAGCTGGCGCTGCGGGCCGGGCTCGAGGCGGGCTGCGACCACCTCGACGACCTGACCACCGAGAGCCCGCTGGTGCTGCCCGAACAGGGCGCCGTGCGGCTGCACGTGATCGTGTCGCCCGCCGACGACACCGGCCGCCGCACCGTGACGATCCACTCGCAGCCCGACGGTGATCCTGCCGAGGACAGCGAGTGGACCCGGCACGCCACCGGCACCCTCTCCTCGACCCCGGTCGCCGTCGCCCAGCCCACCGCCGCGTGGCCGCCCGCAGGCGCGGAACCCGTCGAGCTGGACGGCTTCTACGCGGGCCTGGCCGAGTCCGGCTACCACTACGGGCCGGTCTTCCAGGGGCTGACGGCCGCCTGGCGCTCCGGTGACCAGGTGTACGCCGAGGTCGAGCTGCCCGAGCAGGCGCGTGGTGACGCCGACAAGTTCGGCATCCACCCGGCCCTGCTCGACGCGGCACTGCACGCCATCGCGCTCGGCGGCTTCGTCGACGGCGCCGGCGCGCTGCCGTTCAGCTGGAGCGACGTGTCGCTGACCGCGACCGGCGCGACCACGGTGCGCGTCCACATCGGACCCGCGGGGCAGGACACCGTCACGCTCACCGTCCTCGACGGGACCGGGGCACCGGTCGCGACCGTCGGGTCGCTGCTGCTGCGCCCCGTGTCCGCCGAGCAGCTCGCGGGCACGACGAACTCGCTGTACGGGCTGGACTGGGTCCGGGTCGCCGGGGTGCGGGCCGCCGAGGACGTGCCCGCGATCGCGGTGGCCCCGGCCGGGGCCACCCCGCTGGCGGCGGCGAACTGGGCCCTCGCCACGGTGCAGGCCGCCGAGGACCGGCTGGTGCTGGTCACGCGTGGCGCGGTCGACCCGGACGGGAACGTCACGGACGTGGCCGCCGCCGCGGTGTGGGGCCTCGTGCGTGCCGCGCAGATCGAGTACCCGGACCGGTTCGTCCTGGTCGACTGCGACGACCCTGACGACGAGGCCGCTGTCGCGCTCGCCGTCGGCGCGGGCGAACCGCAGGCGGTCGTCCGCGGCGGCGAGGTGTTCGTGCCGCGGCTGGCCCGCCTGGCGAGCACGCCCGGCACGGTCGACCCGTCCGGCACCGTCCTGATCACCGGCGGCACCGGCGGTCTCGGCAGCCTGCTGGCGCGGCACCTCGTGACCGCGCACGGCGTCCGCCACCTCGTGCTGGCCAGCCGTCGCGGCTCCGCGCCCGAGCTGGCCGCCGAGCTCACCGAGCTGGGCGCCACGGTCACGGTCGCCGCGTGCGACGTCGCCGACCGCGACGCCTTACAGGCCTTACTCGACGGCCTCGAGCACCCGCTGACCGGCGTGGTGCACGCGGCCGGTGTCCTGGACGACGGCGTGCTCGGCACGCTGACCCCCGAACGCGTCGCCACGGTCCTGCGGGCCAAGGTCGACGCGGCGACCAACCTGCACGAGTTCGCGGGCGACGTCCCCTTGTTCGCGCTGTTCTCCTCCGCGGCAGGCGTGTTCGGCAGCGCGGGCCAGGCCAACTACGCCGCCGCGAACGCCGTCCTCGACGCGCTCGCCCAGCAGCGCCGCGCCGCCGGGCTGCCCGCCGTGTCGATGGCGTGGGGCCTGTGGGACAGCGGCATGCGCGAGCAGCTCGACGCCGCCGACCTCGCGCGGATGGCCCGCTCCGGCTTCGCCGCGCTGTCCACCGAGGACGGTCTGGCGCTGTTCGACGCGGCCATCGCCGCCGAGCGCGCGCTGACCGTGCCGGTCAAGCTGGACCTGGCCGGGCTGCGCAAGTCCGGTGCCGAGATCCCGCACCTGTTGCGCGGCCTCGTCCGCGCCCCGGCCCGCCGCGCCGCCGCGTCGGGTGGCAGCGGTGGCCTGGCCGAGCGTCTCGCGCGGCTGGGTGAGCCCGAGCAGCGGGCGCTGCTGCTGGACGTCGTGCGTGAGCACGTGGCCGCGGTGCTCGGCCACAGCTCGGCCGACGCGATCACCGGCGCGCAGGCGTTCAAGGAACTCGGCTTCGACTCGCTGACCGCGGTCGAGCTGCGCAACCGGCTCAACGCCGCGACCGGGCTGCGGCTGCCCGCCACGCTCGTCTTCGACTACCCGAGCCCCCTGGCCGTCGTCGACCACCTGCGTGCCGAGCTGGCCCCCTCCGGCGGACAGCTCGTCGAGGCCACCGCCGCCGTCGCGGTCGTGACCGACGAGCCGATCGCCATCGTCGGCATGGGCTGCCGCTTCCCCGGCGGCGTGTCCACTCCGGACGAGCTGTGGGACCTCGTCGCGGGCGGCCGGTCCGGTGTGTCGGAGTTCCCGGCCGACCGCGGGTGGGACCTCGCGAACCTGTTCGACCCCGACCCGGACGCGCTCGGCAAGTCCTACGCGCGCCACGGCGGGTTCGTCGAGCACCCGGACGAGTTCGACGCCGAGTTCTTCGGCATCAGCCGCCGCGAGGCCCTCGCCATGGACCCGCAGCAGCGGCTGCTCCTCGAAACCACGTGGGAAGCCCTGGAGCGCGCCGGGATCGACCCGCACACGCTGCGCGGCAGCCGGACCGGCGTGTTCACCGGCCTCATGTACCGGGACTACGCGCCGAGCCTGACCGGGCTCCCGGACGGTGTGGAAGGCTTCTGGGGCACCGGGATCGCGGCCAGTGTCGCGTCCGGGCGCGTCTCCTACACGCTCGGCCTCGAAGGCCCCGCGGTCACGCTCGACACGGCGTGCTCGTCGTCGCTCGTCGCCATGCACCTGGCCGCGCAGGCACTGCGGGCGGGGGAGTGCTCGCTCGCGCTCGCAGGCGGCGTCACGGTCATGGCGAGCCCGGACACGTTCGTCGAGTTCTCCCGCCAGCGCGGCCTCGCCGCCGACGGCCGCTGCAAGGCGTTCGGCGCAGGCGCCGACGGCACGGTGTGGGGTGAGGGCGCGGGCATCCTCGTGCTGGAGCGGCTGTCCGACGCGCGCCGCAACGGCCACCCGGTGCTCGCGATCGTCCGCGGCTCCGCGGTGAACCAGGACGGCGCGTCCAACGGGCTGACCGCGCCGAACGGGCCGTCGCAGCAGCGGGTCATCACGCAGGCGCTGGCACAGGCCGGGCTCGGCACGTCCGATGTGGACGTCGTGGAGGCGCACGGCACCGGCACCGCGCTGGGTGACCCGATCGAGGCGCAGGCCCTGATCGCCACCTACGGCCGCGACCGCGAGCGGCCACTGTGGCTGGGGTCGATCAAGTCCAACATCGGGCACACGCAGGCCGCCGCGGGCGCCGCCAGCGTCATCAAGATGGTCATGGCGCTGCGGCACGGCACGCTGCCGAAGACCCTGCACGCCGACGAGCCGACCCACCAGGTCGACTGGACGGAGGGCGCGGTCGAGCTGCTGGCCGAGCCGGTGCCGTGGGAGGCGAACGGACGGCCGCGCCGCGCGGGCATCTCGTCGTTCGGCATCAGCGGCACCAACGCGCACGTGGTCATCGAGGAGCCGCCCGCCGAGGAACCGGTGGCGCGGGCCGAGCTGCCCGCGGTGCCGTGGGTCGTGTCCGCCCGGACCGAGGCGGCGCTGCGGGACCAGATCACGCGACTGTCGCGCGTGGACGCGGACCCGGTCGACGTCGGCTACACGCTCGCCACCACGCGGGCGCGGTTCGACCACCGGGCGGTGCTGGTCGACGGCGAGGAGGTCGCCACCGGTACCGCGGGCGGGCGCCTGGCGTTCGTGTTCACCGGCCAGGGCGCGCAGCGGGTCGCGATGGGGCAGCGGCTGTACGCGGCGTTCCCGGTGTTCGCCGACGCGTTCGACGAGGTCCTGTCGCACCTCGACTCGAACCTGCGTGACGTCATCACGTCCGGCGAGGGCCTGGACGACACCGGCAACACGCAGCCCGCGCTGTTCGCGGTCGAGGTGGCCCTGTTCCGGTTGCTGGAGTCATGGGGTGTTCGCCCGGACTTCCTGGCGGGCCACTCGATCGGTGAGCTGGCCGCGGCACACGTGGCCGGCGTGTGGTCGCTGGAAGACGCGTGCAAGATCGTGTCCGCTCGTGGCCGGTTGATGCAGGCCCTGCCGACCGGTGGCGCGATGATCGCCATTCAGGCGACCGAGGAGGAGATCACCCCGCACCTGACCGACCTGGTGGGGATCGCCGCGATCAACGGGCCGCGGTCCGTCGTCATCTCCGGTGACGCGGAGGCCGCCGAGGCCATCGCGGCGCGGTTCGCGGACCGCAAGACCAAGCGGCTCACCGTCTCGCACGCGTTCCACTCGCCGTTGATGGACCCGATGCTGGACGAGTTCCGGGCCGTTGCGCAGAGCGTGACCTACCACGAGCCGTCGATCCCGATCGTCGGCGCGGAACCGACCGACCCCGAGTACTGGGTGCGGCACGTCCGCGGCACCGTCCGGTTCGCCGAGAACGTGGCGGCGCTGACCGAGCGCGGTGTGACGACGTTCGTGGAGGTCGGCCCGGACGGTGTCCTCTCCGCCATGGGCCTGGACGGCACGTTCATCCCCGCGCTGCGCAAGGACCGCGACGAGGCACAGACCGTCGTCGCCGCCCTCGGCACCGCCTGGGTCCACGGCGTCGACGTCGACTGGGCCGCCTTCTTCGGCACCGGTCGGTTCGTCGACCTGCCCACCTACCCGTTCCAGCGCGAGTCCTACTGGCTGCGGCCCACCGCCGGGAACGTGCAGGCGGCGGGCATCGACCCCGCCGGGCACCCGCTGCTCGGCGCCGCCGTGCCGCTCGCCGACGGTGACGGGCTCGTCCTCACCGGCAGGCTCTCCACCCAGACCCACCCGTGGCTGGCGGACCACGCGGTCATGGGCACCGTGCTCGTGCCCGGCACCGCGCTCGTCGAACTCGCGCTCCAGGCCGCGGAGCGGGTCGGCTGCGACGTCGTCGAGGAACTGACCCTGCAGGCACCGCTCGTGCTGCCCGAGGGCACCGGCGTCGTCGTCCAGGTGACCGTGGACGCCAACCGGGCCGTCGCCATCCACTCCCGCCCCGACGGCGGCGACTGGACCCAGCACGCCACCGGCACCCTCGGCACCGGCACACCGTCCACGGTGGACCTGACGGCCTGGCCGCCCGCCGGCGCGAACCCGGTGTCCGTCACCGACGTCTACGACAAGGCCGCCGAGCTGGGCCTCGAGTACGGTCCCGTGTTCCAGGGCCTGCAGTCGGTGTGGCGGCGCGGCGACGAGGTGTTCGCCGAGGTCGCGCTCGCCGACGAGCAGCACGCCGACGCCGCCAAGTTCGGCGTGCACCCGGCCCTGCTCGACAGTGTGCTGCACGCGTTGTTCGCAGGCAGCACCGAAACGCAGGCCCGCCTGCCGTTCGGCTGGAACGGCGTCGCACTGCACGCACGCGGCGCGACCCAGCTCCGCGTCCGCGTCAGGTCCCTCGGCGACGACGCGATCAGCATCGACGCCGCCGACAACACCGGCGCCCCCGTCGCCTCCGTGGGCAGGCTGTCGCTGCTCCCGGTCACCCCGGACCAGATCCGGGTGAACCGGCCGATGTTCGGCGTCGACTGGGCCCCGGTCACGCTGTCCGCGGTGGACGACGTGACGGTCACGGCCCAGCCGGTCGCCACTGCCCACGAGGCGCTCGCCGCCATCCAGTCGTGGCTCGCCGACGAGCACCCGGAGAACGCGCGGCTCGTGCTGGTCACCACCGGCGCGGTCGGCGTCACGGCCGACGAGCGCATCGGTGACCTCGACGCGGCCGCCGTCTGGGGCCTCGTCCGCTCCGCCCAGTCCGAGCACCCGGACCGGTTCGTGCTCCTCGACGGCGACGACAGCCTCGCCGAGGCCGCCGCGGCGTCCGGCGAGACGCAGGTCGCGGTCCGCGACGGGCAGGCCTACGCGCCACGGCTCGTCCGCGTGCAGGACGCGCCCGCGCCGCTGAGCCTCGACGGCACCGTCCTGATCACGGGCGGCACCGGCGGTCTCGGCGCGCTGCTGGCCCGCCACCTCGTCACCCACCACGGCGTGCCGCGGCTCGTGCTGGTCAGCCGCCGGGGCACGAAGGCCGCGGGCGCGAAGGAACTGGCCGACGAACTGACCGGGCTGGGCGCCGAGGTCCGCGTCGCCGCGTGCGACGTGACCAAGCGCGCGTCCGTCGCCAAGCTGGTGAAGTCCATCCCGGACCTCGTCGGCGTGGTGCACGCGGCGGGTGTCCTCGACGACGGCATCGTCACCACGCTCACCCCGGAGCGGCTCGACGCGGTGCTGGCCCCCAAGGTCACCGCGGCCCGCCACCTGCACGAGCTGACCGAGGACCTGGCGCTGTTCGCGCTGTTCTCGTCGGCGGCGGGCGTGCTGGGCACGCCGGGCCAGGCGAACTACGCGGCCGCCAACGCCGCGCTCGACGCGCTGGCGCACGACCGGCGCGCCGCCGGACTGCCCGCCGTGTCGATGGCGTGGGGCCTGTGGGACTCGGCCAGCGACATGACGGGCGAGCTGAGCGACACCGAC
Organism: Actinophytocola sp. KF-1; assembly: GCF_054661535.1. Classification (NCBI taxonomy): domain Bacteria; kingdom Bacillati; phylum Actinomycetota; class Actinomycetes; order Pseudonocardiales; family Pseudonocardiaceae; genus Actinophytocola; species Actinophytocola sp. KF-1. The sequence continues at coordinate 491,911 of NZ_BAAFVK010000005.1, read as the reverse complement.
CGCGCGCGGCTGTCCCGCGACGGCTTCGGCGCGCTGTCCACCGAGGACGGTCTCGCGTTGTTCGACGCGGCCGCCACCGGTCGCGCGCTGTCGGTGTTGATCGAGCTGGACCCGGCCGCGGTCGCCAAGTCGACGGGCACGGTCCCGCCGATCCTGCGCGCCCTGGTCCGCACCCCGGCCCGCCGGGCGAGCGGCCCGACCGGTGAGCTGGGACGGCGGCTCGCCGGGCTCGCGGAGGCCGAGCAGCGCGCCATCCTGCTCGACGCCGTCCGAGGGCACGTCGCCGCGGTGCTCGCACACGGCTCGCCAGAGTCGATCGCACCGGAACAGGCGTTCAAGGAGCTGGGCTTCGACTCGCTCACCTCCGTCGAACTCCGCAACCGGCTCAACTCGGCCACCGGCCTGCGGCTCCCGGCCACGCTCGTGTTCGACTACCCGAACCCGGACAAGCTGGTCGACCACCTGCTCGCCGAACTGGGTGGCGCGCAGGCCACCTCGGCCGTCGTCACCGCACCGACCGCGGTGTCCGACGAGCCGATCGCGATCGTCGGCATGGGCTGCCGCCTGCCCGGCGGCATCACCTCGCCCGACGAGCTGTGGGACCTCGTCGTCGGCGGCCGGTCCGGGATCTCCGACTTCCCGGCCGACCGCGGCTGGGACCTCGCGAAGCTGTACGACCCGGACCCCGAGACCCCGGGCACCTCGTACGTGCGGCGCGGCGGGTTCCTGCACGACGCGGGCGAGTTCGACGCGGAGTTCTTCGGCATCAGCCCGCGTGAGGCACTCGCCATGGACCCGCAGCAGCGGCTGCTGCTGGAGACCGCGTGGGAGGCCCTGGAGCGTGCCGGGATCGACCCGCTGTCGTTGCGCGGCAGCAGGACCGGTGTGTTCGCGGGCATGATGGCCCAGGACTACGGCCGTGGCGTCAACGCCAACGAGGCCGGGGTCGAGGGCTTCCTCGTCACCGGCATCGCGGGCAGCGTCCTGTGTGGACGGCTGTCGTACGTGCTCGGTCTGGAGGGCCCGTCCGTCACCATCGACACCGCGTGCTCGTCGTCGCTGGTCGCGCTGCACATGGCCGTGCAGGCACTGCGGAACGGGGAGTGCGACCTGGCGCTCGCCGGTGGTGTCACCGTGATGACCGGGCCGGAGACCTTCGTCGAGTTCTCCCGCCAGCGCGGCCTCGCGACCGACGGCGAGATCAAGGCGTTCGCCGCGGGCGCCGACGGCACCGCGTGGGGTGAGGGCGCCGGTGTGCTCGCCGTCGAGCGGCTCTCCGACGCGCAGCGCAACGGGCACCCCGTGCTCGCCGTGATCCGCGGCTCCGCGGTCAACCAGGACGGCGCGTCCAACGGGCTGACCGCGCCGAACGGTCCGTCGCAGCAACGCGTCATCGCGTCGGCACTGGCCGCCGCGGGGCTCACCACGTCCGACGTGGACGCGGTCGAGGCGCACGGCACCGGCACCCCGCTCGGCGACCCGATCGAGGCGCAGGCACTGATCGCGACCTACGGCCGCGACCGCGACCGGCCGCTGTGGCTCGGCTCGGTCAAGTCGAACCTGGGCCACACCCAGGCCGCCGCGGGCGCCGCGGGCGTGATCAAGATGGTGCTGGCGCTCCAGCACGGTGAGCTGCCGCCGACCGCGAACGTGGACGAGCCGACCCCCGAGGTCGACTGGACCGCGGGCAACGTGCGGCTGCTGACCGAACCCGTGCCGTGGCAGGCGAACGGGCACCCGCGCCGGGCAGGCATCTCCTCGTTCGGCATCGGCGGCACCAACTCGCACGTCGTCATCGAGGAGGCGCCCCCGGCGCCCGAGGAGCCGAGGACCGAGCCGCCGGTCGTGCCGTGGCTGGTGTCCGCGAAGACCGAGGACGCGCTGCGCGACCAGGTCGAGCGGCTGTCCGGGGTGGACGCCGACCCGCTCGACGTCGGCTACACGCTCGCCACCACCCGGGCCAGGTTCGCCCACCGGGCGGTGCTGATCGACGGCGAGGAGGTCGCCGCAGGCACCGCGGGCGGGCGCCTCGCGTTCCTGTTCACGGGTCAGGGCGCGCAGCGGATCGCGATGGGGCAGCGCCTGTACGAGGCGTACCCGGTGTTCGCGGCCGCGTTCGACGAGGTGTGCGCGCACCTCGACCCCGGGCTGAAAGAGGTGATCACGTCCGGTGATGGGCTGGATGAGACTGGGCACACGCAGCCGGCGCTCTTCGCGGTCGAGGTGGCACTGGCTCGGCTGCTGGCGTCGTGGGGCGTCACACCGGATGTGGTTGCCGGGCACTCGATCGGCGAGCTGGCCGCCGCGCACGTCGCGGGTGTCTGGTCGCTGGCGGACGCGGCTGCCCTCGTATCGGCACGAGGACGACTGATGCAGGCCCTCCCGGCCGGTGGCGCGATGATCGCGCTGCAGGCGCGGGAGGACGAGGTCACCCCGCTGCTCACCGACGAGGTGGGGATCGCGGCCATCAACGGTCCGGAGTCGATCGTGATCTCCGGCGCCACGGCGGCCGTCGAGGCGATCGCGGCGCGGTTCGCGGACCGCAAGACCAAGCGGCTCACGGTGTCGCACGCGTTCCACTCGCCGCTGATGGACCCGATGCTGGACGAGTTCCGCGCGGTCGCGCACAGCGTGACCTACCACGAGCCGACGATCCCGGTCATCGGCGCGGACCCGACGAACCCCGAGTACTGGGTGGAGCACGTGCGCGGCACGGTGCGGTTCGCGGACACGCTGACCGCGCTCGAGGAGCACGGCGTGCGGACGTTCGTCGAGCTGGGCCCGGACGGCGTGCTGACCGCGATGGGCCAGAACGCGGTGCCGGACGGCGTGTTCGTGCCGACCCTGCGCAAGGACCGCGACGAGGTCAGGACGCTCGGCACCGCGCTGGCGGTGCTCGCCGTGCACACCGACGCCGTCGACTGGGACGCGTTCTTCGCGGGCACCGGCGCGCGGCGGGTGCCGCTGCCGACGTACGCCTTCCAGCACCGCAGGTACTGGCTCATGCCGGGCACCGGCGCCGGTGACGTCACCGCGGCCGGCCTCGGCGCCGCCGAGCACCCGCTGCTCGGCGCGGTCGTCGACGTCGCGGGCGAGCCGGGCCTGCTGCTGACCGGCAGGCTGTCCACGCGGACGCACCCGTGGCTCGCCGACCACGCCGTGCTCGGCACGGTGATCGTGCCCGGTGCCGCGCTCGTCGAGATGGCGCTGCACGCGGCGGCGAAGGCGGGCTGTGCGGGCGTCGAGGAGCTGACGCTGCAGGCGCCGCTGGTGCTGCCCGAGGACGACGCGGTGGTGGTCCAGGTGTCCGTGGGCGCCGAGACCGACGCGGGACAGCGGTCCCTGACCGTCCACTCGCGACCGTCCGACGGTGGCCAGTGGACCCTGCACGCGACCGGCACGCTCACCGAGGACGAGGGAGCGAGCCCGGCCGCGCTCACCGAGTGGCCGCCCGCGGGCGCGGCGGAGGTGTCGCTCGGCACCGTCTACGAGGAGCTGGCCGACCTCGGGCTCGAGTACGGGCCCGCGTTCCAGGGGTTGCAGAAGGTGTGGCGGCGCGGCACCGAGGTGTTCGCCGAGGTGGCGCTGGACGAGGCGCAGGCCGAGCGGTCGGCGCGGTTCGGGCTGCACCCGGCGCTGCTGGACTCGGCGCTGCACGCGCTGCTGGCCGCGGCCACGGGCGAGCGGAAGCTGGCGCTGCCGTTCTCGTGGCACGACGTCACGCTCGCCGCGGGCGGCGCGGCCACGCTGCGGGTCCGGATCCGGACCACCGGCGAGGACACGTACGCCATCGACCTGGCCGACCAGGCGGGCGCGCCCGTCGCGGCGGTCGGTGCGCTGTCGGTCCGGCCGATCACGCCGGAACAGCTGGCCGCGGCGACGCCGTCGTCAGCCGGTCAGCACCTGTTCACCGTGGACTGGGTGCCGCTCGACGTGCCCGCCGACGAGACGGGGGCCCGGCGGCAACGGCGCGCCGAGCGCCGGGACCGCCGCGATCGGCGGGACCGTTCGGCGCGGCGCGCTGCCCGTGCGGAGCGCCGTGCGGCCCGCCGGGAGGCGACGGTCCAGCTCCCGGACAACGTGGTGGAGATCGACGCGGCCGACGGCTCGCTCGCCGACGCGGCACGCGACACCGCGCACCGGGCGCTGGCACTGGTCCAGGGCTGGTTGACAGAGCAGCGGTCCGAGCCGCTGGTGCTGGTCACGACGGACGCGGTCGCGGTCGGCGCGGACAGCGCGGACCCGGCGGCGGCCACGGTGTGGGGTCTGGTGCGTACCGCCCAGTCCGAGCACCCGGACCGGTTCGTGCTGGTCGACACCGACGACACCCCGGAGTCCCAGGAGGTGCTGCAGGCCGCCGTCGCGACGGGGGAACCGCAGCTCGCCATCCGTGAGGGCAGGGTGTTCGTGCCCCGGCTGGCGCGGGCCACGTCGGCCGGTGCCCCGGTCGAGGTCGACGGGACGGTGCTGATCACGGGTGGTACCAGCGGCCTCGGTGCGCTGGTGGCGCGTCACCTGGTGACCTCGCGTGGCGTGCGGGACCTGCTGCTGGTGAGCAGGCGCGGTCCGGACGCCGCCGGGGTGCCCGCGCTGACGTCGGAGCTGACGGAGCTGGGCGCGTCGGTGACGGTGGCGGCGTGCGACGTGACCGACCGGGCCGCGCTCGCTCGGTTGCTGGCGGCGCACCAGGTGCGGGGTGTCGTGCACTCCGCGGGTGTGCTGGACGACGGCACCGTGGACGCGCTGACACCGGAGCGGATCGACAAGGTGATGCGGCCCAAGGTCGACGCGGCGTGGCACCTGCACGAGCTGGTCGGGGACGTGCCGATGTTCGTGCTGTTCTCGTCGGTGGCCGGCGTGCTCGGTGGTCCCGGGCAGGCGAACTACGCGGCGGCGAACGCGGCGCTGGACGCGCTGGCCGCGCACCGGCGGGCGCAGGGCTTGGCGGCGCAGTCGCTGGCGTGGGGGTTGTGGGCGCAGGCCAGTGACATGACCGGCGAACTGTCCGAAACGGACCTGGCTCGGCTCAACCGCGGTGGGTTCGGTGCCCTGTCCACATCGGAGGGTCTCGCCCTGTTCGACGCCGCTGCCGGGCTGGACGCGGCGGTCGCGGTGCCGGTCAAGCTGGATCCGGCCGCGTTGCGCCGGTCCGGTACCGATCTGCCGTTGCTGCGTGGCTTGGTGCGGGTGCCGGCGCGGCGCGCGGGGAAGGCGGACGCGGCCGCGTTGGTGAACCGGCTCACCGGGTTGCCGCCGGCGGAGCGGCTGGGTGCGGTGCTCGAGATGGTGCGTGCGCAGGTCGCCACGGTGCTGGCACACTCGTCGCCCGCGTCGATCTCGCCTGGGCAGGCGTTCAAGGAACTGGGCTTCGACTCGCTCACCGCGGTCGAGCTGCGGAACCGGATCAACGCCGTGACGGGGTTGTCGTTGTCGGCCACGCTGGTGTTCGACTACCCGAACCCGGAGGCGCTCGCCGGGTACGTGCTGTCCGCGCTGCTGCCGGATCCGTCGGCTGGTGCGGCGCCGGTGGACGAGGAGGCGTTGCGCCGGACGTTGGCTTCCGTGCCGGTGGAGCGGTTCCGGGAGGCTGGGATTCTGGATGCCCTGCTGAGTCTCGTCGCCACGGTGGAGGAGCCGGTGCGCCAGCCGGAGCCCGCGGAGGACCTCGACAGTTTGGATGTGGACGACCTCGTGAAGCGTGCTTTGGCTGGGCGCTCCACGCAGCGGAAGGCGTCGTAAAGGCGCCGGCCGGGGCCCCTTCCTCACTCCCAGCGTGAGGAAGGGGCCCTTTGCGTTTCCGGCTGGGGCTCGTTCGGTGGTTCCTCGTGTCTGGGCTTGGTGGTTTGCCTTGTGATGGGTTTCGCCGTCCTGGGTTTTCCCCGTTCTGGGTTTGTCCTCGCCGGACGGGCGTCCTCGCCGGAGGGCGTCCTGCCGGACGGGCCTCCTCGCCGGAGGGGCTGGTCTCCGGGATGGCGGGGGTTGGGCACGGGGTTGGTTTGGCAGGGACTGGTGTCCGTTGTCTGCCTGCCATCCCATCGACCTCCCGGAGGGCTATCACACCGCGTCAAGGGGGCCCGGGGATTTGGGCAGGAGGTTGCGTTGGGCTTCGGGCCCCCTTGACCCGGCGTGATCGGGCTTCGCCAGGTCGACGGGATGGCAGGCAGGCAGTTCTTGTGTGGTGGGCTGCGCTCGGCTTGGGTGGGCCCGCTTCGCGGGCCGGGCGCTGCGCGTCCGCGCGCGCCGGGCCGGCAGGAAGAGGTCTTCCGAGTGGCGGGCGGCGGCCACGGGCACACGGAAAGGCCGGCAGTCGCTTCGCGACTGCCGGCCTCTGGGGCGTGGGGGGACTAGGCGGCCTTGACCTGCGCGTGTTCCTTCTCCGCGTGGGCCTTGATGTTCAGCAGCTGCTTGCGCATCATGATCAAGTCGATCAGGCCGAGCGGCCTGCCGATGAAGTTGGGGCCGTTGAAGATGGCCCTGGCCACCAGGCGCGTGCCGGTGCCCTCCGGGCGCACGGCGTACGTCGTGGCGACGCGGTTGCTGCGGATGGTCACGTGGACGTCGCGCTCGAAGGAGGCCAGGGTGAACAGGCGCATGAAGCGCTGGCCCACCTCCAGCTCGGTCAGCCCGGGGGTGCGGACCGGTGGGCTCTTCTTGCCGAAGTTGTCGAGGTAGTCGTAGCTGTACGGGGCAAGGCGGATCTGGCACAGCCAAGCCCACACCAATGACGGCGGTGCGTCGACGGACACGGCGCGGTCGGCTGCCAGTCCGTCCGGAAAAATCTCGTCACAGGGCAGCTTCGCGGCACGTTCCTCTGCCGTGGCGCCCCACACCTCTCCCGGAAACATGACGCGTATTGTGCCATTTTCCGTATAACCCCACTCCGGAGTTGCTCAGTGCTCCAGTGGGGGACTACCCAACGGTGGAAGAAAAATGCGACACTGCTCGTGTCGACGATGAGGAGGTGCCGTCATGACGGGCACGAAAAGCTGGTGGCACAGCCCGGCCCGCCATTTCATCCAGCACCTGCTGGAGATGACCGCGGCGATGTTCATCGGCATGGGCGTGCTCGCCATGCCCGTGCGGCTGCTGTGGGAGGCCCTCGGCTGGGACTTCATGATCGAGAACCTGGTCGCGCGCACCCTCGTGATGGCGACGAACATGTCCATCGGCATGGCGGCGTGGATGCTCTTCCGCGGGCACCGCTGGCGGCCCATCCTCGAGATGTGCCTGGCCATGTACCTGCCGTTCGTCATCATGTACCCGTTCTACTTCGGCGGGCTGGCCGGCACGACCGGCGTCATGGTGGTGGGGCACGTGCTGATGGTCCCCGCCATGGCCGTGGTGATGCTGTTCCGGCTCGACGAGTACACCGTCGACCACGGCAAGCACCGGCGCCGGGCCGCCGAGCCGGAGGTCAAGGAACTGGCCGCGCAACCCGAGGGCTGACATTCCGACGCACGGTGCCCGGCATTCACCGAATGTCGGGCACCGTCGTGTTCGGGAATTCCACATGAATCCGATCATGATTTCGCCACGGCGCATATGTGAGGAATTCATGTTCTTGCGGGGAACTGGTTCACGAAAGAGTGAGCGGGCGTTGACGGTGCGATAAGGCGGCTGGGAGCGTGGGGGTGAACCACACGCCACGTCTGTCAGGGGCACGCCTGCCATGTTCACTGCCATAGGACGCTTCGCCGCCACCCGCGCGCGCGGGATCCTCGTCGTTGCCCTGCTCGCGCTCATCGCCGCGGGCGCGGTGGGGTTCACCGTGTTCAGCAAGCTCAAGCCGGAGGGGTTCTCCGACCCCGCCGCCGAGTCCTCCCAGGTGCAGGACCTCATCAACGACGAGTTCGGCGGGCAGGTCGACGTCGTCGCGCTCGTGTCGGTCAAGGACGGCTCCGTCGATGACGACGCCGTGCGCGCGGACGCCACCGACCTCGCCCGGCGGATCGGCGACGACCCCGCCGTCACCGAGGCGGTCTCCTACTGGGAGACGGGTGCGCCGAGCCTGCGCTCCGACGACGGCAGACACGGCATGATCGCCATCAAGCTGGAGCACGACGACATCACGGCCACCGAGGAGTTCGCCGAGCGGTACGCCGACGCCTCGACCGGCGAGTACGACGTGTACTTCGGCGGGCCCAAGATGATGTCGGTCGACAGCCGCACCCAGGTCGGCAAGGACCTGGCGCTCGCGGAGGGCATCGCGGTGCCGATCATCCTGGTGCTGCTGGTGTTCGCGTTCGGCAGCCTCGTGGCCGCGAGCCTGCCGCTGCTCATCGGCGCGGCCACGGTCTTCGGCACGTTCGCCGCGCTGTCCGGCATCGCGTCCGCCACCGACGTCTCCATCTACTCGATCAACCTGACCACCGCGCTGAGCCTCGGGCTCGCCGTGGACTACGCGTTGCTGATGGTCAGCCGGTTCCGCGAGGAGCTGACCGCCGGGCGGTCCATCGAGGACGCCGTGGTGCGCACCGTGCAGACCGCGGGGCGGACCATCGTGTTCAGCGCACTGACGGTCGCGGTCGCGCTCGCCGTCCTGACGATCTTCCCCCTGTTCTTCCTGCGGTCGTTCGCCTACTCCGGCATCGGCGTCGTGCTCATCGCGATGCTGACGTCGATCGTCGTGCTGCCCGCGCTGCTGAAGGTCCTCGGCTACCGGGTCAACGCGGGCAAGCTGCCGTGGTTCAGGAAGACCCCGAGCGCGGTGTCGCCGTTCTGGCGCCGGGTCGCGTCCGCGGTGACGAAGCGGCCCGTCCTGTGCGCGCTGCCGGTGATCGCGGTGCTGGTCGTCGGCGCGCTGCCGGTGCTCAAGGCCGAGTTCGGCACGCCGGACGACCGGGTGCTGCCGGAGGCCACGCAGACCAGGACCGTCGGCGACACGATCCGGGCGCACTTCCCCGACGACAACAGCCGCGCGATCCAGGTCGTCGTCACCGGGCTGCTGCCGAAGGCGCAGGTCGCCGACTACGCGGGCCGGCTGTCGACGCTGCCCGACGTGGCCAGGGTCGAGTCCAGTGCAGGCGTCTTCGTCGACGGCGCGGCCAAGGGCGTGCCGCCGACCTCGGCCGCCATGGGCAAGCCGGAGGTGCAGCGGTTCGCCGTGATCACCGAGGACGACGCGCGGTCGGCCAACGCGCAGGAGCTGGTGCACACCATCCGCGACATGGCGGGCCCGGTCGGCACCGACCCGCGGGTCGGCGGTTCGGCCGCCACGCTCGTCGACAGCAAGGAGGCCATCGGCAGCAGGCTGCCGCTCGCCGCCGGGCTGATCGCGCTGTCCACGTTCATCCTGCTGTTCCTGTTCACCGGCAGCGTGCTGCAGCCGATCAGGGCGCTGGTGTTCAACGTGCTCGGCCTGTCGGCGACCATCGGCGTCCTGGTGATGATCTTCCAGGAGGGCTGGCTCGCCGACATCCTCGGGTTCACGCCGATGCCGCTCGACACGAGCATGCTGATGCTGTTCTTCTGCATCGCGTTCGGGTTGTCCATGGACTACGAGGTGTTCGTGCTCAGCCGGATCAAGGAGGGGCACGACCTCGGGCTCGACCGGCGGGCCGCGGTGGTCGACGGGTTGTCGCACACCGGCCGGATCGTGTCGACGGCCGCCGTGCTGATCGCGGTGAACTTCTTCGCCTTCGGCACCGGCGGGGTGAGCTTCCTGCAGATGTTCGGGATCGGCGCGGGCCTCGCCATCATGGTCGACGCCACGCTGATCCGCGGGGTGCTCGTGCCGGCGGGCATGCGGTTGCTCGGCCGCGCCGCGTGGTGGGCGCCGAAACCGTTGCGGGCACTGCACAACCGGGTCGGGCTGTCCGAGTCCGCGCCGCCGGAGCCACCAGCGCCGCGCGTGGAAAGTCAAGTGCGGCGCGAGAAAGAACCCGCTCTGGACTGAACCACCGAGTTACCGGCAACTGGCTGCCCGCATACCCCGCGTCCGTACGCTCGACGCGAGAGGTATGCGGGCAGTCACACATTCGAGGCGCTTGGGGACGGTATGGCCACGTCTGACGAGTTGGTTGAGGCGCTGCGGTCCTCGCTGAAGGAGAACGAGAACCTCCGGCGGGAGAACGAGGAGCTCGCCTCGGCCGCACGGGAACCGATCGCGATCGTCGGTATGGCGTGCCGGTACCCGGGTGGCATCTCGGACGCGGACTCCCTGTGGGAGGCCGTCGCCGAGGGCAAGGACGGCATCTCGCCGTTACCCGCCGACCGCGGCTGGGACGCGTTCGCGCGCGCCTTCGGGATGACGTCCGTCCTTTCCGGATCCGGCGGTTTCCTGGACCACGCGACGGAGTTCGACGCCGGGTTCTTCGGCATCAGCCCGCGCGAGGCCACCGCGATGAGCCCGCAGCAGCGGGTGCTGCTCGAGACGTCGTGGGCCGCGCTGGAACACGCCCGCATCGACGCCGACACCGCGCGCCGCGCCACCACCGGTGTGTTCGCCGGGCTCATGGGTGAGGACTACGGCATCCCGGTCCTGATGTCCGGTGAGGACCTCGGCGGGTACATCAGCACCGGCACCACGCCGGCCGTCGCGTCCGGGCGGGTGTCCTACGCGCTCGGGCTGACCGGCCCGTCGCTGACCGTCGACACCGCGTGCTCGTCGTCGCTCGTCGCCGTGCACCTCGCCGCGCAGGCGTTACGTCGCGGTGACTGCACGCTCGCGCTCGCGGGTGGCGTCAGCGTGATGTCGACGCCCAGCTCCTTCAACGAGTTCTCCCGCCAGGGCGGGCTCGCCGAGGGCGGCCGCTGCCGGTCGTTCGACGCCGGTGCCGACGGCACCGCGTGGGCCGAGGGCGTCGGGGTGCTCGTGCTGGAGCGGCTCTCCGACGCCGAACGCAACGGGCACCGGGTGCTCGCCGTGGTCCGCGGGTCGGCGGTGAACCAGGACGGCGCGTCCAACGGGCTGACCGCGCCGAACGGGCCGTCGCAGGAACGCGTGATCCGGGCCGCGCTCGCCGACGCCGGACTGTCCACCTCGGACATCGACGTCGTGGAGGCGCACGGCACCGGCACCCGGCTCGGCGACCCGATCGAGGCGCAGGCGTTGCTGTCGACCTACGGCCGCGACCGCGAGACCCCGCTGTGGCTGGGGTCGATCAAGTCGAACTTCGGGCACGCCCAGGCCGCGGCCGGTGTCGCCGGGATCATCAAGGTCGTGCAGGCGCTGCGGCACGGCGTCCTGCCGCGCACACTGCACGTCGACGAGCCGACCCCGCAGGTCGACTGGTCGGCGGGCACGGTGCGCCTGCTGACCGAGGAGCGCCCGTGGCCGGAGACCGGCAGGCCCCGCCGGGCCGCCGTGTCCTCGTTCGGGTTGTCCGGCACCAACAGCCACGTGATCATCGAGGCGGTGCCGCAGGAGGCGCCCGCCCCCGCGAAGGACGCGCCCGCGATGCCGCTGGTGCTGTCCGCCAAGACCCCGGCCGCGCTGCGGGCGCAGGCCGGCGCGCTGCGCGAGCACCTGGCCGCCCACCCGGATCTGTCCCCTGTGGACGTCGGCTTCTCGCTCGCCACCACCCGCACGCACTTCGAGCACCGCGGCTACCTCGCGGGCACCGAGCTCGTGCCCGTCGCGCGGTCGGACGGCAAGCTCGCGTTCCTGTTCTCCGGGCAGGGCACGCAGAAGCTCGGCATGGGCCGCGACCTCGCCGAGGCGTTCCCCGTGTTCGCCGAGGCGTTCGACGAGGTGCTCGCCGCGCTCGACCCGCACCTGGACCGGCCGCTGCGCGAGGTCCTGTGGGGCGAGGACGAGGACCTGCTGAACCAGACCACCTACACCCAGCCCGGCCTGTTCGCCGTCGAGGTCGCCCTGTTCCGGCTGTTCCGGTCGTGGGGCGTCCGGCCCGACCACCTCGTCGGGCACTCGATCGGCGAGCTGGCCGCCGCGCACGTCGCGGGGATCCTGTCGCTCGCCGACGCGGCCCTGCTCGTCACCACCCGGGCGCGGCTGATGCAGGCGCTGCCCGCCGGGGGTGCGATGGTCGCCGTGCAGGCGAGCGAGGACGAGGTGACGGTGTCGGGGGACGTCGGGATCGCCGCCGTCAACGGCCCGAACTCCGTGGTGCTCTCGGGGCCGGAGGCGGAGGTGCTGGCGATCGCCGCCGGGTTCGAGGGCCGCAAGACCAGCAGGCTCGCGGTCAGCCACGCGTTCCACTCGCCGCTGATGACGCCGATGCTCGCCGACTTCGCCAGGGTCGCCGCCGGGCTGTCCTACGCGGAACCGGCGATCCCGGTCGTGTCCACGGTGACCGGGGACGTGACCGACATGGGCACCCCCGAGTACTGGATCCGCAACGTCGCGCAGACCGTCCGGTTCGCCGACGCGATCACGACCCTCGCAGCCGAGGGGGTCACCACGTTCGTCGAGCTGGGCCCGGACGCCGTGCTGACCGCCATGGCCGCCGAGAGCGCCACCGGCACCTTCATCCCCGCGCAGCGCCGCAAGCAGCCCGGCGACCGGGTCGCCGTCGAGGCGCTCGCCGCGCTGCACTGCGCGGGCCGGACCGTCGACTGGCGGGCGTTCTTCGCGCCCTTCACGCCGTCGGCCGTCGACCTGCCCACCTACGCGTTCGACCGGCAGCGCTACTGGGTCGACATCAGCGAGTGGCGCGTGACCGACGAGTCCACCGTGGACTCCTGGCGGTACCGCATCGACTGGGCGCGGGTGGAAACCCAGCCGTCGCTGGCCGGGCGCTGGCTGGTCGTCGGCGCGAACGACGCCGTCGCCGACGCGCTCGCCGCGCACGTCGAGGTCGTCCGCGGTGAGGTCGGCGCGCTGCCCGCCGGGGACTTCACCGGTGTCGTCGCCGCGCTTCCGCTGGCCGACACGATCAGGCTCGTCCAGCAGGTCGACGCGCCGCTGTGGTGCGTGACCACCGGTGCCACCACCGAGTCACCCGATCCGGACCAGGCCGCCATCTGGGGGCTGGGCACCGTGCTCGCGCTCGACCTGCCGGAGCGGTGGGGTGGTCTCGTCGACCTGCCCGCCGCCGACGCCACCGACCTGCTCGCCGCCGCGCTGTCCACACCGGACGAGGACCAGCTCGCGATCCGCGCCGACGGCGTGTACGCGCGCCGGATGGTCCCCGCACCCGCCGACGACACCACGCCGTGGCAGCCACGCGGCACCGTCCTCGTCACCGGCGGCACCGGCGGCATCGGCGCCCACCTGGCGCGCTGGCTCGCCGAGAACGGCGCCGAGCACGTCGTGCTCACCAGCCGCCGCGGCATGGCCGCGCCCGGCGCGGCCGAACTGCGCGACGAGCTCACCGAACTCGGCGCGCAGGTCACGATCGCCGCGTGCGACGTCGCCGACCGCGACGCCCTGGCCGCGCTGCTCGCCGAGCACCCCGTGAACGCCGTGTTCCACGCCGCCAGCGCGCTGCCCGTGCCGGTGGCGATCGGCGACACCACGGTCGAGGAGTTCACCGCCACCGGCCGCGCCAAGGTCGACGGCGCGCGCAACCTCGACGAACTCACCGGCGACCTGGACGCGTTCGTCCTGTTCTCCTCCGGCGCGGCGATCTGGGGGAGCGGGCACCAGGCCGCGTACGGCGCCGCGAACGCCTACGTCGACGCGCTCGCCCAGCGCCGCAGGGCACAGGGCAAGCCGGCCACCTCGGTCGCGTGGGGTGCGTGGGCAGGCGACACGATGGCCGCCGAGGGTGACCTGTCCCGGTACGGCCTCGAGGCCATGGAGCCCCGGCTCGCGCTCGCGGCACTCGCGCAGGCGATCGCGGAGGGGCACCCGAACCTGGTCGTGGCCGCCATCGACTGGCAGCGGTTCGTGCCGACGTACACGCTCGCCCGGCCGCGTCCGCTGCTGCGTGGCGTGCCCGCGGCGATGGCGGTGCTGGCCGCCGAGAACGCGGTCGTGCCGGACGCCGGGGCCGCGGACCTGGTGGCACGGCTGGAGCAGCTGTCCGCCGCCGACCAGGAGCAGGAGCTGGTCGAGCTGGTGCGGGCACGGGCCGCGGCCGTGCTGCGGCACGACTCCGCCGACGCGGTGGCCCCGCACGCGGCGTTCCGCGAGCTGGGTTTCGACTCGCTCGCCGCGGTGGAGCTGCGCAACCAGCTCGCCGCCGCCACCGGGCTGACGCTGCCCGCGACCATGGTGTTCGACCACCCGAACCCGGCCGACCTCGCCGCGTTCCTGCACGGGAAGCTCGGGCTGGGCGAGGCGGGCGGCGACACCGTGCTGTCCACTGTGGACGCACTCGAGCAGGCGGTGGCGGGGCTCGAAGCACACGACATCGAGCGCACCAGGATCGTCGCCCGGTTGCAGGCGATCGTGGGCGCGCTCAACGACAAGGCCAACGGGGGCACCGTCACCTCGGTCGAGGACAGGCTCAAGGCCGCCTCCGCCGACGACGTGTTCGCCTTCATCGACGACCTCGGTGTGGCATGAATAGAGGGATCGGATGACCGACGACAAGCTCCTCGAGTACCTCAAGAAGGTCACCGCGGAACTGGCGCGGACCAAGGAACAGCTGCGTGACCTGCAGGCCAGGCAGCCGGAGCCGATCGCCATCGTCGGCATGGGCTGCCGGTACCCGTCCGCGCACGGCCCCGACGAGCTGTGGCGGCTGGTCGCCGACGGCACCGACGCCACCGGCCCGTACCCGGCCGACCGCGGCTGGAACGCGCTGTCCGAGCGGTTCGGGCTCGACTCCACCGGCTCCGGGCGCGGCGGGTTCCTCGACGACGTCGCCGGGTTCGACGCCGCGTTCTTCGGGGTGAGCCCCCGGGAGGCGCTCGCCATGAGCCCGCAGCAGCGGCTGCTGCTGGAGACCGCGTGGGAGGCGCTCGAGCACGCCGGCATCGACCCGCTGGCGTTGCGCGGCAGCCAGACCGGCGTGTTCGCGGGCATCAACGGCGACGACTACGGCACGCTGATGATGTCGTCGGACGAGGACCTCGGCGGCTACTACAACACCGGCGCCGCACCGGCCGCCGGCTCGGGTCGCATCTCGTACGTGCTCGGGCTCGTCGGCCCCACGGTCACCGTCGACACCGCCTGCTCGTCGTCGCTGGTCGCGCTGCACCAGGCCGCGCACGCGCTGCGCAACGGCGAGTGCTCGCTCGCGCTCGCCGGTGGCGTGACGGTCATGTCGACGCCGTCGGCGTTCTTCGACTTCGGCAGGCAGGGCGGCCTGTCCGCCGACGGGCGCTGCAAGTCGTTCTCCTCCGACGCGGACGGCACCGGCTGGTGCGAGGGCGTCGGCATCCTCGTCGTCGAGAAGCTCTCCGACGCGATCCGCAACGGGCACACCGTGTACGCGGTCGTGCGTGGCACCGCGGTGAACTCCGACGGCGCGTCCAACGGGTTGTCCGCGCCGAACGGGCCGTCGCAGGAGCGGGTCATCCGCGCCGCGCTGGCCGACGCGCGATTGTCCACACGGGACATCGACGCGGTCGAGGCGCACGGCACCGGCACCACCCTCGGCGACCCGATCGAGGCGCAGGCGCTGCTCGCGACCTACGGGCAGGACCGCGACCGGCCGCTGTGGCTCGGCTCGATCAAGTCGAACATGGGGCACGCGATCGCGGCCGCCGGTGTCGGTGGTGTGATCAAGATGGTGCAGGCCATGCGGCACGGGAAGCTCCCGCAGACGCTGCACGTCGCCGAGCCGACCCCCGAGGTGGACTGGGCGTCCGGGAACGTGCGGCTGCTCACCGAGGCGCGGGAGTGGCCCGAGACCGGGGCGCCGCGCCGGGCCGGGGTGTCGTCGTTCGGCGTCACCGGCACCAACGTGCACGTGATCCTGGAGCAGGCGCCGGAGGTCGAGGACACGTCGACCGAGTCGACGCTGCCGGTCGTGCCCTGGGTGGTGTCGGCCCGGTCCGCCGAGGGGCTGCACGACCAGATCGACCAGCTGAAGTCCTTCGTGGCGGCCAACCCCGGGCTGTCGGCCGCCGACATCGGTTTCTCCCTCGCCACCACCCGGGCCGCGCTCGAACACCGGGCCGCGTTGGTCGACGGGCAGCTCATCACCGGGTCGACCCGGCAGGGCGGCAAGACCGCGTGGCTGTTCACCGGCCAGGGCGCGCAGCGCGCGGGCATGGGGCAGCGGCTCCACCAGGCGTTCCCGGTGTTCGCGGCCGCGTTCGACGAGGTGCTCGCGCACTTCGACAGCGGGCTGCGGGACGTGATCGCCTCCGGCGATGGCCTGGACGAGACGGGCAACACGCAGCCCGCGCTGTTCGCGTTCGAGGTGGCGCTGTACCGGCTGCTGGAGTCGTGGGGCGTCAAGCCCGACTTCCTCGCCGGGCACTCGATCGGTGAGCTGGCCGCCGCGCACGTGGCCGGGGTCTGGTCGCTGGAGGACGCGTGCACGATCGTCGAGGCACGCGGCCGCCTGATGCAGGCGCTGCCCGCCGGTGGCGCGATGATCGCGATCCAGGCCACCGAGGAGGAGGTCACCCCGCACCTCACCGAGAACGTCGGCATCGCGGCCATCAACGCGCCCGGCTCGGTCGTGATCTCCGGCGAGGAGTCGGCCGCGCTCGCGGTCGCCGCGCACTTCGCGGACCGGAAGACCAAGCGGCTGAGCGTGTCGCACGCGTTCCACTCGCCGTTGATGGACCCGATGCTGGACGAGTTCCGGGCAGTCGCGCAGAGCGTGACCTACCACGAGCCGTCGATCCCGATCGTCGGCGCGGAGCCGACCGACCCCGAGTACTGGGTGCGGCACGTCCGCGGCACCGTCCGGTTCGCCGACGCGGTGCACACGCTCGCCGGCCTCGGCGTCACCCGCTACCTGGAGATCGGCCCCGACGCCGTGCTCACCGGCATGGCCGGCCAGACCGTCGACGCCACCCTCGTGCCCACGCTGCGCGGCGGCCGGGACGAGGTCACCACCGTCGTCGAGGCGGTGGCCGCGTTGCACGTCCACGGTGTCAGCCCGGACTGGACCGCGGTGTTCGGCGGCGGCCGCAAGGTCGACCTGCCCACGTACGCGTTCAACCACCAGAGGTTCTGGCTCAAGCCAGGCGCGAGCGGCGACCCGTCCGGCATCGGGCTCATCCCGGTCAAGCACAACATGCTCAGCGCCGTCGTGACGCTGCCGGAGTCCGAGGACGTCGTGCTCACCGGCAGGCTGTCGCTGCGCACCCACCCGTGGCTCATCGGGCACACGCTGCTCGGCCGCGTGATCGTGCCCGGCACCGGCTACGTCGAGATGGCCATCGAGGCGGGCAACCAGGTCGGCTGCGACTTCCTCGAGGAGATGGTCCTCGAGACGCCGCTCGTCGTCCCGGACGAGGGCGGCTGCGCGGTCCGGTTCGTGGTCGGCAGGCCCGACCAGCACGGCAACCGCCGCTTCACCGTCTACTCGCGGTTCGACGACGCGCCGGCCGAGTGGGGCTGGACCCGCAACGCCAGCGGCGTGCTCGCCAACACCGCGAGCATGACCAAGCCGACCGTGCCGCCGGAGCACGCGGAGATGGCCGAGTGGCCGCCGCCCGGCGCGCGGGAGATCGAGCTGGGCGACCTCTACGACCGGTTCCTCAAGGAGGGCTACACGTTCGGCCCGCACTTCCGCGGCCTCAAGCACTCCTGGACGATCGGCGAGGAGCTGTACTCGGAGGTGTGGCTGCCCGAGGAGTACGTCGAGGAGACCAAGGAGTTCAACCTCCACCCAGCGCTGCTCGACTCGGCCATGCACGTGCTGATCCTCGGCGCGTCGGAGTACCTCGACGACAGCGTCGCCGTCGGCTTCGCGTGGTCGGGCGTGCACCTCTACGCGACCGGCGCGACCGCGCTGCGCGTGCGGATGCTGCCCACCGACGAGTCCGCCGTGGAGATCCTGCTCGCCGACCAGCACGGCAGGCCCGTGGCGCACGTGCGTGCCATGGCAGGCCGCGCGATGACGCACGAGCAGGCCGACGCCGCGTACCACCGCGGCGTGGACGCGCTGCTCGGTGTGAACTGGACCCCGTTGCCCGCCGCCCAGGCGCCGCGGTTGTCGATCGCCGAGACCGACCTGGGCAGCATGTCCGACGTGGACGCCGCGGACGTCGTCGTGCTGAACGTGCGCGGCGACCGCGGCCTCGACGTCGCCGACGCGACCAGGGCCGCGACGCACGCGGCGCTGGAGGACCTGCAGACGTGGTCGAGCAGCGAGCGGTTCGCCGCGTCCCGGCTGGTCGTCGTGACCGACGGCGCGCAGGGGCTCACCGGCGAGGACGTGACCGACCTGCCCGCCGCGGCCGTGGTCGGCATGGTCCGCTCCGCCCAGTCGGAGAACCCGGGCCGCATCACGCTGATCGACATCGCCGACGCCGACCGGCACCTGCTGCCGAACTTCCTCGCGAGCCAGGAACAGCAGATCGTGGTGCGCGACGGCACCGGCCACATGGGACGGATGGCGCGGCTGCGCCCGGGTGAGAAGACGGCCGCGTTCACACCGGGCGGGACCGTGCTCATCACCGGCGGCACCGGTGCGCTCGGCGCGCTGACCGCCCGGCACCTGGTCACCGAGCACGACGTGCGGCACCTGCTGCTCACCAGCCGCCGCGGCGCGGACGCCCCCGGTGCCGAGGAGCTGCGCGCGGAGCTGACCGAGCTGGGCGCCGAGGTCACGATCGCCGCCTGCGACGCCGCCGACCGCGACGCGCTCGCCGCGGTGCTCGCGGCCGTCCCGGACGAGCACCCGCTGACCGCCGTGTTCCACACGGCCGGTGTCACCGACGACGGCGTGCTCGCCTCGCTCACCCCCGAGCGGATCGACGCCGTGCTGCGGCCCAAGGTCGACGCGGTGTGGAACCTGCACGAGCTGACCAAGGACGCCGACCTGTCCGCGTTCGTGCTGTTCTCCTCGCTCGCCGGCGTGCTCGGCAACCCCGGGCAGGCGAACTACGCGGCCGCCAACGCGTTCCTCGACGCGGTCGCCGCGCACCGCCGCGCCGCCGGGCTGCCCGCGGTGTCCCTCGCGTGGGGTCCGTGGGCGCTGTCGGCGGGCATGGCCGGCAAGCTCGGTGACGTGGAGCGGTCGCGCATGGCCCGCTCCGGGTTCCTCACGCTGTCGGCGCAGGAGGGCATGGCACGCCTCGACGCCGCGCTGCGGTCCGACCGCGACAACGTGGTGCCGCTGAAGCTCGACACGTCCGCGCTCGCCGCGCTCGGCGGCGCGTGCCCGCCGCTGTTCCGCGGCATGGTGCGCACCACCCGCCGCAGCGCCGCCGACCGCGTCGTGTCGGACAAGTCGTGGCACGAGACGCTCGCCGGGCTCGAGGGCGACGCGCGCGTCGCCGCGCTGACGGAGCTGGTGAAGGCGGAGGTCGCGGCCTCGCTCGGGCACAGCACCGTCGACGACGTGGACGCCGAGCGCCGCTTCGACGAGATGGGTTTCGACTCGCTCGCGTCGGTCGAGCTGCGCAACCGGCTGTCGACGGCGACCGAGATCTCGCTGCCGCCGACGCTGGTGTTCGACCACCCGAACCTGACCTCGATGGTGGCCTACCTGGCCACGAGACTGCCCGCGGCACCCGAATCACTCGCGGGGTGAGAGAAATTCATCAAGAGCTTCTCCGGAATAGCATTGGCGGACAATTACCGGGGGGTTTCTCGAAAATGGACAAGTGGCCGACGAGTCGCTTAAGGATATGTCCGGTTTTCGATAGCATTGACGCGATCCGCCGGTTCTACTGGAGATGAACATGACTACTTCCTCGGAACAACTCGTCGAGGCTTTGCGTGAGTCGCTCAGGGAGAACGACCGTCTCCGGAAGGAGAATCAGCGGCTGGTCAGTGACGCGCGGGAACCGATCGCCATCATCGGCATGGCCTGCCGGTTACCGGGTGGTGTGACCTCGCCGGCGGAACTGTGGGAACTGCTGTCGGAAAAACGCACCGGCGTCAGCGAGTTCCCCACCGACCGCGGCTGGGACATCGAGCGCGTCTACGACCCCACGCCCGGGCAGAAGGGCAAGACCTACGTCAACCGGGGTGGTTTCCTGCAGGGCGCGGGGAACTTCGACCCGGAATTCTTCGGCATCAGCCCGCGCGAGGCGCTCGCCATGGACCCGCAGCAGCGGCTGCTGCTGGAGACGTCGTGGGAGGCCATCGAGAACGCGCGCATCGACCCGGCCGCGCTGCGCGGCTCGAAGACCTCGGTGTACGCGGGCTGCATGTACCACGACTACATCGGCGACTACTTCGACATGCCCGAGCACCTGTCGGGCTTCCTCGTCACCGGCACCACCGGCAGCATCCTGTCCGGCCGCGTCTCCTACACGCTGGGCCTCGAGGGGTCGTCGATCGTGCTCGACTCGGCGTGCTCGTCGTCGCTGTCCGCGGTCCACCTCGCGACCCAGGCGCTGCGCGACCGCGAGTGCTCGCTCGCGCTGGCCGGCGGCGTGACCGTGCTGGGCCAGCCCTACAGCTTCGTCGAGTTCTCGCAGCAGGGCGGCCTGTCGCCGGACGGCGTCTGCCGCTCGTTCGCCAAGGGCGCCGAGGGCACCGGCTGGGGCGAGGGCGTCGGCGTGGTGCTGCTGGAGCGGCTGTCCGACGCGCAGCGCAACGGCCGCCGCATCCTCGCGGTCATCCGCGGCTCCGCCGTCAACCAGGACGGCGCCTCCAACGGCCTCACCGCGCCGAACGGGCCCGCGCAGCAGCGCGTCATCGCGGACGCGCTCGCCGACGCGGGCCTGCGGCCCGGCGACATCGACGCCGTGGAGGCGCACGGCACCGCCACGTCGATCGGTGACCCGATCGAGGCGCAGGCCATGATGGCGAGCTACGGCTCGTCGCACACCCCGGAACGCCCGCTGTGGCTCGGGTCGGTGAAGTCCAACATCTCCCACGCGCAGGCGGGCGCCGGTGTCGCCGGCCTGATCAAGATGGTGCTGGCGCTGCAGCACGAGGAGCTGCCCGCGACGCTGCACGTGGACGAGCCGACCCCGGAGGTCGACTGGTCGGCGGGCACCGTCCGGCTGCTGACCGAGCCGCAGCCGTGGCCCGCGGGTGACACGCCGCGCCGCGCCGGGGTGTCGTCGTTCGGCATCAGCGGCACCAACGCGCACCTGATCATCGAGGAGGCGCCGCGCGAGGAGACCGTGGCCGAGGGCACGCCGTACGAGGGCCCCGTCGCGTGGACGCTGTCCGCCAAGACCGCCGAGTCGCTGCGCCGCCAGGCCGAGCGCTTGCGGTCCACCGTGGCCAGTGACGAGCGGCTGCGGCCCGCGGACGTCGGACTCTCGCTCGTCCGCACCCGCGGCGTGTACGACCACCGCGCGGCCGTCGTCGGCACCACCCGCGAGGAGCTGCTCGCCGGGCTGGAGGCCCTGCGGAACGGCGACGGCAATGGGGCGGGCATCACCGGGTCGCCGGGCAGCGGCAAGGTCGCGTTCCTGTTCACCGGCCAGGGCGCGCAGCGCGCGGGCATGGGCACCGAGCTGTACGAGCGGTTCCCGGTCTTCGCGGCCGCGTTCGACGAGGTGGCCGAGCACCTGGACCCGTTGCTGGACCGGCCGGTCCGCGAGGTGATCGCCGACGGCGAGGGGCTCGACGAGACCCGCTACACCCAGCCCGCGCTGTTCGCGATCGAGGTCGCGCTGTTCCGCCTGCTGGAGTCGTGGGGCGTCACCCCGGACTTCGTGTGCGGGCACTCGATCGGCGAGCTGGCCGCGGCGCACGTGGCCGGCGTGCTGTCGCTGCCGGAGGCCTGCGTGGTCGTCGCGGCCCGCGGCTCGCTGATGCAGGCACTGCCGGCGGGCGGCGCGATGGTCGCGATCCAGGCCACCGAGGAGGAGGTCACGCCGCACCTGTCGGACGCGGTGCAGATCGCCGCCATCAACGGCCCGTCGTCGATCGTCATCTCCGGCGAGGAGACGGCCGCGCTCGCGGTCGCCGCGGTCTTCGAGGAGCAGGGTCGCCGGGTCAAGCGGCTGACCGTGAGTCACGCGTTCCACTCGGCGCTGATGAACCCGATGCTGCCCGAGTTCCGCACGGTCACCGCGGGGGTCGCCTACCACGAGGCGACGATCCCGGTGGTGTCCAACGTGACCGGCGAGATCGCCACCCCGGCGCAGCTCGCCTCCCCGGACTACTGGGTCGAGCACGTCCGTGCCGCCGTCCGGTTCTGCGACGGCGTGCGGACGCTCGCCGACGCCGGTGTCACCACGTTCGTCGAGGTCGGCCCGTCCGGTGTGCTGAGCGGCATGGCGACGGAGTGCCTCGACAGCCTCGTCGACGACGGCACCGTCACGATCGTGCCGGCCCTGCGCAAGGACCGCACCGAGCCGCACGCGGTGCTGACCGCGGCCGCCACGCTGTGGGCACGCGGCGCGTCGGTGGACCGGGCCGCGCCGTACGCGGGCACCGACGCGACGCTGGTCGACCTGCCGACGTACGCGTTCGAGCACAAGCACTACTGGGTCACCCGCACCGGCACCGGCGGCAACATCCGCTCCGCGGGCCTGGACGCCGCGCAGCACCCGGTGCTGGGTGCCGTCGTGTCCCCTGTGGACAGCGACAGCTTCGTGCTGACCGGCCGGATCAGCCCGTCGACCCACACGTGGCTGGCCGACCACAAGGTGCAGGGCGCCACGCTCGCGCCGGGCACGCTGTTCGTGGAGCTCGCGATCAAGGCGGGCACCATCGCGGGCGCCGCGCAGCTCGACGAGCTGATCATCGAGAACCCGCTGGTGCTCAACGCGGGCCAGGCGACACAGCTGCAGGTGAACGTGTCCGCGCCGGACGAGAACGGGTCGCGGGCGGTGACCGTCCACTCGCGACCGGACGCCGAGGACGGCGCGCCGGCCGAGTGGACCCGGCACGCCGCCGGCACGCTGTCGAACCAGGTGCCCGCGCTGGTGCCGACGTTCGCGTCGTGGCCGCCGCCCGGCTCGGTCGAGATCGACGTGACCGACCTGTACCCGAGCCTCGCCGACGCGGGCTACGACTACGGCCCGGCGTTCCAGGGCCTGCGTGCCGCGTGGCGCAACGGCGACCAGGTGCTCGGCGAGGTGGCGCTGTCCGGCAAGCAGCGCGACGAGGCCGCCTCCTACGGGCTGCACCCGGCGCTGCTGGACTCGGCACTGCACGCCATCGGCGCGGGCGCGCTGCTGGACGGCGCGGGGCACGTGCCGTTCCACTGGACCGGTGTGTCCCTGTACGCGACCGGCGCGCGGTCCCTGCGGGTGCTGGTGTCGTCGGCCGGTGAGGACACCGTCCACCTCGACCTGGTCGACCAGAACGGCGCCCCGGTCGCCAAGGTGGAGTCGCTGCTGCTGCGGCCGATCTCCGCCGAGCAGCTGGCCGCGCTGCGCAAGAACACGAACGACGACCCGCTGTTCGCCCTGGACTGGGTGGCGCCGGAGGAGACAGAGGAGCCGGGCTCGACCGACGGCTGGGCGGCCATCGGCGAGTTCGACGGGCTCCCCTCCCACGCGGACGTGGCCGCGATCGAGGGCACGCCCGAGGTGGTCCTGCTCCCGGCGGTGGTCGAGGAGACGACGGACCTGCCCGCCGCGGTGCACGCCGAGAGCCTCCGGGTGCTCGGGCACCTGCAGGCGTGGCTCGCCGACGAGCGGTTCGCCGAGTCGAAGCTGGTCGTGGTGACCCAGCGGGCGGTCGCGGTGAGCGGCGGTGAGAAGGTCCGCGACCTGCCGTCCGCCGCGCTGTGGGGCCTGCTGCGCAGTGCCCAGACGGAGAACCCGGAGCGGTTCGCGCTGGTCGACCTGGGCGACAAGGACGTCACCGCCGCCGCGGTGGCCGCCGCGCTCGCCGCCGGTGAGGACCAGGCCGCCGTCCGGGCGGGTGCCGTGCTGGTGCCGCGCCTCGCCCGCCGGACCCCGGGCCTGCAGGCACCGGACACCGACGTGTGGCGCCTGCACACCACCGGCCGCACCATCGCCGACCTGGAGCTGGTGCCGGACGACCGGTTCGACGGCGACCTGCTGCCGACCAAGGTCAAGGTCGCGATCCGCACGTGTGCGCTGAACTTCCGCGACGTGTTCAACGTCCTGGGCCTCGCGCCGATGCACAACGGCCTCGGCCAGGAGGGCGCGGGCATCGTCCTCGAGGTCGGCTCGGCCGTCACGGACCTGAAGCCCGGCGACCGCGTGATGGGCATGTTCCCCGGCTCGATCGGCCCGGTCACGGTCACCGACCAGGAGATGCTGGCGCCGCTGCCCGCGGACTGGACCTTCGCCGAGGGCGCGTCGATCCCGCTGGTGTTCACCACCGCCTACCACGGCCTGCTGAACCTCGCGCACATGAAGGCGGGGGAGCGGCTGCTGATCCACTCCGCCGCCGGCGGCGTCGGCCTGGCCGCGATCCAGCTTGCGCAGGCACGCGGGGTCGAGGTGTTCGGCACCGCCAGCAAGGGCAAGTGGGACGTGCTGCGCTCGCTGGGCCTGGACGACGACCACATCGGCGACTCCCGCACCACGGAGTTCGAGGAGAAGTTCCGCGCCACCACGAACGGCGAGGGCGTCGACATCGTGCTGAACTCGCTGACCGGTGAGTTCATCGAGTCCTCGTTCCGGCTGCTGCGCGCGGGCGGGCGGTTCCTGGAGATGGGCATCGCGGACCTGCGCGACCCCGAGGACGTGGCGAAGGCCCACCCGCACATCAGCTACCTGCCGTTCGAGCTGTTCGGCGCGCCGATCCACGTGATCGCGCCGGGCTGGTCGGCGGTCGCTGAGCTGGCGGGCCGCGGCGAGATCACGCCGCTGCCGTTCACCGCGTGGGACGTGCGCCGCTCGCAGGAGTCGTTCCAGTTCTTCAGCCAGGCCAAGCAGATCGGCAAGGTCGTCATCACCGTGCCGCGCGACGTCGACACGGACGGGACCGCGCTGATCACCGGCGGCACCGGCACCCTCGGCGCCGCGGTCGCCCGGCACCTGGTCACCGAGCACGGCATCAAGCACCTGGTGCTCACCAGCCGCCGCGGCCTCGCGGCGGAGGGCGCGCCGGAGCTGGCGGCCGAGCTGACCGAGCTGGGCGCGGACGTCCGCATCGAGGCGTGCGACGCCGCCGACCGCGACGCCCTCGCCGCGCTGCTCGACTCCCTGGAGCACCCGCTGACCTCGGTCATCCACACCGCCGGTGTGCTGTCCGACGGCGTGCTCGCCTCGCAGGACGCCGACACGCTCGCCAAGGTCATGAAGCCGAAGGTGGACGCGGCCTGGAACCTGCACGAGCTGACCAAGGACATGGACCTGTCCTCGTTCGTGCTGTTCTCCTCCGCCGCCGGCATCCTCGGCGGCCCCGGCCAGTCGAACTACGCGGCCGCGAACGCGTTCCTGGACGCGCTGGCACAGCACCGCCGCGACCAGGGCCTGCCCGCCACCTCGGTGGCGTGGGGCGTGTGGGCCGAGCGGTCCGGCATGACCGGGCACCTCGACGAGGCCGACCTGGCCCGCATGGCCCGCAGCGGCATGGAGCCCATCGAGCTCGAGCAGGGCATGGCGATGTTCGACAGCGCGGTCGCCGGTGACCACGCGATCCTGCTGGGTGTCGCGTTCGCCGCCGGTGCGCTGCGCAGGGGTGGCGTGGTGCCGCCGCTGTTCCGGGCGCTGGCCGGTGGCAACGGCCGCCGTGCGCAGGCCGCGGGGATCGCCAAGGACGACACGCTGGTCGAGCGGCTGGCCGTCATGCCGCCCGCCGAGCGCGAGCGGATGCTGCTCGACCTGGTCCGCGCGCAGGTGGCCGCCGTGCTCGGCGTCGCCGACCCGGACACCGTCGAGCCGGAGCGGCCGTTCAAGGAGATCGGCTTCGACTCGCTCACCGCGGTCGAGCTGCGCAACCGCGTCAACGGCATCACCGGCCTGAAGCTCGCGCCCACGCTGGTCTTCGACTACCCGACACCGGTCGCGCTCGCCGAGCAGCTGCTCGAGGAGCTGGTCACCGACGACGTGGCCGTGCCGGTGCCGGTGCTCGCCGACCTTGGCCGGGTGGCCGACGCGCTGGCGACGGTGCCGGTCGACGACGAGGACGTGCGGGCCAGGGTCGACTCCGCGCTGCAGGAACTGGTCGCGGCATGGCAGGCGCTGCAGCCGCAGCGCACCGACGGGCTCAAGGCCCGGCTGTCCACGGCGGAGTCGGCGGACGACCTGTTCGACCTGATCGACTCGGAGCTTGGGAAGGCGAGCTGACATGACCACAGACCAGACCCGGGAACAGAAGCTCGTCGAGTACCTGAAGCGTGTTACCGGCGACCTGGTCGAGGCCAAGGAGCGGCTGGCCGCGGCGGAGGCCGCGGCCACCCAGCCGCTCGCCGTGGTCGGGATGTCCTGCCGGTTGCCGGGCGGGGGCGACACCCCGGCCCGGTTCTGGCAGGCCCTCCAGGACGGTGTCGACGCGATGGCCGAGGTGCCGCCCGACCGGTGGCGTGCCGCGGACTACTACGACCCGGACCCGACCAAGCCAGGCAAGGCGTACACGCAGCGCGGCGGGTTCCTGCCCGACATCGCGGGCTGGGACGCGGCCTTCTTCGGCATCTCGCCGCAGGAGGCGCTGCGCATCGACCCGCAGCACCGGCTGCTGTTCGAGCTGGTGTGGGAGGCGCTGGAGGACGCCGGGATCCCGGCGGAGTCGTTGAAGGGCACCAGGACCGGCGTGTTCCTCGGCCTGGTCGACTCGCGGCAGTACCTGCAGCTGGAGGCCGAGGCCGAAGGCGTCGCGAGCATCGACGACCCGTACCTCACCATGGGCGGGTCGGCGAGCGCCGCCGCCGGGCGCCTCGCCTACCAGTTCGACCTGCGCGGCCCGGTGATGACCGTCGACACGGCGTGCTCGTCGTCGCTGGTCGCGCTCGACCTCGCGGTGCAGAGCCTGCGCCGCGGCGAGGTCGACCACGCCATCGTCTGCTCCAGCTCGGCGATCATCCACCCCGTCTACTTCGTGCAGTTCGCGAAGATGGGCATGCTCGCGCCGGACGGCAGGGCGAAGGTGTTCGACGAGGCGGGGAACGGCTACACCCTCGGCGAGGGTGGCGGCGCGGTGATCCTCACGCGTGCCTCCGACGCCCGCGACCGCCGCGTGCACGCGCTGATCCGCGGCTCCGCCGTGAACTCCGACGGCCGCAGCAACGGCCTGACCGCGCCCAACAAGGTCGCGCAGATCGCCGTGCTGCGCTCCGCGCTCGCCAACGCCGGCCTCAAGCCGGACGACATCGACTTCCTGGAGGCGCAGGGCACCGGCAGCGCGCTCGGCGACGCCATCGAGTTCGGCGCGCTGCTGGAGGTCTTCGGTGACCGGGGCGCCGACCACCCGCTGCTCGTCGGCGCGGTGAAGGCCAACATCGGGCACCTGGTCGCGTCGTCCGGGCTCGCGAGCCTGATCAAGGCGATCCAGGCGGTCAAGCACGGCGAGGTGCCGGGCAACCTGCACCTGTCCAAGCCGAACCCGGTCGTCACGCTCGACGGCCCGGTGCGGCCCGTGCAGGGCAACCAGCCGCTGCCGTCGTCGCCCGACGCGCCCCGGCGCGCGGGGATCAGCGCGTTCGGCTGGTCCGGCACGAACGCCCACGTGATCATCGAGCAGGCGCCGCCGGTCGAGGTCGTGCCCACCCCGGAGCAGGAGTGGCAGCTGCTCACGCTGTCGGCAGGGAGCGAGGCCGGGCTGGCCGAGCTGGCGGCGAAGCTCGCCGACCACCTGGCGGCAACACCGGACCTCGTGCTGGCCGACGTGGCGCACACCGTCCAAAGCGGACGATCGGCGCTGCGGGTGCGGAAGGCGCTGGTGTGCCGCGACCGCGCCGACGCCATCGCCAAGCTGCGGTCCTGGTTCACCGGCGTGCAGGCACCGGCGGGCAAGCAGTCGCTCGGGTTCGTGCCCGGCGGTGACTGGGCCGCTCGGCTGGCCGCCGCCGAGCCGTCGATCGACGCCGACGACCCGGTCGCGGCACTGGGCAGGGTGCTGCCGATCGCCGTGACCGGCAGCGCCGGGGAGGTGGCCGGACGGGTGGACGTGGTTCTCGCGGCCGAGCCCGCGGCCGGGCAGGTCGCGCTGGGCACGGACCGGCCCGGCTGGCTCGCGACGCTCGGCGAACTGTGGGAGCGCGGTGTGCCCGTGACGTGGCCCCGTGCCGGGCAGTTCGTCGACCTGCCGACCTATCCCTTCCAGCGCACCAGGTTCTGGCCGCACTACACGCCGACGCCGTTCGTGCAGGAGACGCCGGTCAACGTCGAGCGCTTCCCGCGCCCGGACCTGCGGACGTCGTTCCTGCCGCCACGCACCCCGACCGAGCGCACGGTCACCCAGGTGTGGCAGGAACACCTCGGCATCGAGGCGATCGGCGTCAACGACCCGTTCTTCGAGCTGGGCGGCACGTCGATGATCGGCGTCGCGGTCGTGTCCAGGCTGGCGAAGGAGTTCGACGTCGAACTGACGCCCGCGAGCCTGTTCGAACGGCCGACGCCGGCCCAGTTCGCGGAGCTGCTCGACTCGCTCAGCGCCCCGGCGCCTGCCCGCCCCACCGCGGTGGACGCGCAGGCCGCGCGCGGTGCCCGCCGCCGGGCCATCGCGCAGGCACGCAAGGGGGCGGCATGACCGCCGAACCCGCCGCCGTGGATTCCGGCACCGACATCGCGATCGTGGGCATGGCCGGGCAGTTCCCCGGCAGCCGCGACGTGGACGAGCTGTGGGAGAACCTGCGCGACGGCAAGGAGTGCGTCACGTGGTTCACCCGCGAGGAGCTGCTCGCCGCCGGTGAGGACCCCGAGCTGATCGCCGACCCCGCGTACGTCCCGGCGGCCGCGGTGCTCGACGACATCGAGCTGTTCGACGCGGGCTTCTTCGGCTACCCGGCGCACGAGGCCGCGCTGATGGACCCGCAGCAGCGGCTGTTCCTCGAGAACTGCTGGCACGCCCTGGAGGACGCCGGCATCGACCCGGACCGCGCGACGGGGCTCGTCGGCGTGTTCGCGGGCAGCCAGATGAGCACCTACATGATCTACAACCTGATCCAGCACAAGGAGCTGGTCGCCGGCGCCGGGAAGCTCGCGATCGGGTTGTGCAACGACAAGGACTCGCTCACCAGCCGCGTGTCCCACACCCTCGGGCTGACCGGGCCGAGCGTCGGCGTGCAGGCCTACTGCGCGACCTCGCTCGTCGCCGTGTCGGTCGCGTGCTCGAGCCTCCTGACCGGCGAGTGCGACGTCGCGCTCGCGGGCGGGGTCGCGATCGAGGTGCCGCACCGCGTCGGCTACCGGTACGAACCGGGCGGCACGTCGTCGCCGGACGGCCGGTGCCGCGCGTTCGACGAGGCGGGGGAGGGCACCCCGCACGGCACCGGCAACGGGCTCGGCGTCGTGGTGCTGCGCAGGCTCGCCGACGCGGTCGCGGACGGCGACCGGATCTACGGCGTGATCCGCGGCTGGGCGGTCAACCACGACGGCGCCGCCAAGGCCGCGTGGGTCGCGCCCGGTGTGCAGGGCCAGGCCGGGGTCGTGGCGGAGGCACTCGCGGCCGCCGGGCTCGAACCGTCCGACGTGGACTACCTGGAGGCGCACGGCACCGGCACCGCGCTCGGCGACACCATCGAGGTGTCCGCGCTGCACCAGGTGTTCGGCGACACCCCGCTCGCGATCGGGTCGGTGAAGCCCAACCTGGGTCACCTCGACCGCGCCGCCGGCGTGGCGGGCCTGATCAAGGTCGCGCTCGCGCTGACCAACGAGGAGATCCCCGCGACCATCAACCACAGCAAGCCGAACGCGCAGCTCGCCCGCACCCGCATGGAGGTCGTCACCGAACGGCGGCCGTGGCCGCGGGGTGAGCGGCCGCGCCGGGCCGGCGTGAGCGCGTTCGGGCTCGGCGGCGCGAACGCGCACGTGGTGGTGGAGGAGGCGCCGGCACTGCCGCGCGGGGAGCGGCTGCCGAGCCGCGCGCAGCAGGTGCTGGTGTGGTCGGCACGCACGGCGGAGGCCGCCGACGCGTTCGGGGAACGGCTGGTGTCACTGCTCGAGTCGTCCGACGTGGACCTCGCGGACGTGGCGTTCACGCTGCAGACCGGGCGGCGGGTGTTCCAGCACCGCAGGGCCGCGGTCGTGTCCTCGGCGGCGGACCTGGCGTCGAACGTGCTGCGGAGCACCGACGCCCACCTCGGCCGCGCCGTGCGGTTCGAGTTCGCCGGCGAGCAGCCGGACCGCGACGAGGAGCTGTACCGGACGGAGCCGTGCTACCGGGACGCGTTCGACGAGTGCCTCGACCATGGGCGCGCACTGGGCAGGTTGCTGGAGCATTGGGGTGTACGGCAGGGAGAGTCCGACCTGGTCGTGACTCTGCCGGGCACCGAAAGCGCGGCCGAGGTCCTCGCGCGGTTGTGGCTCGCCGGTGCGGACATCGACTGGCGCGCCTACCACGAGGGGCGGAGCCCGAGGAAGGTCTCCGTGCCCAAGTACGGCTTCCAGCGCAGCAGGCACTGGATAGACCCGCCGACGGACGCGGCAGTCGGCCGAGCGATCTGAACCCGCACCCGGAAGGACGAGACACGTGACCATCTCCATCGACCGGAAGCCGCTGCTTCCCGAGGGGCTGACCAGGCAACTCGCCAGTCAGCTCACGGGAACCGGGCCGACCGTGACGACGTACGCGCCGTGGACCGGTGAGCCGCTGGTCGACGTGGCCACCTCGACCCCGGCCGACGTGGCGGCCGCGTTCGCGAAGGCGCGGGGCGCGCAGGCCCGCTGGGCGGCGACCACGCCGGCCCAGCGCGCGAAGGTCTTCCTGCGTTACTACAAGCTGGTGCTGCACAACAAGAAGCTGATGGACCTCATCCAGGCCCAGACCGGCAAGGCCCGGTTCACCGCCTTCGAGGAGACCATCGACGTCGCGGGCATGGCGCTGTACTACGCCCGCAACGCGAAGGCGTACCTGTCGCCGCGCAGCCGCAAGGGCGGCATCCCGTTCGCCACGCGGGTGACGGAGCTGCGGCACCCCAAGGGCGTCGTCGCCGTGATCTCGCCGTTCAACTACCCGATCTCGGACGGCATCTGCGACGTGATCCCGGCCCTGATCGCCGGCAACGGCGTGGTGTTCAAGCCGGACACGCAGACCGCGCTGGCGCCGCTGCTGGCCCGTGAGCTGCTGATCAAGGCGGGCCTGCCCGAGGGCCTGTGGCAGATCGTGGTGGGCGAACCGGCGGAGATCGGTCCCGCGATGATCGAGGGCGCCGACCACGTGTGCTTCACCGGCGGCAACGAGGCCGGGAAGAAGATCGCGGAGGCGGCGGCCAGCCGGCTGATCGGCGCCACCATGCAGCTGGGCGGCAAGAACCCGATGCTGGTGTTCCCGGACGCGGACCTGGCGAAGGTCATCCCGGCCGCGGCGCGGGCGGGCTTCGTGAGCGGCGGGCAGATGTGCCTGTGCTCGGAGCGCATCTACGTCCACGAGTCCATCTACCAGGAGTTCGTGGCGAAGCTGGTCGAGCACACCAAGGGCCTGAAGCTGGGCCAGGGCTTCACGTTCGACTACGACCTGGGTTCGCTGTCCCACCAGCGCCAGCTGGACAAGGTCGTCCGCCACGTCGACGACGCGGTCGCGCACGGCGCTCGCGTGGAGGTCGGCGGCAAGGCCCGTCCGGACCTGGGCCCGTACTTCTACGAGCCGACCGTGCTGACGGGCGTCAACTCGGCGTGCGAGATCGCGACGGAGGAGACCTTCGGCCCGGTCGTGTCGGTGTACCCGTTCCGCGACGAGGATGAGGCACTGCGCCTGGCCAACGCGACGGAGTACGGCCTGAACGCGAGCATCTGGACGAAGGACCTCGGCAAGGCCCACCGCCTGGCCGCGCAGATCAAGTCGGGCGCGGTGAACATCAACGAGGGCTACGTGTCCACCCACATCTCCTACGACGCCCCCATGGGCGGCCGGAAGGCGTCGGGCTACGGCCGCAGGCACGGCGAGCAGGGCCTCCTCTCCATGTGCGACGTCCAGATCGTGGCGAGCCAGCACGGCATCAGCTTCGACCCGAAGCCGGGCGTCACCCACGAGCAGCTGGCCAACCAGAACACGCGCATCTACCAGATCATGAAGGCGCTCCGCCTGAAGTAAGCCCCGCACACGAAGGACCCCTTCCTCACGGTCAACGTGATGAAGGGGTCCTTCGTGTCGGAGGGCGCTGCCCGGCCGACCTGACAGTGCCGCCGGACGCGCGCGCAACGTGGCGCGTCGCCGCCGGGCGCTGCGCGCCCGGCCCGCGCAGCGGGCCAGCACCACCGCGAAAGGCGCGTTCGCAGCACCCGCCATGCCGCGAAAGGCGCGTTACCGGCACTCAACGCCGCGAACGCGCCTGTCACAGCTCACACCCCGATGCCGCGAACGCGCCCCCGCGGCACAACCGCCACCCCGGGGAAGGCCGGGCGCGAAGCGCCAGGCCCGCGAAGCGGGCTTGGCCCGCAACGCCGAGCGCAGCTCACCAAGGATCTGCCTGCCTGCCATCCCGTCGACCTGGCGAAGCCCGATCGCACCGGGTCAAGGGGCCCGGGAGCACGACCCAACCCCGTGCCCAAACCACCCGGGCCCCTTGACGCGGTGTGATAGCCCTCCGGGAGGTCGACGGGATGGCAGGCAGACAACGGACACCAGTCCCTGCCAACCCAACCCGAGACCAAACCCCCGCCATCCCGGAGACCAGCCCCTCCGGCGAGGAGGCCCGTCCGGCAGGACGCCCTCCGGCGAGGACGCCCGTCCGGCGAGGACACCACCCAGGACGGGCGAAACCCCAGCAAAGCGAGCACAAAAAAAGGGGCCTCCCCGAAACGGGGAGGCCCCAGCGCCCGGTCATCACCGCTTGAGGAGGGCGCCCTTCCGGCGTGCGCCGGTCAGCCACAACATGAAGTGGTTCATCCGCGGAAAGTGCTGGCTGGACGTGGACACGAACTTCATCTGCCACGGCATGATCAACGTGCCGCGACGCCGCTCGACGGCCTTGCACACCGCCTCGGCCACCTGGGCGGGCGACACGGTCGGCACGATGCGAGCGATCTTCGGCAGCTTGTCCTCCGACCCGGGGTTGTTCGTGAAGTACGCGCTGCTCACGGTCCCGAGCACGACCTCGGTGGCACCGACGCCGGTACCCCGCAGGTCGCTCTTCAGCGCCAGGTCCAGCCCGCGCAGCGCCCACCGGGCACTGGCGTACCCGACCGCGCCGGGCCAGACGGCACGGGACACACCCGAGTTGACCGTCACGATCCAGCCGGCCCGGCGCGACAGCATCCCGGGCACGAACGCCCGCGTGGTCAGCAACGCCGCCAGGTACGGCACCTTCACCATGTCGACCAGCTCCGCGGGCGGCGCGTCCTCGATCGACACCCACCGCCCGGAGCCGGCGCTGTTGATCAGCACGTCGACGGAGTGCCCGTCGGCCTCCACGGCAGCGGCCAGCTCCGCGACGGCCGGTTCCGAGCCGACGTCGCACGCGTAGTAGTGGGCGCGGAGACCGAGTTCGTCCGACAGCGCCTTGAGCTTGGTCTCACCGCGGGCCACGAGCAACACGGTGGCGCCGCGGGCGTGGGCCGCACGGGCGATGGCCTCGCCGATGCCGCTGGACGCGCCGGTGACCAGGACGGTACGGCCGAGCAGTTTCATGGTGGGGCCCCCGTCAGTGGGTGTGGTTCTTCTGGTAACCGCAGGCGGGGCACGCCGCCTTCGCGCGCAGGCTGCGCGCCCGGATGTGCTGCACCTTGCTCATGATCTTCGACTGCAGCGTGTTCGGCGGCGGGACGATGCCCAGCTGCCGCGCGGTGTGCAGGCAGTCGTAGATGGTGGTGTTGCTCGCCAGCAGGCCGTCGCGGAAGACCCACTCGTCGACGACGCGCACCGACATCTTCTGGCCGGTCGGCGCCATGTTGGTGTACGGCCAGAACTTGGTCAGCGTGCCGGTCATCGTGTAGCGGGCGATGGCGAGCGGCTCGACCGGCGACGGGATCGGGTCGCTGACCCTGGTGATCTTCAGGTCCGGGTAGGACGTCGCGAAGTCGTTGATCAGCTTGATCAGCGCCTTGCGGCCCCGGATGGGGTACGGGACGCTCGGGTCGGTCCACACGATGTCGTCGGTGCACGTGTCGGCCACGGCCTCGGCGTCCAGCGCGTCCCACGCCGCGAGGTTGCGGTCCGCCCAGTCCTGCAGGAACGCCGGGTCCAGGCCGCCGGGCTGCTGCTTCTTGGCCCGCGCGATCGGTGTGGCCATGGTTGATCCTCCTGCCGGGGGGTCCCGGTCGATTGGCGTGTTTTCCAGGTCTCGTCCAGAATTGTGCGACCGGCCCCGCGCACGCGGCCAGTGCGGACGTTCCTGACTTTCTCCTGAACCGCTCACCGACCGGGTGTGGGTTCTTCACGTATCGGGAGAACGGGTTCCCTGCCAGTGACCCGTCATGTGACCATGAATTCCGAATCCGCTATCCAGGGCATAGTTCAGTGGTCGGAGTGAATAGCCATGAAGTTTCACTTACTGGGGTCATTGGAAGTCAGTGACGGGGCACGGCGGATCGATCTCGGCGGGGTCAAACAGCGTGCGGTGCTCGGCTATCTCCTCCTGCACGCGAACCAGGTGGTACCGAACAGCAGGATGCTCAACGCGCTCTGGGACTGCCAGCCCCCGTCGACCGCGCGCAAGATGGTGCAGAACGCGGTGTCGGCGATCCGGCGGATGCTCGCCGCGGCCGGCCCGGACTGCTCGGCGCAGCTGCTCACGCACGCGCCCGGCTACCAGCTGCGCGTCGACCCGGAAGACGTCGACATGCACCAGTTCCGCCGCCTCGTCCACAGTGGACGTGAAGCGGTGGCGGCCGGCTCGCCCGACCGCGGCACCACCCTGTTCCGCGAGGCGCTGACGCTGTGGCGCGGCCGCGCGCTCGCCGACCTCGTGGAGTCCGGCACCACCTGGTCGGAGCTCTCCGCCATCGAGGACGAGCGGCTCACCGCGCTCGAGGACTGCTTCGACGCCGAGCTGCAGTGCGGCAGGCACCGGGAGATCACCCCCGAGCTGGAGGTGCTGACCGCGGCGGAACCACTGCGCGAGCGGCTGTGCATCCAGTTCATGCTGGCCCTGTACCGCTCCGGCCGCCAGGTCGACGCGCTCAACGTCTACCGCAGGACCAGGGCCGCCCTCGTGGACGGGCTCGGCATCGAGCCGGGGCCCGAGCTGCAGGCGCTGCAGCACATGATCCTGGAGCACGACGCGTCGATCCAGGTCCCCGCCTACGCGTGAGCACCGCCTGAGCACCACTCCCACCACGAAAGGCAGGGGAGCCACATGGGACAGTCGCACGAGCAGGGCACGGCGTTCTCCTGCTACGTCTTCACGAGCGACGCGAGGCTGCTGCTGACGATGCGCGGCCAGGCAAAGCGCACCTGGGCCGGGGTGTGGAGCAATTCATGTCACGGCCACCCCGGTCCGGGTGAATCCACTTCGGACGCCGTGGCGCGGGCGCTGCGCGACGAGCTCGGCCTCACGGCTGCCGTCGCCGAGCCGGTGCTACCGAGGTTCCACCACTCCTCGACCGGTGTCTGTCCCGTGTACCGCGTCGTCACCGACGAGCCGCCCCGGCCCGACCCGGCCGAGGTGGGCGATTTCGAATGGGTGGCGTGGGCGGACTTCGTGTACGCGGTCGCCGCCGGTGACCTGCGGGTGGCGCCGTGGTGCCGCCCGCAGGTCGCGGCGCTGAACACGCTCGGCCCCGACCCGGTGCGATGGTCCACAGCGGACATCGCGGTGCCGCCCGCGGCCTGAGTCCACCGCCCGGTAACACATCGCGGAACCGTCCGGTAATTCTCCCGGCCAATTGTCGTGCACCACCAATGGTTCGCATTGCTCACGGTGCTGGCCGCGATGCACCATCTGATGGGGAGAACGAGCCGGGAGGATCGGTGTCCATCGGAATTATCGGGACTGGGTCGTACCTGCCGGAATGGGTGGTGACCAACGCCGAGCTCGCGCAGCGCGTACCCGGCACCACCGCCGAGCAGATCGCAGGCAAGACAGACATCCACGCCCGTCGCTTCGCCGCCGCCGCCGAAGCGACCTCGGACCTCGCGGCCGCGGCCGCGACCCGCGCGCTCGACCAGGCCGGCCTCTCGGTCGACCGGATCGACTACCTCATCGTGTCGACGTCGACCGGTGACCACCCGCAACCACCGACGTCCTGCCTCGTGCAGGACCGGATCGGCGCGTACGGCGCCGGGTGCTTCGACGTCAACGCCGTCTGCGCGGGGTTCGTGCACGGGCTGGTGCTGGCGCAGACCCTGGTCGCGGCAAGGCCGGGCGCGCACGCGCTCGTCGTCGCCGCCGACCTGTACTCGCGCATCCTCGACTTCGACGACCGGCGCACCGCGGTGCTGTTCGGTGACGGCGCGGGCGCTGCGGTCGTCGGGGCGGTCGCGGCCGGGCGCGGGCTCGCCGAGTTCGACCTCGCGAGCCGGGGCGACCGGCACGACCTCATCTGGGTCGACGCGGGCGGCAGCAGACGCCCCGCGTCGGTCAAGACGCTCGCCGACGGCGGCCACTTCTTCCGGATGAAGGGCAGGGACGTCACCGAGATCGTCCTGCACGAGGTGCCGCCGTTCGTGGACAAACTGCTGGCCCGCGCCGGGGTGACCGCGGCCGACGTCGATCACGTCGTGCCCCACCAGGCCAACGGGAAACTGCTCGGGCAACTCGTCGAGCGGTGCGGGCTGACCGGTGCGACCACCCACCGCACCGTCGAGAAGTACGGCAACGTCGGCAGCGCGTCGGTACCGGTGACGCTCGACGAGGCCAACCGCGCCGGCCTGCTGGCCGACGGCGAACTCGTCCTGCTGCTGGGTTTCGGCGGCGGGATGTCCATGGGCGCGAGCCTGCTCCGCTGGGCCGCCCCCGCGAGGAAGTGATCTCACCATGAACAGGATTCGACGCGTCGGCGTCGTGGGATGCGGCGTGATGGGCGCCGGTCTCGCCGAGGTGTGCGCCCGTGCCGGGCTCGACGTGCTGGTCGCCGTGTCGCGACCGGGCCGGGAGGCCGACGGCAGGCGCAAGGTGACCGGCTCGCTCGACAACGCCCTGCGCAAGGGGAAGATCAGCGAGGCCGACCGGGACGCCGCGCTCGCGCGGATCTCGTTCACCGCCGACCTCGCCGACTTCGCCGACCGGCAGTTCGTCATCGAGGCCGGGCCCGAGCAGGAGTCGGTCAAGCTGGACGTGTTCGCCACGCTGGACAAGGTCGTCACCGACGAGGACGCCATCCTCGGCTCCAACACCTCGTCGTTCCCGATCATCCAGCTGGGACGCGTGACCGACCGGCCGGGCAAGGTGGTCGGCACGCACTTCTTCAACCCGGTCACCGTGCTGCCGCTCGTGGAGCTGGTCGGTTCGGTGCTCACCGAGGAGCACACGGTCGAGGTCGCGGAGGCGTTCGTGACCGATGTGCTCGGCAAGCAGGTGGTGCGCACCAAGGACCGGTCCGGCTTCGTGGTGAACGCGCTGCTGATCCCGTACCTGCTGTCGGCGATGCGGGTCTACGAGTCGGGCGTGGCGTCCATGGCGGACATCGACAAGGCGATGAAGCTGGGCTGCGCGCACCCGATGGGCCCGTTCGGGCTGAGTGACCTCATCGGACTGGACATCGTCCAGGCGATCAGCGAGTCGCTCTACAACGAGTACCGCGAGCCGCACTACTCACCGCCGCCGCTGCTGGCGCGCATGGTGTCGGCCGGGTTGCTGGGCAAGAAGACGGGACGCGGGTTCTACGACTACACCGCGCCCAAGGAAGTGAGGGCGGCGGCGTGAGCGGAGCTTGCGGAGCGAACCGACAAACACAGGGCGACCGCGAGCGGCGCCCCGGAGCCTGCGAGGGGGCGTCGTGAGTGTTATGGATTTCGCCGACTACCGGTTGCGGATGCGGGCCGGGGGACCACGGCTCGCACAGCGTTCGTACTACATCGTCGGCCTGACACAAGGTGTCCGGCGTGGCGTGCGAGCGGCCGCGGCCGATCCACGCAAGCGCTTGGCAGGCGCCATCCGTGCGCGCGACCCGCGTGCGGTGGTGCACGACCCGGTGGACTCGTGGCTGCGCACCGAATCGCAGGTGCCTGCCGAGTTCCACCGCCTGATCGGGCTGGCGGCCACGAGTGACGTGTGCGTCGCCTTCCTCCCGGACCGGGAGAGCGCCGCGGACGCGGTGGCCGAGATCCAGGCCGCGCACCGGGGTGGCGCCACCGTCGTCGCGATCACCGGTGAGACCGACGACTTCGTGGTGCGTGCGTTCGCGACGATCGTGGTCCCCGACCTCGACGCGTTCACGGATTGGTTGTCCGCACAGGCGGCGTGAGTGGCATAGTCAAGGTCATTTCATGGCCGGGATGAAAACCTCATAGTGCGCCACATGGATTCGTACCAAAGGGGTCACATGAACATCCGTCGGCACACGAGTGTCCATGAACTGTTCGTCGCGCGCGCGTCTGAACGCCCGGACGGCATCGCGGTCGTGTCCGGCGACCAGCGGATCACCTACGCGGAGCTGGCCGAGCGCGCCGGTCAGCTCGCACACTACCTGCGCCACAACGGAACCGGACCCGGTTCGGTCGTGATGGTCCACATGGACCGGTCGATCGACACGATTGTCGCACTGCTCGGGATCCTCGCCGCGGGCGGGGTCTACTTACCGGTCGAGCCCGGGGTGCCGGAGAGCAGGCTCCGCGGGTTCGCCGAGCAGACCGGGTGCACCACGGTCATCACGCGGGCGAAGGACGCGCCGCGCGTCGCCGCGTTCGCCGACCTCGCCGTCACCGCGGAAGCGGGCGCCGCGGGCGGGTTCCCGCCCTTCGCGCCCGACGTCGCGGTGTCCGGTTCGGACCCCGCGTACGTCATCTACACCTCCGGCTCGACCGGCACGCCCAAGGGCGTCGTGGTACACCACGACGCGCTCGCCCACGTCATCGGCGAACTCGTGACGTGGTACGGGATCACGCCGGACGACAACGTGCTGCAGTTCGGCGCGCTGTCGTTCGACACCTCGATCGAGCAGATCATGGTGACCCTGACGGCGGGCGCGACGCTCGTGCTGCCGGACATGGCGTGGGCGCCGAGCGAGCTGCCGGACCGGCTGCGCCGCCACGGCGTCACGGTCATGGACCTCACGCCGGCGTACTGGCGGCGGTTCCTCACCGAGTTCGCCGCCCGGCCCGTCGACCTCCCGCTCCGGCTGTCCATCGTGGGCGGTGAGGCGGTGCGCGCGGAGGACTGCCGCACCGCCCTGGAGCTGATGCCGGGGGTGCGGCTCGTCAACGCCTACGGCCTCACCGAGACCACGATCACCTCGTGCGTCGTGGACCTGACCGCCGACATCCTCCCCGCGCGCGGCGCGGCGCCGGTCGGCCCGCCGCTGCCCGGCACCACCGTGCACGTCCTCGACGAGGAGCTGCGGCCGGTGCCGCCGGGGGAGCGCGGCGAGATCTGCATCGGCGGCCGGGGTGTCGCGCGGTACCTGCACGCCGACGAGCGCGCCCACGCGCGGTACGTGGACGACCCGTTCACGGCCGGGGGCCGCCTGTACCGCACCGGTGACCTCGGTGCCTGGACGCCCGAGGGGAACCTTGAGGTGGTCGGCCGCATCGACCGCCAGCTGAAGATCCGCGGCTTCCGCGTCGAACCCGGCGAGGTCGAGGCGACGCTCGCCG
The DNA here is from genome assembly GCF_054661535.1 of Actinophytocola sp. KF-1. Lineage (NCBI taxonomy): Bacteria > Bacillati > Actinomycetota > Actinomycetes > Pseudonocardiales > Pseudonocardiaceae > Actinophytocola > Actinophytocola sp. KF-1. The sequence continues at coordinate 452,304 of NZ_BAAFVK010000005.1, read as the reverse complement.
CGCACGAACTGGTCGACGGCGTCGCGGTGACCGACTACGAGCAGAACGGCCAGCGCAGGCTCGCCGCGTACTACACGGTCCCGTCCGGCACCACGCTCGACGCGGCGGACCTGAAGGAGTTCGCGGGCCGCTTCCTGCCGGACTACATGGTGCCGTCGGCGTTCGTCGCGCTGCCCGAGCTGCCGCTGAAGTCCAACGGCAAGGTCGACCTCACCGCGCTGCCCGCGCCGGAGACGGCGGTGGCGTCCGAGGAGGACGACTCCACGGTCGTCAGCCTCTTCGAACGCGGCGTCGCGCGGCTGTGGTGCCAGGTGCTGGAACGCGACAAGGTCGGGCCGAACGACAACTTCTTCGCGCTCGGCGGCAACTCCATCCTCGCCGCGGAGCTGCTCGCGAAGGTGCGCGGCACGTTCGGCGTGATGATCACCCAGGTGCGGCCGCTCATCCGGCTGCTGCTGGAGGACGCGTCGCTGCGGTCGTTCGCCTTCGCCGTGCAGGCCGCGCGAGCGGGCACCCTGCCCGGCGACGACACCCGCAAGCGGGTCGACTTTGCCGCGGAGTCCGAACTGGACGTCCCCATCAGCGCCGAGGCGCAGGAGACCCCGGACTGGCAGGAGCCGAAGCACGTCTTCCTCACCGGCGCCACCGGCTTCCTCGGCACCTACCTGCTCCGCGAGCTGCTGACCACCACGGACGCGGTGGTGCACTGCCTGGTGCGTGCCGACGACGCGGACACCGCCATGGCCCGCCTGCAGTCCGCGGCGACGCACTACTACCACGACGACCTCGCCGCGTACCGGCTGGCGGGCCGGGTCGTCGCCGTGCCCGGTGACCTCGCCAAGCCCGGCCTCGGGCTGTCCGACGAGGACTTCGACCGGTTCGCGCGCACGGTCGACGTGATCCACCACCCCGGCGGGCTCGTCAACTTCATCTACCCGTACTCGCACATGCGCCCGGCGAACGTCGAGGGCACCCGCGAGATCATCCGGATGGCCGCGCGGTACCGCAACATCCCCGTCCACTACACGTCCACGATGGCCGTGCTCGCCGGCTTCGGCACCGGCGGTGTGCGGCACGTCGACGAGGACACCCCGCTCGCCTTCGCCGACCACCTGTCGGTCGGCTACGTGGAGAGCAAGTGGGTGGCGGAGGCGCTGCTGCTCAAGGCCGCCGAGCAGGGGCTGCCGGTGGCGATCTACCGCGCCGCCGACATCTCCGGTGACCGGGTGACCGGCGCGTGGAACACCGCGACCGAGATGTGCGCGATGAAGAAGTTCGTCGTGGACAGCGGCACCGCGCCGGTCGCGGAGCTGCCGCTGGACTACACCCCGGTGGACGTGTTCGCCGCCGCGGTCGCGCACATCGCCGCGACGAAGCTGCCGCGCGGCGACGTCTACCACCTCACCAACCCCGGCAAGGTCAACATCCGCGAGCTGGTGGCGCGGATGCGGGCGCGGGGCCACGAGATCCGCGAGGTGTCGTGGCAGGAGTGGCTCGACGAGCTGGTGAAGCTCGCGGTCGAGCACCCCGAGCACCCGATGACCCCGTTCGCGCCGCTGTTCATCGACCGCTGCGCGACCGGCGAGATGAGCGTCGCCGAGATGTACCTGGAGGACACGTTCCCGGTGTTCAGCCGCACGAACGTGGAGAACGCGCTGCGCGGCAGCGGGATCGAGATCCCGCCGGTCGACGCGGCGATGCTCGACAGCTACCTCGACTACCTGACCGACATCGACTTCCTGCGAGCCGCGTGATGGACACGAACCTCCGCACCGCGACCCCGTGGCAGGCGCTCGACCTCACCGGTGCGCCCGACGACGGGCCGGTCGCCTTCCACGACGACCTCAGCCCCGGGACCCTGCTCGAGGCGTACCGGCACGGGCTCTACCCGTTCCCCGCCGACACCGAAGAGCAGAAGATCATCAGCGAGATCAGCTACGAGGGCAAGGTGCCCGTGCTGGGGGAGAGCGCCGACCCGTACGCGGTCGCGTGGTGCTCGCCCGATCCCCGTCCGGTGATCTTCGTCGACGAGCTCCGCATGCAGCGCAGCCTGCGCAAGCAGCTGCGCAACAAGGTGGAGTGGACCACCACGCTCGACGCCTGCTTCGGCCGGGTGGTGCGGCAGTGCCGCGTCGGCCGCGAACCGAGGTGGCTCACCGACCGGCTGGTCGAGAGCCTGGAGAAGCTGCACGAGGCCGGGCACGCGCACAGCGTCGAGGTGTGGGACGGCGACGAGCTCGTCGGCGGCACGTTCGGTGTGCGCGTCGGCGGCGTGTTCTCCGCCGACTCGCAGTTCACGCTCGCGAGCGGCGCGTCGAAGGTGGCGATCGCGGCCCTGGTGCGCCGGGTCGCCGAGAGCGGCGGCGTCGCGGTCGACGTGCAACGCGACGGCGACCACGCCCGCCTGCTCGGCGCGGTGCCCGTGCCCAGGGCCGAGTACCTGGCGCTGCTGGCCGAGCACCGCAACGCGGCGACCGCCATGCCGTCGGACGCGATGGCCGCGCGGGAGCTGGCGGCATGACCACCGTCGAGACGCTGCGCGTCGTCACCCTCGCCGAACGGCCGGACCTCACCGACGCCATGCTCGGCATGGAGTCGACGTGGCCCGCGTACATCCAGCCCGACCCGATGGTGATCGGCTGGGCGTTCGACCGGCACGCCGCGCACCAGCTGGTGGTGCTGGACGGCGACGAGGTGGTCGCGCGGGCCGCGACCGTGCCGTTCCACTGGGACGGCGACCCGGCGTCGCTGCCCGACACCGGGTGGGACGAGGCGCTGCGGATGTCCATGATGGACACCTACGACGGCCGCGAGCTCAACACGTCGTGCGCGCTGGAGGTCGCGGTCGTGCCGGGGCAGCGGTCCCGGCACCTGTCCGGCCGCACGCTCGCCGCGGTGGCCGAGAACGCGCGGCGCCACGGGTTCGGTGACGTGGTGGTGCCGGTGCGGCCGAGCAGGAAACACCTGGAGCCGCACGTATCCATGGCTTCGTACGTGGCGCGCACGCGGGACGACGGGTTGCCGGAGGACCCGTGGCTGCGCGTGCACGTGCGGGAGGGTGGGCAGATCCTCGGGATCTGCCCGGTCTCGATGACGATCTCCGGCAGCCTCGCCCAGTGGCGCGGCTGGACCGGTCTTCCGTTCGACACCAGCGGCCCGGTGGCAGTGCCGGGCGCGCTGAACCCGGTCGAGGTCAGCGTGGAGCACGACCGCGCTGTCTACGTCGAGCCCAACGTGTGGGTTCGGCACCGGTTGGTTCCCTGACGATTTCCTAGTGGAAGGTGCTCCGCCATGACCAGCACGGTCCCCGTCAACTCCGCAGAGAAGATGCGCCTGCGCGCCGCGCTGATCGAGAAGATCGGCGGCTACATGCACGCGCACGCACTCGGCCTCGCCGCGGAACTCAAGCTCGCCGACCTCATCCACTCCGGGGTGAACACCAGCTCGGCGCTCGCCGAGGCGACCGGCACGCACGAGCCGTCGCTGCGCAGGCTGCTGCGCCTGCTCGCCGCGGTCGGCCTCACCACCGAGCCGGCCCCCGGCACGTTCGGCCTGACCGAGGTCGGTGACCTCCTGCGGTCCGACTCGCCGGACTCGCTGTACGCGTTCACGAGGATGTTCACCCACGAGTCGCACTTCAGCGCGTGGCAGGGTCTCGCCCACTCCGTGCGGACCGGGGAGTCCGCGTGGGACCACGTGTTCGGCAAGAACATCTACGCCTACCTCGCCGACCTGCCCGAGCTGTCGGAGCTGTTCAACGTGGCGATGAGCCAGGAGTCGCGCATCGCGGCGGGCCACATCGCGGCGGCGTACGACTTCACCGGTGTGCGCAAGGTCGTCGACATCGGCGGCGGCGACGGGACGCTCGTGTCGGCGATCCTGCGGGCCAACCCCGGCCTCGAGGGTGTCGTGTTCGACAGCCCGGCCGGTGTCGCGCAGGCGTCCGACGTGCTCGCCGCCGCGGGCCTGTCCGACCGCACCACCGTGGTGGCGGGCGACTTCTTCGAGTCCGTGCCGGACGGCGGGGACCTGTACATCATCAAGAGCGTGTTCCAGGACTGGGACGACGGGCCCGCGAAGGCGATCCTGCGCACCGTCCGGGCCCACATCCCGGCGGACGCCACGCTGCTCATCGTCGGCTCGGTGCTGCCGGAGACCGCCGCACCCGGCGAGCCGATCCCGTTCTACACGGACATGAACATGCTGGTGAACTCCGGCGGCCGGGAGCGCACGGAGAGCCACTTCCGGGCACTGCTTGCGGAGACCGGGTTCACGGTCGAGTCGGTGGCGCTCAAGGCCGCCGGCCCGCTGTCGATCATCAAGGCCAACCCGGTGTAGACCTCGGTGAAAGGCCGGCCGGTCGGGGACGTGTCCCGGCCGGCCGGTCGCCGTTGGACGGGCCTGGTCCGTTTGGTGGGGCGGGGCGGGCAGCGCGGCTGTCTCGTGTCCTGACGCGCGTTTCAGGACAAGGCCGGGACTGGCCCGTTTCGTGGGCGGGCGTGCGGCGTGCGGCTGTTTCAGGACGAGGCCGGGCCTGGCCCGCTTCGCGGGCGGGGTGCGCAGTGTGCGGCTGTTTGTGTCCTGGAAGGCGCGTTGAGGGCGGTTGGCGTGTCCTGAACGGCGAGTTCAGGTCACGGTGGGCATGCCCGCGCCGTTCAGGGCGGCAGCGGTGTCCTGAAACCGCCCGCCTTCCTGTCCTGAACGCCGTTCAGGACACCGCGTCACGCCACCCGGCGGTGCAGGTTCTCGTGCTGTGACGGGCCCGGGGCCGGGTCCGCGATCCACGGCCCCTCGATCGACGGGTCCAGGATGCCCGACTCCAGCCACGTGTACCGATCGGCGAGCACGCCCGTGCTCAGTGCCCGGTCGTGGTCGTCGGTGTTGGCCCACAGCCGGCCGAACAGCTCGGCGATGCGCTGCCGGGACTGGTGGCAGAACGCGTCCGCCAGGTCCACCGCCGTCTCCGCGCGGTGCCGTGCGTACACGCAGCTCACCGCCATCGCGTACAGCTCCGCCGTGATGTCCACCAGCCTGCCGAGGAACAGCTGCCGCTGCGGGAGGTCCTCGCCCCAGCGGGAGCGGCCGTGGGCGAAGTGCTGGGCCACGTCGCGGCACGTCCGTTCCACGAAGCGCAGGTGTCCCGACAGGACGCCGTAGTCGTCGAGCGCCGCCGGGTCGATCGTCGACGCCGGGGTGACCTCCAGTGCTTCCGCCGCGATGAAGCCACGCAGTGCCTCGGTCGAGCCGTCGAAGATGCGGCCGACACGCAGGTCGCGGAGCAGCTGTTCGACCGGGACACCGCGTTCGCCGCGGGCCGCCGCCGACGCCGCCGTCTCGAAGCCGCGGCCGCCGCGGATCTGCAGCAGCTCGTCGGCCACCTGCCACGCCTTCTCCGACGCGAACAGCTTCGCCAGCTCCGCCTCCATGTGGGTGTCGGCGCCCCGGTCGGCGTGCCTGCCCGTCACCTCGACGATCGCCTCCAGGGCGAACGCGGTCGCGGCGATGAACGAGATCTTCGCGGCCACCGCCTCGTGTTCGCCGATCGGGCGGTCCCACTGCACCCGTACCCGCGACCACTCGCGCGCGATCTTCAGGCTCCACTTGGCCGCCGCCGCGCACACCGACGGCAGGGACAGCCTGCCGGTGTCCTGCGCCGCCAGCGCCACCTCGAGGCCCTTGCCCTCCTCGCCGATCCGGTGGGTCGCGGGCACCACCACGTCGTGCAGCCGCACCACCCCGTTCTCCAGCCCGCGCAGGCCGAGGAACTCACCGCGGTGCTCGACCGTCACGCCGGGGGAGCGGGCCTCCACCACGAACGCGGTCATGCCCGCGTCCGGCACCATCGCCATGACCACGATCAGGTCGGCGAGGACACCGTTGGTGACCCACGACTTCACGCCGTTCAGCGTGTACGACCCGTCCGGACCGGGCACCGCGGTGGTGCGCATGCGGAACGGGTCGTTGCCGATGTCCGGCTCGGTCAGCGTGAACGCGGAGATCTCCCGCACGCACCTGGGCAGGAACTCCCGCTTCTGCTCGTCGGTCCCGAACAGCAGGATCGGCTGCGGCAGGCCGATCGCCTGGTGCGCGGCCAGCAGCTCGCCCAGCGCGGAGTGCGTGGTGTTCACGATCTGCAGCGCACGCAGGTAGCAGAGGCCGGACAGGCCGAGCCCGCCGTACTCCTTCGGGATCTTGATGCAGAACGCGCCGATGTCCTTCAGCCCGGCGATCACCTCGTCGGGGATCCGGCCGTCGCGTTCGATCAGCGTGCTGTCGACCTTGTCGGTGCAGAAGTCACGCAGCCGGGCGAGGAACGCCTCGCTGTCCGCGTCGAGTCCGGGGAACGGGCCGGGTACCGGGTCGAGCAGGTCCGGGCGGAACCGGCCGCCGAACAGTTCCTTGCCGAAACTCTCCACAGTAGACCTCCGCATGACGCCCGGCCGGGTGGCCCCAACGCTGGGACCACCCGGCCGGATTTCCTTACGCCGTCTCGACTTCCTTCTCGTCCGCCGGCTTCTCCTCGGCCGCCTTCTCGTCGGCCGCGGCCTGTGCGCCGGTGGGCGGCACCTGCCGCAGCCGGGCGAACGCGAGCGCCGCGCCAACGGCGGCGATGGTCGCGGCGACCAACGCGCCGAGGTTGAGCCCGCTCGTGAACGCCGCCCGCGCCGGCTCCAGCACCGTCGCGGCCACGTCCGGGGACAGCCCGCTCGCCGCGTGCACGGCGCCGTCGAGGCTGTCGCGCGCCGCCCCGGCCGCCTCCGCGGGCAGGTCGCCCGGCAGCGTGTCGGCGATCTCGCCGCGGTACACGGCGACGCCGATGCTGCCGATCAGCGCGATGCCCAGCGAGATGCCCAGGTCGTTCGCCGTCGTCGACAGGCCGGACGCCGCACCCGCCTTCTCCGGCGGCACCGCGCCGACGATCAGGTCGGTCGTGAGCGCCATCGCCGGGTTCACCGCCGGGTACAGCACGATGAAGCCCGCGATCAGCAGCGGCAGCCCGGCCGTGCTCTCGACCTGCGTCAGCATCAGGTAGCCGACCACCTGGATGGCGAGGCCGGCGCCGATGATGATGCCCGGGCTGACCCGGCGGGCGAGGATCGGCGACACCAGCGACACACCGACCAGCAGCACCGCGGCGGGCAGGATGGCCATCGCGGTCTGCAGCGGGGTCAGGGCCGCGACCAGCTGGAGGTACTGGGTGAACATCAGGTACACGCCACCCATGCCCGCCGCGGCGAGGATGAACACGCCGAGCGCGCCGGCGACCGTGCGGTTCGCGAACAGGCGCACGTCGAGCAGTGGCGCGTCGATCCGCAGCTGGCGCAGCACGAACCAGACCCCGAACGCGATGCCCGCGGCGATCGTGCCGAGCGCGATGCCGAGCGAGTCGTCCTTGGCCAGGGTCTTCACGCCGTAGATGAACGGCAGCAGCGTGGCCAGCAGCAGGCCGACCGACAGCACGTCGAGCTTCGCGCCCCAGGAGTCGGTGTGCGCGGGCAGGACCAGCGGCGCACCGATCACCACGACCGCCATGATCGGCACGGCGACCAGGAACGTCGCCCGCCAGGAGAACGCCTCGAGCAGGACGGCGGACAGGATCGGGCCGAGCGTGACACCCGCGGAGATGCTCGCGGCCCACACGCCGATCGCGACACCGCGCTGCTTGGCGTTGTGGAACATGGAGAAGATCAGGCCGAGGGTGGACGGCATCTGCGTCGCCGCCGCGACGCCGAGGATCGCGCGCCACAGGATCATCAGCGCCGGGTCGTCGGTGAACGCGGCCAGGACCGAGACGATCCCGAACACCGCGGCGCCGATGATCAGCAGGCGCCTGCGGCCGATCTTGTCGGCCAGCGTGCCCATGGCGACGAGGAAGCCGGCCATGGTGAAGCCGTAGATGTCGAGGATCCACAGCAGTTCGGTGCTGCTCGGGTTGAGGTCCCTGGCGATGTGCGGGATGGCCAGGAACAGGATCGTCAGCATCATGAACAGGAGCAGGGAGGGAAGTACCAGCAGGCCCAGTCCCAGCCATTCCCTGCGACCGGCTCGTGGCCCGGACGACGTGTTCGCAGAGGACATCGGTGTTCCCTTTCGTGGCTGATTCACGTTGGGCTGATAGTACCCCACCGGGGTATGGGTATGAAACCGGTGGCCCGGGATTCCCCCTTGACTCTGACAAGAACTCCTTGTCCTGCGCTGGTAACGCACTCGCACGCGACTTGCGTGCCTGGACGGCGCCTGATACCCGGTGCTGGTATACCCGTATGGGTGACATCGTGACGCGCGCGAAGACCGAGATCGCCAAGCAGGCGACCGGGAACCGGTTCGTCGACCTCCTCGAGGCGGGCGCGGTGCCGGAGGAGCGGCTGCGGTGGCTGGCCGCGGAGCTGACCCGGCTCGTCGCCAGCGACCAGCGCAGCCAGGCCCTGCTCGCGTCGCGGTTCCCGGCCCCGCCGGCAGGCGACCTGTTCCTGACGCTCGCCCAGGGCGAGGCGGAGGCACTGCGCCTGCTGGGCGACTTCACGTCGGCCGTCGGCATGGGACCGGCGGAGCTGGCGTCGTACGAGCCGCTGCCCCTCGCGGCGGCCTATCCCGCGTACCTGACACAGGTGGCCGTGCAGGGGTCCAGCAGCGCGATGGCGTTGGCACTCCTGGCCAATGTGGACGAGTCCGGTGGCACGTACGCCCGGGTCGCGGCCGCGTTGCGTGCGCGGTACGGCCTGTCGGAGAAGGCGGTCGGGCACTTCCTGTTCTTCGCCGAGACCCCGCGGGAGCTGCTGGACCAGGCGGGCGAAGTGCTGGCCGCGGGCCTCGCGAACGGTGACGACGCGGACGAGGCCGTGCGCACCGCCCGGATCGTCGCCGGGCTGGAGACCGCTTTTTGGGATGCTCTCGCGGAGGGGCTCGCATAGCATCGGCGGCATGTCCGTCGTCCTGTCCGTGAACATCGGTGTGCCGCGCGAGAACCCGTGGAAGACCTCGGGCGTCACCGGCATCGACAAACGCCCGGTACCGGGCCCGGTCGCGGTGCGCGCCCCCGGCCCGAAAGGCACCGGCGCCGTCGGCCTGGCGGGCGACCGCGTCTTCGACGTCGCCCACCACGGCGGTGACGACCAGGCCGTGTACGCCTACGCCCGCGAGGCACTCGACCGCTGGGCCACCCGCCTCGGGAAGCCGTTGCCGGACGGCGTCTTCGGCGAGAACCTGACCACGAAGGGCATCGACGTCGACGCGGCCCTGGTCGGCGAGCGGTGGCGCGTCGGGCGGGACCTCCTGCTGGAGGTGTCGTGCCCGCGCATCCCGTGCGGCACGTTCCAGGGCTGGATGGACGAACGGGGGTGGATGAAGACCTTCACGGCGGCGGCCGAGCCGGGCGCGTACCTGCGCGTGCTCGAGCCCGGTGAGATCAGCCCGGGGGACGCGATCGTGGTGGAGTCCCAGCCCGAGCACGACGTGTCGATCGCGCTCGCGTTCCGGGCGCTGACCACGGAGGCGGAGCTGCTGCCGCGCTTGCTGGTGGCCGACGCCTTGCCGGAGGAGGACCTGGCACGCATCCGCAAGCGAGTGGGCACGCCAACGCACTGAAGGGTTCTTCATCGACGCGGAGGCCATTGCGTTACAAGGGCGGCGAAGCCGTTCGGCGCCGAAAGGTGCTAAAGCCCGGCCGAGCGGAGGGCGGCGATGCCGTCCGGCGCCGAAGGCGCCAAAGCCCGGGCGAGCGAGAGGGGCGGCGAGGCCGTCCGGGGCCGGAGGCGCCAAGCCCCGCCCGGTGGCGAGGGCGGCGAAGCCGTCCGGGGCCGGAGGCGCCACCCCCGTCGCGAAGCTGAACCTGTGGGATACCCCGGTATTGGTTCGGTGGTGGCGGCGGGCAGAGAGGCGGGCAGGCGCCAGCCTGCCCGTTAGGGCCTGTCTTAGGGTGGCGGAGGCTCGCGGGTCAAGGGTTGCGCAGCAATCCGGCGAAGCCGGACGCCGAAGGCGCCCTTGACGCGTGAGTGCGCCGCCCGCACAATCCGCCGCCACCACCGAACACCCCGGAACGCAAACCCCGGGACCTGCCCAAGCCGCACCGCACACGCACCCCGAACCCAGGGCCCGAACCCCAAGCAGCGCCCGAACCCCAGCAGCGCAAACGCCCGCAAAACCACAGCCAGCAAGATCAACCCCGGCCTCCGGCCCCCCGAACTCCAGCCTAGAGCAGACCACCGACAACGAGGACCGCCAAGACCCGAGTTGTCCACAGGCAACGGCCTCCGGCCCCCCGAATCCCAGCGTACCGGCGACCACCGACAAAACCGGCGGAAACGACCACCGTTGTCCACACGCTAAAGACCGGCCAGCTCCGCAAGCGGCACCTCAACCCGGCGATCGATCCGGTCCTCCACCCATGTACTCGTGTCGACCAGCCACCACTGCTCCACCTCGACGACGTACAACCGGTGCGCGGCAGGGGGCACGAGCGCGGACACCGGCATGGTCCACTCAGCACGGTCCCGGGCATCCGGCAGCACAGCGTCGTAGAACGTCGCGTGGTGTTCCTCCACCTCCGGGGGTGACAGCTCCCGGCACGTGCCGGCGAACTGTGCCCCGTCGACGGCGAGCAACTCCCCGCCCGCCACGAACAGCGAGCCCGCGACCTGGGGCCGGGTCGACACGTCGGTGCTGTGCCGGGACTGGATCGCCGACCCGAACAGGAAGCGCAGCGGGTCGGCGAGCCAGGCGTACTGCAGCACCGCCGACCACGGCTGTTCCTCGGTCGACACCGTTGCCAGCGAGAGGTACTTCGCCTCCGCCAGCAACCGGCGGGTGCGTGCCAGCAGGTCCACCGGTCACGCGGCCTTCGCGGCGCGGTGGCGCAGCAGCACCGGCAGCGCGGCCACGTCGTTGGCGATGAACGAGTGCAGCGGCTGCACGTCCTCCGGCGCGACCGCGAGCGCCAGGTTCGGGAACCGGTCGAACAGCGCGGGCACGGCCACGTGGGCGGCGAGCCGCGCGAGGCGGGCGCCGGGGCAGAAGTGGGGGCCCGCGCCGAACGCGATGTGTTCCTTGTTCTCGCGGTCGATGTCGAAGACCTCGGGGTTCTCGTGCACGCGGGGGTCGCGGCCGTGGCCGAGGTAGTTGATCAGGATGGCGTCACCGCGGCGGATCACGACGCCCTCGCCGAGGTCGATGTCCTCCTTCGCCCAGCGCATGGGCAGCGACGACACCGGGCAGTGGACGCGCAGCGCCTCCTCGATCGCGTCCGTCCAGCGGGACGGGTCGGCCAGCACGGTGGCGAGCTGGTCGGGGTTGGCGAGGAGCTCACGCACGGTGTGGTCGATCAACGACACCGTGGTCTGGCTGCCGCCGCCGATCAGCAGGAGCAGCATGTCCACCAGCTCCTGCTCGGACAGCGGCGCCTCACCGTCCAGCCGTGCCTCGAGCAGGAAGCTCGTCAGGTCGTCGGCGGGCTCGCGGCGCTTCAGGTCGATGAGCGTGCGCATCGCGACGTTCATGTCGGTGAAGACCCGCGCCGACTCCTCCTCCGGCACGTTGTCGGTGTTGAGCACGACGCGCAGGATCCGCAGCACCTCCGGGCGCAGGTCGTCCGGCACGCCGTACAGGTCGCACTGCAGGCGCGTCGGCAGCTGCTGGGAGTAGGAGAGGTGCAGGTCCAGCGGCTCGTCGGCGGGCCGGGTCTCGAGGTCGTCGAGCAGGTCCTTGGCGATCGCCTCCAGGTGCGGGCGCATCGCGTCGATCCGCTTCGGCGTCAGTGCGGGCGCCACCAGCTTGCGCAGCCGCTGGTGCTCGCGGCCCTCCGCCGTGGACATCGACTCCACGTCCACCCACGGCGACAGCCACTTCACCTCACCGGGCTCGTAGCCGGGCACGTTCTTCTTCAGGTTGCGCGACACACCGGGGTGCAGCAGCAGGTGCTTCACCACCTCGCCCCGGGTGACGACCCAGGCGCGGAAGCCCTCCGGGAACTCGACGGCGACGGCCGGGCCCTGCGCCCGCAGCTCGTCGATCTGCGAGTACATGCACTGGCCGCCCCTGCTGTCGATCTGCGTGCTGGGGGTGGCGCTGAACCCGATCATGTTGCCCCTCCTGGGAAGTGAGCGCGACCACCGGCCGCCGGGATTGGGCCGAGGCGACAGGCCGAAATTAACCGCGCTCATCGCGGGGCGAAATGCTGGAATCGGGCTCGTGGCGCGGTGGTGACCGGAAACGCGCTGGCCGTGGCCGGTGCACCAGCCGCATTCATGCGTGATTCATGGGGAAATGACGGCCCGCCGAGAGTGCCGCGCGAGCGGACGGCAACCGTCACGGGTGGCGCAACAGCACCCCGACACCGTCGGTGAGCGGTAGGTCGGCGGGTGCGACCAGCACGTCGGCGCCGACCGCCAGCGCCGCCATCGGCAGTGCCTCGTCCGCGCGCTGGTGGTCCACCGGCATGCCCAGGGCACGCAGTTCGGCCTCGTCCTCGGCGACCTGGTCACGATGGGTGCCGCCCACCCACACCGCGCGATCGCTCAGCGCGCCCTCGGCCACCACGAGCGCGTCGGCGTTGCCCGCCCGCAACGCGGCGGCGCACGGCCCGACCCCCTGCACGACGGGGCCCTCCGGCCGCGCCGACTCGAACATGAACTGGTCGAACACGGTCCGGTCCCCGGGCCCGCTCACCACGTCCTCCCGCGCCCGGCCCGCGGCGACGAGCGACGCCTCCGGTGCGCGAACCTCGTGCCGGGGCACCAACGGGAGCACGTAGGGCAGATCGGACACCCGCGCCACCGCCGCGTGCGGCGTCCACGCGGGCGGGCCGTCGACGAGGACCCCCTCGCGGGTGGCGATGAGCGCGCGACCGGCGGACGTCCCGCGGTCCAGGGCCTCGTCGAGCGCCGCCAGCATCGCGGGATCCGCCTCCTGCACGGCGAGGCAGTGCCGCAGCACCGGCCACTCCACGACGTCGGACGGGAGGTACACCGACACGAACGGGCCGTGGACGGAGGCCAGCTCACGGATCGACTCACTGTTCACAGCGCCCTCCAGGACAGACGTGGTAACGCCGGTCTACCCCCCGGTCCGCGGTCCAATCCTCAGCCACCCCAACAGTTCTCCGAGGGGGCGGCGGTCACGCTGAGTAGTAGTTGTCACAGCCTGGTTTACCTCCACCCCGCACGGCAAGCCCTTCGACGTGAACCCATCAGCCGAGGTCGTGGCCGTGCTGTTCGACAGGGACGGCACGCTCGTCGAGGACGTGCCCTACAACGGGGACCCCGCCCTCGTGCGCCCTCGGCCCGGTGCGCACACCGCCGTGAAACTGTTGCGGGAAAAGGGAATCCGGCTCGGCATCGTGACGAACCAGTCCGGTGTGGCCCGCGGGTTGCTGACAGAAGACCAGGTCAGGAGGGTGCACGACCGGGTCGCCGAGCTGCTGGGCCCCTTCGACGACATCCAGTACTGCCCGCACGGCCCGGCCGACGGCTGCGACTGCCGCAAGCCCGCCCCCGGCATGGTCCACGCCGCGTGCGCGGCGCTGGGCACCCACCCCGGGGCGGCGGTGCTGATCGGCGACATCGGCGCCGACGTCGCCGCCGCCGTCGCGGCGGGCGCCACCCCCATCCTCGTGCCGACCCCCGTGACGCGGCAGGAAGAGATCGACAACGCCCCGCTGGTGGCCCCGGACCTGGTCACGGCGGCGAGCTTGGCCACCGACCTGTTGCTGGGGGTGCGGGCGTGAGCAAGGTCCTCGTGGCCCGGCTGGACAGCGATGGCGACGTCCTGTTGGCAGGCCCGGCGATCCGCGCGGTGGCCGCACGGGCGACCGAGGTGACGCTCCTGTGCGGACCGGCGGGCGCGCAGGCCGCCGCACTGCTCCCCGGCGTGGATCACACCATCGTGTGGTCGTGCCCGTGGATCGCGGCGCACCCCGACCCCGTCCGGCCGGACGAGGTCCGCGACCTCGCCGACCGCATCGCCGCCGACCGCTACGACCAGGCGCTGATCCTCACCTCGGCGCACCAGTCCGCGCTCCCGCTGGCACTGGTGCTGCGGATGGCAGGAGTCCCGCACATCGCCGCCATCTCCGCCGACTACCCGGGCACCCTGCTCGACGTCCGCCTGCGCCCGGACCAGGACTTCACCGACGACGCCCCCGAACCGGAACGCGCGCTCGCCGTCGCGAACGCGGCGGGCCACCACCTGCCCGTCGGCGACGACGGCGCGCTGCGCGTCCGCACGCCCCCGGACGTCACCCACGTGACCGGCACCGGCCCGTACCTCGTGCTGCACCCCGGCGCCACCGTGCCCGCCCGCCGCTGGCCCGCGCACCGGTGCGCCGAGGCCGTCGAAGCGCTCACCGCACGCGGCCACCGCGTGCTCGTCACCGGCGGCCCCGGCGAGAAGGACCTCACCGCCGAGGTCGCCGGGGACACCGGCGTCGACCTGGGCGGCGCGACCGGCTTCGCCGAGCTGTCCGGCGTCCTCGCGGGCGCCGAGGTCGTGATCGTCGGCAACACCGGGCCCGCACACCTCGCCGCCGCCGTAGGCACCCCCGTCGTGTCCCTGTTCGCACCGGTCGTCCCCGCCGTGCGCTGGGCGCCCTACCGGGTGCCGTCCGTGCTGCTCGGCGACCAGACCGCCGCCTGCCGGGGGACCAGGGCCCGCGAGTGCCCGTTACCCGGCCACCCCTGCCTGACCACCGTGACGGCCGAGGACGTGGTCCACGCCGTCGACGAACTACGCAAGTCAGCCCACTTGAGCAAACAGGTGCCGCGCTGAGCCATCCGTTCGATCCCGAGGGGACAGCCAGATGCGCATAGCAATGATCTCCGAACACGCCAACCCACTCGCCGCACTCGGCGAGGTCGACGCAGGTGGGCAGAACCTGCACGTCGCCGAGCTGTCCGGCGCGCTCGCCGCCGCCGGGCACCAGGTCACCGTCTACACGAGGCGGGACGACCCCGCCCAGTCCGCCGACCGGGTCACCCCGCAGGGCTACCGGGTGGTGCACGTGCCCGCCGGGCCCGCCCGCCCGCTGCCCAAGGACGAGCTGCTGCCGCACATGGGCGAGTTCACCCGGTTCGTGGAGAACGCGTGGCGCACCGACCGGCCGGACGTGGTGCACTCGCACTTCTGGATGTCCGGCCTCGTCGCGGTCGTCGCCGCACGCGCGCACGGCATCCCCGTCCTGCACACCTACCACGCACTGGGCACCGTGAAGCGCCGCCACCAGGGCAAGGCCGACACCAGCCCGGCGCAGCGGATCGGCATCGAACGGATGATCGGCCGCACCGCCGCCGGCATCATCGCGACCTGCCGTGACGAGGTGCAGGAGCTGGCCCGCATGGGCGTGCCGAGGAACAACGTCTCGATCGTGCCCTGCGGTGTGGACTGCACGCAGTTCACCGCGGAGGGCCCGGCCGAGCAGAAGCGGCTGCCGTTCCGCGTGGTCAGCGTCGGCCGGCTGGTGCCGCGCAAGGGGTTCGCCGACCTGATCGCGGCGCTGCCGGGCGTCCCGGACACCGAGCTGGTGATCGTCGGCGGCCCCGTGCACGACCGGCTCGCCGACGACCCCGAGGTGGCGCGGCTGCGTGCGCTGGCCGAGAAGGTGCGGGTGGCCGACCGGGTCCGGTTCGCCGGGCAGGTGCCGAGGGACCGGATGCCGGTGCTGCTGCGCTCCGCGGACGTGGTGGCGTGCGTGCCCTGGTACGAGCCGTTCGGCATCGTGCCGCTCGAGGCGATGGCGTGCGGCGTGCCGGTGGTCGCGAGCAGGGTCGGCGGGCTGATGGACACCGTCGTCGAGCACGTGACCGGCGAGCTGGTGCCTGCCCGCAAGCCCGCCGTGCTGGCGACCACGCTGCGGACGGTGCTGGCCGACCCGGTCCGCCGGTCGTTCCTCGGCGGCGCCGGCCGGGACCGCGCCGAGTCGCGGTACCCGTGGCGGCGGATCGCCGAGGAGTGCGCGCGGGAGTACCAGCGGTGCGCCGACCTCGCGCAGACCGGCGCGATCACCGTGGTGGGGAGTGCCGCGCGATGAGGTCCGGGACGTTCGCCGACCGCCTGGACGAGGTCGAGCGCGTCGTGGGGGTGCTGCGTGCGGAGACCTCCCGCGTCACCCGCTGGGGTGAGCTGCTCGCGGAGCGGCTGGGCGCGGGCTGCCGCCTGCTCGCCGCGGGCAACGGCGGGTCCGCCGCCGAGGCCCAGCACCTGACCGCGGAACTCGTCGGCCGGTTCGACGCGGACCGGCCGCCGTACTCGGCGATCGCGCTGCACGCGGACACCTCCAGCCTGACCGCGATCGGCAACGACTACGGGTACGCGGACGTGTTCGCCAGGCAGGTGCACGCCCACGCCCGGCCCGGCGACGTGCTCGTGCTGCTGTCCACCAGTGGCCGCAGCGAGAACCTGCTGCGTGCCGCCGAGGCCGGCCGCGAACGCGGCGCGACCGTGCTCGCGCTGACCGGGCCCGCGCCCAACCCGCTGGCCGAGCGCGCCGACGACGTGCTGGCCGTGCCCGGCTGCACCGCGACCGTGCAGGAGGCGCACCTGATGTCCGTGCACCTCGTGTGCGCCGCGTTCGAGGCCGCCGTGAGCGCAACCGTGAGGAGGGCTTCATGAGCCTCGTGATCGTCGGCGACTGCCTCCTGGACGTCGACCTGGTCGGCTCCGTGGACCGGGTCTGCCCGGACGCACCGGCGTTGGTGGTCGACGAGGACACGCGCAGACCGCGTCCCGGCGGCGCCGGGCTCGCCGCGCTGCTCGCCGCACGCGCCGGTGAGCCGGTCACGCTCGTCACCGCGCTCGCGGACGACGACGAGGCCGAGGTCCTGCGCACCCAGCTCGGCCGGGTGCCGGTGGTCGCGGGGCCCGCGAACACGCCCACGCCGGTGAAGACCCGGGTGCGTGCCGACGGGCACACGCTCGCGCGCATCGACCGCACCCGGGCGGGCAAGCCCACGGTGACCGCCGAGATGCTGGCCGCGCTGCGGTCCGCCGACGCGATCCTCGTCTCCGACTACGGCCGCGGCCTCACCGGGGACACGGCGCTGCGGGACGTGCTCACCGAGCTGGCCGGCCGCGTGCCCGTCGTGTGGGACCCGCACCCGAAGGGCGCGCCGCCGGTGCGGGGCGTCACCCTCGTCACCCCGAACCTGGACGAGGCGCGGCGCATGTCCGGCCAGTCCGGCACCGGTGTGACCGCGGCCGAGTCCGCCGCGACGGTGCTGCGTGCCCGGTGGCGGGCCGACGCGGTCGTGGTGACGCTGGGCGGGCGCGGCGCGCTCGTGGCGGGCGCGGAACGGACCAGGCTGGTCCCCGCCCCGTCCGTGGCGGTCGCGGACCCGTGCGGCGCCGGTGACCGGTTCGCCGTCGCGGTGACGGCCGCGCTGATGCGGCACGAGACCGTGCCCTCGGCGGTGGAGCAGGCCGTCGCCGCGGCGGCCAGGTTCGTCGCCGATGGCGGCGCCGCCGAGATCACCGGCGGGGCGTTCCCGGCCGAGACACCCGCGGCCGAGAACGACCTGGCCGCCGCGCAGGAGCTGGCCGAGCAGGTCCGCGCCCGCGGCGGCACGGTCGTCGCCACCGGCGGCTGCTTCGACCTGTTGCACGCCGGGCACATCCGCACGCTGTCCGCGGCCCGCGCGCTGGGCGACTGCCTGGTGGTGTGCATGAACTCCGACGACTCCGTCCGGGCGCTCAAGGGCCCCGGCAGGCCGCTCAACGGCGAGGCCGACCGGGCCGAGGTGCTGCGCGCGCTCGGCTGCGTCGACCAGGTCGTCGTGTTCACCGAGACCAGCCCCGAGCGCGTGCTCGCCGAACTGCGCCCCGACGTGTGGGTGAAGGGCGGCGACTACACCCCGGAGACCCTGCCGGAGACCGAGCTGGTGCGCGGCTGGGGTGGCGAGGTCGTCGTGGTGCCCTACCACGACGGCCGCTCGACCACCCGCCTCGCGCGCATGCTGAGCGAAACCGGCTGACCCCCAAGGAGAACACAGTGTCTACTCAGGACAAACCACCCGTGCTCGTCTCGGGCGGCGCGAGCGGCCTCGGCGCCGCCGTCGTCGCCGCGCTGCACGAGGCGGGCGCCCCCGCGCTCGTGCTGGACAAGCAGTCCCCGTCCGGGCCCGCGCTGGACTTCCGGCTCACCGACGTGTCCGACAGCGCCGCCACCGAGGAGGCCGTGCGGTCGCTCGCCGACGAGCACGGGCTGTCCGGCGTCGTCACCGCGGCGGGCATCGACAGCTGCGGGCCCATCACCGACGTGTCCACATCGGACTGGGAACGCGTGGTGCGGGTGAACCTCATGGGCACCGCCGCCGTCGTGCGTGCCGCCGTGCCGTACCTGGAACGCGCCAGGGGCCGGGTCGTGACCGTCGCGTCGACGCTCGGCCTGCGGCCCGCCGGGGACGCGACCGCCTACTGCGCCGCCAAGTTCGGCGTCGTCGGGTTCACCAGGGCGCTCGCCATGGAACTGGCCGGGCGCGTCGGCGTGACGCTGCTCGTGCCGGGCGGCATGCGCACCTCGTTCTTCGACGGCCGCGACGAGCAGTACCTGCCGCCGGACCGGGAGAAGCTCAACCCGCCGGAGCACGTGGCCGCGAACATCGTGCACGTGCTGAACCAGCCGGCCGGCTGCGAGGTGCGGGAACTGGTCGTCTGCCACGAGTCCGAACCGTCCTGGCCGTGAGGGAGGGAGCAGACGTGCTCACCGCACAGAACGACATCTCGATCACCGACCCGGCGACGGGGCGTCCCGTCGGCACCCTCCCGTCGGCGACGGAGGCCGAGATCTCCGACGCCATGGGGGTCGCCCGGCGGACCTTCCCCGTCTGGCGCCACACCCAGGCCGCGGCACGGGGCGCCGCCGTGCGCGCCGCGGCCGCCGCACTGCGGGACGGCGCCGCGGAACTCGCCGAGATCCTCGAACGCGAGACCGGCAAGCCCCGCGACGACGCGATGGGCTCCATCGAGGCCGGGGTGTCCACCTTGGAGCAGTACGCCGAGCTGGGCCCGCTGCACCGCGGGAAGACCCTGCACGGGTCGTGGTCGGCGACCGACCTGATGGTGCCCGAGCCGCGCGGGGTCGTGGTCGCGCTGACCCCGTGGAACGACCCGGTCGCGGTGGCCTGCGGGCTGATCGGCGCCGCGCTCGTGACCGGCAACTGCGTGGTGCACAAGCCGAGCGAACGCTGCCCGCACACCGGTGAGCGCCTCGGCGCGCTCCTGGGCACCGCGTTCCCCGACGGCGTGCTGCAGACGCTCACCGGCGGCGGCGCGGTCGGCGAGCTCCTCGCCGGGCGCCAGGACGTCGACGTGGTCGCGCACGTCGGCGGCGCCGCCACCGGCAGGCGCGTCGCGATGGCCTGCGCACGCACCGGCGCGAAGGCGTTGCTGGAGAACGGCGGCAACGACCCGCTGCTCGTCGACGGCGACGTCGACCCGGTGTGGGCCGCGGAGCAGGCGGCGCTCGGGTCGTTCGCGAACGCGGGCCAGATCTGCGTGTCCGTCGAACGGATCTACGTCCACCGGCGCGTCGCCGAGGACTTCCTCGACGCGCTGGCCGACCAGGCGCGCCGGTTCGACGTCCAGCCGCTCGTCGACACCGAGCACCGCGACAAGGTGCACGAGCACGTGCGCCAGGCACTCGCCAAGGGCGCGGAGGCCCTGACCGGCGGCACCATCCCGGACGGGCCCGGCGCGCACTACCCGGCGACCGTGCTCGCCCGGTGCACCCCGGACATGGCCGTGATGGCCGAGGAGACGTTCGGCCCGGTCGCGCCGGTGATGGTGGTGCCCGACTTCGCCACCGGGCTCGCCGAGGCGGCGCACGGGCGGTACGGCCTCGCCGCCACCGTCCTCACCGCCGACATGGCACACGCGCACGAGGCCTACCGCACGCTGCCCGCGGGCACCGTGAAGGTCAACGCGGTGTTCGGTGGCGCACCGGGCGGCGCGGCGGAACCCCGCGGCGTGAGCGGCACCGGGTTCGGCTACGGCCCGGAACTGCTCGACGAGATGACCGCGACCAAGCTCGTGCACATGACCGCGCCGGGCGGTACCGCGTGAAGCACCCCGCCGCCGACCTCGGCCGCCCGCCGGACTGGCAGGCGGTCGAGCGGGTGCTCGTGGTCCGCGCCGACAACCTCGGTGACGTCGTGATGACCACACCCGCCCTGCGCGCGCTGCGCCGGGCGGCGCCGCACGCGCGGATCGACCTGCTCGCGTCCCCGGCCGGTGCGCAGGCGGCGCCGCTGATCCCGGCGATCACCGACGTGCTGACCGTGTCGGCGAGCTGGCAGCAGGCGGGCGACCCGCGCGACGCGGCCGTGCTCGCGGCGGCGGAGGCGGAGCTGGTCGACCGCATCCGCGCCGGGAACTACGACGCGATGCTGGTGTTCACGTCGCACAGCCAGTCGCCGTGGCCCGCGGCGCACGTCGGCATGCTCGCCGGGATCGGCCTGCGTGCCGTGCACTCCACGGAGTTCGGCGGCGCGGTCGCGACCCACTGGGTCACCCCGCCACCGGTCGGCACGCACCAGGTCGACCGCTGCCTGCACCTGCTCGCCGCGCTCGGCGTGCCGCCGGCCGGACCCGAGCTGGAGCTGGCGATCCCGCCGACGGACCGGCAAGGCCCGTACGCGGTGCTCGCGCCGGGCGGGTCCTGCCCGAGCAAGCGGTACCCGGCCGACCGGTTCGCGGTCGTGGCGCGCCTGCTCGCCGACGCGGGCCTCGCGGTGCTCGTCACCGGCGCGCCGAAGGAGGCGCCGCTCGTCGCCTCGGTCGTCACGGGCGCGGCACACCCGCGCGTGACGCCGCTCGGCGAGGTCACCGTGCCGGAGCTGGCCGCGGTGATCGGCGGCGCGGATGTCGTGGTGTGCAACAACTCCGGCTGCCTGCACCTCGCCGACGCGGCACGGGTGCCGGTGGTCGTCACCTACGCGGGCACCGAGGCCCGCACCGAGATGCCGCCGAGGACGACACCGGTCGCCGAGGTGCTCGGCAACCCGGTGCCGTGCGCGCCGTGCAGGCAGTTCGAGTGCCCGTACCAGCAGGAATGTCTCGACCTCGACCCCGAGCACGTCGCCGCGGCCGCGTTGCGGACGACCAAGGAGGTGGCCCTGCCATGACCGATCTGACCACAGTGGACACCACGGCCGCGGACGACCACGAGCTGCCGGAACTGACCCCGGAGGTGCCCGCCCGGCTCGCGGCGCTGCGCCCGAGGGTGCTCGTCGTCGGCGACGTCATCCTCGACGAGTGGCTGACCGGCAACGCCGAACGCCTGTGCCGCGAGGCACCCGCCCCGGTCGTCGCCGTCGACACGCGGACCGCCGCGCCCGGCGGTGCCGCGAACACGGCGGTGAACCTCGCCGCTTTGGGCGCCGACGTGCGGATGGTGTCCGCGGTCGGCGCCGACGACAGCGGCACGGAGTTGCTCGCCGCGCTGGACAAGGCGGGTGTCGACACGTCGTCGATCGCGGTGGAGCACGACCGGCGCACCCCGTCGAAGCGGCGGGTGGTGGCGGGGGAGCAGGTGCTGGTGCGCCTCGACGACGGGGACCGCGAACAGGCGCCGCTGACCGACGTGCCGGGCCTGGACGAGGAGTGGGACGCGGTCGTCATCTGCGACTACGGCACCGGCCTGCTGGGCGGGCACGTGCTCGACGCCGTGCGCAGGACGCGGCCCCCGCTCGTGGTGGTCGACGCGCACGACCCGGCCCGCTGGGCGCGGCTGCGCCCCGACCTCGTCACCCCGAACGCGGAGGAGACGGCGGCGGTGCTGGGCAGGCCGGTCCCGCCGGGCGAGGCCGTCCGGTTCCTGGACGAGCACCGGGGCACGCTGTTCACCCGCACGGGCGCGCACGCGGCGGTCGTGACCTTGGACCGGGACGGCGCCGTGCTGCTGGACGGTGCGCGGCCCGTGCACCGCACGTGGGCACGCCCCGTGCCGGACAACCACACCGCGGGCGCGGGCGACACGTTCTGCGCGGCACTCACCGTGGCACGGTGCGGCGGCCTGCCGTCGGTGGTGGCGGTCGAACTGGCCCAGGCGGCCGCGGACGTGGTGGTGCACCGCCCGGAGACGGCGGTGTGCACGGTCGCCGACCTGTCCGAGCGGCTCGGCGGGCACAGCATGGTCGTGGACCACGACCGCCTGGCCGAACTCGTGGCCGAACACCGCGCCGCGGGCAGGCGGATCGTGTTCGCGAACGGCTGTTTCGACGTGCTCCACAGAGGACACGTCAACCACCTGAACGAAGCGAAACGCCTGGGCGACGTGCTCATCGTGGCGATCAACTCGGACGAGAGCGCCCGGCGGCTGAAAGGGCCGGGCCGCCCGGTGAACGGCGTGGCCGACCGCGCGGCCGTGCTCGCCGGCCTGTCCTGCGTGGACCACCTCACGGTGTTCGACGAGGACACCCCGGCGGCCCTGCTGTCCCGGCTGCGGCCCGACATCTACGCCAAGGGCGGTGACCACCGGCCGGAACTGCTGTCGGAAACGCCGACGGTGGAGGAGTACGGCGGGGAGGTGCGCATCCTGAGCTACCTCCCGGACCGTTCGACGTCGGCTGTCATCGACCGGATCCGGGGGACCCGCTGAGTCATGAAGGGGTCCTTCCTCGCGTTGGGTGTGAGGAAGGACCCCTTCACCATCGTCGGTGTATCGGGTCGGGGGCCGGGATTGCCTGCTGCTGGTGGGTCCACCTTTCGAAGGCACAGACCCGTTCCTGGGCGTTGCCGGTCCGGCGCGCGAAGCGCGCGGCCGGAATGTGCCTGCTGGCGGGGCCGCTTTCGAGCGCCCGATCCGATCCCGGGGGCCGCTACCCGGACACGCTGCGCCCGGGGGCGGCAGCGATGCCTGGTTGCCGGTGGGCAGCGCCCGCGGGCACTGCGCGCCCGGCGCACACACGCCACCGGCAGACCCACCGTCAAAACCGCAACCCCGCACTCATACCGGCGCGAGCACCCGCCGAACAGCGGCCAGCACCTCGTCAGCCGACACCTCCGAGGCCCGCAACACCACATGTTGCGACCGGTCGGCAGGCGGTCCCCACCGCTCGGGCGGGGTCGGCCCGAACAACACGACGGACCGAACCCCGTAGGCGGTAGCGAGGTGCCCGACCCCGGTGTCGTTGCACACCACCACCGCCGCGTCCGCCACCACGGCCGCCAGATCCGCCAGGTCCAGCTCCCCGGCCAGCACGGCCGCCTCCGGCAACCCCGCCTCGCCGGCCACCGCCATCGCGAGGTCTCGCTCGGGGGCACTCCCGGTGACCACCACCCGGTGATCGGCAGCCAGCGCGCGGGCCACGGCGGCGAACCCCGGCACGTCCCACCGCCGCGTCGCGACGCTGGCTCCCGGGTGCACCACGACGGCCCCCGGCGCCACGCTCGCGACATGCGGCCGCAGCAGGGAAAGGTCGCCGGGATCGGCCGGGATGCCGTACCAGTCAAGCAAACGGCACCACCGCGCCACCTCGTGCTGCTCCTCCACCCACGGCGGGCCGGGCAGGTCGGGAAACGCGGGATGGCGATGTGTCAACACCCGACCGGGTGAGGTGGCGACCAGGTCGGCGATGCTTTCGGGTCCGGCGCCGTGCAGGTTCACCGCCACGTCCGGTGCGGGCGCCCGCAGTGATCCCAAGCCGGGTGTGGGGAGCAACTCGTCGACGCAGCCGGTCAGCTCGACCAGTGGCGACAGCCACGACGGTGCGGCGAGCACGACCCGATCGGTGACCGCACGCAGACCGCGCAACGCGGGGACCGCCACCAGCAGGTCCCCGATCCCGAGTGCACGCAACACGAGCATGCCCGGCAGGTACCCGTTTTCACCGCCCGTACGCGGGAACCCGGGAAACATGAACGTCCTGCTCTGGCACGTCCACGGTTCGTGGACCGACGCCTTCGTCCGCGGTGACCACCGCTACCTCCTCCCCACGCTGCCCGAGGGCGGCCCCTGGGGTGGCGGCCGCTGCGGCCGGGACTGGCCCGCCACCGAGGAGATCGCGCCCGAGCGGCTCGCCGAGACCGACGTCGACGTGGTGGTGCTGCAGCGCACCGAGGAACTCGAGCTCGCCGAGCGGTGGCTCGGGCGCACACCCGGCAGGGACGTCCCCGCGGTCTTCGTCGAGCACAACACGCCCAAGGGGACCCCGCACCCGCTGTCCGAACGGGACGACATCCTCGTCGCCCACGTCACCCACTTCAACGAGTGGATGTGGGACAACGGCAAGGCCCCCACGACGGTGATCGAGCACGGCATCGTCGAACCCGCCGCCCGGTACTCCGGCGACCTGCCCAGGGCGGGTGTGGTGACCAACGAACCCGTGCGGCGGTGGCGGATCACCGGCACCGACCTGCTGCCGCACTTCGCGGCGGCCGCGCCGCTCGACGTGTTCGGCATGGGGCTCGACGGGCTCGGCGACGCGGTCGGGGTCGGCGCGGACCGGCTCACCTGCCACGGCGACCTGCCGCACGACCGCCTGCACCCCGAGCTGGCCCGGCGCCGCGTCTACCTGCACCTGCCGCGCTGGACGTCCCTCGGCCTGTCGCTGATCGAGGCCATGCAGATCGGCATGCCGGTGGTGTGCCTGGCCGCCACCGAGGCCGTCGAGGCCGTGCCCCGCGAGGCCGGCGTCCTGTCCACCCGGCTCGACGTGCTCGCCGCCGCCGTGCGGGAGTTCGTCGCGGAACCCGAGCTCGCCGCGCGGACCGGCAAGAACGCCCGCGAGTACGCACTGCAGCGGTTCGGGCTCGACCGGTTCCTGGCCGACTGGGACCGCGTCCTCGAACGGGTCCGTTCAGGCAAGCCTTGACCACGGCCGTGACCTGTTCGTACGTTGCTCACGGGTGATCATCCACGACGCCGTGAGCGAGGGAACCCGTGCCGCTGACCAAAGCCGTCCTTGCCCGGCTCGTGGTCGCCGTGCTCGTCCTGGTGCTGGTGCCGCCCGTCGCGGCCGCCGCGCCGGGCACGCGACCGGCCATCACCGTGCTGTCCGGCCGCCCGGACACCGTCACCGGCGGTGACGCGCTGCTGCGGGTGTCCGCGCCCGCCGCGACCCGCGTCACCCGCAACGGCGCCGACGTGACCAGCGCGTTCCGGTGGGATCCCGCCACAGGCACCCTCACCGGCCTCGTCGGCGGTCTCCGCATCGGCGGCAACACGGTCACCGCGTACGCGCCGGGCAGCACGCCCGTCACCGTGCGGCTCGTCAACCACCCGATCGAGGGACCGGTGTTCTCCGGTCCGCACCAGCACCCGTTCGTGTGCGAGACCGGCACGTTCCGGCTCCCGGTGCTCGGCGACACCCTCGGCCCGCCGCTCGACGACGACTGCTCCACCACCACCAGGGCCGACCACTTCTACCGCACCACCGCGGGCCAGTACCGCCCGTGGCCCGCCGGTGCCACCGGCTACCCCGGCGACCTCGCGACCACCACCACGGCACGCGGCGCGACCGTGCCGTTCATCGTGCGCATGGAGACCGGCACGGTGAACCGCGGCATCTACCAGACCGCGGTCCTGCACGACCCGCTCACCGAGCCCGAGCCGACGCCGTTCGACCGGCCGGCGGGCTGGAACGGCAGCGCGATCTACACCCTCGGCGGCGGCTGCACCGGCGGCTGGTACCGGCAGGGCAACGCGACAGGCGGCGTCGACGACGCGTTCATGCTGGGCCAGGGCTTCGCGGTCGTGTCGTCGTCGCTGAACGTGTTCGGCATGAACTGCTCGGACCTGACCGCCGCCGAGACGGCGATGATGGTCAAGGAGCGGCTCGTCGAACGGTTCGGCCCGCCGCGCCACACGATCGGGTACGGCTGCTCGGGCGGCTCGTACCAGGCGCACCAGATCGCCGACAACTACCCGGGGATCTTCGACGGCATCATCCCGTCGTGCTCGTTCCCCGAGGTCGGGTTCGGCACCGTCTACATGATCACCGACGCGTGGCTGCTCGACACGTGGCTCACCGGCGCCGCCGGGTGGACCGCCGAGCAGAAGCGCGCCGTCACGGGCTTCGTCACCTACGCGACCGCGCCCAACGTCGCGCAGGGCGCCCGCCGCATCGACCCGCGCGTGTTCTGCGGCGTCCTGCCCGAGGACCTGCGCTACGACCCGGCCACCAACCCGGGCGGCGCGCGCTGCGACGTCTACGACCACGCCGTGAACGTCTACGGCGCCGACCCGGCCACCGGGTTCGCGCGCAGGCCGCTGGACAACGTCGGCGTGCAGTACGGGCTGGCCGCGCTGCACGACGGGACCATCACGGCCGACCAGTTCCTCGACCTCAACGAGGGCGTCGGCGGCTTCGACGCGGACGCTAACATCGTGCCCGCCCGCACGCGGGCCGACCTGCCGGCGGTCCGCGCCGCGTACCGGACGGGCAGGCTGACCAACGGCGGCGGCGGGCTCGCGGACATCCCGATCATCGACTACCGCGCCTACGTCGACGACGCGCCCAACGGCGACATCCACGTCCGCTACCACAGCTTCTCCATGCAGGCGCGGCTCGAGAAGGCCAACGGCACGGCGGCGAACCGCGTGAGCCTCCTCGAGGACGGCCGCTACGGCTACCTCAGCACGGCGAGCCCGCTGGTGCGGCACGCGATCACGCAGATGGACCGCTGGCTGACCGCGCTCGAGCGGGACACGTCCCACGCGCCGAGGATCGACAAGATCGTGCGCGCGAAGCCCGCTTCGCTCCGGGAAGGCTGCAACACCCGCACCGCGGCCCCCGAGTTCGTGGCCCAACCGCTGGACCGCGACCCGGCGAGCACGTGCGAGCGGCTGTACCCGTCGGGGTCGTTCCCGCGCGAGGTGGCGGGCGCGGACGTCGCCGCCGACGTGATCAAGTGCAGGCTGACCGCGCCGGACCGCGCGGACTACGACCTCACCGACGCGCAATGGGCGCGGCTGCTGGCCGTGTTCCCGTCCGGCGTGTGCGACTACACCAGGCCCGGCGTCGAGCAGCAGGACCTCGCGGGGACCTGGCTGCGCTTCTGAGCCCTGGGCGGGGGAACACCGCGCCGCTCGGCGAAGTAGGGCAGCCGAACGCGGTGAGCGAGGAGTTCAGCAAGACGTGACCCGTTTGCGCAGTGGCGCAGGTGAGCCACCCGCAATCCGCTGACTCTCCGGGTTCCTCTTGGCACCATCGGTGACGCTCACGTCACCACCAGGAGGAACCCGAATGACGAGAAGGCTCGCGGCTCTGGCCACCGCGGTGGTCGCGGTGGCCGCCGCACTCACCACGTCGCAGGTCACCGCCACCGCGGCGGCCTGCCCCGGCACGGCCGTGTTCGAGACCGACGGGTACGGGGCGGGCGAGTCGCTCGTCAACTGGAACCGCTCGGGGTTCAACGCCAACCCGCCCGCGGGCTGGCAGATCGTGCAGGTCCCGTACTACGCGGGCGTCTTCCCGGTCGTCGACCGGCTGGCGCTGGACGCGTCGGTCGCCGAGGGGACCGCCAAGCTCGACCGCGCGGTGCGCGACTTCCACGCCGCGTGCCCCGGCACCCGCCTGGTGCTCGCCGGCTACTCGGAGGGCGCCGTGGTGGCCGGCGACGTGCTCGAACGGCTGGCCCGCGACACGGCCATCCCGCACGGGCTGCTCAACGGCGTCCTGTACGGCAACCCGCGCAGGCCCTTCGGCGACGGCGGCCTCGGCGGTGTCGCGGGCGGCATCGAGACCAACGTGCCGACGATCCTGCCCGGCGTCACCATGAAGGGCGGCCAGAACTACGGCGACCTCGCCGTCCGCAACGTGTGCAACGAGAACGACGGCATCTGCAACTCGACCAACATGATCACGAACTTGGCGGCGTTCGCCAACGGGCTGGTCGGGTACGCCAGCGGCGACCACGGGTACGACCTCAACCCCGCGCGTGACCTCGGGTCGGGGTTGGTGCTGCACCGGCAGCCGCAGCGCGTGGCGTACGGTCCGCCGTTGCCGATCCCGGTGGGTACGCCGTGGCAGATCCAGCAGCTGCTGGGCGGGAACGCCGGGCGGGCCGAGTTGGTGGCGGCCCGGAACGGGCTGGGCGCGTTCATCGGGCAGCCCGTTCTCGATCGGCTCGCTGCCACGTCGCCGTGGTTCAAGCTCATCCAGGCGGCTTGAGGTTTCTTTCGGACGGCGGTGGCTGGGTTCGCGCCTGGTCGCCGCCGTTCGTCGTGCCCGGGGTGCCCGGTCCGCGGAGCGGGCCGGGCGGAGAGCCCGGCGCGCAGCGCTCAACCCCGGGTAGCGGGCGGTCGATGGACGTGGTGGGGAAGCTTGGCGGCTTTGGTGCCGCGTCGTTCACGAGTTTGGAGGGCCGGACGCTGTGCGCCGCCACGGGATGTGGTGGGGAGGCTTGGCGGGTTCGTGCCCGGGGTGGTGTTGTCGGTGTCTTGAAAGGCGCGTTCAGGACAGTGGAGAGCCGGGCGCTGCGCGCCCGGCCCGCGCAGCGGGCCGCCACCGGATGCGGTGGGAAGCTCGCCGGGTTCTCGCGCCCGGGGCGTGCCCTGAAAGGCGCTTCAGGACACCGGCAAGCCAGGCCCCGCAGCACCCCACCGCGCAACAGACCAACCCCGCATCCGAACAACACCACCCGCAAGCGGCGAGTGAACGGCGACCGAACTCGGCGTAATACCCGCCACGCATCGCCGAGCGGACGCCGTCCGCCTCGATAAGGTCGGGTTCCCCGACCCGAGAGGCGTGATGTGGCCAGCCAGTTCGGCGCGTTGTTGCGGCAGCTGCGGTTGCGGGCGGGCATGACGCAGGAGGGCCTTGCCGAACGCTCCGACCTGGGCGTCCGCACCATCCGCGGCCTCGAGACCGGCGAGCGGGCCGACCCCCGCGTCGGTACGGTGCGCAGGCTTGCCGAGGCGCTCGACCTGGACGCCACGGAACGCGGGGAGCTGTTCGCCGCCGCCGGGCACGGGGAGCGGGCGCCCGAACCGAAGCCGGTGTCCACGGTGGACATCCGGCTCGCCGAGGCCGCCGGGCAGCTCGCCCACGCCGTCCGTGCGCGCTGGCAGCGGGAGGAAGAACAGCGGCAGATCCACGACCCGTTCCCGCTGCCGGTGCGGTGGCGCACGGTGGACGGGGACCTGATCGACTCCTGGGCCAACATCCGGCGCGCCCGGGCCGGCGGGCGGGCCGCGCCGCTGGACCTCTCCGGGCAGCTGGGCGACATCGTGGACGTCTACCGCAAGGTCGAGTCCGGGCGGCTCGTGGTGCTCGGGCGGGCCGGGTCGGGCAAGACGATCCTCACGTTGCGGTTCGTGCTGGCATTGCTGAAAGACCGGGCCGCCGCCGACCCGGTGCCGGTCATCTTCAGCCTCGGGTCGTGGCAGCCGACCACGACCCCGCTGCGCGACTGGCTCACCGAACAGCTCCTGCGCGACCACCCCGGGCTGAGCGCGCCCGGCCCCGACGGGTCGACGCTCGCCGCCGCGCTCGTCGCCACCGACCGGATCCTGCCCGTGCTCGACGGGTTCGACGAGATCGCGGGCGGGCTGCACCGCGCCGCCCTGGAGGCGCTCAACGGCACCACCCTGCCGCTGCTGCTGACGAGCCGCCCCGAGGAGTACGCCGCCGCCGTCGCCGGGACCGACGTGCTCACCGCCGCCGCCGGGGTCCGGCTGACCGACCTGACCGTCACCGACCTCGTCGACTACCTGCCCCGCACCACCCGCAAGCACGACGGCACGGCGTGGGCGCCGGTGCTCGCCGAGCTGCGCGACCACCCGCACAGCACCGCCAGCACGAACCTCACGCAGGTGCTGACGACACCGCTGATGGTCGGCCTCGCCCGCACCATCTACAGCGACACCCCCGACCACGACCCCGCCGTCCTGCTGGACACCACCACGTTCCCCACGCCGGAGTCGGTCGAGGAGCACCTGCTCGGCAACTTCGTCCCGACCGTCTACCGGCACCAGCCCGACGACCGGCGGTTCGACCCCGAACGCGTCGAGCACTGGTTCGGCCACCTCGCCCACCACCTGACCCGGCTCGGCACGCACGACCTCGCCTGGTGGCACTTCGGGGTGTCCCTCCACCGTCCCGTCCGCGTGCTCGTGGTCAGCCTCCTCGTCGCGCTCGGGGTCGCGGCGGCGGACATCGTCGTCGAGGCCGCGATCCTCCACGGGATCACCGGGCCGCAGGTCGTGTTCGGGGTGCTGCTCGGCGTCGTCGCCGGGCTGGCGTTCGGGCTGGCCCACGGGCTCGCGTCCCGGTACCTGCCGGTGGTGCTCCGGCCCTCCCGGGTGCGCCTGGGGTTCCGCCGCGGCGGGCACCGGCGCGGGCACTTCGGCGCCCGGTTCCGCATCGGTGCGGTGGGCGGGGCGATCCTGGGGTTCTTGCTGGGGCTCATGCGCGAGTCGGTGCGTGCCCTGTTGATGGGCACCGGGCGCGGGGTCGTCGTGGGCGTCGCCGACGCGCTGGTGTTCGCCGTCGTGTTCGCGGTCGCCGCCGGGCTCGTGTTCGGGCTCATGGCACTCGGTGAGACGCCGCTCGACATCACCTCCGCGGGCAGCCCGGCCGAGCTGCTGCGCGTCAACCGCACGACCGTGGTCGTGCAGGTGCTCCTGTTCGGGCCCGGCTTCGCGGTCGCCGTCACGGCCACCAGCTGGCTCGCGGTGACGCTGCTGAACACCCTGCCACCCGGCTACCTGTTCGGTCTGACCTTCGAGTGGAACCCGTTGTTCGGCCTCGCGTTCGGGTTGGTCGGCGGGATCGGCGGCGCGGTCGGGTTCGCGCTCGCCCTCACCGCGTGGGGGCAGTGGGTGGTGTTCGCGCGCGTGTGGCTGCCGCTGACCGGGCGGCTGCCGTTCGCCGTCCACGCGTTCCTCGACGACGCCTACCGGCGGGGTGTGCTGCGCCGCGCCGGTGCGGTCTACCAGTTCCGCCACGCCCGCCTCCAGGACCACCTCGCGAACCGGTACACGACCGGCCGCTGAGCCGTTTCCGCTGGTCCGCCGGTACCGGCCAGATATGGCCGGTGACCTGGCCTGGCTCGGCGGCGCCCCCGGCGCCGAGCATCGGCGGACCGAGCGAAGGGGGCGACGAGGTGGAATCCGCGCGGTGGCTGGCGGACTACGAGGACCTGCTGGCACGCACGGCCGCGAACGCGGCGGCGGCCGGTGCGGCACTGCGTGCGGCGGCCGGGCACGCCACGTCGCCCGGCGGCGAGGTCACCGTCACCGTCCGCGCGGGCGGCGCCTTCGACGCCGTCACCCTGACCCCGGCCGCCACCGCACTGCGCCCCGAACAGCTCGCGCGGCTCATCGTCGACACCGCGTGGCAGGCGCAGCAGGCCGCCGGCGCCCGGGTCGCCGCGATCATGGCGGACTACCTCGGCCACGGCCCCGCGCTCGACCACGTGACCCGGCACCTCCCGGCGGGCACGCCGAGGTGACCGGGCAACCGGGGGAGGCGCACGCCTGCCGCCTCGACGTCGTCGCCGACCAGCTCGTCGTCGTCGCCGGGCAGCTGCCGGACGCGCTCGGCGACCGGCCGCTCGGCGCGTTCACGCAGTTCGTCGTCGCCGGGCTGCTCGACGCCATGGCCGAGACGACCGCGGCCGTCACCGCCGCGGTGTCCGCGGCGGACGCGCTGAGCGCGGCGCTGCGCCGGGGCGACGCCGACCTCGGCGGGCGGTTCGCCGTCGTACCGCCGCGGGCCGGGCTCATCGACACCGTGCGGGTGGCGGGCACCGGTGACGGCCACCCGCCGGGCCTGCCGTTGTCCGGCATGGACGTCGCGGGGCTCGGCTGGCTGACACCGTTCGTGTCGTTCCTCGCGGAACCGCTGAACCAGTTGCGCGGCAACCCGGTCCCGGTGACCGAGGCCGCGCTGGAGTTCGAGCGCGCCGCGGCGGACGTGGCGGCGGCCGCGGCCACCTACCGCGGGGCCACGGCGGACGCGCACACCGGGTTCGCCGACGCGCTCACCGCGCTCGCCGCGAGCAGCGGCGTGATCGCGAGCGCGCTCGCCGGGGCGGCGGCCGCGGCCGCACGGGTGGTCGGCGCCGTGACGTGGCTCGTCGCCGAGGCCGTCGCGGCGATCGTCCCGGTGATGGCGGAGGCCGTCGCACAGGCGTCCGCGACGCTCGGGCAGAGCGTCGCCGAGGCGATCCCGAGGTGCGTCGCGATCGCGGCGACCGCGGGAGGTCGGGCCGCGGACCGGCTCACCGCGCTGCTCGCGAGCGGGCAGGACCTGCTCGACGCGGCCGACGCGGCGACGGCGGTCACGCGGACCGCACGGCAGATGTTCGAGGAGATCGGCAACCGGAACCCGGCAGTTGGGGAGAGGGCATGAGAAGAAACATCGGCAGGAGCGTCGCGTGCGTGCTGGCGGTGACGGCGGCGTTCGCCGCCCCGCTGCCCGCGCAGGCGGCGGCGGAACACGACCAGGTGCGGGCGCTGCTCGACCGGTACCTGGCCCACGCGGGCCCGGGCGCGGCCGTCCACGCGGGCGACGGCACCGGTTCCTGGACCGTCCACAGTGGCACCGCGAAGGTCGGCGCGGACCGCGCGATCACGCCCGGCGACCACTTCCGGATCGCCAGCCAGACCAAGACGTTCACCGCGGTCACCGTGCTGCAGCTGGTCGACGAGGGCCGGGTGGCGCTGGACGCGCCGATCGAGCGGTACCTGCCCGGCGTCGTCACCGGCAACGGCAACGACGGCAACGCCATCACCGTGCGGCAGATCCTCCAGCACACCAGCGGCATCCCGCGCGACCCGGTGAACCCGCGGCCCCAGGCCGACGGCACCTACACGCTCGCCGAGCTGGTGCGGTCCGCGCTGACCCAGCCGCCGCAGTTCCCGCCCGGCACCGCCTTCGGGTACTCCAACGCCGGCTACAACGTCCTCGGCATGCTCGTCGAACGGCTCACCGGCCAGTCGATCGGCGAGGCGATCACCACCAGGATCATCGCGCCGCTCGGGCTCACCGGGACCCGCTTCCCGGCCGGCCGGGACCGCACGCTCGCCGACCCGTACGTGCCCGGCTACGTCGGCGGCCGTCTGCCGCCGTTCTACCTGTGGTTCGACAACACCCGCAACGTCGAGCTGACCCGGTACAGCTCCGCCGGTGCGATGGAGTCCACGATGACCGACCTGGTCACGTTCGAACGCGCCCTCGCCGACGGTGAACTGGTGTCGGCCGCGACGCTCGCCGAGATGCGGGAGCTGCCCGCGCACAGCCCCGCGTACGGGCTCGGGCTCATGCACCTCGACCTGTCCTGCGGCGGCGAGGCGTGGGGGCACGCCGGTGACCTCCCGACCGGCCACAGCTCGATGACCATGGTCACCGACGATGGCCGCTACGCGGCGATCGTCACGAACACGATGGTGGCCACCGCCGCCGAACCGACGCGCGACGACGTGGTCGACGCCGCGCTCTGCGAAGGGGTGACCCGGTGAAGGTCCTGTCCAAGGTGGTGCTCGCGGGGGTCGTCGCGGCGTCCGCGTTCACCGCGCCCGCCGCGCAGGCGGCGCCCGAGCTGCCGGTGTTCGCCGACGGGTTCGGGCTGACCGTGGTGCGGCAGCCCGCGTTCGTCGAGGGGAGCGACCGCACGTTCACCTTCGCCGTCCGCTCCACCGCGGTGCCGCGGTACCAGCCGATGCGGTACCAGGTGGCGGACGAGCACGTCGTCATGGTCACGCTGCCCGCCGGGTACTCCGGCGGCGCCGAGCGGTACCCGGTGCTGTACACGTTGCACGGTCACCAGGACTACCCGAACACGCAGGCCAACCTGCGGATCGCGGAGCAGGCCACCGAGGGCGTGCCGCTGATCACCGTGCAGCCCAACGGCGGCGGGCGCGGCTGGTACTCGAACTGGGTCCGGCCCGGGTCGCTCGGACCGCAGAACTGGGAGACGTTCCACCTCGACCAGCTGATCCCGTTCGTCGACGCGAACCTGCGCACGGTCGCCGCGCGGGAGGGCAGGGCGATCTCCGGGCACTCGATGGGCGGCTTCGGGGCGTTCCACTACGCCGAGCACCGGCCGGAGCTGTTCTCCTACGTGGGCAGCTTCTCGGGTGGCCTCGACCTGCTGAACCAGGAACTGCGGGCCGCGGTGGTCGCGACGACGCAGCTGCCCGCGTCCGGGACGCCGACCGTGCCGACCGACGCGATCTTCGGGCCCGGCGTGTGGCCGTTCGACGGGGTGTGGAACGCGCAGAGCCCGGCACAGCACGTCGGCCCGCTGCGGGGGATGGGCGTCGCGATGTACGTCGGCAACGGCGGTGACCTGACCGTGAACCCGATCCAGGCGGTGGTGGAGAACCGGGCCAGGGCGACGGCACTGGTGACGGCCGACCACCTGCGCGCGGCGGGGATCCCGTTCGAGTTCGCCGACTACGGGGACGGCTCGTCGTGGGCGCCCGGCTGCACCGGCAAGCACGCGGAACTGCCCTGCCTGCAGGCCGACATGGACCACTACGTGGGCCTGATCATGGCCCGCCTGCGCCACCCCTGACGGCCGCACCGAAGGACCCCTTCGTCACGTTCGCGTGTGACGGAGGGGTCCTTCGGTGCGCTGGGGCGAGGAAGGGGCTCTTCGTCACGGCAGGGGGTTCCGCCACAGTGGCGCTGCTCCTGGCAGGAGCCGATCCCGGCACGCCGGGCGCGCAGCGCCCGGCCCCGCGAAGCGGGGAACCCTGACCTGGTTCGAGCGCTGACCGCGCGCGGAGGGGGCGTGACGCGAAACGGGACGTGGCATCCGGATGAATCTGCTGCGCCGCTCAGCCCAACTTCTTCACAGCGGGCGATCAAACGTTCACAAGAGCACGGCGCGGAAGCGTCTCACTCTCTTGTGTGACCGGGCTCCTTTGAACGAATGTGGGATGCGTTCCGCGCGAACACGCTCCATCTCCATCCACAGTCGACACCCGACGAGGGCCGGGGGTCGGCTGCCCTGCAAAGGAGAAACCACGCCATGGGAGAGTCACGCGCAAGCTCGAAGAGACGAGTTCTCGGAGCTTCGCTCGCGGCGGCCACTGCCGCGTTGATCAGCATGGGCTTCAGTACGACGGTGGCACAGGCGGCCGAGGGTGACGTCCTGTACGCCGGCGCGGCCGACGCGATCAAGGACAGCTACATCGTCGTGTTCAAGGACGCGGGCATGTCCGCGTCCAGCGTCAGCGACCAGGTGTCGAGCCTGGCCGAGAAGTACGGCAGCAAGGTCGACTACACCTACAAGTCGGCGCTGCGCGGCTTCGCGGGCACGATGAGCGAGCAGGCCGCCCGCCAGCTCGCGGCGAACCCGAACGTGGCCTACGTGCAGCAGAACCGCACCGTCCACGCCACGGTGGACCAGCTGAACCCGCCTTCGTGGGGCCTTGACCGCGTCGACCAGCGCGACCTGCCGCTCAACAGCAAGTACTCGTACTCGACCACGGCGAGCAACGTCACCGCCTACGTGATCGACACCGGTATCCGCACCACCCACAGCGACTTCGGTGGCCGTGCCGTGTGGGGCACCAACACCACCGGGGACGGCAACAACACCGACTGCAACGGCCACGGCACGCACGTCGCCGGCACCATCGGCGGTTCGAGCTACGGCCTCGCCAAGGGCGTCCGCCTGGTCGCCGTGAAGGTGCTGGACTGCAACGGCTCCGGCTCGTTCGCGGGTGTCGCCGCCGGCATCGACTGGGTGACCTCGAACCACACTTCCGGCCCGGCCGTGGCGAACATGAGCCTCGGCGCCTCGGGTTCGGACACCGCCACGGAGAACGCGGTCCGCAACTCCATCGCGGACGGTGTCACCTACGGCATCGCGTCCGGCAACTCGAACTCCAACGCCTGCAACTTCACCCCGGCCCGCGTCGCCGAGGCGATCACGGTGAACGCGTCGACCAACACCGACGCGCGTGCCTCGTTCTCGAACTACGGTTCCTGCACCGACATCTTCGCCCCGGGGCAGAACATCGTCTCCGCGTGGAACACCAGCGACTCCGCGACCAACAACATCAGCGGCACGTCGATGGCCACCCCGCACGTGGTCGGCGCAGCGGCCCTCTACCTGGCCGCCAACCCGTCCGCCTCGCCCGCGTCGGTCCAGTCGGCCATGAAGGCCAACGCCACCCCGAACAAGATCACGAGCCCGGGCACCGGTTCCCCGAACCTCCTGCTGTACACCGGTTCCGGCACCGTGACCCCGCCCGGGCCCTGCCCGGCCGCCACCAACGGCACCAACTACACGATCAACGACAACTCGACGGTGAACAGCCCGATCTCGATCTCCGGCTGCACGGGCACCGCCAGCTCGTCGTCGACCGTGGCGGTCAGCATCGTCCACACCTACATCGGTGACCTGGTCGTCGACCTCGTCGCGCCGGACGGTTCCGTGTACAACCTGCACAACCGCTCGGGCGGCAGCGCCGACAACATCAACCAGACCTACACCGTGAACCTGTCCTCCGAGACCGCCAACGGCACCTGGAACCTCCGGGTCCGCGACGCGGCGTCCCTGGACACCGGCTACATCGACACCTGGACGCTCGACCTCTGACCGTCCTGATCTGACAGTCATGTGAGGGCGGGTGGCGCCGGTCATCGACCGACGCCACCCGCTCTTCGTGCCGTGCGCACCGCTCCCTCGCGTCGAGACGGTCCCCGCCGTCACTCCCCGGTGGCGCCCGGCACGCCACGGCCACCCGCCCGACCCACCCCACGTAGTTCCGGACGAGCGGCCGTGCGCCCCTCACGAACGAGACAACGGGGCCACGCGATCGTCACGCGGGAGTCGCGAGACTCACCCGCGTGAGTTACCGCGGAGCGGGGATGAGCGCGAGGCGCGCGTGCAGACCGGTGACCGTCATGGCCCGGCGCACCGCCTTGCTGCCCGGCACGATCAGCAGCGCGCTGCCGATCGCCGCGCACCGTTCGTGGTGCTCGACCAGCACCGACAGCCCGGCCGCGCCGAGGAAGGTCACGCCGGTGAGGTCCACGACGACGGGTGCGGGCGGGGACACGACCGCCTCGGCGTCGGTGAGCGTCGCGCTCAGCGTGTCCGCCGTGATGCTGTCCAGCTCCCCGGTGACGCGCACCAGCACCGATCTGCCCTCGACGACCTGCTCGGCGCGCAACCGCGCCCTCGGCTGGACGAGACGTCGGACCTGCCTCCCGGACCGCATGCCACTCGCCATGTGATGGCCTCCCCACCAGCGCTCATGACACTCCGCACCCTTCGTGTCACCCTAAGCACGCATTCTGGGGTCCGCCAGTCGACGCAGGTCAGGGGCGGTCGAGGGCGGTGAGGCGACGTCGCAGGTGGGCCCGTTCCGGGTCGGTGCCCGCGAGGTCCAGTGCCGTCCGGTAGGCGGCCGCGGCCTCGGTCCGCCTGCCCAGCCGGTGCAGCAGGTCGGCCCGTGCCACGTGGTAGGGGCCGTAGGCACGCAGCAGCGGCTCCCCGGCCAGCTCGTCGAGCAGCGACAACCCGGCGCCCGGCCCGTCGCGCATCGCCACCGCCGCCGCCCGGTTCAGCGCGACGACGGGGGACGGGGTGAGCGCGAGCAGCACGTCGTAGAGCGCGACGATCTGCGGCCAGTCCGTGCTCGCGAGGTCCGCCGCCTCGTCGTGCAGCGCGGCGATCGCGGCCTGCACCCCGTACGGGCCGGGCGGCCCGCCGGTCAGCGCGACCGCCGCCAGGTCAGCGCCCTCGGCGATCATGGGCCGGTCCCAGCGGCCGCGGTCCTGGTCGTCGAGGAGCACCAGCGCGCCGTCCGGCCCGGTGCGCGCGGCGCGGCGGGCGTGCGTGAGCAGCATCAGCGCGAGGAGCCCGGCCACCTCCCGCTCGGCGGGGAGCAGCCGGCGCAGGATCCTGGTCAGCCGGATCGCCTCCTCGGCGACGTCGACCCGCTGCAGGTCGGGTCCCGCGCTGGCGGCGTAGCCCTCGGTGAAGATCGAGTACAGCACTCCCAGGACGCCCGGCAGGCGTTCGGGCAGCTCGTCGGCGTCCGGGGTGCGGAAGGGGATCCGCGCCTCGCGGATCTTCTTCTTGGCCCGCGTGATCCGCTTCGCCATCGTCGCCTGCGGGACGAGGAACGCGCGCGCCACCTCCGGGGTGGTCAGGCCCGCGAGGCAGCGCAGCACGAGCGCGCCCCGGTCCTCCTCGGCGAGCGCCGGGTGGCTGCACGTGAAGAACAGCTGCAGGCGCTCGTCGGGCAGGTCGGTGGTCAGTTGCGCGGGTGGCACCGGCCCCGCCCGGTCCGCCTCCACCCGCAGGACGGCGAGCCGGGCGGTCAGCGCCTGGTCCCGGCGGAGCCGGTCGACGGCCTTGCGGCGCGCGGTGGTCATCAGCCACGCGCCCGGTTTCGGCGGGACGCCGTCGACCGGCCAGTGCGCGAGCGCCGCCTCGATCGCCTCGGACGTGACCTCCTCGGCCAGGTCGAGGTCGCCGAAGCGGCGGACGAGCGCCGCCAGCAGCCTGCCGTGCTCCTCGCGGAACACGGCGGCCACCGACGCCGTCACCTCGGTCACCGGTGCTCAGACCCCGAAGTCCGCGACCGGCCGCACGACGACCGAGCCGCTGCCGCGGGAGCCGGGGCACCGCGCCGCCCAGTCCAGCGCCACGTCGAGATCCGGCACGTCGATCACGTAGAACCCGCCGAGCACCTCCCGCGTCTCGGCGAAGGGCCCGTCGGTCACGGTCCGCCTGCCCTGCTCGTCGACCCGGACCGCGGTCGCGGTCACCAGGTCGGCGAGCGACTCCGCGCACACCAGGACCCCGGCCTCCTTGACCTCCTTGTCGAAGACCATCCAGTCCTCGGGCGTGCACTCGACGTTCGCACCCGCCTCGTCGACCGCCCCGGCGTTGATCAGCAGCATGTACTTCACGATCCGACTCCCTCATCCCCAGCGGCGACCGTCGCCGCATGACACCACTACGGACGGGGTCAGGCCAAATGGACAGCCCGCCGGGGAATTTTTCGTGGCGTGGGTCGCCGTCGAGGTTCGGCTGCCGGTCCTGAGGCCAGCGGGTCCGAAACGCGCCTGTCAGGACGGCTCTCCTCGGGGTGGCGCGTTCGGTCGGGTGGTCGGGCGAGGCTCGGTGGGTTCGGTTCATGCTTGCCGTGGCGTGCGGTGTCCGGAAGGCGCGTTCAGGGCAGGGGCGGCGGGTGCTCGCCGGTGTGGTGCCCCTGGGGCCGGGTGGCGCGTGGGCCGGGTGGCCGGGTGGGCCGGTGTGGTCTGCCGAGGCTCGTTCCCGTTCGTGCTTGCCGTGATGTGTGGTGTCCTGAAAGGCGCGTTCGGGACAGCGGCGTTGTCCTCAACGCGCCTGCCAGGACAGGGGCGGCGGGTTCCCCGGTGTGGTGCCTGTGCCCAGGTGACGGCCGGGCCGGTGTGGTCCGCCGAGGCTCGTTCGGTTCGTGCTTGCCGTGGCGTGCGGCACGCGGAGGCGCTCCCACCAGGCCGACCGCACCTACCCGCTGGCGACCGCCGCGGTCGTTGCGTGTCGTGGGGCGCGGTGACGTGCGGACGGGACCACCGCCACCGGGCACCCGGCGTGGTGCAGCGACGTGTGGCTGACGGAACCGAGCAGTGCCCGGTGCAGGGCCCCGTGGTGGTGGCAGCCGACCACGAGCAGGCGTGCGCCCGCCGACCGGTCGACCAGTGCTTGCGCCGGCTTGTCGGCGAGGACGTCCGTGCGCACCGGCACCCCGGCGTACCGCTCCCGCCACGGGGCGAGCAGCCGTTCCGCGTGCACCACGCTGTCGCGCTGGTGGCTCGAGTGGATCGCGTGCAGCGGGGCGCGCAGGCGGGCCGCGACGTCGAACGCGAACCCGACCGCCGGCTCGTCCGCCGCGGTGCCCGCCAGGCCGAGCACGACCGGGGCGTCGGCGGCGGTGGTCGGTGCGTGCCGGACGGCAACGAGCGGGCGTGCCACGCGGTGCACCATGTCGGCGGCGACCGAGCCCAGCACGAAACGGGCGACCGGGCCGTGTTCCGCCGCGCCGAGCACGACCAGTGCCGCGTCGGTCTCCTCGGCCAGTTCGCCGAGCACGTCGCTGGGGTGGCCTGCCCGGATGGTGGTGGACACCGCCAGGTCCGGGTGGGCGGCCGCGCAGTCCGCGGCCAGCTCCCGCACCGCGTTGTCGCAGTGCGTGGACCTCGGCCAGCGGTCGCGCAGGCCCACCGGGGTCCACGACAGGTCGGTGATGTCGATCGGGCGCTCGTACGCGCGGGCCACCAGCAGTTCGGCGCCGCGGCGGGCGGCTTCGGCCGCGGCCCACATGACCGCGGTCCGCGCGGTCGCCGAGCCGTCGAACCCCGCGAGGACGGGGCGTTTCCGGGTGGCTGATGTCATGGGGTCGGACATGTCGCGCTCCTTCCCGGGACCACCACCCATCGTCCCACCCTCCTGTGTGGTCATCAAACGTCGCACACCGCGCGAACAGGACGGCGGTTTGCCCTGGCTCCGGGTTTCCGGCATGTTGGCACCCGGTGAGCACCGGGATCGCGATCGTCGTCTTCGTGGTGGCCTATGCCCTGATCGCCACGGAGCGGGTGCCCAAGACCGCGGCGGCGCTCGGTGGCGCCGCCGTCGTCCTCGCGCTGGGCGTGGTCGGCTCGGCGGACGCGTTCTACTCCCACGAGACGGGCGTCGACTGGGACGTCGTCTTCCTGCTGCTCGGCATGATGATCATCGTCGGGATCCTGCGGCGGACGGGCGTGTTCGAGTACGTCGCGATCTGGGCGGCCAAACGCGCCAAGGGCTCGCCGCTGCGGATCATGGTCCTGCTGGTGCTGATCACCGCGGTCGCGTCCGCGTTCCTCGACAACGTGACCACGGTGCTGCTGATCGCGCCGGTGACCCTGCTGGTGTGCGAGCGGCTCGACATCAACCCCGTCCCGTTTCTCATCGCCGAGGTGTTCGCCTCCAACATCGGCGGCGCCGCCACCCTGATCGGCGACCCGCCGAACATCATCATCGGCAGCCGCGCCGGGCTGACCTTCAACGACTTCCTCGTGCACATGACGCCGATCGTGCTGGTCGAGCTGGTCGTGTTCACGCTCGTCCTGCCGTGGCTGTTCCGCGGCTCGTTCACCGTCGACCCGGACAAGGCGGCCGGGGTCATGGAGCTGAACGAACGCGAGGCGATCCAGGACACCCGGCTGCTGGTCAAGTGCGGTGCCGTGCTCGTCGCCGTGCTCACCGCGTTCGTCGGGCACTCGGTGTTCCACGTCGAGCCGTCCGTGGTCGCGCTGCTCGGCGCGGGCGTGCTCGTGCTGGTCTCGGGGCTGCCGCCCCGCCAGTACCTGGACAGCGTCGAGTGGGAGACGCTGCTGTTCTTCGCCGGGCTGTTCATCATGATCGGCGCGCTGGTCAAGACGGGCGTGATCGGCGACCTCGCGGCGGTCGTCACCGACGCCACCGGCGGCGACGCGCTCCTCGCGGTCATGCTGATCCTGTTCGTGTCCGCGGTGCTGTCCGGGGTGATCGACAACATCCCGTACGTGGCCACCATGAGCCCGCTGGTGCTGGACCTGTCGCGGAGCATCGACAATCCGGAGCACGCGCAGGCGCTGTGGTGGTCGCTCGCGCTCGGCGCGGACTTCGGCGGCAACATGACCGCGATCGGGGCCAGCGCCAACGTCGTCGTGCTGGGCATCGCGTTGCGGGCGGGCAACCCGATCTCGTTCTGGGAGTTCACGCGCAAGGGCGTCGTCATCACCGCGATCACCGTCGTGGTCGCCGCGCCCTACCTGTGGCTGCGGTACTTCGTGCTCGGCTGAGCGGTCAGCGGTGGCCGAGCGCGACCTGCAGCAGGCGGGACGCCGTGATCACGCCGATCAGCCGCTTGTCCGCCAGCACCGCGGCGAGCGGGCACTGCAGGCGGGCCATCACCGCCGCCACCTCGACGATCGTGTCGTCGTGGTCGACGACCGCCAGCTCCGGCGGGTGCTTGTGCACGAGCGAGCGCACGGTCTTGCCCTTGAGCTTGTCCGCGACCCGGTCGGCCATCGACTCCGACAGCACACCGGCGAGCGACGGGTCGTCCTGGACGTAGCTCGGCACGAGCATCCGGACGACCTGCGACGCCGGGAGGATCGAGTGCGGGCGCCCGTCCGGCGGCTCGGTCACCACCAGGCCGGGCAGGCGGTGCTCGGCCAGCAGGGTGACCGCCTCCCACGCGTCCGAGTCCAGTCCGATGACGGGGAACTCCTCGGCCATCTCACGTGCGTGCACGGTCCCAGGCTACGGCCGGGCCCCGCCCGCCGCCGGGCCCGGCAAAACTTGCGGACGACGAAACTTTGCGGGCCCCGCAAGTTTGTGGGTATGGTGGTGGCGTGGACACCGGGGACGGCCCGCGGCCAGGGCTGCGGGAGCGCAAGAAGCAGGAGACGCGCATCGCGCTGAGCTGGGCCGCGATCCGGCTCACCGTGGAGCGGGGCTTCGACAACGTGCGCGTCGAGGACATCGCGGCCGAGGCCGGGGTGTCGCCCCGCACCTTCAACAACTACTTCGCGAGCAAGGGCGAGGCGATCGCCGCCCGGCAGCTCGAACGTGCGCGGGTGATCGCGGAGGAACTGCGGAACCGGCCCGCCGACGAGCCGCTGTGGGAGGCGATCACCAACGCCACGCTCGCGCGGTTCGCCCTCGGCGCGGCCGAGCGGGGGACCACCGACCAGCAGCAGTGGGTCGAGGGCGTGCGCCTGATGGTCAGCGAACCCGCGCTGCAGGGCGAGTTCCTGAAGGCGAGCGCGGCCATGGAGGACGAGTTCGCGTCCGTCATCGCCGAGCGCACCGGCACCGACGTCGAGACCGACATCTACCCGAAGCTGGTGGCCCGTGCGGTCACCGGCGCCATCGCGGTGTGCGTCGAACACTGGCTGCGCAACGAGCGGCCCGGTTCGGTCGCCGACCTGCTGCGTGAGGCACTGGCCCGGCTCGCCGCCGGGCTGCCAACGCCCTGACCCCATCACGCACTGCCCGTCGCCCGGCGTGCCGCCGGGTCGGTGCGGCGTGCCCGGAAAACGAGGAGCACCACCGTGGACGTGGACGTCGTCATCGCCGGAGCGGGCCCGAACGGGCTGATGCTCGCCTGCGAACTGAGCCTGGCCGGAGTCCGGTCAGTCGTACTGGAACGCCGGACCGAGCAGACCAGGGAGCACCGCGCCAACGGCCTCGTCGGGCAGGTCGTGCGCCTGCTCGACCGCAGAGGTCTGCACGAACGGCTCAGCGGGAGCCCGTCGCCGCCGATCCCGGCGCCCAGGTTCGTGTTCGGGGCGCTCCCGCTGGAACTGGCGGGGCTCGCCGACAACCCGCTGACGATCCTCCCCGTGCCGCAGCACCGGATCGAAGCGGTGCTCGCCGAGCGGGCGGCCGAACTCGGGGTCGAGATCCGCAGGGGCCACGAGGTCACCGGCTGCACGCAGGACGAGCACGGCGTGACCGTCGACGTCGGCGGCGCGTACCGAATCCGCGCCGGGTACCTGGTCGGCGCGGACGGCGGCCACAGCACGGTCCGCAAGCTCGCCGGCATCGGGTTCCCCGGCGTCACCCGGGACGACACGGTGTCGCGGACCGCGCACGCGACCGTGCCGCCGGAGCTGGTGGACCCGGTGACGGGCGCGTTGACCGTGCCGGGCTACGGGCCGATCCCGCCGCTCATGCACCACCGCACCGAACGCGGCCTGTTCGTGTACGCGCCCCTGCCCACCGGCACGACGATCTCGACGACGGAGTTCGGCGGGGCCGCCGGCGAGGAGCCGCTGACGCTCGACGAACTGCGCGCGAGCGCGCGGCGCGTGCTCGGCGTCGACGTGCCGCTCGGCCCGCCCGTGGGCGACGG
Organism: Actinophytocola sp. KF-1; assembly: GCF_054661535.1. Classification (NCBI taxonomy): domain Bacteria; kingdom Bacillati; phylum Actinomycetota; class Actinomycetes; order Pseudonocardiales; family Pseudonocardiaceae; genus Actinophytocola; species Actinophytocola sp. KF-1. The sequence continues at coordinate 408,536 of NZ_BAAFVK010000005.1, read as the reverse complement.
CCCGCACCTGCTGCGCAAGCTGACCGGCGGCAACACCCGCATCGCGGACCGCTTCCGCGACGGCCGGGTGCTGCTGGTCGGCGACGCGGCACACGTGCACTCCGCGATCGGCGGCCCGGGGCTCAACCTGGGGTTGCAGGACGCGGTGAACCTGGGCTGGAAGCTGGCGGCGGAGGTGCGGGGCCATGCGCCTGCCGGGTTGCTGGACACGTACGAGAGCGAGCGCAGGCCCGCAAGCGAGCGGGTGGTGATGCACACGCAGGCGCAGTCGGCGCTCATCGCCCCGGGCAGCGAGGTCACGGCGCTGCGCACGTTGTTCACGGAGTTGTTGCGGGACAAGGCGAACGTCGCACACATCGCGAACATGATGGCGGGCGCCGACATCCACTACGAGGTGGGCGACACCCACCCGCTCGCCGGCCGCTGGGCACCGGACGTCGTACTGGACGGCGGTGTGCGACTGGCGGAACTCATGCGGACCGCGCGCCCCCTGCTGCTCGACCTGACGGCCGACGGCGTGCTGGGCAAGGAGATCGAGGGGTGGCACGACCGCGTGGACACCGTCACCGGCGCCGACGGCCCCGCGGCGGCGATGCTCGTGCGGCCCGACGGGTACGTGGCGTGGGCGTCCGCCGACCCGGACCCGGACGCCCTCCGCGCGGCACTGACCAGATGGTTCGGCGCGGCGGCGTAGGTGGGTCGTTGCGCCGGTGTGGTGGAGGGGTCTTCATCACTCCGGGTGTGCGGGTTCGCTTCGCGGATCCGGCTTGCCTTGTGGGGGTTTGGTTCGGGTGGGCCCGTTTCGCGGGGCTGGGCGGGTAGCGCCCGGTTGGTCGGATGGGTGCCTGGCTTGCGGGGGTTTGGGTGGGCCCGCTTCGCGGCCCGGGGCGCAGTGCCTGGCTTGGCTTGTGGGGGTTCGGTTTGGGTGGGCCCGTTTCGCGGGGCTGGGCGCGTAGCGCTGGCCGGTCGGATGGGTGCCCTGGCTTGTGGAGGTTCGGGTGGGGTCCGGTTCGCGGGCTGGGCGCGCAGTGTCCGGCTTGGCTTGCGGGGTTCGGTTCGGGTCGGCCCGTTTCGCGTGTCTGGGCGGGGAGCGCCTGGCGGGTCGGATGGGTTCCTGGCGTGCGGGAGTTCGGGTGGGGCCCGCTTCGCCGGGCCGGGCGCGCAGCGCCCGGCCCCTCATCTCCTGAAAGGCGCGTTCATGTCACGCAGCGACCTGAACGCGCCTTTCAGGACAACCGACCGCTACCGCGAAGGGCGCAACGCCCTCGGTGGCTGGCGGTCCGTGAAGGCGGGTGGCATGACCTTGTCGGTGAACGTGTACAGGTCCAGCACCGTCTGCAGTGGCGGCGTGAACGCGGCGACCCGGGCGTTCAGCGCCGACGGGCTGGTGTTCGGCCACCGGCCCGTTTCGATCCGGGTCAGGAGCGTGCCCAGCGCCACCACCTCGTCGGCCGCGCTGAACGCGCCGTGGTTGCCCCTGTCGACGTACAGCTGCCGCAGTCGGTCGGGCCTGCCGTGCAGGCGGACCTGCTCGCCGTACCAGCGGGCGTCCGACGTGATGAGGCCCTCGCCGAGGCCGTGCAGCGTGACCACCGGCACCGGGGTCGTCGCGGCGCTGACGCCGTACCGGTACGCCCACGCGACCGCCGCCGGGTCCGCCTCGATGCGTGGCGCCTCGGCCAGCTTGCGCAGGTCCGCGGCCAGGTCCGCGCCCGCCGCGCGGTAGGCCGCCCGCACGAACGGCAGGTCACCCGATCGCACGAGCTGCTGCGCGTAGTCGACGCCGACGTTCCACGACGGGTTGCCGCCCGCCCTGCGCTCGATGTCGACCCGGCCGGTCGGGCCGAGGGTGGCGACGTAGGCCGACTCGGTCCACCACGTCTGCGCCTGGATCGCCGCCGTCATGTCGGTGGGCGGCCGGTCGTGTGCGCTCGCCCACCTGGGGAGCTGGCCGATGGCGCCGATCAGTGCCAGGCGTGCCCGCCCCTCTGGCGTGGTCAGTGCCTCGTGCACACCGTCCTGCAGCACCCGCACGCTGTGCGCGGGGTCGGTCGCCTTCACCAGTTCGAGGTGCTGGTCGTCGGTCAGCAGGGTGCGGACCCCGAACGTGACGTCCAGGCCACGGTTGAGCGTCGCCGGCACGTCGTTCTGGCCGCCGATCGCCAGCACGCCGTCGAACCGGTCCGGGTGCCGCTCCGCGAGGCGGACCGCGATGCCCGCGCCCATGGAGAACCCGGTCGCGACGGTTCGCCTCGGTTCGGCCACGTTGTCCTCGAACCAGTCGAGCAGCGCGACCTGGTCGTCGAGCGCGTCGTCGATCGCCAGGCCGGTGCGGCCGCGGTAGTCGGAACCGGCCAGTGCGAAGCCGTGGTCGAGCAGCCACTGCTCGGTCTCCGCACGCAGGGTGAGCGTGACGCCCGGCGGGAACGGCACCCCCTCCGGGATGTAGCCGTGGCTGAACAGGACCAGCGTGCCGTTCCACCGCCGCGGTGTCTCGACCCGGTACTCGGCGCCGTCGACGGCCCCCGTGTAGGTGTGCCGCCCCGGCCACAACTCGGCGGCGGCCGTGCTCTGCCCGGTCAGCAGGGCGGCGATCAACGCCACCACTGTCAGCAGGATGCGCTTCATCGATGTCCTCCCGTATCGGCTGTGCCACCGATACGTCGAACCAGCACGCGCGAAATAGACACCGATGCGCACACGAGTCGGTCGCCGGGTGCGAGCCGCGGTTCAGGGGTCCGGTCGTCGAGCAGGCGGGGGTGCGGCCGTGGCCGTCAGCCAGGTCAGCTCGGCGGCGAGCTCGGGGTGCGCGCGGGCGGCGTCGGCCATGCGGTGCCACGTGCCGTCGGCGCGCCAGCGGGACCAGCGCGCGTACAAGGTCTGCCACGGGCCGAACTGGGCGGGCACCTCGCGCCACGCCACGTCCGCGCGGAGCTTGTAGGCGACGCCCTCGACCAGCCTGCGCTGGTCCCTGCTCCCGCGGGAGGGGCCGAGCAGCGACGACAGCACCGCCCACGCCGCGTCCGACACCTGGCTGCCCACCGGGACGGCCGGTGGCGGCGCCTTCGGGGCCGGCCTCATGCGGAAGCCGAGGCCGGTCAGCGCGGCCACCACCGCGTCCGGGCCCGTCGTGGCCGGGTCGAGCGTCACCTCGACCTGCCGGTCCGGCACGGTCGCGTGCGCGGCGCACACGCCGGGGAGCGCGGCCAGCGTCTCGTCGACGAGTGCCGCGCAGTCCGCGCAGTGCATGGTCACGAGGCGGAACACGTGGGTCTCCATACCTACTATCATGCATCGTAGGTAGTTACGGTCCGAGCACCGCCAGCACCGGGCCCGCGAGCACGCCGACGGCCACCGAGAGCACGGCCGCCGCGTACGCCGGTGCGGCACGGGTGACCGCGGGCGCCGCGCCCGTGCGCACCGCGGGCACGAGCCACCGCAGGTAGTAGAAGACGCTCGCGACCGTGTTCACCGCGGCGAGCACGACCAGCCAGCCCAGTCCCGCGTCCGCGGCGGCCGTGAACACGGTCAGCTTGCCGGTGAACACGCCGGTCGGCGGGGTGCCGACCAGCCCGAGCAGGCACACGCCGAGGCTCACCACCAGCCACGGCCGCGCCCGCAGGCCGGTGTAGTCGTCGACCGTGCGGGCGTGGGGGAGCGCGCACACCACGGCGAACGCGCCGAGGTTCGTCACCGCGTACGCGCCGAGGTAGAGCAGCAGGCTCGGCAGCGCGAGCGACGCGCGGCCCGCCGCCGCGACCGCCATCAACAGGTAGCCGACCTGGCTGATCGTCGAGTACGCGAGCAGTCGCCGCACGTCGGTCTGGAAGAACGCCGCCAGGTTGCCGAGCGTCATCGTCACGGCCGCCAGCACGGCGGCCAGCAGCGGCCAGTCGAGCCCGGTTGCGGCGAACGGGAACCGGACCAGCGCGACCACCGCGCCGATCTTCGGGATGGTCGTGACCAGCGCGCCGACGGCCGGGGGCGCGCCCTCGGTGACGTCCGGGACCCAGAAGTGCCCCGGCACGGCACCGGCCTTGAACAGCAGCCCGGCGAGCAGCGCCACGACGCCGACCGCGACCGCCACCCGCGGCGCGGACGGGAGCGTCTCGTGCAGCACGTGGTAGCCGCTGCCCCTGCCGACGCCCGACAGCAGCATGACGCCGAACAGCATGGTCGTGCCCAGCAGCGCGCCGAGCAGGTAGAACTTCATGCTCGCCTCGGTGCCCGGGCCGTCCTTGGCGAACGCGGTGAGCGCGTACAGCGGCACGCTCGCCAGCAGGTACGCCGCCGCCAGCAGGAGCAGGTCGCCGGCGCCGGCCATCAGCACCGCGCCGTCGGCGGCGAGCAGGAGCAGCACCACGAACTCGGTTTCCCGCGCGTGGCCGCGTGTCCCGGGCATCGCCAGCACCAGCAGCACCGACACGAGCACGGCGACGCGCACCGCGTTCGTCGCGGTGTCGACGGCGTAGCTGTCCATGAACACCGTGCCCGCGGGTTCTTGCCAGCCGACGACCGTCCACACGAGACCGGCGACGGACGCGGCCGCCGCCAGCGCCCGCACCGCCCACTGACGCGCGCGCGGCAGGAACGAACCCAGCAGCAGGCCCGCGACCGCCGCGGCGGCGAGGAACACCTCGGGCAGCAGGCGGCCGACGTCGGCGGCCATGTCGGTGTTCACCGGCCCACCAGGGTGCCGAGCACGCGAGCGGCCGGTGCCACGAGGTCGAGCAGGAACCGCGGGAACAGGCCCAGTACGACCGCGAGCACCATCAGCGGCGCGATCGACAGCGTCTCGGCGACCGTCAGGTCCGCGACACCCGCACGCGCCGGTGCGCCGAGGAACAGCCGTTGGAACGCACGCAGGAACAGCGCGGCCGTGACCAGGATGCCGAGGAACGCGAGCACGGTCGCCACCGGTGCGCCCGGCAGCGCGCCGGTGAGGATCTGGAACTCGGCGATGAACCCGGAGAACCCGGGCAGCCCGAGCGACGCGAACGCGGCCACCGCGGTCAGCCCCGCGAACCGGGGTGCGCGTGCCGCGAGCCCGCCGTACGCGTCGAGGTCGTAGGTGCCGCCCCGGTCCCACAGCACGCCCGCCAGCAGGAACAGCGCGCCGGTGATCAGTCCGTGGCTGACCATCTGGGTGACCGCGCCGGTGACCGCGAGGTCGTGCGCCTGCTCGTCCGACGTGGACAACAGCCCCGCCGCGCCGACCGCGAGCACGACGTACCCCATGTGGTTGACCGACGTGTACGCGACCATCCGCTTGAAGTCCTTCTGCGCCAACGCGACCAGCGCGCCGTAGAGCACGCTGACCACACCGACGGCGACGATCACGCCCGCCCAGTCGCGCCACGTCGCGGGCAGCAGCGGCATGGCGATCCGCACGAACCCGTACGTGCCGAGCTTCAGCAGCACCCCGGCGAGGATGGCCGACCCGGCGGCGGGCGCCTCGGTGTGCGCGGGCGGCAGCCACGTGTGGAACGGCACCGTCGGCGTCTTGATCGCGAGGCCCACGACGAGCGCCACGAGCACCAGCGTGGCCAGGGTTCCCCCGCCCGCCAGGGGGTTCTGCCCGGCGAGCGCCACGATGTCGAACGTGTGCGGGTCCGCGGCGAGGTAGAGGCCGATGAACCCGAGCAGCAGCGCGAGCGAGCCGAGGAACGTGTACAGGAAGAACTGCAACGCGGCCCTGGCGGCGTTCCGGTGCCCCCAGCCCGCGATCACGAAGTACATGCCGACGATCGACAGGTCGAAGAACACGAAGAACAGGATCAGGTCCAGCGACACGAACACGCCGAGGCAGACGGTTTCCAGGAACAGGAACAGCGCGGCGAACGAGCGGAGCCGGTCGGTCCGCCGGAACGAGTAGACCGCGCAGGCGAGGAACAGCACGGCGGTCAGCGCGACCAGCGGCAGGCTGAGCCCGTCGACCCCGATGTGGTACCCGGAGCTGACGCTGGGGATCCACCGCCGGTTCACCTCGTACGCGTAACCGGGACCGGCGTCGTACGCCACCCACAGGCCGATCACCAGCGCGAGGTCGGCGGCACTGGCGGCGAGCCACGTCCACCGCACCACCGCGTCGCTCGCCCTGGGCAGCGCCAGCAGCACGACCGCGACCGCGACCGGCAGGAAGACCACGATGCTGAGCACGTCCACCTCACGTCATCCGAGCACGAGCAGCAGGACGGCGAGCGCGGCCAGCGCGACCACCGCCTGTGCGTAGTAGTGGTGCAGCTGACCGGTCTGCGGCCGCCGCGCGAGCTTGCCCAGGGCGCGGAAGCCGCGGGCCAGGCCTCTGACGAGCCCGTCGACCGACCACTCGACGCGGGCGTCGACCAGGCGCGCGAACGTGGAACCGACCGCGGCCGTGGCGCGCACGCTCCCGGCCACGACGCGATCGTCGAACCGGGCCAGCGCGCCGGCACACGCCATCGCGGGCCGGACGACGAGCACGCGGGCCGCGGTCTCCAGCCGCAACCAGTCCAGCAGGACCGCGTTCGCGGGGACGTCCCGTCGGCGGACGACGGCCGCCGTGCCCGCCGCGGCGGCCAGCGCCAGCACGCCGGACACGACCAGCTCCCACGCCTGGACGTCGACGTCGGAGAACCACGTCCACACCGCGGGCACGGCCAGGACGCCGAGCGCTACCGCACCGACGGCGAGCGGGGGCAGCGGGGCGTGCTGCCACGCACCGACCCGGCCGCGTGGCTCCCCTCCCGGTGCCCAGACCAGCGCCAGCGCCCGTCCCGCGTACACGGCGCTGAGCACGCCGGCGGCCAGCCCGGCGAGGTGCAGCGCCGTCGGCGTCCCGGTGAGGACGTGGTCCTTGGTGGCCCACAACGACAGCGGTGGCACCCCGGCCAGTGCGAGCGCGCCCGCGGTGAAGGTGACCCCGACGAGCGGGTGGTGGCGGGCCGCGCCACGCAGCGCGGGGAGGCTCTTGGTGCCCACAGCCGTCAGCCAGGCCCCGGCGCACAGGAACAGCAGGCTCTTCACCAGCGCGTGCGCCACCAGGTGCGCACCACCCGCGGCGACCCCGCCCGTGCCCGCCGCGAGGACGATGAACCCGACCTGCGCGCACGTCGACGCGGCCAGCACCTGCTTGAGGTCGTCCTGCACGACGGCGACCGCACCCAGCAGCACGGCCGTGGCGGCGCCTGCCCACGCGACCACGAGCGCCGCCCACGGGGTCGCCGCGAGCAGCGGTGCCAGGCGCAGCAGCAGGTAGCCGCCCGCCGCGACCATCGTCGCCGAGTGCAGCAGCGCGGAGACCGGGCTGGGGCCGTCCATGGCGCGCGACAGCCAGAACGAGAACGGCAGCTGCGCCGACTTGCCCAGCGCGGCCAGCACGATCCCGGCCGCGACGGCGTCCCGCCAGCCGTCCGGCAGCCCGGCGAGCGCGTCCAGCCCGAGACCGCGCGCGCCGCCCGCGAGCGCCGCGCCCGCGGCCAGGTACAGCCCGAGGTCGGCGGCCCGCGTGGTCAGTAACGCGACCGCGCCGGAGCTCGCGCGCCGCGGCTCCCGCCACCGGAACCCGATGAGCGCGTACGACGCGGCGCCCATGACCTCCCACGCCATCAGCAGCGCGACGAGCGTGGTGGCGGTGACCGTCACGAGCATCGCGCCCGCGAACACCAGCATGAGCCCGAAGAAGCGCGCCGGTGCGTCGTGGATGTCGCCGACCGCGAACACCAGCACGGCGAGCAGCACCACGGCGACGGTGACCACCATGACCGCCGACAGGCCGTCCACGCGCAGCCCGAACGTGACCCCGTCTAGGAACGCGAGGTCGACGGCCGGCCGGGTGACGGCGGCCGTGATCGCCAGGGCCAGCGTCGCGACGGCGGCGGCGAGCGCGGTCACGCGGGCGAACCGGCCGGCCCCGGTGACGAGGAGCGCGGCGCCCGCGAGGAGCGGCACCGCGACCAGAAGCGGTGCCATGTCAGTCCTTCAGGTCCGCGGCCATGTCGGTCATGTCGGCGTCCCGCGCCCGGAACAGGGCGGTGGTGACCGCGAAACCGGCGGCCATCTCGATCGCCATGGCGGTGATCGCGACGACCACGACGACCTGCCCGTCCGGCCGGTCGGGCGCGGTGAAGTACCAGAACGCGGCGGCGCCGACGATGATCCCGTTGACCATCAGCTCGAGGCCCATCATGACCATCACGATCGACTGCTGGGACAGCGCGCCGTAGAGCCCGGTGCTGAACAGCGCGGCGGCGAGCAGCAGGTAGTCCTCGAGGTTCACAGGCCACCCCGCACCGGGTCGTCGGGGCGGCGCCGTTCGAGGCGGTCGCCGTAGCGGTCGTAGCGGCCGCGGTTCGTGGCCAGCACGACCGTGGTGATCATCGTGGCGAACAACGCGAGGCCGAGCACGATCATCGTCAGCATCTTGGGCCCCATCAGTGCCTCGCCGAGCGCCATCGTCGGGTCAGCCGGGCGTTGCGCGTCGCTCGTCGGCCAGTCGATGAGGTAGGCCCCGGCGGCGAGCACGGCGAAGGTGCCCACGGAGATGGCGAGCGCGCCCTTCTTGTTGTGCACCATGGACATCGGCATGAGACCGGCCGGGTTCATCATGTACATGACCATGAAGACGACCATGACGACCATCTCCATGACCATCATGAGCACGACCAGCACGCCGAGGTAGGTCAGCTCCACGAGCAGCACCGTGGCGGCGGCGAACAGGAACGACGCCAGCAGCGCGAACGTGGCCCGTGCCATGGAGTTCACCACGAACACGGCGATCCCGGCGGCGACCGCGCCGACCGCGCACACCCAGAACACCGGCCTCACCTCCTAGATGACCACGAAGGACACGAACAGGGCCTGCACCAGCGTGGCCGGGACGAGGACCAGCCAGGACAGCTCGGTGAACCGGTCCATGCGGATCGTCGGCAGCCGCCGCCCCGCCCACACGAGGAGCGCCAGCACGGCGGCGGTCTTCACGACCATCCACAGCCACCCCGGCAGCAGCGGTCCCGCCCCGCCGCCGAGGAACAGCGGCACGGCCATCGCCGCCCCCGACACCAGCAGCACCCACTGCCCGGCCGTGAACACCAGCCGGTCCACACCGGACAGTTCGGCCCGCGCCCCGCCCGCGAGGTCGGTGCCCACGGCGTGGTCGAACGGCCGGAAGAACGCCATCGCGGGCACCGAGACCAGGTACACGAGGAAGGCGACCGGCATCCAGACGACGAACCACACGTCCTGCTGCGCGGCCACGATGTCCCCGATCCGCAGCGACCCTGCCCCGAGCGCGGCGGTGGTGAGCACGAACATGTGGGGGAGTTCGTAGGCCAGGCCCTGCGCGACGAACCGGTACCCGCCGACGAGCCCGAACGCCGAGTTGGGGCCCCACCCGGCCAGCCAGACCGCCGCCCAGGCGACGACCTCCATGGCGTTGAACCAGACCACACCGATCGACAGGTCGGCGGTGGTCCACGAACCGAGCGGCGTGGCCAGCGACGCGAGCACCGCCGCCGCGACGAGCGCCACCCCGGCGGACCGCCAGAGCAGCGGGTCGTCGGCGACGAGCCGCCGCCGCTGCTGGACGAGCAGCCCGGCCACGGCACGCAACGGCTCGCCGGCACCCCGGCCCGCGAGCACGGCGTCGAACGCGGCCGCCCCGACGGCGAAGGTGGCGAGAACGGCGAGCAGCACGACCGCACCCCACCACGGCACGACCTCGATCACGACGGGCCTCCGAGGTGGTCGGGGGCGAGGCTCGCGACGGTGAGGTGCGCGGTGGCGAGCACGGTGAACGTGGTGACGATGGCGAGTGGCATGACCTCGATCACGACGGCCCTCCGGGGTGGTCGGGGGTGAGGCTTGCGACGGTGATGTGCGCGGTGGCGGGTTCGGTGAATGTGGTGACGATGGCGAGTGGCATGACCTCGATCACGACGGGCTCCCGGGGTGGTCGAGGTCGGGGGTGAGGCTTGCGACGGTGATGTGCGCGGTGGCGGGTTCGGTGAATGTGGTGACGATGGCGAGTGGCATGACCTCGATCACGACGGGCTCCCGGGGTGGTCGAGGTCGGGGGCGAGACTCGCGACGGTGACGCCCGAGATGGCGAGCACGGTGTCGAACGTGGCGGCTCCGGCTCCGATGGCGAACGTGGCGATGACGGCGAGGGGCATGACCTCGATCACGACGTGCCTCCGAGGTGGTCGAGGTCGGGGGCGAGGCTCGCCACGGTGAGGCGCGCGGTGGCGAGTTCGGCGCCTGCCAGGAGGGCGGGGAGGTGGTCGACCGTCCATCGGGTGGCGTCGCGGTCGGGGACGAGGTCGGTGTCGAGCAGGCGGTGGAGGCGGTCGAGGGCGTCGCCCCGGAGCGGTGCGGGCGCGTCGGGTGCCGAGCCGACGCCGGTGAGGAGCCAGCGGAGGGTGCGGGAGCGGCGGACCTTCCGCGCCCAGCGGTCGAGCGGTGCGGGTTGCCCGGCGAGGGCGCGGTCGCGCAGGGCGCGGGCTTCGGTCGCGGCGTCCGCCCACCCGGCGAGGGCGAGCAGGCAGGCGCAGGCGTCGAGCCTGCGGGCCAGGGGGCGGCCGGGCCAGAAGGGGGTGCCGGGCGGGAGGAGTTCGACCGTCGCGGACTGGATCACGTCGCCCTGCAGCCGGGTGCGGACGACGAGGCCCTCGGGCCACAGGGGGAGCGCGGGACCGAGGGGGACGGTGAGCTGGTCGAGCATCAGCCCGTCACGGTCCTCGGCGCGGTCCGCCATCGCGATCCCACCGGGCAGCTCCATCCCGGACATGTCGTGCCCGGAGTGGCCGCCATGCCCGGAGTGGCCGCTGTGCCCGGAGTGGCCCGCCTGGTCGCCATGCCCGGCATGCTTGGCGTGGCCCGCCTGGCCGCCGTGCCCGGCATGCCCGGAGTGCTCGCCGTGCTCGTGGTGCTCGTGGTGCTCGTGGTGCTCGTGGTGGTCGGCGTGCTCGCTGTGCTCGTCGTGCTCGTCGTGCTCGTCGTGCTCGTCGTGCTCGTCGTGCTCGTCGTGCTCGTCGTGGTCGGCGTGGTCGCCGTGTCCGCCATCCTCGTCCCGATGGGCGACCTGTGCGGTGTGGACAGTCGACGCCGCTTCCGCGCGTTGGCGGTGCACGTCGTGCAGCGCGGCCACCGCGGCGGCCAGCTCGCCCTGGACGTCCATGCCCACCGCGAGGTCCACCCGCACCCGGGGCGCGGGGAGTGCCGCCCACAGCCGTGTCACGTCCAGGCCCCGGCCCGCCACCACCAGCAGGTTGGCCTCCGCCGGCGCGGACGCCATCCGCCACCCGCGTTCGCGGGCCACGCGCTCGACCGCGACCCGCACGGCTGTCCCGCCGGGGGCGGTCACCAGCAGCGGCCTCGGCGGGGTGCGGCGCAGCAACCAGCCCGTCACGTCCACCGGAACGCGCCCTCCCGCCACGCGTACACCACGCCGGCGAACAGGATCCCCAGGAACACGAACATCTCCACCACCGCGGTGAGGCCCTCCTCCGCCACCACGAGGGTCCACGGGTACATGAACACCATCTCCATGTCGAACGCCAGGAAGACCATCGTCACCGTGTACCAGCGGACGTGGAAGCGGGACATGGCGTGCTCCGCCGGGGCGTGCCCGGACAGGAACGGGCGCGCGACGACCGCCCTGCCCAGCCGCACCAGCGACGCGACCCCGTAGACGGCGCCGACGGCCAGCACGAGCGCGAGCACGACCGCCATCTACCGCACCTCCCTCGACTACTATCCGCGATCGGAGATGCTAGTGCTCACCCCGGACACGCGACGACGGCGATCGCGATCAGCAGGCCCGCGCCTGCCAGGAACGGCAGCGACACCGCGGCGAGCGCCGTCAGTCCACACGAGACGAACCGCCTGCCCCGGCCGGGCACCGGCGTGTCGTGCCGGAGCCGGGCGATGCGGAGGTCGACCGCGTTCTGCGCCATGGGCAGCGCCATGCTCGGCACGCCGTGCCGGGCGACCGTCAGCAGCGCCGTCCGCACCGCCGCGCGCCCGCACGTGCGGACCGCGGCCACGTCGGCGCACAACTCGACCAGGTCCCGGATGGCGCTCGGCGCCGCGCGGAACAGCGGCACGAACGGCAGCGTGCCCCGCAACGCCTCGACGACCGCGATCAGCAGGTGGTGCCGCCCGGCGAGGTGCGCCCGCTCGTGCGCGAACACCGCGGCCACCTCGGTTTCACCCAGGTGGGTGGTGAGACCGTCGGTGGCCACGACCACGCCGGGACGGCCCGCCATGCTGAACGCCAGCGGCGTGGCGTGCGCGAGCCACAGGACGTCCGGCGGCCCGTGCTGCTCGCGGCCCGCGAGCCGCAGCACGTCGTAGCTCTCCCGCTGCTTGCGTGCCCGCAGCCGGGCGCCGCGGGCGAACACGAACAGTACGCGCACGGCCAGCGCACCCAGCAGCGCGACGCCGAGCAGCCCGGCGAGCTGCTCCACCTCGGGTGGCGACCCGTGCTGGAGCACCAGCCAGCAGTGGTGCAGCACGGCGAGGACCGGCGCGCCGTGACCGGGCAGGAGCAGCAGCACCACCCCGGTGACGGCGGCGAGCACGACGCCGGCCATCGACAGCAGCCACGCCACGACGACCAGTGCCGGGTCGCGGCGCCGCAGGTCGAGCCCGCGCAGCAGCACCGGCCCCAGCCAGCCCGCGGCGACCGCGCACGCGAGCACCGTGAGTGCCGGGATCACGTGCGCCGCACGCGCTTGCGGCGCAACGCGCTGCGCAGGATGTCGGTCTCCTCGTCGGACCCGGACGCCACGAAGTGCATCAGCACCGCGTGCGGGTCACCGGAGGCGTCCAGCACCTCGCGCAGCGCCCGGGCGGCGGCCTCCTCGCGGGTCATCGTGGGCCGGTACAGGTAGGCCTTGCCGTGCAGCTCCCGCTCCACCCACTGCTTGCGGTGCAGGTTGTCGAGCACGGTCATCACGGTCGTGTAGGCGAGCGAGCGGTCGAGCCGGTCCAGCACGTCCCGCACCTTCATCGGTTCCGCCGCGCGCCAGAGCACGTCCATGACCGCCGCTTCGAGCTCGCCGAGACCGTGCATGACACCTCCTCGTCGGGGGTCATGCTACGAGACCAGGCGCGTCAGCAGGTGTTCCCCGGGCCGCGGCAGGGAACTCCAGGGGATCCCCCGACGACACGGGAGCACGAGATGACCGACTCCGCCGAATACGAGGACCTGCCGACGGGCGCCCTGCGTGACCGCGTCGGTTCGCTCAGTGCGGGCGAGTTGCGGCACCTGATCGACGAGGAACGGCAGCACGACAACCGGGCGCCGGTGATCGAGGTGCTCGAGTCCCGCCTCGAGCAGCTGCGGGAGGGGGACGACCTGGGATAACGCCGTCACGCCCGCCACGCGGCCAGGCGCAGGCGGCTCTCGAAGCGGCGGGGTTCGCCGGTGAGCGGGTCGTCGAACGCCAGCACCTTCGCGAGCAGCTGCAGCGGGCGGGTGAAGTCGTCGAGCGGGCGGTCCTCCAGCACCGGGTAGAACGGGTCGCCGAGGATGGGGACGCCCAGGCCGCACATGTGCAGCCGCAGCTGGTGGGTGCGGCCGGTGGACGGCAGGAGCCGGTAGCGGCCCAGCCCGCCGCGGTGGTCGGTGAGCTCCACGCGTGTCTCCGCGTTCGGCTCGCCCGGCACCTCCTGCGCGGTGATGACGCCGCGTTCCTTCACGATCCGGCTGCGCACCACCGTCGGCAGCGCCAGGCCGGGCCGGTGCGGCGCGATCGCCTCGTACTCCTTGTGGACCCGGCGGTCGCGGAACAGCGTCTGGTACTTCCCGCGCAGCTCACGGCGCGCCACGAACAGCACGAGGCCCGCGGTCGGCCGGTCCAGCCGGTGCGCGGGCACGAGGTCGGGGAGGCCCAGCCGGGTGCGCAGCCGCACCAGCGCCGTCTCCGCGACGTGCTGCCCGCGCGGGATGGTCGACAGGAAGTGCGGCTTGTCGGCGACCACGATGTCGTCGTCCGCGTGCACGATGCCGACCTCGAACGGCACCGGCACCTCGTCGGGCAGGTCGCGGTGGAACCACACGAACCCGCCCGGCAGGTACGGGGTGTCGGCCGTGTAGGGCCCGTCGACGCCGACGAACCGCCGCTCGGCCAGCATGGCGTCGATCCGCGCCGGGTCGACCCGCGCCAACCGCGCGACGAGGTAGGCCCGGACCGTCGGCCACGTGCCGTCCTCCGGCAGCCGCAGACGGGCCGGGTCGAGCCCGCCACGCTGCGGCAGTGGGGAAGCGGTGGTCCGGCGCACGGCTCGTTCCTACCAGGCCCCCAGTCACCACCACGGCGGACACCCCTCCCACCTGCCCGCCGTGGTGGTCCCGCGGGAGACGTTATGCCTGGTCACCGGCGTTCGTGACGGTTGTTCGACCCACACGGTCTCGTGCGGCCCGCGGAGCGGGCCCGGCCGGGCCGCGGTTCGCCCACCGCTCGGCTCTTTGCGGGGCGACACTCTGCTCGGGGATGCCGGTGGCGAGCGCTGCGCGCCTGGGGAGCGGGCCCGGCAGGGCCTCGGCTGCTTGCCCGCCGAGCTGCTGGGCATGGGGCTTGCCCAGGCTTTGGTTCTTTGGGGGTGGCTCCGCACTCGGATGGCGCTGCGCGCCCGCGGCCCGCGGAGCGGGCCTGGCCGCCTGCGGTACGCCCGCCGAACCGCTGGTGCCCGGGCCAGGCTGCGGGCGGTGTGCCCGCCGAACCGCTTGGCCCTTTGTGGGGTCGGCATCACGCTATGGGATGCCTGTGGCGGGCGCTGCGCGCCCGCGGCCCGCGAAGCGGGCCTGGCCGCGCGTGGTGCGTCCGCCGAATCGCTGGTGCCCGGGCCAGACTGTGGGCGGTGTGTCCACCGAGTCGTTGGTCCACGGCTCTGTGCGGGGTGGCTTCGCGCTCGGGAGGGGGAGGCGGGCGCTATGCCCGCCGGACCGCTTGGCTCCATGTGGGGGCGACATCGCGTTATGGGGATGCCTGTCGTGGGCGCTGCGCGTCCGCTGAGCTGCTGGGCTTGTGGGTTTAGCCCAGGCTTGGGTTCTTTCTGGGTAGCTCCGCGCTCGGATGGAGGGCCGCAGGCGCTGCGCGCCCGCGGCCCTCACCCGGCCGCGGCCCGAGACCCTCACCCGGCCGCGGGGCGCGCACCCCGACGAGAGCTACAGCTCGTCGAGCCCGACGAGACCGTCCTGGATGGCACGTGCGACCAACGCGGCCTTCGTCGACGCGGGGCGGCCGACGTTGGCGTACCGGATGCGGACGCGGTCGATGTAGCTGCTCACGGTGCGCGCCGACAGGCCCAGTTTGCGGGCGACCATGTCCTTCGACTCGCAGGCGAACCAGTTGACCAGCACGTCGATCTCCCTCGGCGTGAGCTGGGGGCGGCCGGGGCGGGTGTCGGTGCTCATGGCGCGTGCCATGAGCGGTGGCGTGTACGGCAGGTGCCTGCCCGCCGCGTGGATGGCGCCGACCAGGTGGCCCGGGCCCTCGGTCTTCGACAGGTAGGTGGACGCGCCGATGTCGAGGCACGTGAGGATGGTGTCGCGGTCCTCCCTCATGGTGTAGACGACCACCCGCCTGCCGCTGTCGACGAGCCGCCGCAGGTCGGTGAACGCGGGCACCTGCTCGGTCAGCTGCAGGTCGAACACGACCACGTCGGCGTCGGCGCCCGGGCCGGTCCACGCCACTGCCGGGGTGGGACCGGAGTCCACGACCTCGATCGGCGGGTCGGCCGCCGCGCACCACGCCTCCAGGCCGGAGACGATCGCCGGGTGGTCGTCGACGACCACCGCCGTCGTCACGTCCGTGCTTGCCATGTGGCCTCCACCCAGACCTCCTTCCCGTCCACCAGCCTCGTCACTGTGACGTCGTCGCCGCCCGTCGGTTCCGGTTCCGGCGGCTGCGTCTCACGCGCGTCGGCGACGACGCTCACCGTGACCCCGTCCGCCGACCCGAGCACCGTGACCCGCGCCCGCGTGCCCGCGGCCGCCAGGGTGCGCAGCACCGGTTCGGTCAGCGCGCGGCGGGCCGCGAGCGGTGGTGTCGGGTGCTCTCCGCACGTGCCGAGGTAGACCGCGATCCCGTTGCGTTCCGCCAGGTCCAGGCATGCCCGCAGCTCGTGCAGCAGCGGGTCGACCACCTCGTCGTGCTCGGCGAACAACCGGCGCAGCCGCGCGGCCGCCACGGCGTAGTCCGCGCGGACCCGGTCGTCCGACAGGTCGGCCGCGCCGGTCTTCAGGTCGGTCAGCAGCGGCACGGTGGTGGTCGCGAGGTCGGCGTAGCGGGCGCGGCGGTCGGCGTGCAGCTGCTCGGCGATCGCGTCGGCGGTCCGCAGCCTCGCCGCCCGCGCCGCCGCGGCCGCCGCCCGCGCCGCGAGACCCCGCAACGCCGTGGCGGCCGCGAGGACCGGCAGCTGGCACCCGAGCACGACGGCGGTGACGACGACCAGGTCGGCGGCCTGCCCGCCCTGCCCGGCCGCGATGAGCTGGGTGAAGCTGCCTGCCGTGTGCACGCCGAGGAACACGGCGGTGGCGAGCGCGCCGCGGTCCACCAGCAGGAGCAGCCCGAACCAGCCGATCACCCCGTAGGACCACTCCGCCTCCGACATCAGCTCGGTGGCCGGGATGCCGGTGGTGGCGAGCGCCGACGCCGTGAACACGGCCGCGACCAGCACCCAGCGCGGCCGGCCGAGTGGCCGGTCCCGCAGCACCTGGACGCTCGCGACGGCGATCACGGCGGTCAGGATCCCGAACGCGAGCCACTGCCTGCCGAGGCTGTCGTAGACCTCCGGGTTGGCCAGCAGCAACGGCAACGCGAGCCCGTACAGCGTGCCCGCGGTGATGGCGAGCGTGGCGAGGCGCAGGCCGCGGAAGACGTTGTCCGCCACGACGGGTTCACTCACGCGGCCACTCCAGGCGCACCGTGGTCCCCGCGCCGGGGCTGCTGGTCACCGTCGCCCGGCCGCCGGCGCGGGTCATCCGCTCCTCGATGGACCCCGACACGCCCCGGCGGTGCGGCGGGACCCGTGCGCGGGTGAAACCCGTGCCGTGGTCGGTGATCTCGACGGTGACGGACCCGTGCCCGCGGCCGACCGTCACCGACGCGGTGCCGACGCCCGCGTGCCGTGCCACGTTCGTGAGGGCCTCCCGGGCCGCCGCGGTGATCGCGGCCGCCGCGGCGGTGGGCAGCGGGACCGGGCCGGGTGCCTGCCAGGACACGCGTACGGGGCCGTCACGCACCACGTCGTGGAGCGCGGCCACCAGGTCGACGGCCGAGGCGTCCCCGGCGCGGGTGTGCTGTGCCGCAAGGGCTTCCAGGTCACGGGCCGCCTGCCGGGACAGCCACGGTTCCGACCCGTCGACCATGCGGGCGCCGACCGCCAGCAGCGTGGCCGCGGCCGTGTCGTGCAGCACTGCCAGGTGTTCGTGTTCGTCCGCGCGGCGGGCGGCGGCGACCGCGGCCTCCCGCTGTGCCCGCTCGCTCGCCGCGACGGCCCGGTCCGCGCGCCTGGCGCCCGCCCGGACCAGCAGGAACAACACCCGTGACAGCGCCGCCTCCGCGAACGTCCACAGTCCGATGGGGACGGTGTCCGCCCAGCGCGCGGGCGCGGCGAGGAGAACGCCGAACAGGTGCGCCCCCGTGACGGCGGTCGTCAGCAGCACGGCGCCCGCCGTCGTCGTGAACCACTGGTGTGCCACGACCGTGATCGAGGCGATCGCGAGCACCCAGTTCGTGCTGTCGCTCAACGAGTCCGGCGGCACCACCCACCGCTGTGCCAGGCACAGTGCGGCGACGACCAGCGTGTCGGCCGCCAGCACCCGCGCGCGGGCGACGTGGCGGACGTAGACGGCGGTCCACAGGGCCAGCCCGGTCGTCGCCGCGGCGACCGCCGCGAGCCGGTCGTGCGGGGCCTGGAACAACGCGGCGGCACCCGCGCAGACCAGCACCGCGGTGCGGACGAGCACGGCCATGCGCCTGCCCACCCGCCGCAGTTCGCCACCGGTGACGTCGCTCGACGGTTCCATCCACAGCTCCCATGAACGCTGTGCATGCTATCCGCCGTGCGGCGTGCCGTGTCCCGGCGCGGGTGGGCGGCGCCGTGGCCGGGTCAGGCGTCCGTGCCGGGGACGGGCAGGCCGCGGGTCGCCGGGGTGTTCTGGTACGAGGCCAGTTTCCACTGGCCGTCGACGCGCACGGCGAACCAGGACGCCCGGATGGCCTGGCCGTCGGAGACCTCGGTCTCGCCGGCCGCGAGCACACCGCCCGACGACAGCAGGAGCGCCGCGTCGGGGCCGAAGAACCGCAGGCCGAGCGGCGTGCCGACGACCCGGGTGCCGCGGTACTGGTTGTCGAACGCTTCCTTGAAGTAGAGCCGGATGTCCTCGCGGCCCTTGCGGAACACGCCGGGCAGGATCAGGGTGCCGTCGTCGGTGAACAGCTCGGCGATGGCGTTCGCGTCCTCGTCCACCCATGCCGTGAGGAGCTGCTGGGGGAGTGTCGCCACGGCCGCCTGGTCGGCCACCGGTACCTCGTTCGTGGTCATTGACGCGTCCTTCCTCAGTCCGTTGTGGACAGTGACTGCTTGATCACCTGCAGGAACCGGGCCAGCAGGTCCCGGATCGTGCTCGCGTGGTACCGGTCGCTGTTGTACTGGACCTGGCCGATCATCTCGCCGTTGGCCGGGTCGAGGTCGAGTGTCCACAGTGCACCGTCGGGGATGTCGGTGCTCACCTCGGCGGGCAGCAGGCGGCGGCGGATCTCCGAGCACGTCAGGTCGCCGACCCGCTGGTCCGCCATCACGAACGGGAACTGGAACACCTGGAAGGCGATGCCCGCGGTAGTATCGCCCACCCAGGGGTCGGCGATGTGCGGCGACCCCGCCATGATCTTGGCGAACGGGATGGGGTGCGAGAACGCCTCGAGGCAGGTCCGGCGGGTCCGCTGGACGATCTCCCGGAAGTCGGCGGCCCCGGCCAGGTTCGTCCGCAGCGGGACGAGGTTGTAGAACGGGCCGATCATCTCCTCGAACTGCGCCTGCCCGCGCCCGGAGGTGATGGTGAGGACGGCGATGTCGTCGCTGCCGCTCAGCTCGCTCAGCAGCACCTTGTACGCGGCGAGCAGCACCATGAACGGCGAGCTGCGTGTCGTCCGCGCCAGTTCCAGCGTCGCGGCGGTCAGGTCCGAGTCGGCGAGGTAGCGTTCCACCGACGTGTTCCTCGGCAGCCCGGCCGACCGCGGGAAGTCCGTCGGCATCATGGGCATCCGGGCGCCGTCGAGCTTCTCGCGCCAGTACGCGGCCGACCGGGCCAGCGACTCCTCGGTCGTGTTGGCCGCCTCCCACTCGACGAGCTCGCGGTACTGCCGCGCCGGGGGCAGCGCGGGCGGCCGGTTCTCCCGCCGCGCGGTGTAGAACTCGGCGAGCTCCTTGGTGATCAGCTGCAGCGACCAGCTGTCGGTGGCCGAGTGGTGGACGATGAGCACGAGCACCCAGTCGTCCTCGGCGAACTCGGCGAGCACGGCGCGGAACACGCCCTGTTCCCGGACGCTGTACTCGGTGGCCTCGATCTCGATCAGCAGTTCCTCGGCCCGCCGGTCGCGGTCGGCGGGGTCGGTGCCGGTCAGGTCGCGGACGACCAGCTCGGCCGGGCTCGGCGGGTGGATCAGCTGGTGGCGTTCCTCCCCGCGGACCACCTCGGTCCGGAGGATCTCGTTGCGCGCCACGACGTCGTCGAGCGCGCCGCGCATCGCGTCGACGTCGACCCGGCCGCGGACCCGCAGGCCGTGGGTGAGGTGGTACCGGGGCCCGAACGGCCCCGCGCCGTCGCCCTGGTCGAACATGACCATGAAGTCCTGGTTGAACGAGAGCGGGAACCTCTCCACGCCCGGTAATTCGTTGCTCATCGCGCCACCGTCCGGTTCAGGGCTGGTACGGGCTGATCGTGACCGGCACGCCGTTGAACACCGCGTTGCCGGATGGAACGTCTACAACGGACTCGTCGGTGAGCGCGTTCGCGTTGACGCCCGCGTTCCCGGCCGCGACCCGCTGCCCGCCGCCGGTGTGCCCCCACCCGTGCGGCAGGCTCACCACGCCGGGCATGATCGCGTCGTGCGGCTCGACGTCGACGACCAGCTCGCCGGTGGCCGACCGCACGACCGCCCGCTCGCCCAGCCCGTACTTCGCCACGTCGGCGGGGTTGACGTGCAGCACGCAGCGGTTGCTGCCGCCGACCAGCGACGGGACGTTGTGCAGCCAGCTGTTGTTGGACCGCAGCTGGCGCCGCCCGATCAGCAGCAGCTCCGGAGCCGGGTCGGCGAGCCGCGCGCGCAGCCGGGCGATGTCCCCGACCACCGCCCGCGGCGCGAGCTCGACCCGCCCGGACGCCGTGCACACCAGTTCCTTCAGCCGCGGCTCCAGCGGCCCGAGGTCGATGCCGTGCGGGTTCGCCTTCAGCTTCGCCAGTGACAGGCCGTGGGGCCCGAACTTGAGCAGCGTGTCCAGGATCAGCTCGGGGCCGCTGTCGCCCTCGATCGTGGCCCGCAGCGCGGCCACCGGCATGCCCTCGACCGGCGAGCCCGGCATCTGGGTGGCCCCGGTGAGCAGCTGGTCGATGATCATCTCGTCGACCCCGGCCGGATCGGCCCCGGCGCCCGCGCCCGCCGCGATCAGCGTCAGCTTCCCCCAGATCTGGGCCTCGGAGAGCTGCCCCGGCGCCAGCGGCAGGACCGGCGGGGAGAACCGGGCGTAGTTGCGCACCGTGACGATGCTCAGCAGGAAGTCGTAGTGCGGTGTCTGCAGTATCCGCGGCGGCGGCAGGATGACGTGGGCGTGCCTGGTCGTCTCGTTGAGGTACGGGTCGACGGCGACCATGAAGTCCAGCCCGGCGAACGCGCGGCCGAGCCGGGGACCGTTCGGTGCGGAGAGGACCTGGTTGGCCGCGATCGAGATCAGCGCCCGGACCTGGCCGTCGCCCGGGGTCTCGATCTCCTCCGCCAGGGTCGCCGTGGGCAGCTCGGCGAGCGTCTCGGGCAGCCCGCGCACCCGGCTGTGCCACTGCCCGGTGACGAACGGCTGACCGGTGCGGAAGATCTCCAGCGTGCCGGGGCGGGCGAACATGACCCCGCCCGCCCGGTCGAGGTTGCCGGTCAGGATGTTGATCACCTGGACCAGCCACTGCGCCAGCGTGCCGAACTCCACGGTGGACGCGCCCATCCGGGCGTAGACCGCGGCGGTCGGCGCCGCGGCCAGCTCACGGGCCAGCCGGACGATGTCGGCGGCGGGCACGCCGCAGGCCCGCTCGGCGACCGCAGGCGGGAACTCCGCGGCGATCTCCCGCAGCTCGTCGAGGCCGTCGACGTCGACCGTGACCGTGGCGAGGTCCTCGGCGAGGAGCGTGTGCACGATGCCGAACAGCAGGAACACGTCGGTGCCCGGCCGGATGAACCGGTGCTCGTCGGCGAACTCGGCGGTCCGGGTCCGGCGCGGGTCGACCACGACCACCTTGCCGCCGCGTGCCCGCACCGCCTTGAGCCGGCCGGGCATGTTGGGGCCCGCCCAGATCGACCCGTTGGACTCGAACGGGTTCGCCCCGATCAGCAGCAGGTAGTCGGTGCGGTCCACGTCGGGCACCGCGACGGCGAACGGGTCGCCGTACATGCTGCCGCACGCGATGTGCAGCGGCATGTGGTCGATGGTGCCCGACGAGTAGACGTTGCGCGTGCCCAGCGACTGGACCAGCGGCATCCGGTACAGGAACCCGGCCATCGAGTGCCACGTCGGGTTGCCGAAGTAGACGGCGACCGCGTCCTTGCCGTACGCCTCGGTGACGCGGCCGAGACCCTCTGCCACGGCCTGGAAAGCCTCGTCCCAGGTCGCTTCCCGCCATTCGTCGCCGGTGCGGATCATCGGCGTCCGCAACCGGTCGGGGTCCTCGTCGATGCGGCCGAGGCTCGCTCCCTTCGGGCAGATGTAGCCCTGCGAGAACGGGTCCTCCTGGTCGCCCTGCACACCGGTGACGTGCCCGGTGTCGTCGAGCGTGATCCGCAGGCCGCACACGGCCTGGCAGACGGGACATGTTCGGTGCGCGGTCGTCATCGGCACTCCCATGGGCGGTCAGTCGGCCTTGCGCGCGACCGCGATCAGGTAACCCAGCTCCGGCCGCCGCCTCGCCGGGTCCCGCACGGCGCCCAGGATCGGGAGGATGCGCTCGGAGTAGCGCTCGACGAACTCGTCGTGCCGCGCCTCGACGGCCTCGAGCATCCGGAACGCACTGCGGCGGGTCTCCGCGCTGATGTCCTTGAGCTCCTGCAGTTCCAGCCCCGACCGGGCCACCACCTCGCGGTACTCGTGCTCGAGCAGCCGCGGGCTCATCGCCGTCTTCGCCTCGTGGTCGCGCAGCTCGGCGAGCTCCTCCGGCGACGGCTCGGCGTTGAGGAACATGTCGGTGATGACGACCCGGCCGCCCGGCTTCACCACGCGCTTGAACTCACGCAGCGCCGCCAGCCGGTCGAGGTGCGGGAGCGTCTCCACCACCCACACCACGTCGAACGAGCCGTCCGCGTAGGGCAGGTCGTGGGCGTCGACGCAGTCGAAGGTGACGCGGTCGGCGAGGCCGAGGTCGGCCGAACGCCGGTTGGCGCCCTCGACCTGGCTGCGGTTGTTGGAGATGCCGACCACCCGCACCGACGACGACCTGCCGGCCAACCGGAACGCGGGCAGCCCGAACCCGCAGCCGACGTCGAGCACCCTGGCGCCGGTCACGTCCCCGGACCGCTCGATGACCAGGTCGGTCAGCTTGTCGGCGGCCTCCCGGTTGGAGCTCTGGTCCTCGTCGGAGTCCCAGTAGCCCTGGTGGAAGTTCGCGTCCCACACCTCGGCGACGAACTGGTTGACGACGTCGTAGTAGTTCGAGGTCTCGTCGTCGTTGCTCATGCTGGCTCCTGACCTGGGTCGAGTTCGGGGTGTCGGTCACGCCGCACGGGGGAGGTCCTTCTTGTCGGACGGCGCACCCGGCTCCTCGGTCCACGGCTCGACACCCGCCGGGGCCTGGTAGACGTACGGCTCCCGGCTCTCCTTCGACGGCCCGAACAGGGACTTCCACAGCACCTTGAGGAAGAAGCCGGGGCGCTGCAGCGCCGACGGCGGGTCGATCAGGCCCGCGGCCCGGAAGTACTGCTCGGTGATGTTGCCGTCGCGGGTGGCGGCGACCTGGACCTTCTTCAGGAACCAGTTGCCGAAGCGCACCTTGAAGGGCCGGTCGCCCTCGACGCCGGGGAAGCTCAGGTCCACCGTGGTGGTCATCTCCCACGGCGCGTCGATGGCGTACTTCGCGATGTCCCGGAAGTAGTCCTGCGGCACCGGCGCGGCACCGCTGTGCAGGTGCGACCGCATGGTGATGGCGCACAGCGCCGCCACGCTCATGCCGCCCGCGTACACCGGGTTGAAGCAGGTCACCGCGTCCCCGGTGACCAGGAGGCCCTCGGGGAAACGGGTCAGCTTCTGGTAGTGGCGGCGCAGGGTCGTCGGGAAGCGGAAGGCGACCGCCTTGTCGACCGGGTCGGCGTAGCGCAGCGTGTTGTAGACGTCCCTGGCGGCGAACGACTTGAGCCACTTCCACACACCGGGCTGGTCGGTGGGCGGGTGGTCGCCGAGCATGCCGTAGGTGGTCATCTCCAGCAGGTCCTGGTCGGTCTTGAAGAAGACGTGCCCGCGCGGCTGCGCGGGGAACGGGATCTGGTTGATGGCCGCGTCGTTCACGAACGGGTCGGCGCCGGGGCGCAGCTTGAAGTGCTGCGTGATGTACACCAGGTCGACCTTCTTGCGCTCCTCCTCCGGCTTGTCGTAGCCGAGCTGCTCCAGCCAGACCGGGGTCCGCGAGCCACGCCCGGTCGCGTCGACCACGAGGTCCGCCTCGATGACCGTGTCGTCCTTCGCGCCGTGTGCCTGGATCCGCGCGCCGGTGACCCGGCTCTTGTCCGCGGTCGTGGTGAGGCCGAGGATGTCGTGCTCCTCGACGAACACCACGTTGGGCAGCTGCTGCACCCGTTCGCGGATGTGGAACTCCAGCGTCGGCCGGAGCACGCCGAGGGTCCGCAGCCCCCCGTGCTGCTGCTTGAGCCGGTTGCCCTGCGCGTACCAGCGGCAGGTGCCGGACAGGTCACCGGGGAAGGCGCCGTCCGCGACCAGCTCGTCGACGATCCCGGGGAACAGCTCTTCCATGATCTGCACACCGCGGGCGAGGATCCCGTTGGCCTGCCGGGTCTGCGGGCAGTGCTTGCGCGGCGTCTTCACCCCGACGAGCACGTCGCGGTCCACGATCCGCACCTCGTCGTAGGCTTCCGAGAGCACCCTGGCCGCGAACAGTCCGGCGATGCTTCCGCCGAGCACCACCGCACGGGTCCCAGTCTCGTTGCTCATTCGCGGTCAACTCCTTGAAATCCGGGTGGCTTGCACGCCCTGTTGGAACGGTCGATCGGCTCTCCGCCGGTGGCATCGGAACGGAGCCCACCCCCCGCCGTCCACACCGAGGTCCTGGTCAGCCTCACATCCCGGGTCCGCACGCCGCATCTCCCGCGTTGCGCCCTGCCGACCGTCCACACGAGAGCGACGAGGAGTGCGCTGCCACCGGGATGTCTCGCACTCTCAAAGATGCCGCCCCACCACGGCTCGCATACCTTCTATGTGATCTTGCCGCCACTCAGCCCCGTGCATTGGCCCGGGCCGGAGGGAGTCACGCCGTGACGCAGAATTTGGAAAGGGCCGGCCCGGAGCAGGTCGGCAGGCCGAGGCTCAGCGTCGAGGTGAGCTGGGGCGGCGAGCAGGAACGCCGCCGGTCGTGGTGGCGGCGGCCGTGGCTGCTGCCGCTCGGCGTCGTCATCGTGTGGTTCCTGTTCTACGTGTGGCCGCCGTACCTGAACCTGGACCCGGCCAAGTCGCTCATCCCGATCCGGCCGGGCTCCGCCGTGCACTTCCCGATGCTCGTCGCGCACATCGTGTTCGGCACCATCGCGATGGTGACAGTCTTCCTGCAGGTGTGGCCGTGGCTGCGCAAGCGCTAC
Organism: Actinophytocola sp. KF-1; assembly: GCF_054661535.1. Lineage (NCBI taxonomy): Bacteria > Bacillati > Actinomycetota > Actinomycetes > Pseudonocardiales > Pseudonocardiaceae > Actinophytocola > Actinophytocola sp. KF-1. Next base: position 383,490 of record NZ_BAAFVK010000005.1, on the reverse strand, counting down.
CCGGCGGTGCACCGCACGGTCGGCCGGGTGTACGTGTTCGGCGGCGCGCTGCCCGCGGTGATCCTCGCCTTCCTGATCACCCCGCTGTCGCCGTTCCCGACGATCGGCACCACCCTGGGCGGGATCTTCTGGTTCATCACCACGGTGATGGGCTACGTCCGCGGCCGTCAGCGCCGGTGGGACGAGCACCGCCGGTGGATGCTGTACAGCTTCGCGATGACGTTGAACGTCATCTGGGGCCGGATCCTGATGGTGGTGCTGCCGCTCACCCCGATCGACGCGGAGATCCAGGGCCACGCCTTCGCGGCGACGCCGTGGCTCGGCTGGGTCATCAACCTCATCGCCGTCCAGTGGTGGCTGAACCGCACCGCTGACCGGCCCATCGCACAACCCGTCTGACCGCGTCGCAAAGGTGTCTACCATGGACTTGTCCACTACCGACGGGAGCCGCGCGGCGACGCGGCCGTCCCGGCTGCCAACACTGACCGGCATGCGGTTCATCGCCGCCGCGATGGTGTTCTTCTTCCACGCCAACCAGGAAGCCCTGTTCTCCTCGCCGGACGCGGGCGGCGTCTTCAACGCGCTCGCGAGCCAGGGCGGCTGGACCGGGGTGGGCTTCTTCTTCATCCTCAGCGGGTTCGTGCTCACGTGGTCGGCCCGGTCCGGTGACTCCGCGCCGCGCTTCTGGCGGCGCCGGTTCTTCAAGATCTACCCGAACCACTTCGTCACGTTCATCGCGGCCTTCCTGCTGCTGACGGTCGTGGCGCAGGAGACGATCGAGAACTGGCGGGCGATCCTCAACCTGTTCCTGCTGCAGTCCTGGTTCCCGGCGATGGAGACCAGCCTGACCCTCAACACGGTGTCGTGGTCGCTGTCGGTCGAGCTGCTGTTCTACCTGTCCTTCCCGCTGCTGCTGCGCGTGATCAGCCGGATCCGCCCGGAACGGCTGTGGTACTGGGCGGGTGGCGTCGTCGCGGTGATCCTGGTCGTCCCGGTCGTCGCCAGTGCGATGCCGCCGAGCGAGCCGTTCCTGCCGTGGGCGAACGCCACGCCGACGGAGTTCTGGTTCGTCTACCTGCTGCCGCCGGTGCGCATGCTGGAGTTCGTGTTCGGGATGATCCTGGCGCGCATCGTCCTCACCGGGCGGAAGATCCCGCTCGGTCTCGGCGGCGCCGTCGCGCTGACCGTCCTCGCGTACTTCCTGGCGCCGATGTTCCCCGGCACCTACCCGATCGTGGGCGTCATGGTGCTCCCGCTGGGCCTGCTGATCGCCGCGGGCGCGGTCGCCGACGTGCAGGGGCACCGGACGGTGCTGTCCACCCGCACCCTGGTGTGGCTCGGCGAGGTGTCGTTCGCGTTCTACCTGTGGCACCGGCTGGTCCTCGTCTACGGCCACCAGTGGATCGCGGGCGTCGACGACCCGACGTCCTACCCGGTGGCGAACGCCGGTTACAGCACGCCGGTCGGGCTCGCCTTGCTGGTGTTGCTGTTCGGCGTGAACCTGCTGCTCGCGTGGGCGACGTTCGCGCTGGTGGAGAAACCGGTCATGCGTCGCTTCGCCCGTTCGCGGCGCAGGCCGCACCCGGTGGCGGAGACGCCCGTGGCCGAGGCGCCCCGACGGGTGCCGTCGGCCGAGGAACCGGTCGCATAACACGACAGGACGGAAACCGCACTGCGCCACCGGCGCCAGTGCGGTTTCCGTCCTGTGTGGAGATAAGGAAAGCGGCTACTGCTTCCGCACGCCGTAGATCGTGTGGATCACTTCCGGCGCCTCGATGACCCGCTTCAGCTCGAACTTGAGGGGCAGCTCCCCGACGTTGTCGAACAGCCGGATGCCGTCGCCCAGCACGACCGGGACGTGGGTCAGGTGCAGCTCGTCGACCAGGCCGGCCTCGAAGGCCTGCTGGAACGTGGTCGCGCCGCCGACGATGGCGACGAGGCCGTCACCGGCCTCGGCCTGGGCCTGCTCGACCGCGCTCACCACGCCGTCGGTGACGAACCTGAGGTTCCCCGCCGCGGTGGCGGCCCGCTCCGGCACGCTGTGCGCGGGCACGAACATCGGCACCTTGAACGGAGGGTGGTCGTACCACCCGTTCTGCTCCTGCCCGAGGTCGAAGGTGCGCCACCCCATCACCACCGCCGAGGCGGCGAACAGCTCCTGGATGACGGTCATGCTGGCGTCGGACACGGTGCCGGAGCGCGGGTAGCTCCACTGGTGCAACAGCTCCAGGTCGTCGTCCGGGCCGGTGGCGTAACCGTCCAGCGACAGACTCATGTGGAGGATCGTGGTGGACATGACGGTGCGGTTCTCCTTGTCGTAGCTTCAATCATCAGAAACGCGACATTCCCCGAAGTCCACACCACGGGACCTCGGGGAATGTCGGGGACCTACGCGACCGTCGGCGATTCCTCGGCGGTCACCGGGGCCTGCTCGGTCTCCGTGGCTTCGGCGGGAGCCTCTTCCTGGCCGAGACGCGGCACGTGCCGCAGCATCGTGGAGACGAGCACGATACCACCGGCCAGCAGGAACGCGGCGATCCACGCGATGACGTGCAGACCGCTGGTGAACGCTTCCCTGGCCGAGGTGACCAGCGCGTCGCCCGCGTCGGCGGGCAGCGACCGCGCGGCGCCGACGGCCCCGGCCAGCGTGTCCCGGCTGGCGTCCGCCTCCGCCGGCGACAGCCCGGGGGGCAGGCTGCCGAGCTTGCTGCTGTAGACGACGGCGCCGATGCTGCCGAACACGGCGATGCCGAGCGCGTAGCCGAACTCGTTGCTGGTCTCCGACAGCGCCGCGGCCGATCCGGCGCCCTCCGGCGGCGCCAGCCCCATGATCAGGCCGGTGCCGAGCGCGACCAGCGGGCCGGCGCCGAGGTTGTTCAGGCAGTACCCGACGATGACCGCCGCGACGCCACCCGTGCCCGAGGCGGGGACCTGTGTCACCACCAGCAGACCGGCGATCGAGAGGATCAACCCGCCGCCGATGGCGTACGCCGGGCGGATGTGGCGGCCCAGCACGGGTGCCAGCATCACGCCGGTGATCGACGCGGCCACCGCGGGCAGCATCCACAGCGCCGTCTGCAGCGGCGAGAGCCCGCCGACCAGCTGCAGGTACTGGGTGATGAACATCATCACCGTGCCGAGCAGCGTGACGCCGAGCAGCATGCCGATCAGCGCCGCCGAGAACGCCTTGTCGCGGAACAGTTTCAGGTCGAGCAGCGGGCTGTCGTGCCTGCTCTGCCTGCGCACGAACAGCACACCGAACACGATGCCGACCACGAGCGCGGTCGTCGGCAGGAACTCCCAGCCGTTCTTCGCGAGCTCCTTGAGGCCCCAGATGCCCGGCAGCAGGGTCGCCACCGACAGCGCGACGCTGACCGGGTCCAGCCTGCCCGCCTCGGGGTTGCTGTACTCCGGGAGGAAGAACGGGCCCAGGACCAGCAGCAGGACCATCACCGGGACGCCCAGCAGGAACACCGAGCCCCACCAGAAGTACTCCAGCATCACGCCGCCGACCATCGGGCCGATCGCCGCGCCGGACAGCAGGCACGTCATCCAGACACTGATGGCGAACGCCATCTGCTTGGGGTCCTTGAACATGTTCCTGATCAGCGCGAGCGTCGCGGGCATCACCGTGGCGCCGGCGAGACCCAGCAGCGCGCGGGCCGCGATCAGCATGCCCGGGCTCGCCGAGTACGCCGCGATGAGCGACGCGACGGCGAACGCCGTGGCACCGATCAGCATCAGCTTGCGCCTGCCGATCCGGTCGCCCAGCGTGCCCATCGTGACGAGGAACCCGGCGAGGACGAACCCGTAGGTGTCGGTGATCCACAGCTGCTCGATGCTGCCGGCCCCGAGGTCCTCGGTCAGATGCGGGAGCGCCAGCAGGAGCACGAAGAAGTCGATCGAGAGCAGCAGTGTCGGCAGTGCCAGCACCGCCAATCCGATCCACTCCCGCCGTCCTGCCCGTGGCGGTACATCCACGACAGTCATGAACTCAACCCTCCTCTTCGATGCAGCCATGCTCACCAATGCCGGTCACGCATGAGATAGCGCATCAGTGCGAAACCCACCTGGGCGACTGCCTGACGGTGACCACCGGCTCGACGGTCTGTTACCTCTCGGAACAAAGAGTAAGGCCTCGTGGCCGCTCGCACCTCTGCTGCCGGGATATTGAGCAATCTGGAAGAATTCACCTGGCCCGCCCGGTTGCGATCATGGCGATGGTGCCATGTCCCGAACAAGGCCGCATAGCACGGAATCCGTTCACCACCGCGACCGGGCGCGAAAAAGGGCCGGCTGTCCCCGAGGACAGCCGGCCCTTTTCCGTGCCGCTCCGGTGACGGCACCGGAACGAAATCAGGGGACGATTTCCATCTGCGCCATCATGCCCACCGACGAGTGGTCGAGGAAATGGCAGTGGTACACGTATTTCCCGACGTAGTCGGTGAACGTGGTCTGAATGCGGACCGCCGTGTCCGGCGGGATGGCGACGGTGTCCTTGCGCCCGGCGTCGCTCGGCCGCGACGGCGCGCCTTCCCGGCCGAGCACCCGGAACTGCTCGAGGTGGAGGTGGAAGTTGTGGTCGGCGTTGAACTGCCCGTCCCCGTTGTAGATCCGCCAGATCTCGGTGCTGCCGCGCTTGACCTGGAAGTCCACCCGGTTCGGGTCGTACGGCTTGCCGTTCACCAGGCCCGTCGGCACTCCGGACACGTCGAAGCTCAACGTGATGTCGCGCTCGACGGTCGCGGCCGCCAGCGCGGGCAGCGGGCGCAGCTCGTCGGGCAGCCTGCTGTAGTCCGTCGCCTGGCGCACGACGTCGAACCGCAGCAGCGGTCCGGTCGTGTCGGCGAGCACCAGCTGGGTGCCCACCGGGTAGCGCGAGAAGTCGATCACCAGGTCGGCGCGCTCCGCCGAGCTGAGCGGCAGCTCGGTGTGCAGGATGGGCGCGGGGAGCAGGCCGCCGTCCGTGCCGATCTGCGTCATCACCTCGCCGCCCAGGTTCAGCCGGAAGATCCGCTCGGTCGCGCCGTTGAGCAGGCGGAAGCGGTACTTGCGCGCGGCGACCGGGAAGTACGGCTGCTGTTTTCCGTTGGCCAGCAACGTGGTGCGGGTGTCGGGGGTGTCGTAGATCAGCGTGCCGTCCTCGGCGATGAACGCGTCGCCGAGCACGATCGGCACGTCGTAGGCCCCGGTGGGCAGCCCGAGGGTCGCCTCCGACGGGTCGTCGATCAGGTAGAAGCCCTGCAGGCCGCGGTAGACGTGCTGCGCCTCGGTGTGGTGGCTGTGGTCGTGGTACCACAACGTCGCGCCCTGCTGGCGGTTCGCGTAGTCGTAGAACCGGCTGCCGCCCGGGGCGATCACGTCCATCGGGTGCCCGTCGTGCTCCGGCGCGGTGTGGCCGCCGTGCAGGTGCACGTTCGCCGCCTCGCCGAGCCGGTTGTCGAAGGTGATCGCGACGCGCCGCCCGGTCCTGGCCCGGATGGTCGGACCGGGGAACTGGCCGCCGAACGTGAGCACCTCGGTGCGCAGCCCGGGAATGATCTCGACGGTCGCCGGCCGCATGTCGAGCCGGTAGACGTCGGTGGTGGTGGTGCTGGCCACCGGGCGGAGCACCGACGGCACCGGCATCCGGGTGGAGAACGGCGCGGCTGTCCGCGCGGCACCGGCCGGCCGGACGCGGGCACGGTGCGGGTGCACGTGCCGCGCGGCTCCGTCCGCCGCGGGTTGCGGCTGGTTCGGGAGCAACAGCGCGAGACCGGCGACACCCGCCGCGCCGCCGCCTAACGCGAGTAGTCGCCGTCTGTTGAGCATGTGGGATCCCCTGTCCGTCGACGAGCGGGAGAGCGAGTGGGTGGCGGGTGCGCACGTGCTCCGGTGGATCACCGCGCCCGCCGAGTGGATCGTCGCACCGGTGCCGGGGGCTGTCGTCTTCCATCGTGCTGACCGGTTTTCCCCGGTCCGCAACCGCGGAGATGCCGCGCGGACCCGGCGGATGACAGGGTCGACTGGCGCGGCTGCGCGCCCCAGGTCCGTTGTCGTGGCTCATGTGCCGTTGTCGTGAGGAGTCTGTTGTGACGGAGATTGACAGGTCGCCGGACAGGTCGGACCTGGTCGGCCGGGCGGCCGAACTGGTGCCGCTGATCGCGCGCAACGCGGGGAAGGCGGAGGAGAACCGCAGGCTCGCGGACGAGACGATCGACGCGCTCGCCGACGCGGGCCTGCTGCGCATGCGCGTGCCGAACCGTTACGGCGGTTACGAGTCCGACATGACCACCGTGGTGGACGTGCTCGCCGAACTGGCCAGGGGCGACGGTTCGACCTCGTGGGTCGCGTCGGTGTACGCCATCTCCAGCTGGATGGTCGGCCTGTTCCCGGACCACGTGCAGGACGAGGTGTTCGCGGACCCGAACGTCCGCGTCTCCGGCATCCTCTCGCCGACTGCGGTGGCGGTGCCTGCCGACGGCGGCGTGATCCTCAACGGGAAGTGGTCGTTCAACACCGGTTCCCTGCACTCGCAGTGGAACGCCAACGCCGCCGTGCTCGCGGGCCCGGACGGCGAGTTCCAGCCGATCATGACGTTGATCCCGATGGACGACCTGCAGATCATCGACGACTGGCACACCGCGGGGTTGCGCGGCTCCGGCAGCGTCAGCACGGTCGCGGAGGACGTGTTCCTCCCGCACGACCGGGTGCTGCAGATGGGCCCCGTGCTCGGTGGCGTGCACCAGTCCCAGAGCAACGCCGACGCGCCGATCTGGAAGGCGCCGTTCATGCCGACGGCGTGCGCCACCGTCACCGCGACCGCGCTCGGCCTCGCCAAGGCGGCCAAGGAGGTGTTCTTCGAGCGGCTGCCCGGCCGCAAGATCACCTACACCAGCTACGAGAGCCAGCGCGAGGCGCCGGTCACGCATCTCGAGGTCGCGGAGGCCACCCAGTACATCGACGAGGCCGACTTCCACGCCCACCGCGCGGCGAGCCTGGTCGACACCAAGGGCCCCACCGGCGAGCCGTGGACGATCGAGGAGCGCGCCCGCGTGCGCCTCGACCTCGGCGCCGTGTGCCGGCGCGCCAAGGACGCCGTGGACATCCTCAACGGCGCGAGCGGCGGCTCGTCCATCTACCACGACGTGCCCATGCAGCGCATCGAGCGCGACATCCAGACGCTCAACCTGCACGCCGTCCTGCACCCCACGACCAACCTGGAGCTGTACGGGCGGGTGCTCTGCGGCCTGGAGCCCAACACGCACTACGTGTAGCGGCCGTGGTGGTGTCCGGAAAGGACAGCGAAACGAACGGGCCAGGAACACGGGGAACCGTGTTCCTGGCCCGTTCCCTGTCGTGGCCCCGCGGCGTGCGGTCAGGCGCGTCAGCGGCGTTGAGCGCCGGTGACACGCCTTTCGCGGCGCCTACGCGTCGGCGGGCGGGATGTTGCTGTTCACGCGGAACAGGTTCGCGGGGTCGTACACGCGCTTGGCCGCGCGCAGCCGTGCCCACGTGGCGGGCGGGTACGCCTCCCGCACGCGGGCCTCGCTGTCCTCCTCGAGGAAGTTGACGTACACGCCGGGCACGCCCTGCTGCAGCGCCACCATGAGGTCGGTGACCCAGCGGCGGTGCTCGTCCGCGTTGCCGAGGTCGGAGTGGAGCGCCGCCAGGTTCACCATGAAGTCACGGCCGCGGTGGGCGTAGGCGGTGGCGTCGTCGGGCACCCGGGCCGCCGCCCCGCCCAGCGGGCGGATCTGCACCACGGCGATGTCGGCGGCCGACTCCCCGAGCTGGTCGAGCACCAGCTTCGCGTCGGCGACGGTGACCTGGTCCACGAAAAGGCTGCGGCCGGTCGCGATGTGGCCGCCGTACTCCTCCTCGTCCTCGTACATGTCCGGGTACGGGATGTGCGCGACCGTGTCGGCGATCGGCGTCGCGAGGCCGCGGAACGGTGCCACGGCCCGCTCGGCGGCCTCGCCGCCGCCCGCGTGGACCACCATCACGTGGAGCACCGGGGTGCCGACCTTGTCCTCGGGGATGAACGGCAGCGGCGGCGCCACGTACACGTTGCCGATGGTGGTCAGCTCCTCCGGCGCGGCCAGCGCGAGCTCGGCGTACTCCGCGACGACCTCGGGCGTGGCCGGCAGGACCAGCAAGCCGCCGTAGACCGTGCTCAGCTCGTGCAGCCGGAACCGGAAGCGGGTCACCACGCCGAAGTTCGCGCCCGCGCCCCGGACCGCCCAGAACAGCTCCGGCTCGTGGTCGGCGTCGACCTGGCGGATCCGGCCGTCGGCCGTGACGATCTCGACGGCGAGCAGGTTGTCGATGGTGAGCCCCTGCTTGCGGGTCAGGAAGCCGACGCCGCCGCCGAGCGTGATGCCGCCGACACCGACCGTGCCCGCGTCCCCGAAGCCGAGGGCGAGGCCGTGTTCGTGGGCGGCCTTGGTGAACTCGCCCGCGGTCAGGCCGGGGCCCGCCCACGCGGTGCGGGACTCGACGTCGATCTCGAGCGCGCGCAGCGACGCGAGGTGGACGAGGACGCCGCCCTCGGCGAGGGCGAACGGGCTGTGCCCGCCGCTCTTGACCGCCAGGGGCACGCCGCTGTCGCGCGCCGCCACGACGGCCGCCGCCACGTCCGCGGCACCTGCCGGCTGCACGACGACCGCGGGTCGCTGGTCCATCCCGGCCAGGAAGACCGCGCACGCCTCCTCGAAGCCGTCGTCACCCGGCTCGAGCACCCGGCCGTCGACCGCCGCCCGCAACCGCCCGGCCAGCGCCGGGTTGGATGTCCCGCTCATGACACGTCTCCTCACGTCCGGCGGTGGGAGACCGCGAGTCCCCCGGGCGGTGCGCACCGCCCGGGGGACTCGCGGTCCGGTCAGTACCTGACGACGGCGCGGAAGCGCACCTCGCCCTTGTCGACCTTCTCGACCACGTCGGCGATGTCCGCGCTGTCGAAGACCTCGGTCACCGGCGTGACCTTGCCCGCCGCCACCAGGTCGAGCGCCTCGGCGAGCACGGGCAGCCCGTCGTGGGACGCGCCGACGACCCGCTGGCCCATCGCGAAGAACTGCCGGGACGGGTCGATCGTGAAGGCACCCATCGGGTCGATGGTCGCCAGCACGATGCGGCCGTTCACCCGCAGGCCGGCCAGCGCGTCTTCGGCCGCCGGGTACGACGTGCCGGTCACCAGGACGACGTCCGCGCCGCCCGCGTCCCGCAGCTCCTGCCCGTTGGCGACGACGATGTCGGCGCCGAGGGCGCGGGCCTGCTCGTGCTTGTCCGGCGTCCTGGTGATGGCCACCGTCTCGAACCCGAACGCCCGCGAGTACTGCAGCGCCAGGTGGCCGAGGCCGCCGACGCCGAGCACGGCGATGCGCTCGCCGGGCTGTGCCTGCCCGGCCCGCAGTGCGCTCAGCGCGGTGTACCCCGCGCACAGGACCGGTGCGGCCTCCTCGAAGCTGACGGCGTCCGGCAGCAGCACGGTGCTCTCGGCCGCGACCGCGATGTACTCGGCGTGCCCGCCGGGTGCGGTCATCCCGGTCATCACCGGTGCGGGGCAGTTCATCGCGGACTGGCCGGTGACCGGGAGGTTGCGCCTGCAGTAGTCGCAGCGCCCGCAGGTGCCCTGCACCCAGGTGGAGCCGACCCGGTCGCCGACCTGGCGGGACCGGACACCGGGACCCACCTCGACGACCTCACCGGCCGCCTCGTGGCCGACGACCACCGGGTCGAGCGGCGGGAACGGGTAGACGCCGTTGGTGAGCCAGACGTCGTTGTGGCAGACCCCGCAGGCCCGCACCCTGATCAGCACCTGCCCCGGACCCGCGTGCGGGGTGGGCACGTCGCGGATTTCCCACCGAGCACCGGGCTCGGCGACGACCGCTGCCTTCATGGACGGACCACCTCTCGTTCAGGAACCGGCCGGGCCGGACGACTTCAGGTACACGGGCAGGGTCGCGACGCTGTTCATGATGAACGTGCCGTACGGCTGGATCTCCGACGGCGGGACGGCGAGGGTCAGGTCGGGGAAGCGCTCGAACAGCGCGCGCACCGCGATCCTGGCCTCCAGCAGCGCGAGGGGTTTGCCGATGCAGCGGTAGATGCCTGCGCCGAAGGACAGGTGTTCCTTGTTCTCCCTGGTGATGTCGAACTCCGCCGTGCTCTCGCCGTGCACGTCCGCGTCCCTGCCGATCGCGGCGTAGTGCATCAGGACCGGGTCGCCCTTGCGGATCGTGACACCGCCGAGCTCGATGTCCTCGACGGCGAACCGGAACGGCAGCTGCGCGACGGGCGCCTGCACCCGCAGCGTCTCCTCGATCGCGTCCTCCCACGTCGCCTGCCCGGACCTGATCAGCTCGAGCTGCTCGGGGTGGGTCAGCAGTGCGTGGACCGTGTTGGTGACGAGGTTCTTCACCGGTTCGGTGCCGGTGGCGAGCATGATGTGCAGCGTGCCGACCATCTCGTCGTCGGTCAGGCGCCCGCCGTCGTCCTGCGCCGCGATCAGGTCGGTGGTCAGGTCGTCGCCGGGCGCCGTGCGCTTCGCGGCGACGAAGTCGAGCATCAGCTGGTGCCAGCGGGCGACGTTCGCCGCGGACTCCTCCGGGCTGATCGTGGTGTCGATGTTGACCTCGTGGCCGCGCAGCATCTCGGCCCTGGACTCCTCGGGCACCCCGAACAGGTCGCAGATCACCTGCGCGGGCAGCGAATGCGCGAACCGGGCCTTGAGGTCCACCGCCTCGCCCGGCGGCACCGTGCCCAGCTCGTCGAGCAGGTCGGCGGCGACCTTCTCCACACTCGGCCGCAGCGCGTCGACCCGGCGCGGGGTGAACGCGTTGGCGCACGGTTTGCGTAACCGGGTGTGGTCCGCGCCGTAGGCGGTGGTCAGGTTCTCCATGAGCACCCAGCCGATCAGCGGGAAGTCCGCGCCGACCTTGCCGTCGAGGTAGTCGACCCAGTGCTTGCGCGGGTCCTTGGAGAGCCGGTTGTCCGCCAGCGCCTGCTGCGCCACCTCGTGGCCGGTGATCGACCACGCGAGCACACCGCCGGGCAGTTCGATTCTGGCGACCGGGCCCTGCGCCCGGATGCGCGCGCCCTCACCGTGGATGTCCGTTCCGGTGGGATCGATGACGACGGGCTGGTCTTCCACAGGAACCTCCATGCTGAGAATGGGGACAGCGCACGGGCACCGCTCGACGTAATTCTGTCCCGGCGTCCCGCCACCCCGCTTCTCGCGTGTTGCGGGACCCCCATACCGCAAAAGAACGGAAACCGTGTGACCGCCGGGAAAACAGCGGCAGCACGGTTCCCGTCCTGTGTGGACCGGACTAGGCGTCGTTCACCACGCGGTAGGTCACGTGGGTGACGTCCGGCGTGTCGACGACCTCGCCGATCTCCAGCTTGACCGGCACGGCGGCGAGGCTGTCGAACAGGCGGATGCCCGTGCCGAGCACCACCGGCGCGATGTGCAGGTGCAGCTCGTCGACCAGGCGTGCCTCGAGGGCCTGCTGGAACACGTTGGCGCCGCCGACGATGGTCACGAAGCCGTCGCCCGCCGCCTCCTTCGCCAGCTTGACGGCGCTCGCGACGCCCTCGGTGACGAACGTGATGTTGCCGGCCTGGACGTCGTCCGGGGCGTTGTGCGTCGGCACGAAGATCGGCACCGGGTACGGCGGGTTCTCCGCCCAGCCGCTCTGCTCCGCGCCCAGGTCGAACATGCGACGGCCCATCACCACGGCGGCCGTGGTGAACCAGCCTTCCACGATCGCCTGGTTGACGTCCGACATCGCCCCGGACGGCGGGTCGAGCCACACGTCGAGCACCGGTCCGATGTCGTCGCCGGGGGCGGCGACGATGCCGTCGAGCGACATGCTCATTTCGAGGACCACAGTGGACATGACGTTGTGTTCTCCTTGTCATCGGGTTGCGCTCGAGTCATATCGCAGAGTAGGGCCTCATGGCGGCAGAGCACGCCGCCGACGGCGTTCTGAGCAATCTGGAAGAAGCGACGGTAACTCGTTCGTGTTGAGGTGATCAGAAAACCTTGACATGACGGGGGTCGGGCGTGGGGTTGCCGAGGTAGGTCGTGGCGTAGTCGTCGAGCAGCGCCTGCGCGTCCGAGGTGGCCCTGGTCAGCCTGCTGACCGGGTCGGCGCCGGACACCAGCACGTCGATCATCGCCTCGTCCAGCACGTGCTGGATGCCCGCGAAGTCGCCCAGCAGCGCGCCGCGCGACGCCGGCGTGCCGGTCGTCGCGTACAGCTGGTTGGTGGCCGCGCGCATGTGCGGGTTCTCGGCGAACCAGCCCTCCTCGTCCAGCACGCGGACCGCCGACTCGGTGATGGGGATCCAGTTGGCGGCCTTGTGGTAGCTCGCCGCGTGCGCCGGGCTGATCAGGTACTGCAGGAACGCCAGTGCCCCGTCCTCCGTGGCCTTGTCCAGGCCCGCGGCCAGGAACGCCGCGTCACCGCCGATGATGGCGCCCGCGTCGGGCACGCGGCCGTTGTGCGGCAGCGAGCCCGCCCGCACGTGGAAGCCGCCCGCCCTGCCCGCCCGCACCATCGCGGCGGCCTCGTGCGACGAGGCGAACGTGAACGCCACCTCGCCGCTCGCGAAGGCCTTGGCCGCGCCGAGCCAGTCCGCCTCCTTGCCGGTGTAGGTGTAGAGGCCCTTCTCGTGCAGCCGCTGCCACCAGGACACGTAGGCCATCATCTCGTCGGACGCCAGGTCGACCTTCTCCGCCCGCCCCGACCGGCCGTTGTCGTGGTCGGCGAGCAGGCCGCCCTGCTGGGCGACGGCCTGCTGGAAGAGCCAGCCGTGCACCGGCCAGGTGCTGGGCACGGGCGAACCGGGGAGCGCGGCGACCGCCGCGCACGCGGCCTCGAACTCCTCCCAGGTCGCGGGCAGCCCGGTCACCCCGGCCGCGTCGAGCAGGGTCGTGTTGGCGAACATCAGCGCGGTGGAGGTGTTGCGCGGCATGGCGAACAGCGTGCCGTCGTAGGAGTAGTACTCCCGGGCCGCCGCCACGATGTCGTCGATCACGACCGGGACGCCGAGGATCTCGGTGCGCCCGCCGATCGCCTCGCCCACCGAGGTGAACAGCGGTGTGCCGTCCTCCGCGGTGGCGTCCCGAGCCTGCTGGGCGTTCGTGTAGTAGTACTCCGCGATGGTCGGCGGGTTGCCCTCCTCGACCGCCTTGGCGACCTTGGCGGGCAACGTCCAGTAGTTGACGAACCGGATGTTCACCTCGTACCCGGGGTGGGCCGCGGTGAACTCGTCCGCCCGCTCCTGGATGCCGTCCTCGTGACCGGGGAACGGGTAGTAGGCGAGCCAGACGTCGATGGTGACCGCGTCGCCGCTCATGCGTGGTCCTCCTGCGGCAGCTCGATCGACAGCGCGTGCCGGAAGACGTCGCCCGGGTCGTACTCCCGCTTGACCGCCTGCAGCCGCGGGTAGTTGTCCTTGTAGTACAGGGTGTGCCACGGCACGCCGGAGGTGTTCCACTCCGGATCCGCCAGGTCGACGTCGGGGTAGCTGATGTACGCGCCGTCGGTGATCTCGTCCGGCACCGGGACGCCGCCGGTCTCCGCGTGGATCTCGCGGTAGTACTCGCGCACCCAGGCGAGCTGGTTGTCGTCCTCGTCCGGCGTCAGCCAGAACCCGGTGCTGTACATGGCTTTGAGGATCGAGTCGCGCTGGGGGATCGCCGTCGCGTCCGGCGCGACGGTGTTGACCTTCCCGCCGAACGCGGTGAGCAGCAGGCAGCCCATCGGGATGACGACGTCCGACGCCTCGCCGCTGAGGTACCGCCAGAGCACCGAGAGCTGGCGGTCGGTCAGCCCCTTCCGCAGGTAGGCCGACTTGTTCTTGTAGCGGCCGTTGGGGTCGTTCGGGAAGGTGTAGGACGGCATCCACTTGCTCCACCAGGGGATGACCTCGTGGGTGTCCACCGCCGGTTCGAGGCCCGTGCCCGCGCTGATCGCGTCGACGTGCGCGGCCAGCAGCCGCTCCGCGTCCGGCACCGCGTCGTCGATCACCGTGGTCAGCCCGAACATCCCCGACGCGCGGTGCACGACGATGAAGTTGGTCCACAGGCTCGCGTACGGCGAGTCCGCCGCGCTGTTGTTCTCGAACCAGGTGAAGTAGTTGCGCAGGAGCGTGGTGAAGGCCGCCTCGGTCATCCCCTCCCACGACCACATGACCTCCCGCTTGCGCATGGTGGCCGGTGCCGTGGGGAGCAGGTCGGCGGGGTCGGTGGACACCACGCCGGGGGAGCGCAGCCAGAACCGCGTCACCACCCCGAAGTTGCCGCCGCCACCACCCGTGTGCGCCCACCACAGCTCCCGGTGCGGGTCGTCCGGCTCGCGGGTGGCCACCACCACCGACACCGCGCCGGACGCGTCGACGACCACGACCTCCACCGCGTACAGGTGGTCGACGATCAGCCCGTCGCGCCGGGACAGCGGGCCGTAGCCCCCGCCGCTGATGTGCCCGCCGACGCCGACGTCGAAACAGGTGCCCGCCGGGATGGTGACGCCCCAGCCCTCGTACAGGGTCCGGTACACCTGACCGAGCTTCGCGCCGCCCTCGACCGCGAACGCGCCACGTTCCTCGTCGAAGTAGACACCGTCCATGTGCGACAGGTCGAGGAGCACCTGGACGTCCGGCGAGGAGGTGAAGTCCTCGAAGCAGTGCCCGCCGCTGCGCACGGCGATCCGTTTCCCCTCGGTCACCGCCTCGGCCACCGCCGCGACGACCTGCTCGGTCGTGCTGACCATCCGGATGTAGTCCGGCTTGCCGACGAACCGGTGGTTGTAGCCCTCCACCAGGTTCTCGTAGCGCGGGTCGGCTGCGGTGACGGTGACCGGCCCGAACACGGAGCTGGTCTTGTCGGTCATCGTGACCTCCAGTGACGTGCGGATCCGGGTCGACACTCACATGCCGGCGCGGGACACCGCATCTCTCGGGTTGCCGGTGTCAGGCCGCGGGCGTGGCCGCCGGTTCCTGCTCCGCCGTCTCCTCGGGCGCGGTCTCCGCGCCGGTGGGCGGGACGTGCCGGAGCAGGGTGGCGGTGAGCACGGCCACCACCGCCAGCAGGCCGGCGCTGATGGCGGCCACGAGGTGCAGCCCGCTCGTGAAGGACTCGCGTGCCGTGGCGAGCACCGTGGCGCCGAGGCCGTCCGGCAGCTGCGCCGCCACGTTCGTGGCGTCGGCGAGGCTCTTGGTCGCCGTCGCGGTGTCCGCCGCCGACACCCCGGCGGGGAAGCTCACCTGGTTGGCGTAGACCGCGGCGCCGACGCTGCCGAGCGCGGCGATGCCGAACGCGTACCCGAACTCGTTGCTGGTCTCCGAGAGCGCCGCCGCCGAGCCTGCCCTCTCCTCCGGCGCGGACGCCATGACCAGGTTGACCCCCAGTGTCACCAGCGGGCCCGCGCCCAGGAAGATGACGGCGAACCCGACCGCCAGGGTGAGCGGCCCGGAGACCGTGTCGACCTGGGTGAGGATCAGCAGGCCCGCCACCGAGATCGCCAGCCCGCCACCGATCAGGTACGCGGGCCGGACGCGCCGGGCGAGGATCGGCGACACCAGGAAGCTCGCCGTGTTCGCGATGATCGCGGGCAGCATCCACAGCCCAGCCTGCAACGGCGACAGCCCCTCGACCAGCTGCAGGTCCTGCGTGATGAACAGCATGATGGACCCCATCAGCATGGTGCCGAACAACATGCCGCCCAGTGCCGCGCTGAAGGCCCGGTTGCCGAACAACTTCAGGTCGATCAGCGGGTTCGCCAGCCTGCGCTGCCGGAGCGCGAACACGACGCAGAAGGCAAGGCCGAAGAGCAGGCTCGCCGCCGGGCCGGCCGCCCAGCCGTCGGCGGCCAGCTCCTTGAGACCGTAGATGACCGGGAGCACGGCGACGAACGACAGCGCCACGCTGGTCAGGTCCAGCCGTCCCGCGGCGGGGTCGCGGTACTCCGGCAGCAGCGCGGGACCGAGCACGAGCAGCAGCGCCATGGGCGGCACGCCGAGCAGGAACACCGACCCCCACCAGAAGTGCTCCAGCATCACCCCCCCCACGAGGGGCCCGACGAGCCCGCCGACCGAGAAGCACATCGCCCAGATGCCGATGGCGAGGCCCATCTGCTTCGGGTCCGGGAACAGCGTGCGGATCAGCGACATGGTGGACGGTGCCAGCGTCGCGCCCGCGATGCCGAGCAGCGCGCGGGCCGCGATCAGCATCTCGGGACTGGTCGAGTAGGCGGCGACCACGGAAGCGACGGCGAACGCGCTGGCACCGGCGAACAGCAGCTTGCGGCGGCCGATCCGGTCGCCGAGGGTGCCCATGGTGACCAGCAGCCCGGCGAGCACGAACCCGTAGATGTCCGTGATCCACAGCTGCTCGGTGTTGCTGGCGCCCAGGTCCGCGCTCAGGTGCGGCAGGGCCAGCAGCATGACGTAGACGTCGATGGTGACGACGAGGGTGGCCAGTGCCAGCACGGCCAGCGCCAGCCACTCCCGTTTGCCCGCCCGCAGGTCGTCGGCGCCCGCCAGGGTCGTGTCGTGCATTCCGGATCCTTCCTCGGCCGCCAGTCTGTTCCGGCGTCCTCCGTGGGGCCCGCTCGCGGACGGGGTCGAGCGCGCCGGTCAGTGGTGGTACTGGCCCGCGTTGACGTCCAGCGACTGCCCGGTGATCGCCCGTGCCAGGTCGGAGGCGAGGAACAGCGCCGCGTTCGCGACCTCGGCGGGCTCGGGCAGCCTGCGCAGGTCCATGTCGGCGGCGATCTCGTCGTAGACCTCCCGCAGGGGGACGCCCCGCTCGTCGGCCTGGAACTGGAAGGCCTCCTTCATCGCGTCCGTCCAGATGAACCCGGGCACGACGGAGTTGACCCGGATGCCCTGCGGGCCGAGCTCGGACGCGAGCGTCTGCGCGAGGGACAGCAGGGCGGTCTTGCCCATCTTGTACGGACCGAACTGCGGCTTCGACTCGCGCACCACGATCGAGTTGACCATCACGACCGAGCCCTCGGTCTCCTTCAGCGCGGGCGCGAACAGCCGGGTCAGCCGCAGCGCGGCGAACACGGTGGTCTCGAAGCTGGACCGGATGTCGTCCAGGTCGACGTTGACGAAGTCGTCGAACGGCGGTTCCGCGTACGCGTTGTGGACGAGGGCGTCCACGCGGCCGAAGGTCTCGATCGCGATCTTCGCGAGGGTCTGCGCCGACTCCTCGTCGGTGATGTCGGTCGGCACGGCCACGGCGCGCCTGCCCGCCGCCTCGACCTCCTTGGCGACGTCGAGGAGGCGGGACTCCGTGCGCGCGGCGAGCACGACGTCGGCACCGGACAGTGCGGACCGCACGGCGAGCTCGCGGCCGAGCCCCGGCCCGATCCCGGAAACCACGACGACCTTGTCCTGCAACACTATGGTCTCCTTCGCGTCGGTTTCGTGTCTCGTTGGTTTGCCGGCGGTGCCGGCGTTCGTCCGACCCGGCGCAGGTCGCGTTTGCCACAGCGTCGCACTCCGCGACCGGGGGAAGCCTCTCCGAGCGTGCCGTGTCCTGGCAGGCGTTCCCTTGTTTCGCAACACATGAGACGCGACGTGTCCGGGCCGTGGGGGACGATGATCCGGCGTGCCGAATCGCCGCGCGCGACGTTGCGCCAAGGAATACCAACCGATGGAGAGAAAAGGTGGCTGGTCATGACTGGTCTCACCCGGGTCACGCCGGACGCTGATCTCGACAGCGTCGTCGAGATCCTCGAACGCGACGGCGGTGTGATCGTCGAGGACTTCGTCGATCAGGAAACCCTCGGCGCGCTGTGGGAGGATCTCAACCCGGCGCTGGCGGCCCAGGCCTACGGTGAGGGCGGCTACGTCGGCACCCGCACCCGCCGGGTGTCGTCGTTGTTCGCCAGGACCACCAGGCTGACGCCGGTGGTGACTCAACCGCTCTTCCTCGGCTCGGCGCGCCGGATCATGCAGCAGCCGGTGCCGATCTGGATCGGCAGGAACCGGCTGGAGATGACGCCGACGATCCAGATCGGCGTGACGCAGGCGATCCAGCTCCACAAAGGACAGGGCAAGCAGCCGCTGCACCGCGACGACGCCCTGCACCTGCGCCGCCACCCCGGGCCGACCAGCCGGGTGCAGCTGATGCTCGCGATGAGTGCGTTCACCGCGGAGAACGGCGGCACGCTGGTGATCCCGGGCAGCCACCACTGGGACGACGAGCGGGCGCCCCGCTACGCCGAGGCGATCCCCACCGTGATGCCGCCGGGTTCCGGTCTGATCTGGCTGGGCGGCGTGTACCACGGCGGCGGCGCCAACACCACCGACGAGCCGCGCACCGGTCTCACCATCGGGCTGGACCTCGGCAACCTGCGGCAGGAGGAGAACCAGTTCCTCGCCGTGCCGAGGGAGTCCGTGCAGGCCTACCCCGACGAGGTGCGGCGGCTGCTGGGCTACGAACAGTGCCCGCCCGGCATCGGCTGGTGGGAGATGCAGGACCCGCTGGTGCTGCTCGAGGACGAGGACGTCAGGAAGTCCGCGTGACGCGTGCCGCGCGCACGTGACGACGGCGAAAAGCGAATCGGCCGGCTTTCAAAGCCGGCCGATTCGCTTTTTCCGTGCCCGGTTACCGGACCGGTTTCCGCGCGGCCACGATGACGTAGCCGATCTGGTCCTTCTTCGGTGCGAAGAACCCCTGGTGCAGGCGGGAGAACTCGCCGACGGCGGCCTCGCCGAACTTGCCCGTGATGTCGTCGCGGAGGCGCATCGCCTCCTCCAGGTACTTGCTCTTCATCCCGAACACCCTCGGCCCGCACTGGGTGTGTTCCTCGACCTCGAAGCCGGCGCCGCGCACCAGCGCCAGCCACTCGGGCAGCGTCGGCAGCACACCGAGCTTGAGGGTGCGCATGAACGTGGCGACCCGCTTGTCGTGCACCGGCGACTCCAGGCTGAAGTCGGAGAACGTCACCCGCCCACCGGGCCGCAGCACCCGGTGGAACTCGCTGAGCACCTGGCGCAGGTCTGGTGCGTTCTGCAGGGACTCGAGCGCGAGCACGGCGTCGAACGAGTTGTCCGGATAGGACAGTGCCATGAAGTCGCCGTAGCGGAAGCGCGCGCGGTCGGCGACACCGGCGGCCGCCGCCCTGCGGTTCCCCTGCTCGATCTCGTAGTCGCTCACCGTGATCCCGGTGACGTCCACACCGAACGTCGTCGCCAGGTACACCGCGGTCTCCCCGGGCCCGCAGCCCGCGTCGAGCACCCGCTCGCCCGCGCGCAGCCCGAGGGTGTCGGTCACCTTGCGGCTGATCCGGTGCACCGCGTCCGGGAGCGGGGCGTCGTCCGCCCGGTCGTACCAGTACCACATGTGGATCTGGCCGTTGCGCAGCTCGTCCCCGATGGGCGAGCGCTCGTCGTAGTGCCTGCCGATCGCGGACGGATCGAAAACCGGCTCACCCATCGAGCATCACGCCGAACGGCGCTCGTCGTACCGCGCGATGTCCACTTTGGCCACGACATCGCGGACGAACGTCGCGAGGTCGGGGTCCTCGAAGAGGTCGCCGATGTCGACCTGGACACCGATCTCGTCCTCCACCCTGGCCGCGATCCGGACGGCGGAGATCGACTGGCCCTCCAGCTCGAAGAAGGTCGCGTCCTCCTGACCCTCCGCCACGTCCAGCACTTCCCGCCAGATCTGCTCGACCTTCTGACTGATGGCCCGGAGGCGGTCGCTGGTCATTCGTGTGTCCTCCTGCGTGTCCGGGGTCGACCTCGGGGAAAACGGATTTGTCTCCGCGGTCCATGATTGGGCCCCGGGAGATGCGGAAACATCTCTGAGGCTGCGGTTGTCGCCGGTGCGCGGCGGGCGCGGGAACGGCGCACGAGCAGAGAAGACACCCCCGGACGGGGAAGACCATTCTGTAGGTGGCGGCCGGGGCCTGACGGCACCCGGGACGACTCGTCGGGCAGGGTGTAGATGTCATCTCTCCACGAAGCACTGACAGCCATCGCGGCAGGTGGGATGGTCGTCGTCGCCGACGAGCACGACCGCGAGGACGAGGCCGACCTGATCATGCCGGCGGCCACCACGACCGACCGGGACATGGCGTTCTTCCTGCGTCACGGCAGCGGAATCGTGTGCACGCCGATGAACGCCACGCGCGCCGAGGTGCTCGACCTGCCGCTGATGGTCGAGCACAACACCGAGAGCCACGGCACGGCGTTCACCGTGAGCGTGGACCACGTGTCGGTCGGCACGGGCATCTCCCCGGCGGACCGGGCGGCGACGGTGCGCGCGCTGGGCGCCCGCGAGACCCGTCCCAGTGACCTGCGCAGGCCGGGACACGTGTTCCCGTTGCTGTCCCGCGCGGGCGGCGTGCTGAAGCGCGCGGGCCACACCGAGGCGGCGACGGACCTGCTGGAGCTGGCGAACGCGGGCGAGGTCGCGGTGATCACCGAACTGACCACTCCGGACGGTGTCCCGCTGACCGGCGCCGGCTCCCGCGAGTTCGCCGCGGCACACGGTTTGCCGTTCCTGCCGATGGCCGACCTCGTCCGCGCCCGCAGGCAGACCGGCGAACTCGTGGTGCGCACCGGCTCGGCACACCTCCCGACGGACGTGGCGCCGTTCCGCGCCCAGTCGTACCGTTCCGTGCTGGACGGCGTGGAACACCTCGCGTTCACCCTGGGCGACCTGGTCGCGGCGGACCGGTCCGCCGACGGCGTGCTCGTCCGGGTGCACAGCGAGTGCCTGACCGGCGACGTGTTCGGCTCCAACCGCTGCGACTGCGGGCACCAGCTCCACCAGGGCCTCCAGCTGATCGCCGACGAGGGCGCCGGCGTGCTCGTGTACCTGCGCGGCCACGAGGGCAGGGGCATCGGCCTCGGCCACAAGATGCGTGCCTACGAGATCCAGGAACGCGGCCACGACACGGTCGACGCCAACCTCGCGCTGGGACTGCCCGTGGACTCCCGCGAGTACGGCGTCGGCGCGGCCATCCTGGCCGACCTCGGCGTGCACCGCCTGCGGCTCATCACGAACAACCCGCACAAGATCAGCGGACTCGCCGGCCACGACCTCACTGTCGTCGGCAGGGTGCCCACCAGGACGCGCGTCACCGCCGACAACCTCCGCTACCTCCGTACGAAGCGCGACCGCATGGGGCACGATTTGGATCTGCCCCGGGAGTGGCCTGCTTGAGGGTTCGTGTCCTGGGGTGGTGGGGTTCCGGGTTGTACCCCCTTCGAGGGTGCGTCCCGTTTGGTGGGGCTGGCGTTCTGTGCTCGCTGAGTGGGGTCGGTGGGCTGTGCCGGTCGTGTGGGCTGCGCCCGCTATGCGGGTTCGACGGGCTGCGCCTGTCGTGCGGGTTGCGCTCGCTTTGCTGGGCTGGGGGTTGCGCCCCGCGAAGCGGGGCAGGTTGGTTGCGCAGCGGGCGTAGCCCGCTGCGCGGGTTCGGGGGACTGTGCCCGCCGTGTGGGCCGCGCCCGCTTCGCGGGCGTGGCGGGTCGAGTCGTGTTTGGTGGGGCTGGCGGGCTGTGCCCGCTGAGTGGGTTGCGTCCGCTTTGCGGGCGTGGCGGGTTGAGTCCTGTTTTGGTGGGGCTGGTGTGCCCGCTGAGTGGGGTCGGCGGGCTGTGCCGGTCGTGTGGGTTGCGTCCGCTTTGCGGGCGTGGCTGGTTGAGCCCCGTTTGGCGGAGCTGGCGGGCTTCGCCGCTTGGTGGGCTGCGCCTGCTTCGCGGGTCTGGCGGGCTGCGGTCGCTGCGCGGGTTCGACGGCTTCGCCGCGCTTTTCGAGGTTTGGCGGGTGCGCCCCGCCTGGCAGGACTGGCGGGCCGTGTCCGCTTCGCGGCTCGGCGGGCTTCGCCCGCTTCGCGGGATTGGCGGGTTCGAGGAGGGTTGGTGGGTTGCGGCCGCTTCGTGGGCTTGGAGAGGTGCGCCCTGCATGGCGGGCTTCGCCCGCTGGGATGGTGTGGCGGGTTGCGCCCGCTGTGGCGGTTCCGCGGCTGTGTCCGCTTGGCGGTTCCGCGGGCTGCGCCCGCTGCGCGAGCCGCGGCTGCTTCGCGGGTTCGGTGGGCTGCGCCCGCTTCGCGGGCCGCGCCCACCTCGCGGGGTTCGGTGGGCTGCGCACGCTCCGCGGGCCGCGCCCACCTCGCGGGCCTGGCGGGTCAAGCGGGCTGCGGCCGCTGTGCCGGTTCAGTGACGTCGCCGCGGCGCGGGCTGGTTCGAGGGGTCCGGCGGGTTGCGACCGCTTGATGGGGTGCGCCCCGCTTAGCGGGACTGGCGGGCAGCGTCCGCTTTGCGGCCCTTGCGCGCCCCGAAGCGGCCGCCAACCGCCACCCCCGCCCACAAACAAGACTCACCCGGTGCGGGGGAACCGCCGTCGGCCGGGTTGTCTCCCCACGTAGACAGTGAGATCGGCGACCGCCCGGGCGAGCTGCTCGAGGTCCTCGTGGACGAGTGCCTGCGCACCGTCGCACAGTGCGAGCGCCGGCTGGGGGTGCACGTCGACGATGACCCCGTCGGCGCCCGCGACGATCCCGGCCTTGCTCAGGGGCAGCACCAGATCCCGCCGGCCGCCGGAGTGGGACGGGTCGACGATCACGGGGAGGTGCGACAACCGCTGGACGACGGGCACGGCGGAGACGTCGAGGGTGTTGCGGGTGGCGGTCTCGAAGGTGCGGATGCCCCGCTCGCACAGGACGATCTCGAGGTTGCCGCGTTGTGCGATGTACTCCGCGGCCATGAGCCACTCCTGGATGGTGGCGTTCATCCCGCGTTTGAGCATCACCGGCCTGCCTGCCTGGCCGATCGTCTGCAGCAGCGCGAAGTTCTGCATGTTCCTGGTGCCGATCTGCAGCATGTCAGCGTATTCGGCGACCATGTCGACGTCGTGGGCGCTCACCACCTCGGTGACCACCGGCAAGCCCGTCTCCTCGCGCACGTCGGCGAGGATGCGCAGGCCGCGTTCGCCGAGTCCCTGGAAGGCGTAGGGCGACGTCCGGGGTTTGAACGCGCCGCCGCGCAGCATGGTCGCGCCCGCTGCCTGTGCCATGCGCGCCGCCGCGAGTGTCTGCTCGGGGGTCTCCACGGCACACGGTCCGGCGATCAACGTGACCGTGTCCGGGCCGATCGGCACGCCGCGCACGTGCACGACGGAACGATCCGGGTGCTGCTCCCTGCTCACCAGCTTGTACTCGGTGGACACCCGGCTCACCTGCGCGACCCCGGGCATCCCGGCCAGGTGCAGCGCCGCGAACGTCTCCACGTCGCCGACCAGGCCGATGATGACCCGGCTGACGCCGCGGCTCACGAAAGCGCGGCCGCCGACGGCCTCTACGCGCGCGACGACGGCGTCGACCAGCTCCTGTCCCGCGCCCGGGTGCATGACGATGACCACGGCAGTTCCTTCCTCATGCTGCGAGGTCCGGGCGCAACCGGGCGGCGCCACGCAGGTACACGTGGCGGATCGCGGTGCGGGGACGATCGCTCTCGACGTGGGCGAGCAGCCGGACCACCCTGGGCAGCGCCCCGGGCACGGCGACCTCGGTCGCGCACAGCAGTGGCACGTCGACGAGCCCGAGGTCGCGCGCGGCGGCGGCGGGGAAGCAGCTCGTCAGGTCGGGGGTCAGGGTGAACACGATGCTGATCAGGTCGACGCTGCTCATCCCGTTGCGGTCGACGACCGCCGTGATCAGCTCACGGGTACCGGCGAGGATGTCCGCCGGATCGTCCCTGTCGACCTGGATCGCGCCGCGGACGGCCAGGATCACGGGTCAGGCCTTGAACTGGCCCGGCCGCCTGCCCTCACCGGCGGGACCGCGGTAGGCCTGTGCGATGTCCAGCCACGCGTCGGCGTCGGCGCCGGTCGCGGTGAGGGCGAGGTCGTCGCGGTGGCGACGGCGGGTGGCCAGCAGGCAGAGGTCCGCAGCGGGGCCGGTGATCTTCTGTGCGGCGTCGGCCGGGCCGAACTCCCACGTGGCGCCCGACGGGGCGGTCAACTCGAACCGGAACGGCGCGGCGGGCGGGGTCAGCCCGCGTGCCTGGTAGCCGAAATCCCACGTGAGGGTGACGAACAAGGCGATCCACCACAGGCGGTCGTCGCGCTCGCGGACCACGCCGAGCGCGTCCGCGATGTCCTGGCCGTGGGCGAAGAGCTCCATCATGCCCGCGGAGGCGAGCACCGCCGGGGGCAGCGGCCGCACGAGCCACGGCACCACCTGGTCGGCGGGCACCGCCGCGAGCGCCTTGATCGCGCTGTCGCGCTCGGCCCGCCAGCGCGACAGCAGCACCTCCGACGGGTCGCCGAGGTAGTCGGCGAGCGCCGCGTTGACCGCGCCCTCGAAGTTCGCGGCCGCCTTCGCCGCCATGGCGCCGAAGAGCTCCGCGTCCGAGGCGGCGGTGCCCGCCAGCCGGAAGATGAAGGCGAGGTGCGCGACCTGGTGCGCGACGGTCCACCCGGGCGCGGGGGTCGGCCGCTGCCAGTCCCCCTCGGCGATGTCCGCGACGAGCCCTTCGAACTCCTCGGCTTCCGCGGTCAGATCGGCGATCACGTCTCGCTGTGTCACGCGCCTTGTCCTCTCGCCCGTCACGTCCTTCCATTCCAGGATGACCGCGCGGGGGCGAGCTGTCTTATCCACGCATGCCGTGTGGTTCCGGCGGCGTGCGGTGCCGTGCTCAGCGCCTGCCGTGGCGCGCGGCGGCAGGCGGCGGTCCGATGTGGACGATGCCGAACGAGTCGAAGCAGTTGATCCGGATCTTCAGCACGAGGTCGTCGCGGACGAACACGAACAGCTCGGCGGGCCGCTGGAAGTCGTCGACGACCCGGTAGGTGCGGAAGAGAGTGCCGTCCACCATCGCGAACAGCGCCTGGTACACCGCGTTCCTCTGGTGCGGGCTGGTGGTCTCGGCCCAGGTGTCGAGGACGTCGTGCCCGGTCTCCAGGCGGAAGCGCACACGGGGGGTGACGCTGCCCTGCTCCACGGATTCGTTCATGGTCTGCACCTGTCTCGAGTGGCGCTCGGGGAAGCGAGTCGTAACACTGTTATGCATTGAAGATAGCGGCATTATGTAACATTGTCAACGTGAGTCCACGACCGCGTGACCCGGCAACCCGGACCGAGATGATCGAGATCGCCGCCCGCCTGCTCGCGCAGGAGGGACCGGAAGCGATGTCCAGCCGTCGCATCGCGAAGGAGCTGGGTACCTCGACGATGGCCGTCTACACGCACTTCGGCAGCATGAGCGGTCTCGTCCGCGAGATGGTATACGAAGGATTCGGCCGGCTGGCCAAGGAGTTCGACCGCATCGAGTGGTCCGACGACCCGGTGTGCGACATGGCGCTGATCGGCCGCGTCTACCGCCGCACGGCGAACGAGAACGCGCACCTCTACTCGGTGATGTTCGGCGACCGCACGCTGGGCGGGTTCGAGCTCAGCGAGGAGGACCGCCAGTACGGCCGGTTCAACCTCGTGCGCGTCGTCGAGTGCGCGGCGCGCTGCATCGAGAGCGGCCGGTTCCGGGCCGAGGACGCGGAACTGGTGGCACACCACATGTGGCTCGCCATGCACGGCCTGGTGACGCTGGAACTCGGCGGCTACCTCATCGAGCCGTGCGACGCCGACCGGTGCTTCGAAAGCCAGACCGTCATGCTGATGGTGGGCGCAGGCGACACGGTCGAGGCGGCGACGGCGTCCGTGCGCGCGTCCGTGGACGTGTTCGACCGCGTCTTCGGACCGGTCGCCTCCGCCGTGCCCGACTGGCGAACAAGCCGCTGAAGCCACGAAAGACGCCTCCGGGACGTGGCGTGTCCCGAAGGCGTCTTCCGTGGCAATGCGTGGCCGGTCGCCGTCAGCCTCCCGCTGCGGGTTCGACGGCGGTGGCGGGTGGGGTGAACGGACCCCACGTGAACGCCGGTAACCACCGGTGCGAGTCACGGTCCCAGTCCAGTGCCGTGATCTGGCGGTGGCTGCGGCGGCCGGCCAGCGACCGGTAGATGTCGTACCTGTCCGCGGTCAGGGTCGCGGCGGGCGACCCCGTCCCGACCGTCCATTGTGTACTTCCGGTGGACAGTCGGAGCGCGGGCAGCTGGTGGTCGTCCACCGCGGCGGCGAAGCCGTTGGCGAGCACCTCGAACGCGCCCGCGAACGCGGGGTGCTCGCCGGGTGGCTCGGCGCCGATCGCGTAGCGGATGTCCAGCTCGTGGGTGAACGCGTCCATGAGGAGGATGTTGCCGCACCGGTCGCCGCGCTCCGCGAGCAGCAGGTCCGCCTCGGCGCCCAGTTCCTGCCACACCGTCAGCAGCTCCGGCAGGTCCATCGTCGCGGACGAGGACCGCGGGAACGACGGCCAGCCCGACAGCCTGCCGATCGCCGTCGCCGCGACCCCGGCCAGGTGGGCCACCAGGTCCCGCACCGTCCACTCCGGACAGCTCGGGACCGCCGCCGATCCGGCCGGATCCGCCGAGCCGAGCAGCTCGATCACGTTGTCCCGCACCTGCCGGTAACACTCGTGGTTGGGCGGACGGTCACCGCGCAACGTCGGCGTGCCTGCTTCGCCCAGGTTCGTGGTCATCGGTCAACCCCCAAGAATGGGACGGTGTGCGGGGTGCGCCGCTCAGGCGGACTTCGCGGCCGGCGGGTCGTAGTGGTGGAAGCCGCCGTCGAGGAACAGCAGCGCCTGCCCGGTGCCGCGGCTCGCGCTGCGCACCAGACCGAGGAAGATCGAGTGGTCGCCGCCCTCGTACACCTCGGCGAGGTCGCACTCGAGCCACGCGAGCGAGCCGCCGAGCAGCGGGACGCCGGTGTGGCGGCCGGGGAACCAGTCCACCTGGTCGAACTGCGCCATGCCCGCGGGCCGCTCGCGGCTCGCGAAGTACCGCGCGACCTGTTCCTGCTCGCTGCTGAGCACCGAGACGCCGAAGTGGTCGGCGTCGATGATCGCCTCGTGGATGCGCGCGGTGCGGGCCACGCAGCACAGCACCATCGGCGGGTCGAGCGAGACGGACGTGAACGCGTTGGCCGTCATGCCGTGCGCGATGCCGCCGCGCGCGGTCAGGACCGTGATCCCGGTGGCGAACTGCGCCATCACCTCACGCAGCGCGCGCTGCGTCAGCTCCTGCTCCTGCCCGCTGCGCAGGACCGTGACCGGCTCGCCGGCCTGCTGCGGCTCCTGCCGCCCCGGGTTCACCGCGCCTCCCTGGCGTGCGCGCCCGAACGCCGTCCCACGACGTCGGGCGTCATCGCGTACGGCTCGAGCGCCTCGCGCAGTGCCGCGGGCACCCGTGCGGGCACCGTGTTGTTGTTCGGTCCACGCATGCAGGCGATCCGCTGTCGTCCTCGGGCCACGAGGCTCTCCTGTTCGTCGGCCAGTCGCACGTAGTCGAAGCTGAACTGGATCTGCGTCTGCGTCAGGTCCTCGAGCCGCATCCGCACGCTCAGCTGGTCGAAGGCCGTGATCTCGGCGAAGAAGTCGCACTCGGCCTTCAGCGTGAACAGCTTCAGGTCGTCGCCCACCACCTCGGCCAGCACCTCGGGCGCCTTCTCCGTGAGGAAGCGCTCACGGCAGTGTCCCTGCCAGCGCAGGTAGTTCACGAAGTAGACGTTGCCGGCGACGTTGGTGTCCTCGAACCCAACGGTGTGGCGGATCTCGAAGTACGCCGACATGTCAGCACTCCCTTTCCGTCAGGAGCCGGGGCCCGGAGTCGTCGGCCCGCCTCGTCGATCGTGTGCACCGACTGGCGGCCGGGCAGAAACTTGGCGGGGACGCCACTGTGGTGTGTCCCGGCCGACTGACGGTTTCCAGCTTGCAGCGCGGCGTGGCCGCGGAGCTACTCTCCCTGTGCGGTGGGTGATCCGCACCCGGCACGACTCCGAAACTGCGGTCAGGCCGCGAAACCGCGTGCCACCTGGCATCAGCCGCATTTCAGGATATCCGCGCCCGCCCCCGGTGGGCTTACGCTGCGATCTGGCGCACCGGTGAAATGAGCAGATCATGCGAGCTGAAATCAACGTACTGGGGCCATTCGAAGCCACCATCGACGGGGTTTCCATCGTGCCGACGGCGAGCAAACCACGCCACCTCCTGGCGATGCTCTCGCTCAACGTCGGCAGGTTGGTCACCGCGTCGGCGCTCATCGAGGAGCTGTGGTGCGACAAGGCACCACGCACCGCCCACAGCACCCTGCACACCTACGTGATGCAGTTGCGGAAGTGCATCAGGGGCGCGTTGCCCGGGGCACCGGGCGGCGACGCGCGGAAGATCCTCGAGACCAGGCACACGGGCTACTTGTTGCGGCTGGACGAGGACGCGCTCGACGTCCACTGGTACTCGCGGCGGGCCGCCGCCGGGCGGGCGGCAGGCGCGGCCGGTGACTACGTCGCGGCCGAGCGGCTCCTGCGGGAAGCGTTGTCGGCGTGGCGCGGTCCGTTGCTCGTGGACGTCGCGGCCGGCCCGCAGCTGGAGATCGAGTCGACGCGGCTGTCGGAGAGCAGGCTGACCGACCTCACGCTGCGCATCGACGCCGAGCTGTGCCTCGGCCGCCACCACCAGCTGCTCGGCGAGCTCGCCGCGCTGTGCGTGCGGCACCCGCACATGGAGAACTTCCACGCGCAGCACATGCTCGCGCTGTACCGCTGCGGGCGGCCGGGGCAGGCGCTCGAGGTCTACCACACCGTGTGGACGACGCTGCGCGAACAGTTCGGGGTCGCGCCGTCGCCGCGGCTGCGGATGTTGCACCAGGCGATGCTCACCGGCGACACGAGCATCGACGAACCGGGTTTCGTGATGAACAAGTGGGTGCCCCACGCCGTCGCGCGGTGAGGGTGGAGACGGAGGACCGAGATGCCCGCGATCCTGGGTACGCTGCGCAGGCTGGTGCTGACGCCGAAGCTGCGCGCGGTGACGTTCGCCGAACGCGGCTTCCCCGCCGCGGGCACACCGGCGGCGGAACACCTCGAGTCGATCCCGCAGTCGGTGATCTGCGGCTTCGAGTGGGGGATCGAGCACGGCACGCTCTGGGACGTCGAGCGCAGGCTGGCGACCGTCGCGCCGGAACTGCGCGGGTTCGCCTACGAGGGCGCGGCGATGGCGTTCGCGGTGCGGGACACGATGGCGGGCGGGCGCGGCACCAGGACCAAGGAACTGCTGGAAGGTCCCGGGCTGCCGCACATCTTCCTCACCTACATCGGCATCGGGTTCGCGATGGCGCGCCTGCCGAGGGTGTTGTGGCGCAACATCATGCCCGACCTCGACGGTGTGCCGTTCTTCCCGACGATGAGCTGGCTCGCCGTCGACGGCTACGGCTTCGACCGCGCCTACTTCCACACCGCGAAGGTGGTCGACCAGCAGCGGCCGTTCAAGCCCTACCCGTGGGCGGGCCGCGCCGACTACTTCCCCCGCGCGGCGGACCAGGGGCTCGGGCGCGCGCTGTGGTTCATCCACGGGGCGCGGCCGGACCGCGTCGCCGCCGCGGTGACCGCCTTCCCGGCGGGCAGGCGCGCCGACCTGTGGAGCGGGGTCGGGCTGGCCGCGACGTTCGCGGGCGGCTGTTCGGCGGAAGGGCTCGCCGGCCTGTCCGCCGCGGCGGGCACGCACGCCGACGAGGTCGCGCTCGGTGCGGTGTTCGCGGGCACCGCGCGCCTCGCGGCCGGGCACGTGCCGGAGCACAGCAGGCTCGCCGTCGAGGTGCTCACGTCGCGTTCGATCGACGACGCGGTCATGCTCGCGGCGACCGCCGCGGCCGAGCCGGAGGGCAGCGCGCGGCCGTCGGACCCGCCCGCCTACGAGCTGTGGCGGGAGCGGATCAGGCAGCAGCTCCGCGGCGGGGCGGCCGCCGCCGAGGCGGCGTAGCCCACCAGTCCGACGGGAAAAGCAAAAGCTCCGTCCGGCCTCCTCGCCGGGCGGAGCTTCTCCGTTCCCCCTGTCTGTCTCGTGTGGTCAGGCTCCCGGCAGGGCGGCTTCCTCAGCCCCGCCAGGAGCCCTTGTCCGTGCGGTCCACATCGTCTCGTCGAACTGGGCGAGCAACGTGGGCGGGTCGAAGATCTGCCGCGGCCGCAGCCACAGGTCGAGCCTGCGGACGGGTTTGCCGTCGGACACCGTGATCGGGCCGAGCGCCGCCACGTGCACCTCGTCCCGGGCGCCCTGCTCGCCGAGGCCGGCCGACACGGACTGCGCCAGCACGTACCAGGCGCCGTCCGGCACCTCGGGCAGGACGAACTCGCCCGCCGACGTGAGGGTCGTGTGCCGGACCGGCATGCCCTGGGCGATCCGGTCGGCGAACAACCCGACCACGATGTCGCCGGACGGCGGCTGCTGGTGCACCTGGCCCCGCAGCTCCGTGCCGTCACCGCGCCGGGGGCGGACCGGGGACGCCATGTCCGCCAACGGGGGCACGTAGCCCTCGAACTGCCGGTAGGCGGTCGGGGAGACCCCGACGCTCATGCGGAACCGGGAGCTGAACGTGCCGATGCTGTTGTAGCCGACCAGGTGGCTGATGTCGGCGACGGTCAGCGAGCTGGCGAGCAGCAGCCGTTTGGCCTCCTGCAGGCGCAGCGCGGACAGGAACCGGCCCGGCGAGATCCCGGTGACCCGCTGGAACATGCGGGAGAAATGGAACTTGCTGAACATGGCGGTGCGCGCCATGTCGTCGATGGTGATCGGTTCTCCTAGATTGTTCTGCATCGCGCGGATCACGCGCTCGACCGCTTTCAGGATGAAATCGTCCATTAGCTGGCACCGATCGGTAATAGTACTGTCGCGTCGTCGTATGAATTGACGGTATGGTGGTGGAAATTTGCTGGCAACCGTGTTCCTTTCTGGCTCGACGTCCGGACTACCCGCGACTCGGCGGCGCACGACGATCGCTCAAGGGAGCCTTGATGTCGCAGGTCGGCACGGCCCGCGCGGGCCGCTGCGCACGGAGGAAGATGTGTCGGCCGAGCGCGATCGCGCAGAATCGGAGAGCAGCCGGAACGTTTCCTCAAATAACCGTTAATCCGGCTCGCGGCATCGGCAGGAGGAGTCGTGGGAGCAGGCGCCGAATTCGACGACCACGTCGAGACAAGCACCTTGGAGGCATTCGCGGACACGATCCTGCCCGGTGTCAAACGCCACCCGGACGATCGTGCGATCGCCGGTGTGTGCGACGACCCCGGCGCGGTCGAGGCGGGTGCCCTCGAGTTGCTCAGGGACCCGGCGACCGGCGTCACGGCCGGGCTCGGCCCGCTGGCGCAGGCGCTCAACGGGCACGCGCTGGCCTACGCCGAGGCGCACGGCCGCGCACTGGACGACGACGTGCCGCCGTTCGTCGCGCTGGACTACGACGACCGGGTGGCGCTGATCGCGGAGCTGACCGCGCCCGGCCACCCGGAGCAGAGCGGCTGGGTGCTGCTCGCCATGTTCAGCAACATGGCGTTCGACAGCGCGGCGCACCGCAGCACCGCCGAGGCGCTCGCCGACGGCCACCCCGGTCTGATCCAGATGGGGTTCGCCAAGCCGGACAGCGACGGGCTGTGGCGGTTCCCCGACTTCAGCTATGGCCAGGAGCTGGCCAAGCGCCACCCCAACACGACGGAATCCGGGAGCCCGGCATGAGTGCGACCGAGACCACCGACGTCCTGGTCGTCGGCAGCGGCTTCGGCGGTTCCATCGCGGCCTACCACCTCGCCGCGGGCGGGGCGAAGGTCGTCGTGCTGGAACGCGGCCCGTGGCTGGAGGGCAAGGACTTCGACCACGACTACCTCCTCGGCAAGTCCTACACGCGGGTGTTCGACTTCGTCGCCGGCGACGGGATGAGCGTCCTCGGCGGGAACTGCGTAGGCGGCGGCAGCGTGGTGTACTTCGCCGCGCTGCCCCGCGCCCCGCGCTACGTCTTCGAGAAGCAGGGTTCGATCGGCCGCCGCATCTGGCCGGCCTCGATCACCCGCGAGTCCCTCGACCCGTGGTACGACCGGGTGTCCGAGGTGCTGCCGGTCAGCCAGCAGGACTGGAACGACATCAGCTACGCGGGCGGGCTGTGGGCCGCCGCGTGCCACCACTCGGGCCACACCGCGAACCCCGTTCCGGTCGGCATCGACACCGCCAAATGCACCAACTGCAACTGGATGATGGCCGGCTGCCGCTTCGACGCGAAGCGGTCGATGCTGCTGAACTACCTGCCCGCCGCGTTGTCGCACGGCACGGAGATCCGGCCGCTGCACGAGGTCCAGAAGATCACGCGCACCGAGGACGGGAACTACCGCGTCCACTACAACAACATCGACGACGTCGACTACCGGGTCACCACCGGCAGCGGCGTGATCGAGGCGAAGATCGTCGTCCTCGCGGCGGGCTCGGCGGCCACCCCGGTGATCCTCCAGCGCTCCGAGGGTGATCTCGGGACGATGCCGCACGGCGTCGGCCGGTACTTCTCCGGCAACGGCGAGCGCCTCAACACCGCGATCATCAACGAGGAGCGCGTCGGCGAGGTGCTCGGCCTGCGCAGGCCCAACGGCGCGGTCTACGAGGCCAACCAGATCGGCAAGGGCCCGGTCGTCGCCTGCTGGGACAACGTCGACGGCGACAAGCCCGAGTACTCCCGCTTCTCGATGGAGCAGCTCTACTTCCCGCCGGGGCTCGGCACCATCCTCGCCCAGGTGCCCGGCAAGACCAGCGCCACCTGGTTCGGCAAGGAGAAGAAGGAGATGCTCAAGAAGTGGAAGTCGTGGCTCACGATCTTCCTCATGACCGAGGACGACAACGAGGGCGTCTTCGGCCCGCCGCCGCCGACCGGCAACGCCTACCGCATCTCCCAGCAGATGCTCGGCAAGGGGCCGCTCCGCTACGACCCGACGCCGAACACGTTGCGTGGCTGGGCGGAGGCCGACGCCGCCGCGAAGGAGATCCTCGAGAAGGACGGTCTCGCGACGCTGGCGCCGTGGACGAACGACCTGGTCGGCGCGTACACGGTGCACCCGTTGTCGTCGTGCCGGATCGGTGACGACCCGGCCACCTCGGCACTGGACGACCGGCACGAGCTGCGCGGCCACCCCGGCATCTTCGTCACGGACGGTTCCGCGGTCCCCAGTGCGCTGACCGTCAACCCCGCGCTCACGATCGCGGCGCTCGCCGAGCGGGCGATCCCGGGCATCGTGCGCGCGGCCAGGGACCGGGGCGTCGAGGTCACCTACGGCGCGCCGCTGCCCACCGCGGCGAACACCAGGCCGGTGACGGGCGCCGCGTGACCGCGCTTCGGTCCTTTGTAGACAGATCGGAGTATTGAGTGGTCCGGGACGGTGTGTCACGCTGGTTGTGCGGAACGCGTCCGCCGGGGTCACATCCCGACAGGTGTCTGGGAGGTCTGAGTTCATGTCGCTCGAGGTTCCAGGTTTAGACGTGTCCGGGCGGGTGCGCGCCAGGGACATCCAGATGGCGGGTGTCGCCGACGTGCGCCGCCGGGTGCTGATGGTCTCCGGGGCCATCGACGCCGTCGACTACGACGTGTCGGTGTCGATCAACCTGCCGGAACCCGGCCGGTGGCAGATCATCAAGTCGGAGACGAACCTGACCGACCAGACCTGGGTCGCCATGCAGGTCACCACCGACGAGGACACGCACTTCGTCGAGGGCGGCGACGCGATGGTGATGTCCCGCCAGTTCGCCAAGTCCTTCCTCACCCCCGACATGCGCAGGCTGACGTTCTTCGACGGCGAGGTCCGGCCGGGTGAGGCCGTGCTCAAGGTGTTCGAGATCGAGACCGACGTGCGCAGACCCGCGTACGCGCACGCCAGGTACAGCCCCGTCTCCTCGGACAGCGCGGAGCGGTCCGAGGAACTGCTGCAGCAGATGGTCACCGATGGCATGCCGGATCGGCCGACCATCGAGGTGATCGTGCCCGTCACGGTCATCGGGTGACCAGGTTCCTGCCGCACCCCCGTCTGCTCGAGTCGCCGCGCCACCGGGACTGGCCCGCCCGTCCCGGTGGCGCTCGGCCGCCCGCCGGCCCGCCGCCCGGCACCGCCGACGTGGTCGTCGTCGGCGCCGGGCCCGCGGGACTGGCGGTGGCGGCCGCGCTGTGGCACCTCGGGGTGCACGACGTCGTCATCGTCGACCGGAACGGCAGGCCCGCGGGCCGGTTCCTCGACCGGATCGACCGGATCGGGCAGCGGGTCCTGCGGTCGCCGTACGAACACCACCCCGGGGTCGAGGGGTACCGCGACTGCGAGCTGCGCGACTTCGCGCGGATGCACTGGGGATTGCTCACCCCGGTGGAACGCCGTGAGGTCCGGATGTCGCAGGCGGGCCACCGTTCGGTGGTGCCCGTGGACGTGTTCGAGGCCTACTGCGCGCACACCGCGCACATCCACGGCGTGCCGGACCGCCTGTGGCGCGGCGAGGTCCGCGAGCTCGACCTCGGTGGTGCGCGGGTGGCCGTGCGCGGCGACGGGTTCGCCGTCGACGCCAGGTACGTCGTGCTGTGCCAGGGCGAGGAACGCCGGGACGCGCCTGCCGGGTGGTGGTCCGGCGAACGCCCGGCCGCGGTCGGGTACTGGGACGAGCCGCCGCCGACCGGCGCGGGCCACGAGATCGTCGTCGGCGCCGGGCTGACGTCGGCGCACCTGATCCACAACGCGCTCGGGCGCGGCGCCCGGGTGTCCTGGGTGCTGCGCGAGACGGCCGAGCGCTACCAGTGCTCCGACGTCAACGCGTCGTTCTTCCGCGCGGAGGGCCGGGCACGCTTCGACCGCGTGCCGTGGACCGACCGCATGGCGCTGATGCGCCGCGAACGGCGTGCCTCGGTCATGTTCGAGTTCCGCCCGCTGTTGCGGGCGGCCGAGGCCGACGGGCGGCTGTCGGTGCACCGCGGCGCCGAGGTGGCCGCGGTCGGCGACGGGGAGGTGCTGCTTCGCGACGGCACCCGGGTGACCGGGGACCACGTGTGGCTCGCGCTGGGCACGGTCCCGTCCACCGGCGCCGGGTTGCTGCCCGGCGAGGCGGTCGGCGAGCGGGACGGCTGGCCCGACCTCGACGAGCGCACGCTCGCGTACCGCGCCGAGTCCAGGGTGTTCGTGGCGGGCGCACCGACGTGCATGGTGCTCGGCCCCGCCGGGCGCAACATCGACGGCCACCGGGTGGCCACCGCCCGCATCGCCACGAGCATCGCAGCGGGACTGCGGGAGCAGACGGTGGCACATGTCTGAGTACGACACCGAGTTCGCCCTCCCTGCCGTCGACGAGGAGCCCGGCACCGAGCTCGGCGTGCTGTTGATGGGTCTCGGCCCGGAGCGGTTGCTCGCCGGGCTCGGCGTGGCCGTGGGCGAGGCGCCGGAGGACCCGGTCACCGCCACCCTGGTCGTGGACCAGTTGCGCCACGGCGCCCGGCCGGACCGGACGTTCGCGGCGGCGCTCGCCGCGGGCGCGGCGCGCTGGCGGGCGGTCCGGCCGAGACTGGCCGAGACGGCCCCCGCCACCGCGTACCGGTCCGCCGCGCTGCGCAGGCAGTGGACGGCCGCCGCGGACGTCGTGACCGCGGCGGCCGTGACGGACGGCGCCGCCCAGCGGGTGTACCTCGCGGCCTGCTGGCTGCGCCGCACCGACATCGACCGCCTCGCCGACCAGAACCCCTGACCGGAACCGTGGAGGACCACACATGCCGCACTTCCCGTCCCTGCCCGACGACGCCGTGCTGATGGACGTCTTCCGCGCCTACCCGGAGACGTCCCGGCCGCTGCTCGACTACCACGAGGTCGTGATGCGGGGCCCGTCCCCGTTCACCGCGGGGGAGCGCGAGCTGATCGCCGCGTACGTCTCCGGCGTCAACTCCTGCGGCTACTGCCACGGCGTGCACACGGTCACCGCGGAGGCCTGCGGGATCGCGGCGGGCGCGGCCCCGGCCGCGGTCGCCGACGTGGACACCGCGCCGGTGGACGACCGCATGCGGCCCGTGCTGCGCTTCGTCCGGAAGCTCACCACCGCGCCGGCGTCGGTGACCCGCGCCGATGCCGACGAGGTGCTCGGCGCGGGCTGGGACGAGCGCGCCCTGCACCACGCGATCATGATCTGCGCCCTGTTCAACTTCATGAACCGCATGGTGGAGGGACACGGCATCCGCGCGGGCGCGGACTACTTCGCGACCTCCGGGAAGCGACTGGAGGAGGTCGGGTACGCGGGCCTGAGCAAGCTCATCGGGTGACCGGGGCGGCCGCCGTCAGGCGTTGAACACCACGTTCGGGTCCTCGACCCCGAGCTGCCCGGTGAGGATCGCGTGGTGCAGCTGCCGCACCCGGGGGGACGGCTCGACGCCCAGCTGGTCCACCATCGCCGCCCGGAGCCGGTGGTAGGCCGCCAGCGCCTGGCTCTGCCTGCCGCTGCGGTACAGCGCGATCATGTGCTGCACGCAGAAGTTCTCCAGCATCGGGTGCCGCACGCACAGGGTCGCCAGCTCGCCGAGCAGCTGGTGGTGGCGGCCGAGGCGGAGGTCCGCGTCGATGCGCAGGTGCAGGTCGCCGAGCCGGTTCTCGTCGAGACGCATCGCCTCGATCGCCAGCTGCGGCCCGGTCGGCAGGTCGGCGAGCGCGGGCCCACGCCACAACCGCAGCGCCTCGGCCAGCGCACGTGACGCGGTCTCGTGGTCGCCTTCGTTGACCGCCTGGCGGCCCGCGGAGGAGAGCTGTTCGTAGCGGATGGCGTCGACCGCGGTCGGCTCGACGCTGAGCAGGTAACCCGCCCGCCGGGTGACCAGGATGTCCTTGGCGGTCAGGCCGCCGTTGCCCAGCGCCGTGTCGAGGTTCCTGCGCAGTTTCAGGATGTAGGTGTGTAATGTCGTGACGCCGGTGCGGGGAGGATGACTCGCCCAGATCTCCTCGGTGAGCGAACTCGCCGTCACGACCCGGCCCGCGTTCAGCGCCAGAATCGCCAGCAGCTGGCTCGGTTTGCTCGCCGTGGGGACGATGGACAGGCCGTTGACGGAGACTTCGAGCGGACCGAGAACATTGATTTCTACGCGCATGACATATCTCTTTTCTCGATGCCGCCCGGATCGAGCCAGAAACACGAACGCCCATTCACCGACGTCGGTGAATGGGCATTCAAAAAATAGGCACAGCTCCGCTGCGAAAAAAGCGTGACAGAACGTCGGGACGTTGTCAAGCGGGACTCGAGCGCACGGTGGGACCGGCTCGTGGTAGTGGCGTTGGGCAGGAGTGCGACGGACACTGGCGGCTCCGGTGCCCATTCGACGAACAATTCCCCGTGACGCCCCATCGCCATCGCCCACCTTCTTTTTGTCTCGTGGTGCCTAGGTCACCCTGGTGCCCTCGCGCCCGGCGACCAGGACGTACAGTTCCGCCAGGTCGTATTCGGCCCGGCCGGGTGTGCCGTAGCGGGTGAGCTTGCCGCGGCTCGCCCACTTGCGGATCGTGGCCTCCGGCACGCCGGCGGCCAGTGCCGCCAGCTCCGTCGGCACCGTGGTGCGGCTGATGTTCCGCGTCATTCCCCACCCTCCCGGGACGAATCCAACCGATGTTCGTTGCGCAGCAGCAGCCACTGGTCCGGTGGCCACTCGTGGCCGGCGTCGCAGCGGATCCGCGTCGGTGGGTGGCCCTCGGCACGCACCGTCCACCCGCAACCCGGGCGGGTGCACGGACCCAGCGACATCTCGGTGCGGGGCTCCGGCTTCAGCACCTCGCGGGCGCGGTCGGCGAGCACGGCCAGTTCGTCGGTGAAGTCCGCGCCCGCCGGGTGCGCGGTGAGCCAGTTGAAGTGGATCAGCACGAACGTCGAGAGGCGCGGGATGCTCAGCTCGTCGGGACCCGGGACGCCGCGTTCGCTCGTCACCAGCCCGCACCACGACGCGAGCACGCCGAGGATGTCGGACCGGATGCTCACCACGGCGTCGCGCAGCACGATGCCGCCCGGCCTGCGGCCGCTGACCCGTTCCTGCGGCTGCGAGTGGCGCACGTCGAGCACGTAGGCGCACATCTCGTACAGGGCGGGCAGTTCGAGCAGGCTCTCCTCCGCGTCCTTGCGGCACTCGGCGCAGACCACGAGACCGGGCACCGTGCGGGACGGGATGCCGGCGTGGCGCTGGCTCTGGCAGAACGCACCGTCGTCGTTGTCGCGCACCCCTTCGACCATGGTGGTCACTCTCCGTCCCGCGTGGGAGTCATGGTGGGCGGTGGTGGTCATACCGTCACCCGCAGACCGAGGCCGCTGCGCAACGCGGACTCGGCGATCGTGTTGGCGAGGTGGATGTCCGGGGTCTGCGCGCTCAGCAGCTCGACCACGACGACGTCGTCCTGCCGCTCGCGTCCCGGCCGCGCGCCCGCGAGCAGCTGGCCGAGGTCGGCGGCGATCGCGGGCGGGTGGAGGTCGTCCCGGCTGCGCTCGGGCCCGGTCGTCCGGTGGGCCAGGTGCCGCGCCACGACGTGGCGGTCGGCGTGCCTCGGCAGCAGGGCGAGGTCGTCGACGTAGATCTGGTCGACGTGGTCGAGCAGGTCGGCGGGCAGGTCGTGGCCGGACGTGTTCACCAGCAGGGTGCCCCGGACGAGGTCGTGGATCGAGGCCTGCTCGATGCCCTCGCTCAGCGCGCCGTCGCTCGCCGCGACGACCAGGTTGGCGCCGAAGAGCGAGTCGGCCAGCTCCGCCACCACGGCGAACCCGATGCCCGCGAGGTCGAGCTGGTCGACGAGGCGCGGTTCGAGCGTGTCGCAGTCCGGCTTGTCGGTGAAGCGCACGGCGACGTGCACGATGTCGGGCACGTGCCGGGCGAGCACGGTGAGCTGCGCCTGCGTCGCGAAGCGGGCGCCGAGGATCGCGACGGTGACGCCGCCGGGATCCAGCAGCTCCCTGGCGGCGAGCGCCGCCAGCGCGGCGGAGTGGATCATGCGCAGGACGGCGGCCGGCATCGCGCACCCCAGCCCGGGCCCGAGGTCGTCGGACAGGACGTACTCGGTCTCGGTCGCGGCGCCGGTCCACGGGACGAGCGTGCTCGTGCACTCCTTGCCAGGGTCACCGATGGTGCGCCGGATCAGCTCCTCGGCGAGCAGTTCGACCGGGTCGACCGCCTCCAGCGTGCGCAGCACGTCCTCCGTGTCGAGCCGCAGGACGGTCCTGGCCATCGCACTCGCCTCCATCACGCGGATCCGATGAGGCAAATCTTCCCGAGTGGCCTACTCCCATCCCATCGAACCGCTATCGCCGGTCGATAGCGGGCAGTTAAGCAGCGAAATGTCAACGCAAAGCGACTGGCCGTTGACTCGGACTCGAGCAGGATCCACTGCCGTCCGGGAACCACGATGGGCCGAGGAGAACAAGCATGTTCACACTCCGGAAGACTGTTGCCGCCACGCTCGTCACGCTCGCCGGTGCCGCGGGTTTGCTGGTCGCAGGCATCTCGGCGAGCGCGTTAGCCCAGGGCGACACGGTGCACCGCGAGGTGTCCGTGCTCGCGGATTCGCCCTGGGGCAGCCCCCGGCCGTGAGGCTGCTCGGCACCGGGCGACGCCGTACCCGCGCGGGCACGGCGTCGCCCCGCACGCCGTCCGGCGCCGGCGGCCGCGGCCCCGCCTCAGCCCATGCTGTTCACGATGTCGATGTCGACGTCGGGCCAGAGCGTCGCCTTGACGGCGGCCAGTTCCGAGGACAGCCGCTCCGCCTCCTTCGAGTCGGCCATCGCGAGCAGTTCCTCGGCCTGGAGGAGCTCCCGCTTGGCGAGCTCGAGGTTGCCCGCCCCCTGGTGCACGTCGGAGAGGAGGATCAGCGTCTTGGCGTGCCACACCGTCGACCCGAACTCGCCGAACAGCTGTTTCGCCTCGTTGAGGTGCACCAGCCCGGCCCCGCTGTTGCCCCTGGCGAGCGCGATCTCGCCCAGCGCGTACAGCGACTGGGCCTCGATGAGGCGTTCGCCGACCTGCCGCGCGAGTGAGTGCGCGTGCTGCAGGGTCGCCTTCGCGTTGTCCAGCCTGCCCGCGCGCTGGCGCACCACGCCCACCCCGTACAGCGCGTGGGCCTCGCCGATGCGGTCGCCGATGTTGCGCACGATCAGGAGCACCCGGTTGAACGCGCGGTGGGCCTCGTTCACCTGGTTCTCGCCGAGGTGCAGCTCGGCGAACCGGATGACCACCTGCGCCTCGCCGCGCAGGTATCCCGCCCGGCGGGCGCACGCCAGCGCCTTGTCGAGCAGCTCCCGCGCGCGCCCGGTGTCGCCCTCGTCGATCCGCAGCTTCGCGAGGCTCGCGAGGATGCCCGCCTCGCCGACCGGGTCGTCGACCTGGTGCATCAACCGCAGCGCGTCGTGGTACTTGGCGAGCATCGCCGTCGAGCGGCCGCGCAGCCGGTCGACCACGGCCCCGTTGCGCAGCACCAGCGCGCAGCCGTGCGCGTCGCCGTCGGCGCGGAAGATCTCCAGCGCCGCCGCGAAGTGTTCCTCGGCGTCCGCGAGGCGGCGCTGCGAGAGCGACAGGGATCCCAGCGAGTACCGCATCGCGGCCTGGCCGCGCCGGTTGCCCGCCCGGGTGGTGGCCTCGAGCGCGACCTGCGCGGTCTCCCGCCAGTCGTCGAAGTGGCCCTTCACCTCGAACAACGTCACCGACGTCAGCGCGAGGTCCCAGCACAGCTCGTCCTCGCCCACCATGGCGGCGAGGTGCACGGCCGCCACCAGCGACCGGCGTTCGGCGTCCAGCCACTCCATCGGGTTGGCGAGCACGTCGGTGGTCTCGTGGTCCGCCTCGTCGCGCGGGTGCCAGCGCGGCCCGGCACCGTGCAGGACCGTGTAGTCACCGCCGTACTGCTTGCGGTGCGCGGTCTCCGCCTTCGCGAGCCACGCGCCGACCACCCGGACGATCGCCGCGTGCCGGTCGTCGTCGGAGTTCTCCTCGAGCAGCCGCTCGTGGGCGTACACCCGGATGAGGTCGTGGAAGCGGTAGCGCGGGTGCTCGCCGGGGTAGGCGACGGTGTCGAGCAGCTGGGCCTCGACGAGCTGCTGCAGGACCTCCTCGGCGTCGAAAGGGTTGCTGTCCAGCAGCGCGGCGGCCGTCCAACCGGGGAAGCTGGGGGTGGGGATGAGGGCGAACAGCCGGAACAGCGCCTTGGCGTCCTCGCGGAGCACCCGGTACGTCAGCCCGATGCTCGAGCGCAGCTCCAGCCCGTGGTAGGTCAGCTCGTCGAGCCTGCGGGCGGTGTTGCGCAGCCGCGCGACGAGGACGTCGAGCCGCCAGTGCGGGCGGGAGGCGAGCCGGGCGCCCGCGATCCGGATCGCGAGCGGCAGCCGGCCGCAGAAGTCGACCAGCTCGACCGCCGCCTCGTGCTCGGCGGACATCCGGTCCGTGCCGATGATCTTGGCGAGCATCTTCAGCGACAGGTCGACGTCGAACGGGTGGATGCCGATCAGCGCCGCGCCGGGCAGGCCCGACAGCGGCGACCGGCTCGTCACGATCACCGCGCAGCCGGGCCCCGCGGGCAGCAGCGGGACGATCTCGTCCTCCCACCGCGCCCCGTCCAGCACGACCAGCACCCGCAGGTTCGCGACCCTGCTGCGGTACATGTCGGCCTTCTCCTCGACGTCCGCGGGCACGGTGGAGCCGTCGACCCCGAGGGCGCGCAGGAAGCGGTCGAGCACGTCCTGCACCCGGCCGGTGCCCGACGGCGCCTCCAGGTCGGCGTAGAGGTGGCCGTCCGGGTAGACGTCGCGCAGCTCGTGGGCCGCGCGGATCGCGAGCGTGGACTTGCCGACGCCGCCCTTCCCGGAGATCGCCACGATGCGCATGCCGAACCGGGTGTCCGGGTCGCCGCCGGACAGCGCCCCGCGGATCGCGGCGAGCTGTTCCTCCCGGCCGGTGAAGTCGGCGATGCTGGC
Source organism: Actinophytocola sp. KF-1 (assembly GCF_054661535.1). Lineage (NCBI taxonomy): Bacteria > Bacillati > Actinomycetota > Actinomycetes > Pseudonocardiales > Pseudonocardiaceae > Actinophytocola > Actinophytocola sp. KF-1. The sequence goes on along the minus strand of NZ_BAAFVK010000005.1, from coordinate 341,691 downwards.
GGGCAGCCTGCGCGGCATCACCACCGGCGGCTCGGGCGCCGCGATGGTGCCCGCGGGCGCCGGGTCGGCGCCGGTCGACGCCAGGTCCAGTTCCGGCGTCCGCTTCAGTATCGAGGTCTCCAGCCGCTGCAGGGACGTGCCCGGCTCGATGCCGAGCTCGTCGACCAGGGTCCTGCGCGCCCGCCTGCCCACCTCCAGCGCCTCGGCCTGCCTGCCGGAGCGGTAGAGGGCGAGCATGAGGAACTCGTAGAGCCGTTCCCGCAACGGGTGCTCCTCGACCAGCGCGGTCAGCTCGCCGATCGTCGCCTCGTGCCTGCCGAGCGCGAGGTCGAGCTGGACGCGTTCCATCACGGCGGCCAGCCGGGCGTGCTCGAGCTGGTCGGCGCCGCGGCGCACCAGCTCGCTGTGCAGGTCGGCGAGGGCGGCGCCGCGCCACAGCCCGAGCGCGGTGCGCAGGGTGGCGACCGCCTCGGAGTCGCGGCCCGCGTCGGCGTGCGCCCGCGCAGCCTTGACGAGCTCGGCGAACTGTTCGGTGTCGAGCTGGTTGGGCGGCACCTCGAGCTGGTAGCCGGGGGAGCGGGTCCTGATGTGCAGCGGGACCCCGGCCTCGACGAAGATCTTGCGCAGTGCGGAGACGCAGATCTGCACCTGTGCGCGCGCGGTCGTCGGCGGTGTGGTGTCCCATACGGCGTCGATGAGCGACTCGAGCGGCACGATGCGATTGGCGTTGAGCGCCAGCATCGCGAGCACCACCCGCTGCCGCGGCCCACCGAGGTCGTATTCCTGACCGCCGCTGGACAGCTCCAACGGGCCCAGGAGCCGTAACACGAGCGCCACCCCCTGAAAAGCAGGCTCGGTCGTGGCGCGCACATCGAGTCATCGCCCGGAAGCGCGCCCGTGTCGATCTCACCTGCGGTCACCCAAATGGCTAACGACAGTTACCACTTTGGTCGAGAGTAGCTCACAATCGCACTGAACCGGTAGATATGCGCAATTTCGGATTTGCCTCACGCAACGTGACCATGCCTCCGGGGCGGCCAGGGCACGTCCGGAGATGCGGTTGGACGCCGCCGCCCAGGACGATGGGACAACAGGTATCGACCGTCGCCCACTGGCGCGAAACGAGGGCCCCTTCGGTTTCCGCGTGCGGTGAGTGGAAGAGATTGGACGCGGGGCCATGAGCGAATCGCCCTGGAAAGTGATCGTCGATGGCGATCATCTGACGATTTCCAGCGACGCCTTCACGTTTACGACAAGCGGGACCGACCCCATGCGGCTCGAGGGGGTGCTCGCCGACCTGCAGAGCGCGCTGCGCGGCACATACGGCCAGTTCTGCGGCGTGTCCATGGCCGCCGAAATGGTGGGGGAGCGGTGGGGGTTCCACATCATCCGGGATCTGATCCTGGGACCGAAGTCCGTCGCGGAGCTGACCGAGGGACTGCCCAGGATGTCGCCTGCGCTGTTGTCAAGGCGGCTCAAGGAACTGGCGTTCGTCGGGGTGGTCCGGCAGGTTGACGTCGACGCCACCGGCACGGATGATCCAGCACAGGAACGGTACGAGCTCACCGCCTACGGCCATGCGGTGGAGGACGCGGTGCTGGAACTGGGAAGGTGGGGCGCGCTCGCCCTGGCGTTGCCGCGCCACGACGACATCGTCACCGAGTCCTCGCTCCTGGTGGCGCTGAAGGCGACCTTCCTGCCCGAGATGGCGCGGGACACGCGGGTGAGCTTCGAACTGCACGTCGCGGGCTGCGTGGTCAACGCGCGGGTCGTCGACGGCGTGCTCGCGGTCGGCGCCGGGCCGTGGCCCGGCGCGGATGCCGTGCTGGACATGGGATCCGCACTCCTGGACCTGTGGAACGGCCAGGTGACCGCGGCCGAGGTGCTGGCCACCGGGCAGGTGCTCGTCGACGGCGATCCCGCGCTGCTGGGCCGTTTCGTGGAGATGTTCCAGCTCCCGAGGCTGCCCGCGCCAGAGCGCGCCACGCCCAGGGTGCTCACCTGATGCGACCACGAACGGAAAGGGGCCCGAGCATGGGACCTGGCGGTTTGCTGAACACGCGCTACCACAAGGCCACGTTGATGGTCTTCATGGTGGTCGTGCTCGCCCACTGGGCGGAGCACCTCGCGCAGGCGTTCCAGATCTACGTGCTCGGCTGGCCGCGTCCGCAGGCAGGCGGTGTCCTCGGGCTGTTCTACCCGTGGCTGGTCAAGTCGGAGTGGCTGCACTACGGGTTCGCCGTGGTCATGCTGGTCGGCTTCGTGACACTGCGGCACGGGTTCACCGGGCGGTCCAGGACATGGTGGAACGCGGCCATGTGGATCCAGGTGTGGCACCACTTCGAGCACTTCCTCTTGCTGGTGCAGGCGTTGACGGGCGCGTACCTGCTGGGTGCGAAGGTGCCGACGAGCATCGCCCAGCTCGCGTTCCCGAGGGTGGAGCTGCACCTGTTCTACAACGCCATCGTGTTCGTCCCCATGGTGGTGGCGATGCTCTACCACCGCAGGGAGGAACAGGTCGAGGCCGGGCCGCTGCGGTGCTCGTGCGTGCCGGCGGTCGCGAGCGCCTGACGTGCTCGCCGAACTGACGCCCGCCGTCCTGCTCGCGCAGGGCGGCGGGCACGGCCATGTGCTCACCGTGGGGGTGAGCATCGGCCCGACCGTGCTGCGGATGGCGCTGCTCGCGGCGATCCCCGTCGTCGCGGGTTTCGCGCTGCTGCGGGGTTTTCTCGCCGAACCCGACCAGCGGACGAGGACCGCGGTGATCGCGGCGGCCTGCGGCGCGGTGGTGCTCGAGCTGCTGCTCTCCGGTGGACTGGACCTGTCGGAGCGGCTGGTGCCGCTGGTGCTCGCGCTGCTCGTCCTGCCCCTCTACCTCGTGCGGTCCCGCGACCCGAGGTTCACGCCCGCCGTCGACCTGGCGCGCCGGTTCGCGCCGTGGATCTTCTGGCCCGCCGCCGTCGCGGCGGTCGGCCTGTTCGCACGGGCGTGGCTCGTCCGCGCCGAACCGGCGCGCACCGAGACGGCGTTGCACACGGGCGTGGTGGTCGCACTCGTCGCACTGGCGTGGTTCACCGTCGCCCGGTCCGGCTGGCGCGAGCGGTTGGGCGGTTGCGCACTGGCGATGGTGCTCATGGCGGGCGCGGCGCAGGCGATGGTCATGTCCGCCTGATGCCGCCGAAGGTTCCGCCCTTCGCGGGGCGCCGGCACCGCACCTCGGTCGCACGCGGTTCCGGCGAAGAGACCAACCTCCGCTACCCCACCCGCACACGACGACGGTCCCGCACCCCGGAACGGGATGCGGGACCGTGTCGTCGTGCGGTCGTCCGCTACGCGGCGTCACGCAGCCGGCGGGCTTCCTCGTCCGCGGCGATGTCGGCGAGGATGTCGGCCCAGACGATTCCCCGGGCGAGGTTGGCCTGTGGGTAGGGCAGCCGCTCCTCGACCAGGCTCACCGGGGGCAGGGGGTTGCGCGCGTCGTCGCGGTCGGCCGCCGCGCGGGACGTTCCGTCGAACCGGGGCACGGTCGTTCACCATCCTTCGGTAGTGGTGGCCCGCCGGCCCGCACCGGGCCGGCGGGCCACCGGGGATCAGCGCAGCTGGATGCCGGTGCCGTCGAGCGCGGACAGGAACGTGCCCGCGCCGATGGCGGCCGCCACCCGCTCGATGTCGTCGGCCATGTACCGGTCCTGCTCCAGGGTCGGCACCAGCGACCGGATCTTGTCGTAGGTCAGCTTCGACGCCGGGCTGAGCTGCGCGTACCGCCCGGACACGTCGACCGCCTGCGCGGCGGCGAGGAACTCGACCGCCAGGATGTAGGTGTTGTTCGACAGCACGCGGCGCGCGTTGCGGCCCGCGATCAGGCCCATGCTGACCACGTCCTGGTTGTCACCGTTGGACGGCACGCTCTGGGTGCTGGCCGGGCCGATGGTCCGGTTCTCCGCCACCAGCGCGGTCGCCGGGTACTGCGCACCGGCGAACCCGCAGTTGAGGCCGGGGTTGTCGGCGACGAGGAACTCGGGCAGGCCGGACAGGTACCGGTTGAGCAGCCGGTTGGTGCGCCGCTCGGAGAACACGCCGAGCTGGGTGAGCGCGATCGTGACGAAGTCCAGGACGAACGCGACCGGCTGGCCGTGGAAGTTCGCGCCGTGGAAGACTTCCTTGCCCTCGAAGAAAAGCGGGTTGTCGTTCGAGGAGTTGAGCTCGGTCTCGATCGTCTCCGCCGCGTGGTACAGGGTGTTCCGCACCGCGCCGACGACCTGCGGGATCGCGCGCAGCGTGTACGCCTTCTGCAGGTAGACGTCGGTGCGCGAGACGTCGCCGTCGGTCTGCTGCTCCTTGGCCTGGCGGCGGAGGTCGGCGTGCTCGACCGCGAGCGCGCTGCCCCGCATCAGTTCCCGCATGTTGGCCGCGTTGTCGATCTGGCCGCGGTGCGGGCGGGCGATGTCGTGGCCCTCGGCCTGGAACGGGCTGGTGGAACCCTGCATGGTCTCGACCACCAGCGCGGTGACCTGCTCCGCCTGCCGCACCTGGTCCAGCGCGCGGCCGACGACGAGCGCGCCGAGCCCGGTCATCGCGGAGGTGCCGTTGATCAGTGCCAGGCCCTCCTTGAACTTCAGGTCGAGCGGCGTGATGCCGTGCGCGGCCAGGACCGGGCCGGTGGGCGTGGTGCCGCCGTCGCTCAGCACGTAACCCTCGCCGATGACGGTGCTCGCGATGTGCGCGAGCGGGCCGAGGTCGCCGCTCGCGCCGAGCGAACCGATCTCCGGGATGGCGGGGACGATGCCGAGGTTGAGGTACAGCGCCAGCCGCTCGAGCAGTTCGGGCCGCACCGCGGAGTAACCCTTGGCCAGCGCGTTGAGCCGGGCGGCCACGATCGCCCGCGCCTCGTCCTCGGCGAACACCGGGCCGACGCCCGCGCTGTGGCTGCGGACCAGGTTCGTCTGCAGCTCGGTCTCCTTGGACAGGTCGACCAGCATGTAGATCATCTCGCCGTAGCCGGTCGTCACGCCGTACACGGGGACGCCGTCCCGCACGGTGTTCTCGAACATGCGCCTGCTGCTCGCGGCCCGGTCCAGGGCGGAGTGCGCCAGCTTCACCGGCGCCCCTTCTTCCGCGACCCGACGGACGCCTGCGATATCGAGCTTGTAGCCGTCGAACTCCAGCGACGGCGTCGTGTTGTCAACAAGGGCCACGGTTTTTCACCCAATCCTGGTTTCGGGAACTGCTTGTACTCCGTTCGGCAAGCCGGACCGGGCCGCGAGGCCCGCGATCGTGGGGTCGGCGAGGAACTCCCGCGGCGACACGGCGACGCCCGCCTGCTCGCGCACCCGGCTGAGCAGGACGGGCACGAGGAGCGAATGGCCGCCCGCGGCGAAGAAGTTCTCGTCCGCGCTCGCGGGCGCGGTGCCGAGCACGGCGGACCAGACGCCGGCGAGCACCTCGTCCACGTCGGACGCCGCGGTGCCGGCGGGCGCCGGGCGGGCGGTGGGCACCGGCAGCCTGCGCCGGTCGACCTTGCCGCCGAGGTTGCGGGGGAGTCCCAGCATGGTGTGGAACGACAGGGAGTACTTCGACCGGCCGAACCTGGCCTGCAGCACGGCGCGCCAGTCCTTGGCGGAACCACGTGCCGCGCCGGTCTCGTCCCGCACCGGCACGACGTGCGCGACGAGGCGGGTCACCAGCCCTTCGGCGTTGCTGACCGCGACGACCGCGCACTCCGCGATGGACTCGCACCCGGCGAGCGCGGACTCGATGTCGGTGAGCTCGACCCGCACACCCTGAAACTTCACCTGCAGGTCGCGCCTGCCGAGGAACTCGAGCGCACCGTCCCACCGGCGCCTGCCGAAGTCGCCGGTCCGGTAGCACCGGACGGGCGCGATGCCGTGCTCGGCGGGCGCGCGCGGTGGTGCGAACGCCGTGCGCTCGCCCGCCGCCGCGCCGGTGTACCCGGCGGTGACGTGCGGGCTCAGCACGACGATGTGCCCGGTGACCCCGGTGGGGCACGGCCGGTCCTGGTCGTCGAGGACGAGGACCTGCCTGCCCGGGATCGGCCCGCCGATCGGCACCGTGCCCTCGGCCTCGCCGGTGACCTCGTGCCAGGTGGCGAGGATCGTCTCGGTCGGCCCGTAGAGGTTGACCAGCCGCGCCGACGGCAGCGTCGCGCGTGCCGTGTTCGCGAGCTCGCCGGGCAGCGCCTCGCCCGCCAGCAGGAGGTGGTCGAGTGCGGGCAGCGGGCCCTGTTCGCCTGCCACGTCCCGGGCGGCGACGGCCTTGAGGACCTCCCTGGCGAAGGACGGCACGGTCTGGAACACCGTGATCGCCACGTCGGCCAGCCAGTCCGCGAGCCGCTCCGGGTGCACCCGGATCCGGTCGGGCACCGGGTACAGCGTCGCGCCCGCGGTGAGCGCGGCGAAGGTCTCGACCAGGCTCGCGTCGTAGCCCGCGGCGGCCCACTGCGCGAGCCGGGAGCCCGGGCCGATGCCGAACTCGGCGGCGAACCAGCCGACGAACTGGGCGAGGCTCGCGTGGGTGGTGGGGATGCCCTTGGGACGGCCGGTCGACCCGGAGGTGTACGCGACGTAGGCGGGTGCGTCCGGCCGGGCCTGTGCGGGCGCCACCGTGCCCGGCTCGCCGAGGTTGCCTGCGTCGAGCACCAGGCCACCCAGTTCGTCGCGGAACCAGCGGGCGAGGTCGTCGTCCAGGGTGTCGCCGTGCGCCAGCAGGCACGCGGGCCGCAGGTCGGTGAGGACGGCGCGGCCGCGCTCGCCCGTGTCGCCGGTGCCGAGGCACACCAGGTGGGCGCCGGCGTCGAGGACGCCGAGCAGCGCGGCGACCTGCCGCGGTCCCTGGGGCAGCCGTACCGCGACCGCGGCGCCGTCGACGAGACCGTGGCGCAGCAGCGCGCCGGTGACCGCGGCCGCGGCGCGGACCAGTTCGCCGTAGCTCACCGTCGTGCCGTCGAGGACGACCGCCGGTGCGTCCGGGTGCCGTCGCGCGAACGCGTGCACCCGCGCGGGCGCCGTGGTGCCGGGGTCCGCGGCCGGGGTCAGGTCCGCGGCGCGGGTCGTGGCGAGCAGTCGTTCCGGCGGCGTCAACGGCAGTTCGCCGACCGGCAGCGACGGCCGGTCGAGCGCCGCGGTGAGGAGGGTGTGGAGCTGGTCGAGCAGCTGGCGGGCCGAGTCCCGGTCGAACAGGCTCGTCCGGTAGGTCAGCGAACCGGTGATGGCGCCGTCGGCGCCCTCGTCCGGGTGGACGGTCAGCGCGAGGTCGGCGAGCGCCGTCGTGTGTTCCGCGACGACGGCGCGGACCTCGGTGCCCACCAGGCGAGGCGCGGTCCGGGTCGCGTACACCAGCACCGCGTCCGCGAGCGGTGTCCGCAGCGGGTCCCGTTCCGGTCGCACCGCCCGCACGACGCGGTCGAACGGGACCGCCGCGTTGGCGCGCGCGGTGCGCGCCGCGTCGGCGACCCGGCGCAGGTGCTCACCGAACCCCGGGTCGTCCGCGAAGCCCGCGCCGAGCACGACGAGGTTCTCGAACACGCCGACACGGCCCGTCTCGTCGGGTCGCCGGATGCTCACCGGCGTGCCGACCGCCACGCGCTCCGCGGCGCTGAGCCGGTGCAGCAGGACCTGGAACGCGGCGAGCAGCACGACGTCGTCCGTGGTGTGCTCGACAGCGGCCAGCACGGACACCGCGGCGCCCACACCGTCCCACGTGAACTCGAGGACACCGCCCGGGCTCACCGGGCCGTCCCGCCGGGGGCGGTCGGTCGCCAGGTGCAGCGGCGGGGGCGGCGGGGCGAGCTCGGCGGCCCACCAGTCCAGCGCGTCGCGCGCCCCCGGGCCCTCGCCGCGATCCCGTTGCCACTGCGCGAAGTCCGCGTGCCGGGTGGCGGGCAGCGCGGGCAGTGCGGGCCGCGCGCCGGCGATGGCCGCGGCGTAGCACGTGGACAGCTCGGTGAGCAGGATGGCCGCGGACTCGTGGTCGACGACGGCGCGGTGGGCGTCCAGCACCAGCAGGTGCTCGTCGTGGCCGAGCACGACGGCGGTCAGCCGGACGAGCGGTCCCTCGTCGGGGCGCACGGTGGGCATGGGCGGCTCGGCGCCGGTCAGGACCCGCGGATCGGTGGCCGCCTCGGCGCTGACCCAGCGCTGGGGGACACCGCCGGGCGCGGGCAGCGTCGTGCGCAGCGCGTCGTGCCGCGCCACGAGCACGCGCCACGCGTCGCGCAGGGCGGTGAGGTCGAGCGGGCCGGTGACCCGGTGGGCGAGCCTGCGCACCGGCGCCTGGTCGTCCACTTGCGACAGATACCACCAACCGTCCTGTGCCGGTGAGGTGGCGCTACGGGTACCGTTCGAGTCGAGTGCCATTTCCCCGCTCGGCCTCCGTCTCGTGTGCTGACCGCGGGAACCGTGGAGCGTGAGGTGCCACGCTCGTGCCGCGATTCAGCATCACACCCGCCGGTTCACCGCCGCATCTCCGGTCATGCGCGAGGTGGTGCCGCGTGTTCCGGGCACACGAGCACGGCCGCCGTCGTCCTCGGGGGACGCCGGCGGCCGCGGTGGTCCGGGCGTTCAGACCGCCCGTGGGTATGCGTGCTCCACAGTGGACGAACCGAGGAAGAGGTCGCCGTAGAGGTCGCCCCGGTCCGGGAAGAACGTCAGCACGTTGCGCGCCCTGGTGCTCGCCACGAGCTTGGCCGCGCCCTGGAAGGCGATGCCGGACGTCCCGCCGACGTGGATGCCCCGGGCGGCCAGCTCGCGGACGCCCTCGGCCGCCTCGTCGTCGGTGGCGTAGTAGACGTCCTCCACCATGTGCATGGCCGACCGCATCACCTCGGGCACCGAGTTCTGGTTGCCGATGCCGCGCAGCACGCTCGGGCCCGGCGTGCCGCCGAACGTGGCGGAGCCGACGCGATCGGCCACGTAGCAGGGGATTCCCCTGGCACGCAACGCGCCGGCGAGACCGGAGAAGTGCCCGCCGGTGCCGACCACGAAGATCGCGGCGTCGATCCAGTCCAGGTCGAGCTTCGGCAGCACCTTCGGCACCAGCCAGCGGCGGTACACCGCCGGGTTGAGGTCGGAGTCGTTCTGGTCGGTCCAGTGCATGCCGGGGTGGGCCGACAGCAGGTCGTGCAGCAGCTCGACGCGTGCCTGTTGCGTGCCACCGGTGGGGTGCGGCCCGCTCACGAAGTGCAGCCGGGCGCCGAGCAGCTCGATCTTGCGCCGGGTGACCGCCGGGATGTTGCGGTCGGTGACCAGCTCGACGGGGTTGCCGAGGACCTTGCCCGCCAGTGCGAGGCTCACGCCGAGCGACCCCGACGTGGACTCGATCACCGTCTGGCCCCGCTCGAGCAGGCCCCGTTCGTAGGCGAGCAACAGGATCCCGAACCCGAGGATGGACTTGAAGCTCGACTCCGTCGTGGTCATCCCGTAGATCGCCCGCAGCCGCCCGCCGGCGTCGCCGACCGGTCCGCAGTCGACGACCGGGAGATCGGTGAAGCCGTCGAGCATCGTCCGCGCGGTGCGCAGCGGGTCGGCGATCCGGTCCCAGTCCTCGATCATGCCCCGGCCCGCCCCTCGGACAGCGCGAACGCGGGCCGTTCCGGCGCGGGCGGGATGTGGAACAGCTCGACGAAGGTGCTGAGCAGGCGCGGATTGCCTTTGGTCTCCACGAGTTCGAGCCACAACGCGTCGGTGGGGCTCAGCTCGCCTGCCATCATGTGCTTGAGCACCGGTGAGTTGATCACCAGGTCGGCGCCGGGGAGCGTGCCCTCGCGGACGGTGAGCGCACCGTCGTCGACCAGCGCGTGCACGACCATCGGACCGAACCACAGCTCGAAGCCCGCGTGCACACCGGCCGCGCGTTCCGGCCGGAACGTGGCGCGCAGCGCCAGGATGGCCATGTCGAGGGTGAAGATGTCGCCGGGGCGCGGGTCACCCAGCGCCCGCGCGCCCCACCGGCCGAGCTGGAGCAGGATCGGCTCGAGGTCGCGGCCGTAGCCGGTCAGCTCGACGGTGGCCCGGTCGTCCCGGCCGCCGCGGTGGACGACGCCCGCGGTCTCGAGCTCGTCGAGCCGCGCGTCCAGGTCGGCGCTGGAGATGCCCGGGGTCGTCTCCCGGAGGTCGGCGACCCGCTTCGGGCCCAGGATGAGGTCTCGGATGATGGTCACCGACCACCGCGAGCCGATGATCTCGACTGCTTTCGCGAGGCCGCAGAACATCCCGTACGACTGGATGGTCATGCTTGGCTTCCCTTCAATGGGCACACGGCGACCACCGTCAGCTCACCAGCCGTCGTGCGTTCTCGACCGAATCGACCATTCGGTCCAGGATCTTCCGCAGCACCGGCGTGGCGGTGGCGAAGTTGAGGCGCACGAACCCGTCCCCGCCGGGGTTGTAGTTGCTGCCGGGGCTCAGCTCGACCCGCCCGTGGTCGCGGAAGAACGCGGCCGGGTCCTGGACACCGCCGAGGGTGCGGCAGTCCAGCCAGGACAGGTAGGTCGCCTCCGGCAGGTGGGTGCGCACCTCGGGCAGGTGGGTGGCGACGACCTCGCCGACGAGCCGCCGGTTGGCGTCGAGGTAGTCCACTGTGGCCGCGAGCCAGCTGTCGGACTCGGTCCACGCGGTGAGGGTCGCGCGCATGCCGAGCACGTTGACACTCGGCCCCGGCGGCAGTTCCGCCAGCCGCCGCCGCATCGCCTCGACCCCGACGTGGCCGACGGCGCAGCGCAGCCCCGCGAGGCTGAACGCCTTGCTGGCCCCGTACATGGTGACCGTCCTCGCCTCGACCTCCTGGTCGAGCGAGGAGAACGGCACGTGGTGGTGGGACGGGTAGGTGAGGTCGGCGTGCAGTTCGTCGGAGATCACGACGAGGCCGTAGCGGTCCGCCGTTTCCGCGATCGCCAGCAGCTCGTCCCGGGTGAACACCCGCCCGGTGGGGTTGTGCGGGTTGACGAGCAGCAGCACCCGGCAACCCGACTCCGCGACGCGCCGCGCGCAGTCGTCGGCGTCGAACACCCAGCCCTGGTCCGTGTCGATCAGCGGCAGCGAGACCGGGCGTCTGCCCAGCCGCTCGATCAGCTGGGTGAACGGCCCGAACACCGGCGTGTGCACCGCGACGCCGTCGCCGGGCTCCGAGCAGAGCTCCAGGGTCACCCGCACCGCGTTGGTGACGTCGGTGAACTCGCGGACGTGCGCGGGTTCCGCCCACCAGCCGTAGCGTTCCCGCATGCGATGGGCGAAGGCGGTCCGGAGTGGACTGCCGTCCGGCCAGCTGGGATAGCCGAAGTCGCCGATGTCGAGGTAGCGGCGCAGTGCCGCCATGACCGGCTCCGCCACCGGGAAGTCCATGTCCGCGATGGACGCGGGCAGCACGCCCGGCCCGGGGGTGCTCCACTTCGCTCCCGGGCGGAAGCGCAGCACGCGCTCGTCGAGCTGGTCGAAGACCACGAACCTCGGCCGGTCCTGGTCGGTCATGACGTCGTGTTCCGCCTGTGCGGTCATAAGTCTTCTGCTTCTGCCACCGTGCACATGACCCCAGCACACCGGATCCGCGGGCGTTCGTCTTCTCCCGCCGTGCTGTCCAGGTGAGTGGCAACGTCGAAGATGCTCACCACCCGCCCACCCACAAAGCTGGCTTGCGTGTCACACGGCTCGAGCTGGAAGGCGGACCCATGACGCAGAGCGGCCCCGAGCGCGACGGAGGACCCGATGACCACAACACATTCCCCCTGACCGAGATCCAGTACGCCTACTGGGTTGGCCGCGGTCCGAACTTCGTGCTGGGCAACGTCGCGCCGCACGCGTACTTCGAGCTCGAAGGCAGGCGGTTGGACGAGCGCGTGCTCACCGCGGCGTGGCAGCGCGTCATCGCCCGGCACGCCATGCTCCGCGCCGTCGTCGACGGGGAGGGCAACCAGCACGTGCTGCCGGACGTGCCGCCGTTCGAGATCGAGGTCGTCGACCTCGCCACGGCGTCGCAGGAGGAGGCCGACGAGCGGCTGACCGCGATCCGGGACGAGATGTCGCACCGGGTGTACGACGCGTCCGAGTGGCCGCTGTTCGACATCCGCATCACCCGCCTCGAGCGGTGGGACCGGTTGCACATCAGCCTCGACCTGCTGATGGTGGACCTGGCCAGCGTGGCGGTGCTGTTCAGCGAGTGGCAGACGCTCTGCCAGAACCCGGCGCACGAGCTGCCGCCGATCGACGTGACCTTCCGGGACTACGTGCTCGCGCTGGAACGCAATGCCGGCGCCCCGCGCGCGCAACGCGCCCGCGAGTACTGGACGTCCCGCGCCCGGACCCTGCCGCCGCCACCGGACCTGCCGCTGGACCGCTCGCCGGTCGCCGTGCACCGGCCGCGGTTCACCCACCGGGAGTTCCACCTGGACGCGGAGGACTGGAAGCGGCTGCGCGACCGCGCGGAGGAACGCGGGCTGACCCCGACCGCCGTGCTCGCGACCGCCTTCTCCGAGGTGCTCGCCGCGTGGAGCGGCTCGCTGCGGTTCACGCTGAACCTGACGCTGTTCAACCGGCTCCCGCTGCTGCTGAACCCCGACGGCGACGGCCACCGGGGACTGCACCCGCACCTGCGCCGGGTCGTCGGCGACTTCACCTCGATCTGCCTGCTCGAGGTCGACACCGCCGAGGGCACGTTCGACGAGCGGGTCCGGCGCACCCAGGGCCAGCTCGGCCAGGACCTCCGGCACCGCCACGTCAGCGCGCTGCACGCGCTGCGGGAACGGCGCAGGCTCGGGCTCGACAGCACGTTCGGCACCATGCCGGTGGTGTTCACCAGCGGGCTGGGCACCGTCGCCGACGTCACCGGGCCGCGCGACTACTTCGGCGACATCACCTACCGGATCAGCCAGACCCCCCAGGTCTGGCTCGACCACCAGGTGCTGGACATCACCGGCTCGCTCGACCTGACCTGGGACGTCGTCGAGGAGCTGTTCCCGGAGAACCTGCTCGACGACATGTTCGCGACCTACACCGGGCTGGTCGAGCGGCTGGCGGCCGAGGACGCGGACTGGGACGCCGACCAGCGCGTCCTGCCGCCGCGCTACCAGCTCACCGGGCGCGACGAGGTCAACCGGACCGCCGGCCCGCTGCCGGACGGTCTGTTACACGAGCCGTTCCTCTTATGCGCCGGGCAACACCCCGACCGTCCCGCCGTCGTCACGACGGCCGAGACACTCACCTACGGACAGCTGCTCGGCCGTGCCAACGCGGTGGCCGACGCGATCCTGAAGGACGGCGACGACCTCCCGCGGCGCGACCGGCTGGTGGGCATCACGCTGGACAAGAGCGCGGACCAGGTCGCCGCCGCGTACGGCGTCCTGCTCGCGGGCGGCGCCTACCTGCCCGCCGGGGCCGGACTGCCCGCCCACCGCAGGCAGGCGATCCTCGCGGACGGCGAGGCGACGACGGTGATCACCACCGCCCGGCTGGCCGAGGAGTACGACTGGGCCGACGGCACCACCATCGTGCCGGTGGACCGCCTCGACGAGCGGGCCGCGCCGCCCTCCGCGAGCACCGCCGAGCCGTCCGACCTCGCCTACGTGCTGTTCACGTCCGGCTCGACCGGCAGGCCCAAGGGCGTGATGATCGAGCACCGGTCGGCGCTGAACACGGTGGACGACATCAGCACGCGGTTCGGGGTGACCGAGGGCGACCGGGTCTTCGGCCTCGCCGAGCTGAGCTTCGACCTGTCGGTGTACGACCTGTTCGGGGCGCTCGGGGTCGGCGCCACGCTCGTGCTGCCCGACCCGGACCAGGCCGGCGAGCCCGCGCACTGGGCGGAGATGATGCGCCGTCACGGCGTGACCGTGTGGAACTCGGTGCCCGCGCAGATGCAGATGCTGGCCGACCACCTGGAGACGGTCGGTGACGTCCCCGACGGGCTGCGGCTGGTCCTGCTCAGCGGCGACTGGGTGCCGGTCGACCTGCCCGGCCGGATCCACGCGCTGTGGCCGGACGCCGTCGTGATCAGCATGGGCGGCGCCACCGAGGCGGCGATCTGGTCCAACTACCACCGGGTCGACGAGGTGCCGGAGGGCACGGCGAGCATCCCCTACGGCGTGCCGCTGCGCAACCAGCGGTTCCACGTGCTCGACGCGAGCATGAAGCCGTGCCCGGACTGGGTGCCGGGGGAGCTGTACATCGAGGGCGCCGGGCTGGCCCGCGGCTACTGGCGGGATCCGGTGAAGACCGCGGCGAGCTTCGTCCGGCACCCGGTGAGCGGCGTGCGGCTGTACCGCACCGGTGACTTCGGGCGCTACCTGCCCGGGAGCGTCATCCAGTTCCTCGGCCGCCGCGACGGGCAGGTCAAGATCCGCGGGCACCGGGTCGAGCTCGGGGAGATCGAGTTCGCGCTGGCGCAGCACCCCGGTGTGGACCGCGCGGTCGCCGTCAAGTCCGACGACGACGGTGGGACCAGGCTGCTCGGCTTCGTCGTGCCCGCGCGTGCGTCCGAAGAGGACACGGGGGACGCGGATTCCCTGTACAGCACGGACGTCGCGGACCCCGAGGAGTCCGCCCGCCGGTGGCGCGCGCTCGCCGACGGGCCGCTCCCGGCGTTCGGCCCGTCCGCCGCCACGCTCGAAGCGGCCTGGCGCCAGCTGGACGACGTGTACGCCGCCGCCGCGACCTCGGCGCTGCGCCGGTTCGGCGTGCCCGGCGTGCCGACGGCGTCGGACGTCCCGGTCATCCTGCGGACCGCGGGCGTCGCGGGCCGGTACGAACGGTGGCTGCACCGGATGGTCGAGGCGCTGCGCCGCCGCGGCACCGAGGGCCGGACCGTGCCGGAACTGGCCGCGGACACGCACCGGATCCTGCACGACACCCTCGACGTGCCCGCCGACCTCACCGACTGGCTGATGACGATCGCGGCGAACCTCACGGGCATCCTCACGCAGGACATGCACTCGGCGGAGCTGTACGCCAACGACCGCACCCCGGCGGTGTACGACCACCTGTTCGGGTCGGTGCACCAGGCCGCGGCCGAGGCGGTGCGGCGGGTCGTGGCGTCGTGGCCGGAGGACCAACCACTGCGCGTCCTGGAGGTCGGCGCCGGCTACGGCATGCTCACCAAGCACGTCCTGCCGGTGCTGCCGGACCGGACCGAGTACACCTTCACCGACATCTCGACCTACTTCACCGAGCGGGCCCGCGAGCAGTTCGCCGACTACCCGTTCGTCAGCTACAGCATCCTCGACGTCGACCGGTCCGCCGACCTCCAGGGCTTCGACGGCAGGGCGTTCGACCTCGTCGTCGCGGGCAGCATGCTGCACGACGCGAAGCAGATCCGGCGCGCCGTGCGCAACCTGCGCTCGGTGCTCGCGCCGGGCGGGCTGCTGCTGTTGGTCGAGCAGACGGCGTTCCACGACTGGTTCGACCTCACCATGGGGCTGCAGCAGGGGTTCGACGGCTACGAGGACCTCGACCTGCGTACCGCGCACCCGCTGCTGGACTCCGCCGCCTGGCGCGCCGAGCTCGAGCGGGCGGGCTTCACGGGCACTGCCGTGCTGACCCCGCCGGACAGCGGGATGGCCGCGATCGGGTTCGACGTGATCGTCGCGCACGCGCCGGACGAGAGCCGCCGCTTCGACGGCGAGCGGTTGCGCGCGTTCCTCGGCGACCGGCTGCCGAAGCACATGGTGCCGAGCAGCGTCCACGCCATCGAGGAGCTCCCGCTCACCGCCACCGGGAAGGTCGACCGCGCCACCCTCGCCAAGGCGCGCGGCCGGGCCGACAACCGGGGCAGGCCGGCGAAACCACCGCGCACGGACCGGCAGCGCAAGCTCGTCGACATCTGGTGCTCGGTGCTCGGTCTGGCCCACGCCGACCTCGCCGACGACTTCCTCGAGGCCGGTGGTGACTCGCTGCTCGCGGCCAGGCTGGTCGCCAACATCTCCTCGGCGTTCGGGATCACCGTCGCGGTCGCGACCGTGCTCGAGCACCCGACCGTCGAACTGCTCGACAGCCACCTGGAGCGGGTCCTCGGCCCGTCGGAGCTGCTCCCCGACACGGAGGAGATGACGAGGTGAGCACCGAAGACACCCCGGAACTGCGGGACTGGCTCGTCGACTTCGTCGCGGACGTGCTCGACATCGACCGGACGGAGGTCGATCCGGACACCCCGTGGGAGGGGCTCGGCATCGACTCGGCGAACACGCTGGTGCTGGCCGCGGATCTCTCGGCCCTGCTCGGCCGCGAGGTCCGGCCGGTCGAGATCCTGTCCAACCCCACGATCGACGCCGTGGTGGCCCACCTCGGCGCGGTCGAGCCGGTCGGGGGCCCGCGGTGACGCGGGCGGCGGGCCGGTGGTTCGTCCACGGCCCGGCGCGACCCGGGCGGCCGCGCCTGCTCTGCTTCCCGCACGGCGGCGGGTCCGCCGCCGAGTACGTGCGGTGGGCGCGGCACCTCCCGGCGGTCGAGCTCCACGCCCTGCAGCTGCCGGGGCGCGGCACCCGCCTGTCCGAGACCCCGCTGACCGGCATGGACGAGCTGGTCGAGGCGATCGTCGACGCGGTGCCGGCAGGTGGGCCGTACTCGGTGTTCGGCCACAGCCTCGGCGCGCTCGTCGCGTACGAGGTGACCAGGGCGCTGACGCGGGCAGGCAGGCGCCTGCCGGACCAGCTCGTCGTCTCCGGTTTCCCGGCGCCGTCGACGCGGCGCACCGAGCCGCCGCTGCACGAGCTGCCCGACGACGAGCTGGTCGCCGAGGTCGGCAGGCGGCACGGCGGCCTCCCGCCGGAGGTCGCGGGCGACCCGGAGCTGAAGGCGATCGCCGCCCGGTGCCTGCGCGCGGACTACCGGGTCCTGGAGACCTACGAATGGCGCCCGGGCGAGCCGGTGGACGTGCCGCTGACGGTGTTCGGCGGCCAGGACGACGCGATCGCGCCGGACGCCATGCTCGCCTGGCAGCGCCACGCCGAGAAGGAGATCACGGTGCGCATGTTCCCGGGTGACCACTTCTACTTCCGGGAACACCAGGCGCTGGTGCTGCGCGCACTCTCCGGCGCGCTCACGATGAAGCGCACGGACACGGCGGCCTGACCATGTTGATGTTCATCGCCGCCGCCGCCGTGATCATCATCATGCCGGGCCCGGACCAGGCGCTGATGACCCGGCAGGCGCTCGTCCGCGGCAAGATGTCCGGCTTCGCGTCCACCATCGGCGGCGCGCTGGGCCTCACCATCCACGCCTCCGCGGCCGCGCTGGGACTGTCCGCGCTGCTGGTGGCGTCGCCGGTGGCGTTCAACGTGCTGAAGGTGGTGGGCGCCGTCTACCTGGTGTGGATGGGGGTCCAGACCATCCGCATGGCCCGGCGCGCGGCGGCGGACCTGCCCACCGGGGAGCCGAGCGAGCGCAGACCGCTGCGGTGCATCCGCAAGGGGTTCCTGACCAACGCCCTCAACCCGAAGCTCGCCGTGTTCTTCGTGACGTTCCTGCCGCAGTTCCTCCCGTCGTCGGGCCCGGTGCTGGGCGAGGCGCTGACGTACTGCGGTGTCTTCGCGGTGCTGTACGTCATCTGGTTCAGCACGTACGTCTTCACCATCGAGAAGCTCGGTTCGGTGCTGCGCCGTCCGCGCGTTCGCGCGGGGATCGAGTACGTCACCGGCATGCTGCTGCTCGGGTTCGGCGCTGGGCTCGCGCTTCAGGGCGTGCCGTGACGTAGATCGGGTCCTGCTCCACGTTCTGTGTGGGGCGGGACCCGTTCTACTTTGGATTGCCTTCTCTGGTTCGCCTCGGGGTGGGCAAGGCCCGCGTGCGGTTGTGCCGCGGCGCGTTCGCGGCATGGCGCGTGCTGTGAACGCGCCTTTCGCGGCGGTTCTGGCCCGCTTCGCGGGGTCGGGCGCTGCGTGCCGCATGCTCGGGTCGGCTCCTGTCAGGAGTAACCCGACTTTGACGGGAGCCTTCACGTTCGGTGTGGGGCAGGGCCCGTTCTACGCTGGATGAGGTCTTTCCCGTGCTGGTGGTTGGCCTTGTTGTGGGTTTTTCCCTCCGGGGGTCCTCGCCGGACGGGCTGGTCTCCGGGATGGCGGGGGTCCGGCACGGGGCTGGGATGGCAGGCAGGCAGGTCCTTGGTGAGCTGCGCTCGGCTTGGCTCGCCAAGCCCGCGTAACGGGAAGCCGGGCGCTTCGCGCCCGGCTTCCCGTGTGGCGGTTGTGCCGCTTGGGGGCGGCTCCTGCCAGGAGTGACCGACCTTGGCGGAGCCTCCGCATCCGCGGTGAGGCCGTTCACGGGCGTCACTCGGTGGGGCGCACCGAGCCCATCGGGGCCGCGCTCACCAGGCCGCCGTCGACGCCGAGGTCCTGGCCCGTGATGTAGGCCGCGCTCGGTGACAGGAGGAAGGCCACCACGCCCGCGACGTCGTCCGGCTGGCCGATCCGGCCGAGCGGGATCTGGGAGCGGATCATCTCGCGTGCCTCGTCGTTCGGGACGACGCCGTCGAGCAGGTCCGTCCGGATGAACCCGGGGCTGATCGCGTTGACCCGGATGCCCAGGTCGGCGAAGTCGGCGGCGAGCGAACGGGAGAGGCTCGTGACGGCCGCCTTCGTCGCCGCGTACAGCGACGACAGTGCGTTGCCGCGGTGTGCGAGGCAGGTGCCGTTGATGACCACGGCGCCGCCCGCGTCGAACAGTTGCACGGCCTTCTGGATCGTGAAGAACGCGCCCTTCCAGTTGATGCCGATGACCCGGTCGAAGTCGGCCTCCTGGACCAGTGCGCTGGGGGAGGAGAACGCCACCCCTGCGTTGACGAAAACCCCGTCCAGCCGGCCGTAGACCTCCCGGATCCTGGTCACGAGCTCGTCCAGCTCGTCCAGCCGCGACACGTCGGTGCTCACCGCGAGCACGCGTTCGCCGTCGGGGTCCAGTTCCTTGGCCGCGATGTCGAGCTTCTCGATCCGGCGCCCGGCGAGCACCACGTTCGCGCCCGCGTCGACCAGCAGCCGCGCGGTGGCAAAACCGATGCCGCTCCCACCGCCGGTAATGAGTACGGTCTTGCCGTCGAATTCAGTCATGGAGCCAGGTTCACGGCCGCGACGTGGCAGGGGCATCTCCCGTGTTGCGAAGTCCGCGCACGCGCGGCGGGCGCGGATTTCCGCACCCTGGAAGAACTTCCGGCGCCGCAACCGCATCCGGGAAGAACGACCGCCGGTGGTTCCGCTGGCACGATTGGCCGCACGGGCGAGATCTCACCGAGAGGAAGTCCGATGGCTGAACCGGAGCACGGTGGTACCGGGACGCGTCCGTTCACCGGCGCCGAATACCTGGAGAGCCTGCGCGACGATCGCGAGATATTCCTGTACGGGGAACGCGTCAAGGACGTCACCGCGCACCCGGCTTTCCACAACCCCGCCAGGATGGTGGCGCGGCTCTACGACGCGTTGCACGACCCGGAGACCAAGGACGTGCTGACGTGCCCGACCGACACGGGGAGCGGCGGGTACACCCACCGGTTCTTCACCACACCGCGCAGCGCGGAGGACCTCGTCGCCGACCAGCGCGCCATCGCGGCGTGGTCGCGGATGAGCTACGGCTGGATGGGCCGCACGCCCGACTACAAGGCCGCGTTCCTCGGCACACTCGGTGCTAACGCGGACTTCTACGCGCCGTACCAGGACAACGCGCGGCGCTGGTACCGCGAGTCGCAGGAGAAGGTCCTCTACTGGAACCACGCGATCGTGCACCCGCCGGTGGACCGCAACCGCCCGCCGGACGAGGTCGCCGACGTCTTCGTGCACGTGGAGAAGGAGACCGACAGCGGGCTCGTGGTCAGCGGCGCCAAGGTCGTCGCCACCGGTTCCGCGCTCACCCACTACAACTTCATCGCGCACTACGGCGTGCCGATCAAGGACCGCAAGTTCGCGCTCGTGGCGACGGTGCCGATGGGCGCCGCCGGGATGAAGCTGATCTGCCGGCCCTCCTACACGGCCACCGCCGCGGTGATGGGCAGCCCGTTCGACTACCCGCTCTCGTCCCGTCTGGACGAGAACGACACGATCCTGGTGCTGGACAAGGTCCTCATCCCGTGGGAGAACGTGTTCATCTACGGGCACCTCGGCAAGGTCCAGCTGTTCACCGGCCGGTCGGGCTTCCCGGAGCGGTTCACCTTCCACGGCTGCACCCGCCTCGCCGTCAAGCTCGAGTTCATCGCCGGGCTGCTGGCGAAGGCGGTGGAGGTCACCGGCGTCAAGGACTTCCGCGGCGTGCAGTCGCGGCTGGGTGAGGTGCTGGCCTGGCGCAACCTGTTCTGGGCGCTGTCCGACGCGGCGGCACGCAACCCCGTGCCGTGGATCGACGGGGCCGTGCTGCCCAACCCCGCGTACGGGCTGGCCTACCGGTGGTTCATGCAGATCGGCTACCCGCGGGTCAAGGAGATCATCCAGCAGGACATCGCGAGTGGACTGATCTACCTCAACTCCAGCGCGGAGGACTTCAAGAACCCGGAGATCCGGCCGTACCTCGACAAGTACGTGCGCGGCTCGGGCGGCGTGGAGGCGGTCGACCGGGTGAAGCTGATGAAGCTGTTGTGGGACGCGGTCGGCACCGAGTTCGGCGGGCGGCACGAGCTGTACGAGCGCAACTACGCCGGCAGCCACGAGGCCACCCGCGTCGAGCTGCTCAACGCGCAGCTCGCCAGCGGCGAGGTGGACGGGTACAAGGCGTTCGTCGACCAGTGCCTCGCCGAGTACGACCTGGACGGCTGGACCGTGCCGGACCTGTCCTCGTTCCCGGAGATGCGCGTGATCCGCGACGGCCTGATCAACGGCTGACGCGGGCACCACGGACAGCCGGACGTTGCTCACGAGGGAAGGGATCGCCCAGCGATGACAGTGATCGCCATCAACCCGGCCAACGGTTTTCCGTTGCCACCCGAACCGGACCTCACGCCGGCGGACGTGCTCGCGCGCGCCGAGGCGATCGCCGCGACCCTGGTCGAGCGGCAGGCGGAGGTCGAGGAACGCACCTACTACGCCGAGGACGTCCACGAGGCCTTCTCGAAGGCCGGGTTCTACCGGATCCTCGTGCCGAGGCGCTACGGCGGCTACGAGTTCGGTGTGGACACCTTCATGCGGGTCGTGCGGACACTGGCCCGCGCCTGCCCGTCCACGGGGTGGATGTACTGCCTCGGCGCGGTGCACGCCGTGTTCGCCGGGACCGTGTTCCCCGAGCGGGCGCAGGAGGAGATCTTCGCCTCCGGCGAGTTCATCGCGCCCGCGACCGTGATGCCCGCGGGCACCGCGGAACGCCACCCGGACGGCGGCTGGGTCGTCGACGGCACCTGGGGCTACTGCTCGGGGGCGCCGTACGCCACCCACTTCATCGGCCACGCGCTGTACACCCGCGAGGAAGGCCAGGAACCCGAGCCGATCCTGTTCATCGCCCCGCGCGCGCAGTGGCGGCGGCTGGACGACTGGGGGCAGCAGCTCGGGCTCAAGGGCAGCGGTTCGCACAGCATCCGGGTCGAGAAGGCACACCTCCCGGACCACCACGTGCTGCCGACCCACATGAGCTTCTACGAGGTCAGCGAGGAAACCCCCGGCAGGCTCCTGCACATCAACCCGCAGTACGGCGGCGGGCCGCTCAGCTTCATGATCCTCGAGTCGGCGTGCCTCGCGGTCGGCATCGCCTACGGCGCGCTGGACGAGTACGAGGACCTGATGCGCTCGCGCACCACGATGTTCCCGCCCATCCAGTCGCGTGCGGAGAACACCGACTACCAGCGCTGGTACGGCGAGGCGAGCGGCAAGCTCGCGACCGCGGAGGCCGCGTTCGACGGCATCGTCGCGCAGTGGCAGGACCTGTGCGCGCAGGGGCCGGCGGCGTTCACCAAGGAGCGGGAGTACCGGCTGGCCGCGATGTGCCGCGAGGTGGTCCGCCTGGCGTGGACCGCGGTCGAGCAGTACATCTACCCCACGGCCGGTTCCAGCTCGGTCGGCCGCGGTCAGCGGCTCGAACGGGTGTGGCGGGACCTGTCGATGATGCAGAGCCACGCGGGGATCGCCGTCGCGCTGACCACGATGGTGAACCGCGAGCTGACGCTGGCGCGATTCGGCATCGCCAGCGACCAGCACTGAGTCCACAAGAGAAACCTGGGCCGTTGTCCGTGGGAACGGGCAACGGCCCTCGTCGTGTACGGGAGGTTCCGATGTTGGTGAGCGTCACCGGCGGTACCGGCTTCGTCGGCGCCCATTCGGTCGCCGCCATCCTGCGGGCAGGCCACCGGGTCCGGCTGCTGGTCCGCGACGAGTCCGCTGTGGAGCGGGCGCTGGCGCCGCTCGGCGCCGGGCTCGGCGCCGTCGACGTGGTCGAGGGGGACGTGCTCGACCGCGCGCGCGTCGCTGCGCTGGTGCGCGGCGCGGACGCGGTGCTGCACGCCGCCTCGGTCTACTCGTTCGACAGCAGGCGGCACGCGGAGATGGCCAGGACCAACGTGGCGGGCACCGAACTGGTGCTGGCCACGGCGCGCGCGGCGGGCGCGGCGCGGATCGGGTACGTGTCGAGCTTCGGCGCGCTGCTGCCCGCGCGCGGCCGCGTCCTCGGCCCCGACTCGCCGGTCGGCAGGCCGCGGGAGGCCTACCTGGCGGGCAAGGCCGAGGCCGAGTCGGTGGCCAGGGCGCACCAGGCGGCCGGCGTGCCGGTGACGATCACCTACCCGCCGGGCCTGCTCGGCCCGCACGACCCGAAGGCAGGGGACCAGGTCACCCGGCTGCGCAACACCCTGCGCGGCCGGATGCCGGTCTGGCCGCTCGGCGGGCTGCCGATCGGCGACGTGCGGGACACCGCGGCACTGCACGCCTCGCTGTTCGCGGCGGGCGCACCGGCGGCGAACCGCGTCTTCGGCCCCGGCCACTACCTGACCACCAGGCAGTACGTGCGGACGCTGCGCGCGGTCACCGGCAGGGCGCTGCCCGCGGTCTACCTGCCCGCCCGCGCCATGCTGCCGGTCGGCGCGCTCGTCGGCGCGGTGCAGCGGGTGTGGCCGTGGCACCTCCCGGCCGAGTACGGCGCGATCTACACGTGTGCCTGCGCGGCACGGGTGGGGGAGGACGCGGGCACCG
Source organism: Actinophytocola sp. KF-1 (assembly GCF_054661535.1). Taxonomy (NCBI): domain Bacteria; kingdom Bacillati; phylum Actinomycetota; class Actinomycetes; order Pseudonocardiales; family Pseudonocardiaceae; genus Actinophytocola; species Actinophytocola sp. KF-1. Next base: position 318,611 of record NZ_BAAFVK010000005.1, on the reverse strand, counting down.
GCGGGATCGCGGCCCGGCCGGTCGAGGAGACCTTCGCCGACACGGTCCGCTGGCTCCACCGCGACGGCCTGCTGTCGGCGCGGGCGGCGGGAGCGGCCCGCACCCAGCCCGCGATGGCGTGATATCGGCGCTACTGCCGTCTTATCCGATCACTATCGGCCGGCGAGAGGAATCCTTAAAACAACCGAACATCAACAGAAGGCAAGCCGCTGTTGACTCGTTCTCGAGCGGGGTTCCCGCCGAAAACGAAATCAAACAAAGTCTTTGGAGGCATTGCCATGTCTGCCATTCGCAGGATCTCGCTGTCCGCCGCCGCCCTGTTCCTCGGCCTGTCCGCGCTGTTCATGGTCACCGGCACCGCCACCGCGGCGACGACCGGGTCGACCGCCATGGAGTGCGGCGAGGACTGGAACTCCCCCTGCCCGTGAGCGTGCTGTGACCTCGCGGGGTGGCAGGCGGCTGTTCGGGGAAGTCGTCCTGCCGCCGCTCGCGGGTCAGCGCGTCATCGCGTTGCCCCGGTGGTGTTCCAGCTCCTGGCGCAACCGGATCGCCTCGGTCGACTCCACCGTGCCGAGCAGCTCGATGGCCTCGGCGAGATCGCGGTCGGCGATGTCGTCCTCGCCCCGGCCCTGATGGATGTCCGCCCGGAGAACCAGCGCCTTGGCCTGCCAGATCGTGGCCCCGAGGTCGGCGAACAGCTTGAGCGCCGCCTCGACGTGGTCCACACCCGCGACCTCCTGCCCGCGGGCCAGCGCTATCTCGCCGAGCGCGTGGTGGGCGCAGCCCGCGACCATGCGCTGGCCGACCTGGTGGGCGAGGGACAGAGCGTGCTGGAGGGTGGTCTCCGCGTTGTCCAGCCGCCCGGAGCGTTGGCGGACCACCCCCAGCCGGTACAACGCGTGGGCCTCACCGATGCGGTCCCCGATGTCCCGCACGATCAGCAGCACCCGGTTCAGCGTCTGGTGCGCCTGCTCCACCTGGTTGACGAACAGGAGCAGCTCCGCGTACCGGTTCAGGATCTGCGCCTCGCACCGCAGGTAGTTCACGCGGCGGGCGCACTCGAGCGCCGTCTCCAGCAACCCCTGCGCGCGCTCGGCGTTCCCCTCGTCGATGCACACCTTGGCCATGTGCTGCAGGATGTGGGCCTGGGCGACGAGGTCGCCGACCGCACGCGTCTTCGCCAGCGCCACCTCGTACTTCGCCATCGTCGCCGCGGTCCCGTGGCGCATCCGGTCGAGCGTCGCCGAGTCCCGCAGGGCGAGCGCGTAGCCGTGCTCGTCGCCGAGGCTCTCGAAGATCTCCAGCGCCGCCGTGCAGCAGCGTTCCGCCTCCTCGAGCCGGGTCTGCTGGGCGTGCATCGAGCCGAGCGAGTAGAGCATCGCGGCGCGCCCGCGCTGGTTGCCCGCGGCCTCCGCCGCGGCGAGCGCGCGTTCCCCGGTCTCGCGCCAGTCGTCGAAGTGCCCCTTCACCTGGAACAGCGTCACCGAGGTGAGCACCAGGTCCCAGCAGGCCTCGGACATCCCGTGGTCGGCGGCCAGGTGGACGGCCGACACGAGTGACCGGCGCTCGGCCTCCAGCCACGCCATCTGGTCGCCCATCTCGTCGGCCTCCTCCAGCTCGAGGCCGCCGGGCCAGCGGGGTGCGGTGCCGTGGAGGATCGCGTAGTCCCCGCCGTACTCCTTGCGGTGGGCGTGGTCGGCGCGGGCGAGCCACGCGCCCAGCAGCCGCTCGACCGTCCTGGTGCGCTCCTCCTCGGACTCCGTGGCCGCCAGCTGCTCGGCCGCGTAGGCCCGGATCAGGTCGTGGAAGCGGTACCGCAGCCGCTCGCCCGGGTACTGCACCGTGTCCAGCAGCTGCGCGTCGACCAGCGTCTCCACGACCTCGAAGGCGTCGTAGGGGTCCGCGTCGAGCAGCGCGGCCGCGGTCCACCACGGGAAGTCCGGCGTGGTGATCAGCGCGAACCGGCGGAACAGGCGCTGCCCGTCCTCCGACAGCGCACGGTAGCTCTGGCTGATGTTGGAACGCAGCACCAGGCCGCGGAAGGACAGCTCGTCCAGCACGTGCACCGAGTCGCGCAGCCGGGACACCAGCATGTCGACGCGCCAGTGCGCGCGGGACGCCAGCCGGGCCCCCGCGATCCGGATCGCCAGCGGGAGGCCGCCGCACAGGCTGACCAGCTCGCGTGCCGCCTCCGGCTCGGCGAGCACCCGGTCCCGGCCGATGATCGTGCCGAGCATCTCCAGCGCGTGCTCGACGTCGAACACCTCGATGTCGACCTGGAGCGCGCCGGGCAGACCGGACAGCCGCGCCCTGCTGGTCACGATCACCGCGCACCCCGGCCCGGCCGGCAGCAGGGGGATGACCTGCTGCTCGTCCGTGGCGCCGTCGAGCACCACCAGCACCTTCTTGTTGGCGACGCGGCTGCGGTAGAGCTCGCCGCGTTCCTCGTCGTCGTCGGGGATGGCGTTGCCGTCGATGCCCAGCGCGCGCAGGAACCGCGCGAGCACGCCGCGCACCCGGTCCTCGCCGGTCGCGGACTCGAGGTCGCCGTAGAGGTGGCCGTCGGGGTAGGCGTCGCGCAGCTCGTGGGCGGCACGCACGGCCAGGGTGGACTTGCCGACGCCGCCCTTGCCGGAGATCGAGACGATGCGGGTGCCGTAGTTGACCGCCTGCTCGTCGTCGTTGTCGGCGAGCGCGCGCTTGATCTCCGCCAGCTGCGCGGCGCGGCCGGTGAAGTCGGCGATGGTCGCGGGCAGCCTGCGCGGCACCACCGACTGGGGCGCGACCGTGACCGGGGCGCTCCTGGGGTCGACCCCGGCGACGGCGACGTCGAGCTTGGGGTCGCGGTTGAGGATCGCGGTCTCGAGCCTGCGCGCGCTCTCGCCGAGCTCGATGCCGAGCTCCTCCATCAACGTGGCCCGCGCCCGCCTGCACACCTCCAGCGCCTCGGCCTGCCGGCCCGCGCGGTACAGCGCGAGCATCAGGTACTCGTAGAGCCGCTCCCGCAGCGGGTGCTCCTTCACCAGCCCGAACAGCTCGCCGATGATCTCCTCGTGCCGCCCGAGCATGAGGTCGAGGCGGATCCGTTCCATGACCGCGGCGACCTTGGCGTCCTCCAGCTGGGCCGCGTTGCGGCGCAGGAGCTCGGAGTTCATGCCGGCGAGCGCCGGCCCGCGCCACAACGACAGCGCGCTGCGCAGCGTGGCGACCGCCTCCGAGACGCGGTTGGCGTCCACGTGCGCCCGCGCGGCGGCCACGAGGCTGGTGAACCGGGCGACGTCCAGGTCGTCCTCGGCGATGTCGAGCAGGTAGCCGGGCGGCCGGGTGCGGATCTGGGCCGCGTTGTCCGCGCCGGCGAGCACCCTGCGCAGGCCGGACACGCAGATCTGGATCTGCGCGCGGGCCGTGTTCGGCGGCGCGGAGTCCCACACGGCGTCGATGAGCGCGTCGACCGGGACCACCCGGTTGGCGTTGAGGGCCAGCAGCGCGAGGACCACCCGTTGCCGGGCTCCACCGAGATCGTGCTCGACGTCGGCAACGGACAGCGTCAGGGGCCCCAGTAATCGAAGCGCCAGCACGTCTCGCTCCCCAGCCTTGGCCACCGGTCACTGGTCAGGTCGTATTTTCGTGATCGGATGTGAGGCCCGGACCAGGTCTGACGGTACGAGTCTCTCACATCGCTGGACCGTTCCCGGCGAACCCGGTCGAATGGCGGTGTCCGCGCACTGGAATTCGACATGAAACTGTTCGGCCGCATTCCTGGTGATCGTCATTGGTGATCGTCGCGAAAAGCGCGGGCACGAACACGTCGACCAGGCCGGGTGCGGCCTGGTCGACGTGCCGGTGTTCGGTTGTGCGCCGTGGCGCCCGCGGTCAGTTCGCGCTCACCGCGGTGGTGGTGTAGGGAACGAGTGCCTCACGCAGTTCGGCGGGCACCCGGGTCGGGACCGTGTTGTTGTTGGGGCCGCGCATGCACGCGATCCGCTGCTTGCCCCGCGCCACGAGCGCCTCCTGGTCGTCCTTCACCTGCACGTAGTCGAAGGCGAACTCGATCTGCGTCTGCGTCAGCTCCTCCAACCGCAGCCGTACGCTCAGCTCGTCGAAGGCGGCGATCTCGGCGAAGAACTCGCAGCTGGCCTGGAGCGTGAACAGCTTCAGGTCGTCCTGCATGATCTCGGTCATCACCGACGGCGCCTTGTCCCTCAGGAACTTCTCCCGGCAGTGCCCCTGCCACCTCAGGTAGTGGACGTAGTACACGTTGCCGACGAAGTTCGTCTCCTCGAACCCCACCCGGTGCCGGATCTCGAAGTAGCCGGCCATCGCTCACTCACCCTTCTCCCGACAGGACGGCGAACACGACCGGGTCGGACAGGTCGTTGAGGGTGGTCACCCACGTGGCGATCCTGGCGTCGCCGGACGACAGCACGATCCAGCCGTCCGCCGAGACCCGGTCGACCGTGAGGTCCCGCGTCGTCGTACCCGTCTTGCGCAGGCACTCCAGCGCGGACCAGACCCGCGTCCCCGCCGTGTCCGCAGCCTCGCCGGACTCCGCGGCCACCAGGTCGCGGACCCGGCCCAGGTCGGCGCCGAGCAGGCCGGCCCAGTCCTCCTCGGTGCGGTGCACCACCGTCTCCACGTCACAGCCGAGGCGGCCGGCACCGGTCACGACCAGGCTCACGCCCGCGCCGTGCGACGCCGACACCGCGGCGCCGTCGATCTCGGGCTTGCCGTCCGGCCGGTACCGCACGGTCACCTCGCGGCCGAGCGCACGGCTCGCGGCCAGCTGCGTCTGCGCCCGCCGGTCCGACGGCGTGCCCGGGTCCGGGTCCGGCTCGACGACCACCGACCGGCTGCCGCCGAGCTCCCGCTCGAGCGCCCGCTCCAGGTAGCCGGACAGCATCGCCGACACCCACGGGCCCGAGCTGTCCTTCTGCCGCACGGCACGCAGCGTGAGCCCCTCCCACCGTTCGACCACCCGGCCGTCCGGTTCGAGCACGTCGATGTCGTAGACGTAGCTGTCGCCGTCCTGCGCGCGCTCGCGGGCGTCCAGCACCACGTACTCGACGTGCTGGTCGGCGGGCTCGGCCAGGTACAGCCGCGCCACCCCCTGCGGCAGCAGCGTCGCGTCCGGCACGCAGCACTGGAGCGCGTGCATCACCGCGTCGCGGGTGCCGGGGTCGGCCAGCACCTGCTCCTGCGGCAGGTAGGCGGCGAACCACGGCGCCGGGGTGGTGGTGCCCAGCTCGGCGACCGCGTGCCGGGCGTTCGCCCGCCGGTAGCCGAGCACCCGCTGGAACCGCTTGCCCTGGAACATCACGCCGCCGTACAGCTCGGTGACCGGGTCGACCGGCACCAGCGGCAGCGCGACCGCGGGCCGCGGCGTGCCGGGGTCGGGCACGCCCGGCCGGGGCAGCCGCAGCGTGGCGCGGAAGTGGTCGGCGCTGAACCCGGTGTCCTCGGCGCGGATGGCCACCGCCACCGTCTCGGTGTCGCGGACCAGCGCCGCGAGCCGCATGGTGGTCGTCGTGCCCGGCCGGACCACGATCGGCCGCAGGAACTCGACGTCCTCCAGCAGCGGGGCCGCGGTGCGGCCGAGCACGGCGGTCGCGACCTGGGCCATGGCCTCCATGCCGACGACGGCGGGGAACAGCAGGTCGCCGTCCAGCAGGTGGTCGGACAGGTACGGGTCGCTGCCCGCGGACAGCTCGACCTCGGTGACCAGCTCGACGTCCGGGTAGTTCACGAGCACCCGGTCGACGAACCTGGTCAGCGGCAGCTCCCGGCTCGTGTCCAGCGGCAGGGTCGGCAGGCCGCCCATCCGGCCGGTGATCGTCACCACCGGGCCTGCCGACTCGTCCGCGAGCACCTGGCGCAGCACCTTCAGGCCCTCCTCGACGGAGATCGGCGTGATGCCGTCCCGCACGAGTGCCTCGACCACGCCGAGCCGCTCGCCCATGCCCGCGCCGGACCAGACCGACCACTCCATCGCCAGCGCCCGCGCGTTCGGGTGCCTGCGCTGGAAGTCGACGGTCAGCTCGGACATCCAGTCGTTCGCGGTCGAGTAGTGCGCCTCGCCGCGCAGCCCGGCCCGGCCGATGATGCTGCCGAACGTGACGAGCAGCTTGATCCGGTCCTCGGCCACCGCGTCGAGCACCGCCCGGAGCCCGGCGATCTTGACGGCGAGCGTCTGGTGGAACCGCTCCTCGGAGAGGTTGCCGAGCGCGGACGGCTCGTTGCGGCCCGCGCCGTGCATGACGGCCGTGATCGGGCCGAGCCCCGCCTCGAAACTGGCGACGGCCGCGGCCACCTGCTCCGGGCTCGTCACGTCGGCGCGCTCGTACTGGCAGGTCACGCCCGCCGCGGTCATCCTGGCCAGGTTGGCCGCGATCTCCTCGTCGTCGGCGGGCGCGTCCCGGCCGACGAGCGCGAGCTTCGCGCCCGAGTCCAGCGCCATGACCAGCGCGCACTCCGCGGTGATGCCCTTGGCGCCACCGGTGACCAGCAGGACGTCGGAGCTGTCCAGCGGGGTGCCCGCGACCTCATCGGCGGGCGGCTGCAGCACGGTCAGCACCGGCGTCGTCCGCTGCCCCTCCTCGGTGTAGCGGACCTCGCTGAACGTCGTCGTCGCCGCGGCCTCGGTGATCACCCGCCGCACCGCGTCGTCGACCTCGGCGGCCGTCGACGGGGCGAGGTCGGGCAGCGACACGATCGTCGTCGGCACCTCGGCCGCCTCCAGGAACGCGGTCCTGACCAGGCCGGACGCGCCGTAGCGGTGCTGCACGGCGACGAACCGGGTGCCGGGCGCCGCGGCGACGGCCGCCTTGCCCGCCGCCAGGATCAGGCCGACGTGCTCCTCACCGCTGTCCGGCAGGCACAGCAGCACACCGTCGCCGATGCCGGCCTCCTCGAGCGCGACCCGCAGCCGCTCCGCGAGCGGGTGACCGGCAGGCGCGTACACCTCCCAGCTGCCCGCCGGGCCGGTGCCGACGTCCACCCTCGGCGTCCTGGCCGGCACGTAGTCGACGGAGAACGGCCGCACCCACTGCCCGACGCCCGCGACCTCGTTGCTGCCCGTGTCCGCGCCGTCCGAGGACTCGGCCAGCTCGTCGATCAGCTTGGCGAGCTCGCCGAGCGTCACGGTCGCGAAGTTGGTCGTCGCCTCCAGCGTCGGCAGGCCGAGCTGGCGGGTGGCGTCGTTGACGAGCTGACCGACCGTGATCGAGCTCAGGTGCAGGTCGTCCAGCGGGTGGGTGGCCGCGGTGACGGTGTCCAGCGGCAGCTCGACGCGCTCGGCGGCGAGCTTGCGCAGCAGGTCCAGCGTGGACGGCCCGTCGCCGTCGGCCGCCTCGGCGGCCTGTTCGGCCGCCGCGGGGGCGGCCGGCTCGAGCGCGCCGAACTCGGTCAGCCCGACCGACAGGTCCGGCGCCGCCTCGCACGGGCTCGCCAGGAACGTGAACGCGCCGTCCAGCGGCAGCGGGCGCACCACCCGGTCGGTGAACAGCGCGGCGGTGTCCACCTTGGCGCCCAGCGCGAACGCGGCGCCGACCACCGACAGCAGCGGGGTGAGCGAGGCGTTGTCGGTGTCGACCGACAGCACCGGGGTGTCCGGCGCGATGTCGCGCAGCAGGCCGGCGAGCACGCGGCCCGGCCCGACCTCCACCGCCAGGTCGGCGCCCTCGGCGGCCCTGGCGGCCGCCTCGTGGAACCGGACCGGGAACAGGACCTGGTCGCGCAGCAGCACGCGCAGGTCGGTGCCGGGGTCGAGCAGGTCGCCGGTCACCGTGGACGCCACCGCGCGGGAGGGCGCGGTGAAGTCGAACTCCGCCAGCCGGTCGGTCATCGCGATCGACGCCGGCTCCACCAGCGGCGAGTGGAAGGCGTGCGAGACGTTGAGCCGGTTCGCGGTGATGCCCGCGGCCCGCGCCCGCTCGCACACGCGGTCCACCGCACCGGCGTCACCCGCGATCACCGTCTGCTTCGGCCCGTTGTACCCGGCGATCACCACCGGGTCGCCCCCGAACAGCTCCTCGGCCTTCGCGGGCGTGGTGGCGAGACCCGCCATCGCGCCGCCGCCCTGGCTCGCGTTCGCCATGACCTCGCCGCGCGCCTTCGCCAGCCGCAGCACCTCCTCGTCGGAGAGCGCGCCCGCCCACGACAGGGCGGTCAGCTCGCCGAGGCTGTGGCCGACGGCCACGTCCGCGTCCACGCCGAGCGAGCGCAGCACCCGCAGCGCGGCGACGGACCCGGCGACGATGCGCGGCTGCGCCACCTGGGTGGCCACCTGGTCGCCGCCGATGGGCACGCCCGCCGTGGCGAACACGTCCTCCGCGGCGGCGAAGCGGCGGCGGATCGCGCCGACGGCGCCCCGCCCGGAACCCTGGCCGGGGAACAGGTAGGCGATCTTCGGCGCGGTGGTGCCCTGGTCGAGGTACACCCCGTCCGCGGTCGCCAGCCGCTCCTCGCCCGCGTCGATCGCCGCGACCAGCCGCTCGAGCTTCGCGACGGCGTCCTCGGGGCTCGTGGTGACGACCGCGGCGCGGACCGGGCCGCCGGACAGCTGCGCGGACAGCTCCGCCGCCAGGTCGGCGACCTCGGCGAACGACACCTTGGCCACCACGTCGGCGAGACCGGCGACGTGCTCGCGCAGCGCCGCGTGGTCGACGGCGTCGAACAGCAGCAGCTCGGCGTCCTGGCGGCCGCTGTTGAGCGTGCCGACCTCGGCGGGCAGCGCGGTCCGCCGGTTCGTGCCGGGCGCCTGCTCCAGCGCGATGTGCGTGTTGATGCCACCGAAGCCCATCGCGGACACACCGGCGCGGACGGGCCGGTCGGCGGGCCACAGCTCCGGCGCGCTCGGCACGTACAGCGCCGGGTCGTCGCCGGTGAGCTTCGGGTGCGGGTCGTAGTGCCCGGTCGCGGGCGGGATGACCTGGTGGTGCACCGCCAGCGCCGCCTTGATCAGACCGCCGACGCCCGCCGCGGCCTTCGTGTGGCCGATGTTGCCCTTCAGCGAGCTGATCGCGGCCGCGGGGGCCTCCGGGTCGGAGTTGCGGCGGGCCGAGCCGATCGCCTCCAGTTCGGTGGCGTCGCCCAGCGCGGTGCCGGTGCCGTGGCCCTCGAAGTAGCCGACGGTCTCCACGCCGTAGCCGGCGCGCGTGTAGGCGCGGCTGATCGCGAGCCGGTGGCCCGCGGCCTCCGGGCGGGTGATGCCACCCTTGCCGTCCGACGACATGCCCCAGCCGGTGATCGACGCGTAGATGCGCAGACCGCGCGCGATCGCGTCCTCCTCGCGCATCAGCACGACGACGCCGGAGCCCTCACCCGGCCAGAAACCGTTGGAGTCGGCGTCGTAGATCTTCATCTCGCCGGACGCCAGCGCCCCGGTCTTGGCGAAGCCGATCACCTCGAACGGGTCGATCGACAGGTCGACGCCGCCCGCCAGGCAGACGTCGAGGTCGCCGTCGGCGAGCGCCTTCGCGGCGGTCGCGACGGAGATCAGCGACGACGAGCACGCGCCGTCCACTGTGTACCCGCCGCCGCCGAGGTCGAAGTAGTTGCAGATGCGGCCCGCGATGGTGTTGGCGAGCCCGCCCGCGAGGGTGTCCTCGTCGATCGCCGGGAACGGCGCCTTGTACACCGGTTCCAGGTCGCGCAGGAACGCGGCCGTCTCGTCGTCGTCCCACCCCTTCGCGGCCAGCGCCGCGGCGAGCGTGCGCCGGACGTACGGCCAGCGCAGCCGCATCAGGTTCGCTCTGGAGAACTCGCCCGTGAGGCTGTTGCCGAAGACCACACCCGTGGACTGGCGCGGCAGCCCGGCCGCGTCGGGGAAGCCCGCGTCGGCCAGTGCCGTCGCGGCCACGTCCAGTGCCAGCCAGTGCGTGAGGTCGGTCGACCGGTAGGTGCTGCCCGCCACCTTGTACTTGAGCCGGTCGAACTCGAAGTCCCGCAGCACCGCCGCTTTCCTGGAATAGAAGCGGTCCGGCGCGTCCTGGTCCGGTGAGTAGTAGTCCGCCTGGTTCATCCGCTGGTCGGGCAGCCTGCGGAAGGCGCGGCGCCCGGCCAGGACGTTCTCCCAGAGATCTTCGGTGCTGGAGGCGTCGGGGTAACGAAGTCCGATGCCAACGATCGCGATCCGCTCGGTGCTCAACCTGTACCGCCTATTCTCGACGACCACTCGACCTGAAGCGGCGCTGGAATTGTGCGCCGCGCCGCACACGCGGCAATGAAGCCGAGTTCGGCGACAGTCCTCGACACGCGTTCATCTGCCTCGTCAAGGTTGCCAAAGCGGTGCGGGGCCTGCCATCTCCTCGTGTGCCGTCCACCTGCGCCGGAGAAAGCGTGACAGCGCATCGGCGGAGATGCGCGGTGCCGAGCACGCGCCTGACTCTGGTTCAAGAGAAATCACGGCATCGTTTTGCTGATGGTTAGGGGATGGCACTTGAGCAGTTCATGGCGGGCGCTGCGGCGGCGCCTTCTCACACCGAACGTCGTCGAGACCACTCTCGACAAGCGCGGCTTCCACAAGAAATCTCCGGCCGCGCAGGAACGACTGGAGACCGTCGGCAAGACATTTCTCACCGGATACGCCCACGCCGTGGAGGCACGCACGCCCGCCGACGCGGAGGCGCGGATCGAGGAGCTGCCCGGCTGGCTGCGCGGGTTCGCCTACGAGGGCGCCGGCATGGGCCTCGCGATGCTCGACGGGCTGCCGTTCGGCCGGTCGGACCACGCACGCCGGTTCTTCGCGACCGAGAAGGGCGAGACGTACAAGTACCTCGCGTACGTCGGGATCGGCTGGGCCATGGCGCGGCTGCCGAGGTTCCGCTGGCCCAAGCCGTCCACTCTGGACCCGGTGCTGGTGCCGCTCGTGCTCGACGGCTACGGCTTCCACCAGGCCTACTTCCACACCGCGAAGTACCTCGACGGCAAGTACCAGGACCCGAGGTTCCCGTGGCCGGGCGGCGCGCACGGGCACTACGCGAACCGCGCCATCGACCAGGGCATCGGCCGCGCGTCGTGGTTCGTCCGCGGCACCGACCCGGTCCTGGTCGCCGACCTGCTCGACACGTTCCCCGAGGAGCGCCGCCCCGACCTGTGGGCCGGTGTGGGGCTCGCGGCCACCTACGCGGGCGGCGGGGACGACCGCGCCACGGCCGAGCAGGAGCTGCGGACGCTGCGGGCCCGCGCGGGCGAGTACCGCGGCAACCTCGCGCAGGGCAGTGCGTTCGCCGCGAACGCACGCGTGCGCGCGGGCATCGTCCCGGCCCACTCGGAGCTGGCCACCGAGGTGCTCTGCGGCACCACCCCGCAGGAGGCGGCCCGGCTCGCCGACGAGCTCCGCCCCGAACAGCCGGCCGGCGACAAGCCGGCCTACGAGGTCTGGCGGCAGCGGATCGCCGACGCATTCGTTTCCCTTGGAGGTGTGAACACATGACCCGGGTACTTGGCATGCTGCGCAGGCAGCTGACCGGTGTCATCGCGCTCGTGGTCGTCGTCGCTCTCTACTTCGTGGTCACGCTGCCGCAGAGCTCGGCGGACACCAGGAACGCGATGGCGGACGACTACGCGTTCACCGAGCACAGCGTCGCGCTGCCCGCGTCGGACAAGCAGCAGTCGATCCGCCAGGTCAACCAGGCGTACAAGCACATCGACGCGTGGATGTCCTCGGTGGGCGCCGCGGTCGCGATGAACGACCTGGACGGCGACGGCCTGCCGAACGACCTGTGCGTGGTGGACCCGCGCACCGACCAGGTGATCGTGACGCCCGTGCCGGACGCGCGCGGTGACCGGTACCAGCCGTTCGAGCTGACCCCGGACCCGTTGCCGGTCAACGACGTGATGGCGCCGATGGGCTGCGTGCCCGCCGACCTCAACGAGGACGGCAGGCTGGACCTGCTGATCTACATGTGGGGCCGCACCCCGGTGATCCACCTGCAGACCGCGGACCACGACGGGTTCTCGGCGGCCGCGTTCGTCGCGACCGAGGCCGTGCCGGGCGACAACGCCGACGGCGACGGGGAGTACGACGGTCCGCAGTGGAACTCCAACGCGGCGACCGTCGCGGACTTCGACGGTGACGGCCACGACGACGTCTTCGTCGGCAACTACTTCCCCGACAGCCCGATCCTCGACGCGAGCAAGGACGGGGGCGTGGAGATGAACCACTCCCTGTCGCACGCGCAGAACGGCGGCGGCAAGCACATCCTGCTGAACAAGGGCGCGACGGCCGGTGCGAACCCGACCGTCGACCTCACCGCGGCACCGGAGGACGCGCTGCCCGAGGAGGCCCGCCACGGCTGGACGCTCGCGGTCAGCGCCAACGACCTCGACGGCGACCTGCTGCCGGAGCTGTACATCGCCAACGACTTCGGCCAGGACCGGTTGCTGTACAACCAGTCCACGCCGGGCAAGGTGAGCTTCAGCAACGTCGAGACCACCCGCACCCCGGGCACGCCGAAGTCCAAGCGGATCGGCGAGGACTCGTTCAAGGGCATGGGCGTCGACTTCGGCGACACCAACCACGACGGCCTGTACGACGCGTTCGTGTCCAACCTGACCGTCACGTGGGGCATCGTCGAGAGCAACTTCCACTACATCAACAAGGCCAAGGACAAGGCGGACCTGCGTGCGCAGCTGCGGGACGGCGAGGCGCCGTTCGCCGACGTCAGCGGCGGCGACGGCACCGCGTGGTCCGGCTGGTCGTGGGACAACAAGCTCGCCGACTTCGCCAACCGGGGTGAGCTGGACATCGCCGTGACGAACGGGTTCATCCGCGGGTCGACGAACCGCTGGCCGCAGCTGCAGGAGCTGGCGATGGCCAACGACTCGCTCGTGTCCAACCCGTTCTTCTGGCCCAACGCCAACGCGGGCGACGACATCGCGGGCAGCGAGACCCTGCGCTTCTTCGTCAAGGGCGAGGACGGCCGCTACACCGACCTGGCGCCGGAGCTGGGGCTCGCCGTGCCGATCCCGACCCGCGGCATCGCCACCGGCGACGCGGACGGCGACGGGCGGCTCGACTTCGCGGTGGCCCGCCAGTACGGCGAGCCGGTGTACTACCACAACGAGGCGCCGGACCCGGGTGGCTACCTGAACCTGGAGCTGGTCCACGAGCAGGCGGACGTCGTCGGGGACGCCCCGGCCGCGGGCTCGCCCGCCACCGGCGCGCAGGTCACGGTCACCACGGCGGACGGCACGAAGTACGTCCAGCGCGTCGACGGCGGCAGCGGCCACGGCGGCAAGCGCAGCACCGAGGTCCACATCGGACTCGGGGCGGCGCAGGGCCCCGTGCAGGTGTGCCTGGAGTGGCGTGACCGCCAGGGCAAGACGCACAAGCAGGAGTTCCAGCTGAGCCAGGGCAAGCACCAGTTCGTGCTCGGCGACACGGCCGAGGAGGAGTGACGGAAATGGTCGTCCAGGAAGCGAAGCCGGGCGGCGGGAACCCGCCCGCAGGCGAGCCGCCGAAGCTGCGCGAACCCAAGCACATCACCGCGCTGCGCAGGTTCGCCATCTCGATCACGCTCTTCAACATCGCCGGGTACATCTTCCTCGGGTTCGAGCAGCCGTGGATCTGGCCGTTCGTCGCCATCGCCACCGGCTACACCGTCGAACTCGTGCTGGAGAAGATCGGCGCCCGGGTCGAGGGCCGCGCGCCCCGGTACGCGGGCAACGGGTTCAAGGGCCTCATGGAGTTCCTGTTCCCCGCGCACATCACCAGCATCGCGCTGAACATGCTGATCTACGTCAACGACCGCATCTGGGTGATGATGTTCGCGGTCACCCTCGCGGTGGCGGCGAAGTGGATCCTGCGCGCCCCGGTGCGCGGCAAGCTGAAGCACTACATGAACCCGTCCAACTTCGGGATCCTCATGGTGCTCGTGCTGTTCCCGTGGGGCAGCATCGCGCCGCCGTACCACTTCACCGAGGGCCTGAACGACATCGGCAGCTGGATCCTGCCGGGGATCATCATCATCACGGGCACGATGCTGAACGCGAAGCTGACCGAGCGCATGTGGCTGATCGCCGGGTGGCTGAGCTTCTTCGCCCTCCAGGCGATCGTGCGCGGCATCCTGTTCGACACGGCGATCCCGGGCGCGCTCGCGGTCATGACCGGTGTCGCGTTCATCCTCTACACCAACTACATGGTGACCGACCCCGGCACCACGCCGTCCAGGCCGGGCGCGCAGTTCGCGTTCGGCGCGGGCGTCGCCGTCTTCTACGGCCTGTTCATGGTCATGCACATCGCCTACGGCCTGTTCCTCGCCACGGCGATCGTGTGCCTGATCCGCGGCATGTTCCTGTGGAGCCTGCACTTCGTGCACAAGGCGGCCGCGCAAAAGGCGGAGGCCGAGAAGCAGAAGGCGGCTCCGCCGCTCGCGGCGGTCACCGACGTCGCCGACGACGGCGGGCCCGCGGCCCGCCCGGCGGCGGCGTGACCGCGAGCGGTGGCCGCGTACCCCCAGGGCCGCCCCGGCGGGCGGCCCTGGGGATCCTCCGCAAACTCCGTGCGGACCGCCTCGGCCTGATGGGCGAGGCGGTCCGGGAGTACGGCGACGCGGTGCGGGTGGCGATCGGACCGAAGACGCTCTACATCTTCAACCACCCGGACCACGCGAAGCACGTGCTCGCGGACAACGCGGCCAACTACCACAAGGGCATCGGCTACACGGAGGCCAAGCGCGCGCTCGGCGACGGGCTGCTGACCAGCGAGGGCGCGCTGTGGAAGGAACAGCGGCGCACCATCCAGCCGGTGTTCCAGCACAAGCGGATCGCCGGGCAGGCGGACGTGATCATCGACGAGGCGCTCGGCCTGGTCGACCGGTTGCGCGCCCGCGCGGGCGCGCCCGCACCCGCGGACGTGCTCGCCGAGGTCACCGCGCTCACCCTGGGCGTGCTCGGCGCCACCCTGCTCGACATCGACCTCGGCGCGTACGACGGGGTCGAGCACTCCTTCGAGGCCGTGCAGGACCAGGCCATGTTCGAGATGGAGACGCTCGGGCTGGTGCCGAGGTGGCTGCCGCTGAAGGGACAGCGGGCGTTCCGTTCGGCGCGGTCCCACCTGCAGGAGGTCGTCGGCGTCCTCGTGGCGCACCGGAAAGCCAACCCGTCCGCGGCGGGCGACGACGTGCTGACCCGCCTCATCGCCTCCACCGCCAAGGAGGACGACCGGCGGGTCGCCGACCGCCGCATGCGCGACGAGCTGGTCACGCTGCTGCTGGCCGGGCACGAGACGACGGCGAGCACCGTCGGCTGGACGCTCGACCTCGTCAGCAAGCACCCGGAGGTGCGCGCCAGGCTGCACGAGGAGGCGGTGGCCGTGTACGGCGACCGCAGGCCCGCCTACGCGGACCTCACCAAGCTGCGGTACACGCACATGGTGCTGCAGGAGGCGATGCGGCTGCACCCTCCCGTGTGGATCCTGCCGCGCCGCGCGGTCGCCGAGGACGAGGTCGGCGGCTACCACGTGCCCGCCGGCGCCGAGGTGCTGATCTGCCCGTACACGCTGCACCGGCACCCGAGGTACTGGCCGGACCCGGACAGCTTCGACCCGGAGCGGTTCGACCCGGACACCCCGGTGACCCGGCCGCGCTACGCGCACATCCCGTTCGGCGCCGGACCCCGGTTCTGCGTCGGCAACCACCTCGGGATGATGGAGGCCACCTTCATCATCTCCACGCTGATGCGTGACCTGAAGCTCGCGCGGGTGCCCGGTTTCTCGGTCACCCCGGAGCCGATGATGTCGCTGCGCCTCGGCGGCGGCCTCCCCATGTTCGTCCACGACTGGAGCACGGGCGCTGGTCGCGCCGCGGCCTGACCCGCGCACGGAAAGCCGGTGAACACCATGAGCAACCCCGTGGCAAACCCCTACGGCCCGCCGGAGGAGCACCCGAAGGTGGCGGAGTTCGCGCAGCTGCGCGCGGCGATCCCCGACGAGCGGGTCCGGGACCTGTTCCCGTACCGGTTCCTGGCGGTCAACGAGACGTTCGCGCGGCTCGTCGACGCGACCGCGCACGGGATCCTCGACGCGATCGGCGCACTGCCGTCGAACGCGGGCATCTCGGTCCAGCAGGCCAAACGGGACCTGCAGATACCGTGGCGCCGCACGATCCCGCTGACGTTCCTGTACGAACGGCTCACCGACTCCGGGATCCTGGAGGCGGAGGGCGGGAAGTACTACCCGGGACCGGCGCGGCCGCAGGAGTTCGCGGCCGTCGCGGAGGAGCTCGCGGTCCGCGAGCCGGGCGCCGCGGTGGCCGTGGACATCCTGCGCACGCTGGTCGACGAGGCGAAGCTCTTCTTCTCCGGCGAGGCGACCGGCGACGAGATCCTCTTCGCGCCGGCCAAGCTGCCGCTGTGGCTGAAGTACTTCCACAACGACAACCCGCTGTACGCCATCAACAACACCGTCGGCGCGGAGGCGCTCGCCCGCCTGGTGCCCGAAGGTGGCGGCCCGTTCGAGATCCTCGAGATCGGCGGCGGGTGCGGCAGCGCGGCCGAGTTCGCGCTGCGCAAGCTCGGTCCCGCCGTGACCAGGTACCGGTTCACGGAGGTCGCCGAGACCTTCGCCCGCCACGGCGACAAGGCCGCGCGGGCCGCCGCGTCGCCGTCGACGGTCGTGGAGACGGCACGGCTGGACATGACCCAGCCGTGGGCGGCGCAGGGCGTCGAGCCGGGCACCTTCGACGCGGTCTACTCGGTCAACTGCTTCCACGTGGCGCCCGACCTCGACTTCGTGATCGGCGAGGCGGTCAAGGCGCTCAAGCCGGGCGGCACGGTCGTGGTGTCGGAGTGCGTGCGGCCGACGAAGCTCGCCCGGCCCATCCACGCCGAGATCATCTTCGACTTCCTCGACAGCTTCACCGACGTCGCCACCGACCCGGTGAAGCGCCCGACGCACGGCTTCCTCACGCCGGCGGCGTGGCGCGCCACGTTCGAGGCGGCCGGTCTCGGCGATGTGAAGGTCCTCCCGGACGTGGACGCGATCGCCGAGAAGTACCCGGACTTCGTGGTGGGCGCCGTGCTGGCGCGCGCCGTCCCGTCGACCTGAGGAGCACGGATGGTTGCGAAGCTCGTCCGGTTCGCGGTGCGCCGGTCGCTGAACGACACCCGGCACGTGCGGGTCGTCAAGCGCAGGCACGCCGAGGGCGTGGTGGCCGAGGTGTACCGGCAGGTGGAGCGCGACTTCAGGATGCTCGCCCCGCCGGTCGCCCTGCACTCGGCGGCACCGGACACGCTGGCCGCGGCGTGGATGGTCCTGCGGGAAACCCTGCTGGCGCGGGGGGCCGCCGACCGGGCGGGCAAGGAGGCGGTGGCCACCGGCGTGTCACTGGCGAACGCGTGCCCGTACTGCGCCGACGTCCACGGGATGACGCTGGACGCCATCCCGGACACCGCGCACCGCGACGCCTACGAGGAGTGGGCGCGCTCGTCGGCGACGGGACCGGCCGAGGCGCCGTTCCCGGCCGCGCAGGCCGCGGAGCTGATCGGGGTCGCGGTCGCGTTCCACCACTACAACCGCATGGTGAACGTGTTCCTGAGCGACTCGCCGTTCCCGTCGCACGTCCCGGAGTCGGCGAAGCCCAAGGCGCGAAAGGTCCTGGGCGGAGTGCTGCGGCCGGGCCCGGACGGTGCCGAGCCAGGCACGTCGGTGGACCTGCTGCCCGCCGTCCCGGTGCCGGACGATCTGGCGTGGGCACGGGGAAACCCGGTCGTGGCCGACGCGTTCGCCCGCGCGTACGCCGCGATCGAGACGGCGGGCACCCGCTCGGTACCCGTCGCGGTGCGCGACGTCGTCCGGACCCGGCTGTCCACGTGGGACGGCCGGGCACCGGGGATCAGCCGGTCGTGGGTCGCGGACGAGGTGGCCGGCCTGGCGCCGGAGGACCGCCCCGCAGGCCGGCTCGCACTGGTGATCGCGTTCGCCTCGTACCAGGTGGACGACGAACTGGTGACGGACTTCCAGCGCACCGCCCCCGGCGACGGCACGCTCGTCGAGCTGGCGGCGTGGTCGAGCATGTCCGCCGCCCGGCGCGTCAGCACGTGGCTCGCCGCCCCGGGTTCGTCGTCGGCCGCCGCCTGACGCGGGTGAGCCGTGTCCGGTGAGGCGGGTTTGCCGTGGCTGGTGGTGTCCTGAACGCGCCTTACCGGACGCGCGAAGCCCGCCCGCCGCGCACCGGTCACACCGTCCGGACCGTCGCCATCATCGCCATGTCCTCGTGTTCGAGGTTGTGGCAGTGCATGACGAACCGCCCGGTGTAGTCGGTGAACCGGACCGCGATGTCGACCACCTCCGCGGGGCGGATGTCCACGGTGTCCTTCCACCCGGCGTCGAGGTCGCCCGGGGGCCTGCCGTCGCGGCGCAGCACCTGGAACGGGTCGAGGTGGACGTGCACGGGGTGGTGCACGTCGGTGACCAGCCGCCAGATCTCCACCTCGCCCAGCCGGGTGTCCGCGTGCGAGTCGCCCGGGGCGAACGACCTGCCGTTGATCGTCCAGCCGCGGTGGTCGCCGGTGACGCCGCGGCTGAACCGGAACGTGCGCATGCGTGCCCCGGCCGGCGGCGCGACCGGCTCGACCTCCGCGAGCCGGTCGGGAACACGGCTGTCGTCACGCGCGCGGCGGACGACGTGGAACCGCATGACGTCCGCCGTGGTGCCGGTGCCGAGGCCGTTCGCCAGGGTGACCTTCGTGCCCACCGGCACCCGCGAGAAGTCCACGACCACGTCGAACCGTTCGCCGGGTGCGATCTCGATCGCCTGGTGCGTCACGGGTTTCGCCAGCAGGCCGCCGTCGGAGCCGATCTGCGTCCACGGCAGGTCCGGTCCGTTCTCGACGGTCAGCGCCAGCCGGTACCTGCGAGCGTTGGACGCGTTGAGCAGGCGCAACCGGTACCGCGCCGCGTCCACCTCGTGCTCCGGCCACGGCGCGCCGTTGACCAGGACCACGTCGCCCAGCACGCCCTCCATCCACTCGTCCCGCACGCCCGCCACCGACCGCATCTCCTGGTCCAGGCCGGGATACGCGAACGAGCCGTCCTCGTCGAACGACCGGTCGCAGATCATCAGCGGCAGCTCGCGCTCGCCGCGCGGCAGGGGGAGCGCGTCCTCCTCGTCGTCGCGGACCAGGTGGAAGCCCGCCAGGCCGCGGTACACGGCCGGGCCGGTGAAGTCCATGCGGTGGTCGTGGTACCAGAGCGTCGCCGCGCGCTGTGCCATCGGGTAGCGGTAGTCCCGCTCGCCGTCGCTGGTGTCGCCGGTGCCGTGGTGGCCCCGCCAGTCGCGCTTGTTGCCGACGGGCAGCACCAGGTCCAGCGGCCACCCGTCGTGCTCGTGCGGGGTGTGGCCGCCGTGCAGGTGCACGACCGTGGGGACGGCCAGCTCGTTGCGGTGCCGGACGACGACCGGCGTGCCGCGCCGGGACTCGATCGTGGGGCCGGGGAAGATGCCGTCGTAACCCAGGACGGGCGTGCGCAGGCCGGGCAGGATCTCCACCTGCGCCATGCGCTGGGTGATCAGGTACCGGTCGGGACCCACGGGCCGGGCCACCGGCGGCACCGGCAGCGGCACGCGGAACGGCTTCGGCAACCGGGCCGTGCTGACGAGCTGTTCACCGGTCTGCCCGGTGCCCGCGAGCCCGCACCCGGCCAGCGCGGCGCCCGCGGCGGCGCCGGACAGGAGCCCGAGGAACGACCGCCGGTTCACCGCGCACCCCCACGCGGGCGGGCCGCGGACGGGGACCACACCCAGACGGCGAGCAGCGCGGACGCCACCGCGATCGCGACGCCGAGCGGCACGTGCGCGCCGAGCACGCGGGTGGCGCCCAGCGCGACCTGCCCCCCGACGGCCAGGAACAGCACCACCATCACCGGGAGCACCCACAGCCTGCCGCGGCGCACCACGTAGGCGACCGCCGCGGCGATCAGGACCAGCGACGCCGTCGCCACCAGGCCGCCGACGGCGCTGTGCACCTCGATGGCGTCGACGTTCCCGGTGAGGAACAGACCCGCGAGCACGGGCTGCGCCAGCACCAGGACCAGGTGGACGGTCACGGCCACCCGCAGGACCCACAGGGACAGACGGGGCCGGCGGTCTGTCCCCGCCGGCCGGACAAGAGTGTTCACGTCCCGGGACGGTATGTGTAGGCAGACTACTGGTGCATCGGGGATGTCCCTGATTGTGACCCGGGCCCCGTTGCGTAGAATCCCTACCTGTGCGACCCGCAGCCGTACGCGGCCACCTCGACGCCCTGATCCTCGCCGTGCTCGAGGACGGCCCGAGGCACGGCTACGCGATCATCGAGGCGCTGCAGGCCCGCAGCGGCGGTGCGCTGGACCTGCCGACGGGCACCGTGTACCCGGCGCTGCGGCGGCTGGAGCGGGCCGCGATGCTGTCCGGTTCGTGGAGCAGCGTGGGTGGCCGCGACCGGCGCACCTACACGCTCACCCGCGCGGGCAGGCACGCGCTCGCGCGCCAGCGCGCGGAGTGGACGGAGTTCACGACGGTGGTCGACGCGGTGCTGCGGCCGGCGGGTGGTGTGTCGTGACCACGGCCGACCCGATCGCCGAGTACGTCGTCGCGCTCGCCCGCGCACTGCACGGCCCGCGCCGCACCCGCCGCAGCATGGTCGCGGAGGCGCGGGAGGGCCTGATCGACGCGGCGGAGGCCTACCGCGCGGGCGGCGCGCCCCCCGAGCGCGCCGCCGCCCTCGCGGTGCGGGACTTCGGCACGGTGCCCGAGGTCGCACCGTCCTACCAGGACGAACTGACCGCGCGCCAGGGCCGGTGGGCGGCCGTGCTGTTCGCGCTGGTGTTCCCGGGGATGCTGCTCGGCTGGGACCTGCTGTGGTCCTCCGGCGCGGTGCGCAGGGACGCGGGCGGCACCCCGGAGCTGGTCAGGGTGCTGGCGGCCGTGCAGGACGTGCTGACCGTGGTGGTCGCCGCGGCCGCGCTCGCGCTGCTCGTGACGACGTTCCGGCGCACGGTGTCACCCCGCCGCCTGACGAACGCCATCGGCCTGACGGGCGCGGTGGGCGCGGGGCTGTGCGGCGGCACCTCGCTGGCGATGAACGTGGCGGGCGGCCGGTCCACCGTGGACCTGCTCACCGCCAACCCGGCCGCGGTGGCGGCCTTCGCGTGCAGTGCCGTGGTGATGGTCCTGCTCGTCTGGCTGGGGCTCCGCACGCTGACCGTCGCCAAGGCGGCGGACTGACCGCCGCCGTCGTGCCCGCGCGGCCATAATGGCGCCGTGCACACGCCGATCGAGCCCGGCCAGGTGACGGTCGTCCCCGCCAACGAGGCCTCGTGGGACGACCTCACCGCGATCTTCGGCAAGGCCGGTTACGCGGCGCGCTGCCGCTGCCAGCGGCTCAAGGTGGAGGGCTGGATCTGGCGCGACAGCACCCAGGAGGAGCGGTTCGCGCTGCAGCGGGAGCAGACCGCGTGCGGCGACCCGGCCGCGGCGGCCACCAGCGGCCTGGTGGCCTATGTGGACGGCGCACCGGCGGGCTGGGTCGCGGTCGAACCGAGGACGGCGTACCCCAAGCTGCGCACCACCCGCATCCCGTGGACCGGCCGCGCCGAGGACAAGGACGACGACGGCGTCTGGGCGGTGACGTGCTTCGTGGTCCGCACGTCCCACCGCGGCCGCGGCCTCATGTACCACCTCGCCAAGGCCGCGGTCGACCACGCGCGCCGGCGCGGGGCCCGCGCCCTGGAGGGTTACCCGATGATCACCCAGCCGGGCAAGGAGGTGACGTGGGGCGAGCTGAACGTCGGCGCCCGCCAGGTCTTCGAGGAGGCCGGGTTCACCGAGGTCAGCCACCCCACGCTGCGCCGCGTGGTGATGCGCGTCGACTTCTGACCGCCCGGCGCCTGCCGGCGAGGAACACACCGCCCGCCACGAGCACGACCAGGGCGACGACGAACGGCAGTGGCCCGATCGCGTCCACCCACTCGACGAGCGTCGACTGGACCGCGCGCGCCCCGTCGACCACCGGGTCGGCCGCGGTGCCGTCGCCGTGGAAGAGGCGCAGCTCGTAGTAGCCGTAGTAGCCCACGTACGCGCCGGTCACCAGCAGCAGCACACCGCCGATCCTCGGCACGTGCTCCAGCACGCGGCGCACGCCCGCCGCCACCGCCGTGCTCGCCAGCGCGGCCGCGACCGCCAGCACCGCGACCACGAGCCCCATGCCCAGCGCGTACGCCACGAACGTGGTGAGCCCGCTGGTGAGGTCGCCGCCGCGCAGCGCGATGCCGGTCGCGGCGAGGAACGGGCCGATCGTGCACGACAGCGACGCGACCGCGAACGCGACGCCGTACCCGGCCATCGACACGAGCCGCGTCGACGGTGCGCCGCGCGCCGGTTTGGGCAGCAGCAGCGTGAGCTGCCTGCCCGCGAGCAGCAGCACCCCGACGACGACCATGACGACGCCGATCACCACCGTCACGACCGGCAGGTACCGCTGCAGCGCGCCGCGCAGCGGCAGGCTCAGCAACCCGAAGATCCCGAACACGGCGACGAAGCCGGCGGTCATCAGCGCCCCGGCCGCCAGCGCCCGGCCGACGCGCGCGACCCTGGTCGCGTCGTCGCCGCCCGCGACCACCATCGTCAGGTACCCGGGCAGCATCGCGAAGCCGCACGGGTTGACCGTGGCGAGCATCCCCGCCGTGAGCGCGAACAGCAGCTCGTCCATCAGCCCAGCTCGCCGACGCGGGCGAGCAGCTCGTCCGCCTCGAGCTGGCTGGTCTCCGTCTCGACCGTGCCGTCGGCGCTGATGAACGCGTACGCGGGCTGGTAGGTGACGCCGAACCGCCGCCACACGGCCGCGTCCGTGTCGGCGATGTGCGGGAACGAGCCCAGGTCGTACTTCCGCACGAAGTCCCGCATCGCCGCCACCTCGTCCTGCGCGGCGACACCCACGAACGCGACGTCGCCCGCGGACCGCGCCGCCGCCGCGATCGTCGGCGCCTCGGCCTGGCAGTTCGGGCACCACGGCGCCCAGAACCACAGCACGGCGGGCTTCCCGGCGAGCGACTCACCGGAGAAGTCCTTGCCGTCGACCGTCTTCGCGGTGAACCGCAGCTGCTCCGGCACGACCGCCTCGGGCGCCGGGGCCGCGGCGGTCGCCGAGGAGGCGGTCGCCGTCGTCGTGGTGGTGGCCGGGGCCGAGGCCGGGGTGCCGCCACCCGCCGCGGGCCGGTCGTCACCGCAACCGGCCAGTACGAGACCGGCGCTGATCGCCAGCACCGAGATCGAGCGCAGCCGTGCCATCGAGGTCCTCCCTGTCCGTTTCGTCCACCGCATCATGCCGTGTGCACGGCCGGTGAACTCTTACGAACCGGTGACGTGCGCACCCCGCCCCGACTCGACGACCGCCGCGGGCTTGCCCGCCAGCGACCGGCCGACGAGCCGGTCCACGCCGGGCAGCCCGGACAGCGCGAGGACCGCCCGCCGGACCCGCAGCTGCGCGGGCGAGCGGGGGAGGAACCAGCGGGCCCCCTTGCGCGCGGTCAGCTGCTTCTCCGCGACCACGGGCCGCCACCGCCGCTCGTAGGCGTCGAGACCGGCGAGCCCGGACCGGTGCAGCTCCTCGGCGAGCAGGTAGGCGCCGGCGATGCCCAGCGACGCGCCCTGCCCGGCGAGCAGGGAGACGGCCGCGCAGGCGTCACCGGCCAGCACCACCCGGCCGCGGTGCCAGCGCGGCATCTCGACCTGGGCGACGTGGTCGTAGTACACGTCGTGACCCGGTGGGCACTGCGCCAGCGCGTCGGGCACCACCCAGCCGAGCGAGCCGTACTCGGCGCGCAGCGCGGCCCGGGGGTCGCCGGGCAGCGTGCCGTCGGTGGTGCGGTGGACGGCGAACGCGGCGACCCGGCCGTCGCGCAGTCCGTACAGGCCGACCTGCCGGTCGACCGAGTCGGTGAGGCAGAACCGGTCACCGACCCGCGCGCGGATGGCGGGGTCGCGGAACGTCCACGCGGCGGTGTGGAAACCGAGGTGCCGCAGGAACTCCCGCTCCGCGCCGAACACCATGCCGCGCACCGCGGAGTGGACGCCGTCCGCGCCGACGAGCAGGTCGGCGGTGAGCACCTCGCCGTCGGACAGGGTGACCCGCACCCCGTCGGCGAGGTTGTCGACGTGCGCCGGGCTGGTCGCGTACCGCACGTCGACGTCGGCGGGCAGGCTCTCCCGCAGGGCCGTCTCCAGGTCGGGACGCATGATGCTGAGCAGGCGCCCGCGCACCGTCCGCGCGAACCGCGCGAACCCCAGCCGGGCCCGCGGCCTGCCGTCCGCGTCGACGAACTGTGCTTCTTCCAGGACGTACCCCAGTTCCCGCAGCCGCGGCAGGAGCCCCATCGCCTCGGCCGCGTCGTAGCCCGGCCCGAAGAAGTCGATCATGTAGCCCTGGGCGCGGGGACCGGGCGCCTTCTCCAGCACCACGACCGACCACCCCAGGGCGGAGAGCCGATGCGCCAGCGCCAGCCCGGTGATCCCGGCGCCGCAGATCACGACGGTCATGGTCGTCCTCCCACGAGACGGGTGAGCACGGGGGTGATCGCCTCGGCGGTCAGCGCGGGGTCGAGCGCACGCTGCAGGACGAGCCCGTCGATGGCCGCACCGACCACCGCGGCCGTCGCCGCGGGCGCCGCGACGCCGTGGTCCCCGAGCCACGCGGCGAGCCGGGCCCGGAAGTCCGCGATCACCTCGGCCACCGCGGCCCGCAGGCCGGGATCACGCGTGGCGGCGAGGTAGGTCTCGGTGAACAGGACCGAGGTGGGGTCGTCGCCGGTGTACGGGTCGAGCGCCGACGCCAGGGCGGCCATCGCCCCGGCCGGGGTGGTCGCGCGGGCGAGCGCGGGTTCGAGCATGGCGCCGACGTCACGCATCGCGGTCAGCGCGGCCTCGGACAGGAGGGCCTGGACGGAGGAGAAGTGGTAGTGCACCAGCCCGGGCGCGACCCCGGCGCGGTCGGCCACCACGCGGGTGCTGACCGCGGTCCAGCCCCGCTCGGTGATCAACTCCACCGCCGCGGTGAGCAGTTTGCGGCGCACCTCTCTGCCTCGTTCCGCCGCTGTCGGCGCCATGCCCCACCCCGTGTTGGTCGATTGCCTTGGACGATCGCCCAACACTAGCACGGGGCCACGGTGGACAGCCTGGGAAGGTCGCCTCCGGGTGCGCCGCTGCTTTCGGAACCGGCCTTCGCGACAGGTGTCCCGCCTTCCGGGTGGTGCGAGATCGCCTCCGGGAGCGCCTCCGCGAGGTGGGCGCTGTGCGAACGGGACCCTCGGGAAGGGCATTCCGCGAGGGCGCGCCTTTGCTGCGAGGCCACCCGCCTCGGCGTGGGGTCGCGAGGTTGTTGGGGACCGACCCCCGGGAGGTAACCGACACGACGAGGGCTTCACAGGGCGGTGCGGTTCTCGTCTCGCGGAGTGCCTGGGGAGTGGCGCCTCCCCGCGGACGTCAGCCGATCGCGAAGCTCGGGTGCGGGGGCTGGTTGTAGCCGCTGTTCTGCCACGCGATCGCGAGCCGGTACTGGCGGTCCTGCATGAGCGACGGCCTGCTGATGCTCGTCGGGTCGGTGGTCGAGTAGATCCGCAGCGCCCGGTTGTCGCTCGTGCGCCAGATGACCTCCTCGCGCCAGTCGCCGAGGATGTCGGCCTGCAGTGCCGGGGTGGCCTTCGTGCCGTTGTTCGACGCGACGCCCGACCCGGTGAGCAGGCGGGTGTCGCCGCCGGTGCCGTACTTGTCGATGTGCGTGCCGTCGAGCAGCTCGCGCTGGGCGTCGCCGTCCCACCAGATCACGAAGTTCGCCGAGCCCGGTTTGCGGGACGCGACCTGGCTGCCGTTGGCGCCGTTGCGCAGTCCGGCGACCGCCGAGGACCACGCCTCCGCACCGGGGCTGCCGGACCAGATGTCCGCCGCCACGCCGCGGCCGTTGTCGCAGCCGCACGACGGGGCGCTCCAGATGATCTGACCGGTCCGCGCGTCACCCATCCAGTGCGCGGGGTCGCTGCCCGACTCCGACGGTTTGAACACCTCGAGACCCGCGCGCGACGGGATGAGGTCACCGACGTGGTAGGCGTCGCCGTGGTGGGTGTTGTTCTGCCACAGGCCGTAGCCGTTGTCGTCGATCGCCATCGAGCCGTACATGATCTCGTCGCGGCCGTCGCCGTCCACGTCCGCCACCGACAGCTGGTGGTTGCCCTTGCCGGTCCACGCCGGCCCGTTCGTCGACGAGCTGGAGTCGAACGTCCACCGGCGGGTGAGCGCGCCGCCCCGGAAGTCCCACGCGGACACGACCGACCGCGTGTAGTAGCCGCGGGCCATGACGATGCTCGGGCGTGCACCGTCCACATAGGCCGTGCCGGCGAGGAAGCGGTCCACGCGGTTGCCGTAGCTGTCCCCCCACGACGCGACGTTGCCGCGCGGTGGCACGAAGTTCTCGGTGTCGAGCACGGCGCCGTCGGTGCCGCGGAACACCGAGAGGAACTCCGGGCCCGCGAGCACGTACCCGGACGAGTTGCGGTGGTCGGCACTTCCGTCGCCGATGACCTGGCCGGTGCCGGACCTCGTGCCGTCCGCGGTCTTCACGGCCACCTCGGCGCGCCCGTCACCGTCGTAGTCGAACACCTGGAACTGCGTGTAGTGCGCGCCGGAACGGATGTTGCGGCCCATGTCGATCCGCCACAGCCGCGTGCCGTTCAGCCGGTACGCGTCCAGGTAGGTGTTGCCGGTGTAGCCGGACTGCGAGTTGTCCTTGGCGTTGGACGGTTCCCACTTCAGCACGATCTCGTACTGCCCGTCGCCGTCCAGGTCGCCGACGCTCGCGTCGCCCGCGTTGTACGTGTAGCTCTCGCCGGACGGGGTCGTCCCGCCCGGCGGGATCTGCAGCGGCACGTCGGTCGAGGTCGCGAGGAACGACACCGACCCGCCCGACGGCTGACCCTCCACGCCGCCGCGCACCGGCCGCACCGTGTACGTCGCGCCCGCGGGCGCGTCCGCGTCGACGAAGTTCGTGCCCACCGGGGCCGCGTTGACCTTCCGGCCGTCGCGGTAGACGTTGAACCGCAAGCCGTCCCCGTCGCCGGCGAGCTGCCGCCAGCTGACGAAGTTCCCGTCCCCGGACCGGACGCTCACCACTCCCCGGTGCAGCGCGTCCGCGTGGGCGGCCGGCCGGTCGGCGTGTGCCGGTGTGCCGACGACGACGGCGCCGAGCAGGGCGAGGGACGTGCCGAGCACGACCGTCCTGACCGTTCTGGGCATGGCTCAACTCCGAGGCAGGGGATTTTGGGAGCGCTCACAGCGCGCTTGGTGAAAAGTGGTAGCACCCGGTTCGAGCGGGTGTCAACGCAGGTCGGGGGCATCGGAAGAGTTCCGAGCACCCCGTGCGCGCGGTTGCCGGCGGCAAAGCCGCTGCTGGGAGCGCTCCCGAAGTACGTCAGGACGATCTCCACGATGATCACCGCCGGTGACGTCCAGTTGACGAGGTGCGTCCGCCGTTCTACGGTGCGCAAGGCAAGCGCTTTCCCTGTATCTCGAACCCCAGAGGGTGGCAACGATGCCCCGTACCCCGCTCCGCACCGCTGTCATCGCGGTGGCGGTGCTGGTCACCGCGCTCGTCCGGGCGCCGCTCGCGGCCGCCGAGTACCCGTACCCCGGCGCGGTGACCGGGGACGTCGCGGTGCACGACCCGGCCGTGATCAAGGTGGGCGGCGCGTACTTCCTGTTCTCGACCGGCAACGGGATCGAGATCCGCACCTCGACCGACCGGATCGCGTTCCGCCGCGCTGGCTCGGCGTTCCCGGGCGGCGCGCCGTGGGCGCACCCGTTCACCGGTGGCAGCGACACCCTGTGGGCACCCGACGTGTCGTTCCACAATGGACGGTACTACCTGTACTACTCGGCCTCCACGTTCGGCTCCCGCAACTCCGCGATCTTCCTGGCGACGAGCACGACCGCGCAACCGGGCAGCTGGACCGACCACGGCGTCGTCGTGCAGACGAACGACTCGAGCGACCACAACGCGATCGACCCCAACCTGGTGGTGGACCAGTCGGGTGCGTGGTGGCTGACGTACGGCTCGTTCTGGACCGGCGTCAAGATGGTCCGGATCGACCCGGGCACCGGCAAACCGGCGGACGGCACGCGGTACAGCCTCGCCCAGCGCCCGTCGAGTGCGGGCGGCGCGGTCGAGGCGCCGTTCATCGTGTACCGGAGCGGCTATTACTACCTGTTCGTGTCGTTCGACTACTGCTGCCGGGGGACGAGCAGCACGTACCGCGTGATGGTCGGCCGCTCGACGTCGATCACGGGCCCGTACGTCGACCGTGGCGGCGTGCGGCTGACGAGCGGCGGCGGCACGGAGGTCCTCGCCACGCACGGGACCGTGCACGGCCCGGGCCACCAGGCACTGTGGCCGGACGCCGACGGCTGGGTGATGGCCTACCACTACTACACGTCGTCGGGCAGCAGGCTGGGCATCAACCTCGTCGGCTGGAGCAACGGCTGGCCGGCCCTGTACTAGGGGTGCGGATCGTGGCGTTGCGGTGGTGGCAGCGGCCGGGCCTGCCCGCCTCGACGGCGCACGCGGGGCCGGCCCGCGGCCGGATCGACCTCCCTGGCCATCACAACTGGTCACGCCGGGGTGAGGACGCAGAACCGGTTGCCCTCCGAGTCGGCCAGGTCCCTCGCGCCCGTGGGCGTGGCACCCGGTTCCCGCAGGCGCTCGACCAGCCCCGGCCGGTGGGCGAGATCGAGGCGCACCCGGTCGTGCACGGTCCCAGGGTCCGGGACGGCGATGACGTCGAGCGGCACCGCCGCGGGGTCCGGCCAGCCGAACCCGGCGGGCTGGACCGGGGTCGCGCCGGGGCGCTCGCCGGTCACCGCCCAGCCGAGCGCGGCGGCCCGGAACCGGCCGAGTGCCGGGGCGGTCCTGGCCTTGAGGTCACCTGGACCGGCCGCAGCGCCACGCCCGTCAGCCCTCCGCCGCGGCCGCCTGGATCTGGTCGAAGCGCGCGGCCATCCGGCGGGCCAGCGCCTCGGCGGCACGCAGGGGCCGCACCATCACCATCAGCTCGGCGATCTTGCCGTCGCGGTCGTAGCGGAGGAAGTCGGCGCCGGTGACGTCGAGGCCGTCGACCTTCGCCTCGAAGACGAGCACGTGGTCGGCGCCGTCGCGGAGTTCGCGCACGTACCGGAAGTCGGCGAACACCTCGATCACCGCGCGCAGGATCGCCGCGGTGATCGCCTTGCCGGGGTAGGGCCGGTGCGCGACCGGGCTGCGGAACACCACGTCGTCGGCCAGCATCGCCTCGACGGCGGCCAGGTCGCGCGCGTCGACGGCCGCGCGGAAGGTGGTCACGAGCCGGCCTCCGGTCGCATGATGAGGCACGTCGTGGTGCCGTGGGCGATCAGTTTCCCGTGCTCGTCGAGGACCTTGCCCTCCGCGGTCGCGGTGCGGCGGCCCGCGTGGACGACGGTGCCCTCGGCGGTCAGCGTGCGCCCGTCGGTCCGCGCGGTGCGGATGTAGTTCACCTTCAGCTCCAGCGTGGTGTAGCCGACGCCCGGCGGGAGCGTCGTGTGCACGGCGCAGCCCATCACCGAGTCGAGCATCGTCGCGGCGATGCCGCCGTGGACGGTGCCCATCGGGTTGGCGAAGTCCGCGCGGGTCCGCAGCGACACGACGACGCGGCCGTGCTCGACCTCGTCGAACCGCATGCCCAGGAGCCTGCCGATGGTGGGGAAGTCGGCGGGCAGTTCGGTCTGCACCCAGCGGATCTGTTCCAGCCCCGACATGGCGGCGAATTCGACGGTCGACACGGTGTCCTCACTTCCGCAGCGTGTGTGCGAGCAACTCGTTGATCTCCTCGGCCGCGGCGTCCAGCGGGGCGAGGCTTTCCTCCGCGCGGCACATGACCACCGCGCCCTCGACGGCGGCGATCACGAACGTGGCCAGCCTGCGTGCCCGCGCCGCCGGCACGCCGTGCGCGGCGAACGACGTGGCCAGCCCGTCGGTCCAGCGGCCGAACACGCCCGCCGCGAGCCGCGGGGTCTCGCCCGTCACGGTGACCGACACGATGGGGCAGCCGGCCTGGAAGCCGCTGTCGACGAGCCACCGCCGCCACATCGAGAAGAACTTGCCGACCACCGCGCGTGGTTCGTCCGCGGCGATCAGGCCGGCGATGAAGTCCCCGGACAGCGCGACGGCCTCCTCGATCAGCTGGGCCCGCCCGCCGGGGAAGTGGTGGTAGACCGACCCGCGCGGGGCGCCGCTGTGCGCGAGCACGCGGTCGATGCTCGTCGCGGCCGCGCCCTGCTCGCGCAGCAGCTCGGCGGCGCTGCGCACCATCCGCTCGCGGGTGTCGCTCTTGCGTGGCATCGTCCTACCCGTCAGTAACTATGTACTAGGGCATAGTACATAGCTCAGGCGGTCTCGACCACGCCGTTCTCCCACGCCCACGCCGCGATCTCGACGCGGTTGCGCACCCCGAGCTTCGCCTGGATCGCAGCGACGTGGGTCTTGACGGTGCTCAGCGAGATGAACAGCTCGGCGCCGACCTCCTGGTTGGTCCGGCCCCGCGCGATGGCGCGGACGACCTCGGTCTCCCGTTCGGACAGCGGTCGTGCGGACGAAGTCTTCCCGCGCGGGCTCGCGATCAGGTCGCGCAGGAGTCGCAGCGTGATCGACGGCGACACGAGCGCCTCACCGCTGTGCGCGGCCCGCACCGCCTCGACGAGCAGGGCGGGGCCCGCGTCCTTCAGCACGAACCCGACCGCGCCGCCGCGCAGCGCCCCGTACACGTACTCGTCGAGGTCGAACGTCGTCACCACGACCACCCGCAGCGGGTCGCGGACGCCCGGCCCGGCCAGCGCACGGGTGACCTCGACCCCGTCGAGGCGGGGCATGCGGATGTCGACCAGGCACACGTCGGGCCGCAGCCGCCGCGCGAGGTCGACCGCCTCGACGCCGTCCACGGCCTCCGCGACCACCGCCAGGTCGGGCTGGTCCTCCAGGATGAACCGCAGGCCCCTGCGCACCATCGCCTGGTCGTCGGCGAGCAGCACCCGGATGGTCATGCCGGGATCCGCGCCCGCACCGACCAGCCGCCGCCGGGGCGCGGTCCCGCCGACAGGGTGCCGTCGAGCGCCTCGACGCGTTCCCGCAGCCCCGCCAGCCCGTAGCCGGCGCGGTGGTGGCGGGCCGGGGGAGCGGTCGCGTCGTCGGCGACCTCGACGGTCACCGACCGCCCGTCCTGGACGACGTCGACGGTGACCGCCGTCGCGTGCGCGGCGTGGCGCGCGATGTTGGTCAGCGACTCCTGCACCACCCGGTGCACGGTGCTGGTGACCTCCGGGCGCCAGCCGCCGCTCGCGGCCGGCCCGGGCACGCTGAGCCGCACGGGCGGGCCGTGGCGCGTGAACCGGTCGACCAGCTCGCCGAGCGCCTCCGGGCCGGCCGTGGCGGGTGCCGCGTCCTCGGTGTCCCGCAACAAGCCCACCACCCTGCGCATCGCGGCGAGCGCGTCCGTGCTCGCGGTCTCGATGCCCGCGAGCGACTCGTCGAGCGTCTCCGGCCGGCTGCGCAGCGCGATCCGCGCGGCCTGGGTCTCGAGCACGACACCGGTGATGTGGTGGGCGACCACGTCGTGCAGTTCCCGCGCCAGCTCGAGGCGTTCGTCCCTGCGCACCCGGGCGATCGCCGCGTCGCGCAGGTCGTGGCGCACCCGCAGCGCCAGCCCCGCGCCCGCCCCGGCCGCGAGTGCGAGACCGGTCAGCACGGTCACGGGCGGCACCCCGTCGGCGAGGGGGTGGCTGGTGGTCACCAGGCTCGCCGCGGTCACCGCCACGCACGCGGCGCCGACGGTGGCCGCCTGCCGGGGCGGCGCCGTGCGGACCGCCGAGCACACCAGCACCGACAGGCCCAGCGCCGTCGCGGGCCCCGGTTCGCTCGGCAGCCCGGCGACGCGGGCGACCAGCACCGCGACCGCCGCGACCGCGAGCCCCGCGGCCGCCGTCCCGGCCCGGTGCGTGCGGCGGGTCAGCGCGAGCACGCACACCGCCGCTCCGGTGGCCGTGGCGAACGGCCAGTAGCCCGCGCCCCAGCTGTCCGCGATGCGCGCGGCCCAGAACACGAGCACGACGGCCGCCAGGACGGCCAGCCCCACGTCCGCCACGACTCGTCCCCGGTTCCGCACGCCGGTCAGGCTAGGTGATCACCGCCGCGCGGCCGTATCGGTCAAAAGTACGGTCCTGCCACCGGGAACCGTGCTCAGGACCGATGGCGGCGGCGCGGCCGCCGCTCACGATGAGCCGCATGACCTTCTCCGAACGGCGGCGCATCGCCGCCCTCGACGTCGTCCGCGGTGTCGCCCTGTGCGGGATCCTCGTGGCGAACGTCGCGCCGATCGCGAGCGCGGGCGGCCCGGTGGTGGCGGCCGCGCCCGAGGACCCCCGGCCGTGGCTGGGCCTGTTCGTCCACCACCGCTTCTTCCCGATCTTCGCGCTGCTGTTCGGCATCGGGTTCGCGTTGCTGGTGGCGTCCGCGGCCGCCCGCACCGCCCGGCCGCGGCTCGTGCTGCTCCGCAGGCTGGCGGTGCTGCTCGCCGTCGGGCTGGCGCACTTCTTCCTGTTGTGGCAGGGCGACATCCTGTCGACGTACGCGGTGGTCGGCATCGTGGTGCTGCTGCCGTCGACGTGGTTGCCGCGCCAGGCCGTCGCGGCGCTCGCCGCGGCGTTCCTCGCCGTCGCGCTGGCCGTCGGCGACCAGCGGTTCCTGCTGGTCGCCGGCTTGTTCCTGCTGGGCGCGGCCCTGGTCCGGTACGGCGTGGTGGCCAGGATCGAGGAGTCGGCGCTGGTGCCCGCCGTACTGGCGCTGCTGTGCGTGGCGGGTGCGGTGCCGCTGCTGTGGTGGCAGACGGGCCGCGACGCGCAGGTTCCGGTGGTGGCGGCCGGGCTGCTGCTCGCGTGCGCGTACGTCTGCGTGGTGCTGCTGGTGCTGCGCTCGCCTGCGCGGCCCGTGCTGGTGGCGCTGTTCGCGCCGCTGGGCCGGATGGCGCTCACCAACTACCTGACCGCCACGGTCCTCGTGCTCGTGGTGAGCCGGGTGGTCGGCGGCAGACCGGAAGCGTGGGCCACGAGCACGCTGCTGCTGGTGCCCGCCGCGATCCTCGTCGTCCAGTGGGCGTGGTCGGTGCTGTGGCTGCGCCACTTCCGGCAGGGACCGCTGGAGTGGCTGTGGCGCTGGGCGACGTGGGCCCGCAGGCCACCGCTGCGGGTGCGGGAGCGGGCGCTCGCCTGAGCGGCTCAGACGCGGCTGCGCGGGCTCGGCAGGCTGAACAGGCCCGCGAGCCTGCGCAGCGCTTCGGCGTCGCCGGTGGCCGTGGCCTCGCCGCCGGCCAGCGCGTCGGAGAAGGCGAGGCCCGCGCTGGTCAGCCGGAGGAACGCGGCCTCGCCGATCGTGATCGTCGCGTCCGGGTGCTGCGCGGGGCCGTGCAGTGCCTCGAGCGTGCCGTCGTCGACCCGCGCGTGGAAGACCTCGTCGTCGACGTGGAACTCGTAGACCGCACGCAGGCCCGCCGCGGCCGCCGGGTCGAAGCAGGCACGCAGGCCGAGCACGGCCCAGCCGGGGTGGAACGCCTCCGATTCGCGCGGCTCGCCCATC
Organism: Actinophytocola sp. KF-1; assembly: GCF_054661535.1. Classification (NCBI taxonomy): domain Bacteria; kingdom Bacillati; phylum Actinomycetota; class Actinomycetes; order Pseudonocardiales; family Pseudonocardiaceae; genus Actinophytocola; species Actinophytocola sp. KF-1. Next base: position 284,957 of record NZ_BAAFVK010000005.1, on the reverse strand, counting down.
GCCCACTTCAGACCCCACCTAGCGAGCGCCAGCACGGCGGGGCCGAGGTCCTCGCCCGCCTCGGTGAGCGCGTACGCGGGGGTGCGCGCGGGTGGCGGAAGCGTGATCTTGCGGGCGAGGCCCTCGCGTTCCAGGTGCTTCAGCCGGGCGGCGAGCAGCCCGGTGCCCAGGCCGCGCAGGCTGGCCTGCAGGTCACCGAACCGCTTCGGCCCGGTCAGCAGTTCGCGGACCAGCAGCAGCGTCCACCGCTCGCCGACGATGTCGAGGGTGCGGGCGGTGGCGCAGTACTGGTTGTACGTCCGGTGTTCCACTTCATCAGTCTAAACTTCGCGCTTCCTGTTCCTGAACCACGAGCAGCAGCCGGGCGAGCCCTTCGGGGTCGGTCAGCATCACGTCGTGCGCCGCGGCCAGCGACCGGGTCCGGTAGCCGACGGCCGCGCCGAACCGCGCGAACGGGTACGTGGCCGGCTCGCAGTGGATGGCCGTCCCCGGCACGCGGTCGACCGCGCCACGCAGCCGGGTGGGCTCGGTGAACGTGCGCAGCGGCTGCGGGACGAGGCGTTCGGCCAGCCATGCCGCGTCGTCCGGCGCGGTGACCCCGAACGCCGACGGCGGCGGCGCGGGGATCCGCCACCCGTCGCCGCGCGCCTCGGCCGCGGCGCGGACCGTGGCCGCGAAGGGAGCGGGCGCGAGGCTGGTCATGCTCGCCCCGTCACCACCGGCCCACCCGTCCACGAGGACGACGTGGCGGACGGGCCGCGTGTCGGCCACCTCCCGCACGACCAGGCCCGCGTAGCTGTGCCCGACCAGCACGACGTCGTCGGCGGACACCGTGCCGACCGCGGCGGCCACGATCCCGGCGTGGTCGTGCAGCCCGACGTCCGCGACCGCGGACAGGTCCGGGGTGAGCGTGCGCGCACCGGCGGCGTGCAGGAGCGGCGTCACCCGGTCCCAGGCCCACGGGCCGTGCCACGCCCCGTGCACCAGGACGAACGTCGTCATCGGTCCCCCTCCGCGCGCAGCAGCGGCAGGACGCCGCCTGCGAAGGCGTCCAGGTCGGCGTCGTGGTCGTCGGTGGCGAGGCGGATCACGAGGTGCCGGGCACCCGCGGCGACGTAGCCGGCCAGCCAGCCGGCGGCCTGCCGGACGGTGCCGGCGAACAGCGCCTGGATCGTCGCGATGAACTCCAGTGGCGCGTTGTAGTAGCGCTCGATGCTGGTCCGCAGGCGCAGCCGCGCCTTCTCCTCGTCCTCGTCGAGGCAGAGCGTCGCGTACAACGCGGGCGTGACCGGGCGGTCCCGCCCGATGGCCGCCAGCTCCCGCCCGTACGTCGCCGCGTCGGGCGGGTAGGGGAGCCACCCGTCGGCGAGACGGGCCACCCGGGACACGGCAGGCCCGCTCCCCGCGAGCCAGACCGGCGGCCCGCCGGGCCGGTGCGGCGTCGGCGCGAGCCGCACGTCGTCGAAGGCGAAGTGCCTGCCGCGGTGGGTGACCGCGTCGCCGGTCCACAACCGCCGCATCACCTCGACCGACTCCGTCAGCCTGCTGGTCCGGTCGGCGAACCCGACACCGAGCGCGGCGAACTGGGCCCGGGTGGCCGGGTTGGGGAAGCCGCCGCCGAGCCCGGCGACGAGCCGCCCCCGCGCGAGCCGGTCGAGGGTGGCGAGCTGGTGCGCCAGCAGGACGGGGTGCCGCAGCGCGGGCAGCAGGACCGCGGTGCCGAGCGTGATCCGCGTGGTCGCCGCCGCGACGGCGGCCAGCAGCAGGAGCGGGTCGGCGCGCGGCCTGGTCACCGGGCTGTCGCCGGCCCAGACCGAGTCCAGCCCCAGCTCCTCCGCACGGCGCGCCTGCGCGACCAGCCGTGCCGGGTCGTGCTCGCCCAGCACGGCCTGGTCACGGGACGGCAGCAGGTAGCCGACGGCGGGTCGTGGCATGTCTCCTCCTCGGTGTCCTTCTCGAAGATAAAGCATTGACTTCTTCTTTTTGAAGTGTCAAGTTCTACGGCAAGAAGCGACCCTGAGGAGGTTTTCGTGACCAACGCGCTCTACACCGCGCACGCACACGTCGCGGGCGGCAGGAACGGCCGGGCCCGCACGGCCGACGGACGTCTCGACCTGGCACTGCGCCAGCCCAAGGAACTGGGCGGTGACGGCGAGGGCGCGAACCCCGAGCAGCTCTTCGCGATCGGCTACGCGGCCTGCTTCGGCACGGTGCTGTCCATGCTGGGCCGACGCGACCGCCTGCGGGCCGACGACGCGGAGATCGACGCGTCGGCGTCCCTGATCCCCCTGGACGGCGGCCGCTTCGTGCTGAGCGCCGAACTCCGGATCACCCTGCCGTCCCTGACCGGCGAGCAGGCGGCGGCACTCGTCAAGGCGGCACACGAGGTGTGCCCGTACTCCAACGCCACCCGGGGCAACATCGACGTGGCACTGGTGGTCAACGGCGCCAAGCTGTAGCGGGAGCAGCGCCGCGCGCCGGCTCCAGTGAAAATCCACCACCGCCACACCGGCCGGACACCGCACCTGACCGTCGCACGAGCGATGCTCATGCCGGGTCCCGATATCGTTGACCCAGCACCGTTGATCCCCGTCACGTCGCGGTCGCGGTTTGTCGCAGACCTTGCGTCAAACGGCGGCAGCGAGCTGTGGCCAGGCTCGCTTTTTGTAGGGTTCCGACAACACAACGGCCACGGCATGCGCGATGCGGGACATCGGTGTACCCGGCGGTAATCGAGCAGGGTAGAGACAGGTGCAGGCGACGCTCCGGAACCCGGACGTCGCCTGCTGCGCGCGGGGTACTTTGGGAGGCTCAGCCGGTGTTCAGTCGTGTCGCCATCGTCAACCGTGGTGAGGCCGCGATGCGGCTCATCCACGCCGTTCGGGACCTCTCGGCGCAGACCGGGAAGCGGATCGAGACGGTCGCGCTCTACACCGACGCCGACCGCACGGCGACGTTCGTCCGTGAGGCCGACATCGCGTACTCGCTGGGGCCCGCGTCGGCGCGGCCCTACCTCGACCACGCCGTCCTGGAGCGGGCGCTCGTGGCGACCGGGGCCGACGCGGCCTGGGTCGGCTGGGGCTTCGTCGCCGAGGACCCGGCGTTCGCCGAGGTGTGCGAGAAGATCGGCGTCACCTTCGTCGGCCCGAGCGCGGAGGCCATGCGCAAGCTCGGCGACAAGATCGGCGCGAAGCTGATCGCCGAGGAGGTCGGGGTCCCGGTCGCGCCGTGGAGCCGCGGCGAGGTCGCCACTCTGGAAGACGCGCTGCGTGCCGGTGCGGCGATCGGCTACCCGCTGATGCTCAAGGCCACCGCCGGTGGCGGCGGGCGCGGCATCCGCAAGGTCTCCTCCGCCGACGAGCTCGCCGACGCCTACGAGCGCACCAGCCAGGAGGCGCTGCGCGCGTTCGGCTCCGGCGTCGTGTTCCTGGAGCGCCTGGTCACCGGCGCCCGCCACGTCGAGGTCCAGGTGATCTCCGACGGGGAGACGGCGTGGGCGCTCGGCGTGCGCGACTGCTCGGTGCAGCGGCGCAACCAGAAGATCATCGAGGAGTCCGCGTCCCCGGTGCTCGCCCCCGAGCAGGCCGCCGAGCTGAAGGCGTCCGCCGAGCGGCTCGCCGTCGCCGTCGGCTACCGCGGCGCGTGCACCGTCGAGTTCCTGTACCACCCCGGCGAGAAGCTGTTCGCGTTCCTCGAGGTCAACACCCGCCTGCAGGTCGAGCACCCGATCACCGAGATCACCACCGGCACCGACCTGGTGAAGATGCAGCTGCACGTCGCGGGCGGCGGCAAGCTCGAGGGCACGCAGCCCGCCGAGCTCGGCCACGCGATCGAGGCCCGGCTCAACGCCGAGGACCCGGACCGCGACTTCGCCCCGGCGCCCGGCCGCATCGCGCGGCTCGTGCTGCCCGCGGGCCCCGGCATCCGCGTCGACACCGGCGTCAGCGAGGGCGACACGATCCCCGCCGACTTCGACTCGATGATCGCCAAGATCATCGCCTACGGCCGCGACCGCGACGAGGCGCTGGGCCGCCTGCGCCGCGCGATGGCCGAGACCACCGTGATCATCGAGGGCGGCGCGACCAACAAGAGCTTCGTGCTCGACCTGCTCGACCAGCCCGAGGTGATCGACGCGACCGCCGACACCGGCTGGATCGACCGCGTCCGCGAGCAGGGCCGCCTGGTCAGCCACCGCCACTCGGCCGTCGCGCTGGCCGCCGCCGCGATCGAGGCCTACCAGGACGAGGAAGAGGTCAGCGTCCAGCGCCTGCTGTCCACCGCGCACGGCGGGCGCCCGCAGGTGCAGCACGACAGCGGCCGTCCGCTGGACCTGAAGCTGCGCGGCACCAGCTACCGCGTGAGCGTCGCCCGCGCGGGCCAGACCCGGTTCCGCGTCGGCGTCTCCGGCGGCGGTGACGTGCACACCGCCGACGTCGAGGTCGAGCGGTTCGACGAGCACAGCGGCGTGATCGTGGTCAACGGGCACCGCTTCCGGCTGGTGTCCGCCACCCACGGCCCCATCCACCTCGTCGAGGTCGACGGCGTCACCCACCGCATCAGCCGCGACGAGGGCGGTGTCGTCCGCTCGCCCGCGCCCGCGCTGGTGGTGGCGACGCCGCTGTCGGTCGGCGACGAGGTCGAGTCCGGCGCGCCGATCCTCGTGCTGGAGAGCATGAAGATGGAGACGGTGCTGCGTGCGCCGTTCCGCGCGCGGGTCCGCGAGTGCCCGGTGTCGGTGGGCAGCCAGGTCGAGACCGGCGCGCCCCTGATGCGCCTCGAGCCGCTCGCCGAGGAGGGCGCCGAGGCCGAGGCGGCGGGCCCGCAGGAGACCGTCGAGATCGACCTGCCCGCCGAGCCCGTCGGCGTGCCCGCGGCCGTGCGGGTCGAGCGCGGCCTGCAGGACCTGCGCAGCCTCCTGCTCGGCTTCGATGTCGACCCGCACGACAGCAAGCGCGTCCTCGTCGACTACCTGGCCGCGCGCACCGAGCTGGGCGGGCGGCCGCTCGAGGGCGAGCTGGACCTGCTGACCGTGTTCGCCGACCTGTCGGAGCTGTCGCGCAACAAGCCCGCGGGCGAGATCGAGGTCGAGCCGGGCAGCCCCGTGCACAGCCCGCGCGAGTACTTCCACAGCTACCTGCAGAGCCTCGACGTCGAGCGCGCCGGGGTCACCGAGGCGTTCCAGAACCGGCTGAAGCGGGTCCTCGGGTACTACGGCGTCGCCGACCTGGACCGCACGCCGCAGCTGGAAGCCGCCGTGTTCCGGATCTTCCTCGCCCAGCAGCGGATGTCGGCCAACGTGGCGGTCGTGTCGGAGCTGCTGCGGCAGTGGCTCGCCGGTGCGCAGCCGGAGAACGGGCTGCGCGAGGCGGCCGGGCTCACCCTGGAGCACCTGGTCGAGGCCACGCAGGTGCGCTTCCCCGCGGTGTCGGACCTGGCCCGCGGCGTGGTGTTCCGCTGGTTCGCCCAGCCGCTGCTGCGCCGCAACCGCGCGAAGGTCTACGCCGCCGTGCGCGCCGACCTGCGGTACCTGGACCGCAACCCGGACGCACCGGACCGGGCCGAGCGCATCCAGGCCATGCTGGCCGGCTCCCAGCCGCTGGTGCGGCTCATCGGCCAGCGCATCGGCCGCGCGGGCCGCGACCACGCGCCACTGCTCGAGGTGCTGACCCGCCGCTACTACGGCAACCGCAGGCTGTCCGACGTCGCCGTGCACGACGTCGCGGGCCACCGGTTCCTCACCGCCCGGCACAACGGGGTCGACGAGGTGACGCCGCTGGTCACCACCGCCGTCGACATCGCCGCCCTGCCCGACGCCGTCGCCGCGCTCGGCACGTTCGCCGAAGGCCGCGAGGACGGGCTGGTCGCCGACCTGTACCTGCGGTGGGAGGGCCAGCCGGACGTGGACGCGATGGCCGTGCGGTTCGGCGAGATCCTGGGCGGGCACCCGCTGCCCGCGAACGTCGACCGGGTCATCACCACCGTCGCCGGCACCGGCGGCGCGGTCATGCACCACCACTTCACGTTCCGCCGCGACGGCGCGGGCTTCGCCGAGGACCGGCTGATCCGCGGCCTGCACCCGCAGACCGCGCAGCGCCTGCAGCTGCAGCGGCTGCGCGAGTTCGACCTCACCCGGCTGCCGTCGGCCGACGAGGAGATCTACCTGTTCAAGGCCGTCGCGAAGAGCAACCCGGCCGACGAGCGGCTCATCGCGATGGGCCAGATCCGCGACATGACCGCGTTGCGCGAGGCGGACGGCAGGCTGGTCGCGCTGCCCGCGCTGGAGGACGCGGTCACCACGTGCCTCGACGCGATCCGCAACATCCAGGCGCAGCGGCCGCAGAACAAGCGGTTCGACACCAACCGCATCATGATGTACGTCTGGCCGCCGACGGACCTCACCCACGACGAGCTGAACACGCTGGTCCAGCGCATCCAGCCGACCACGGCGGGCGCCGGCCTCGAGGAGGTCCAGTTCCTGGTCCGCGTGCGCACCGGCGAAGGGAAGCTGCACGAGGTCGCCGTGCGGATCACCATCGACCCCGGGCACGGCGCGCGGCTGCACGTCGGCCCGCCGTCGACGGAGCCGGTGCAGCCGGTCGACGACTACCGCCAGAAGGTGCTGCGGGCGGCCCGGCGCGGCAACGTCTACCCGTACGAGCTGACCGACATGCTCGCCGGGCAGGACGGCACGTTCGTCGAGCACGACCTCGACGAGTCCGGCGCGCTCGTGCCCGTCGACCGGCCGAAGGGCAGGAACACGGCGGGGATCGTCGCCGGTGTCGTGACCACGCCGACCGAACGGCACCCCGAAGGCGTCACCCGCGTGCTCCTGCTCGGCGACCCGACCAAGGCACTGGGCGCGCTGGCCGAGCCCGAGTGCGCACGCGTGATCGCGGGGCTCGACCTCGCCGAGCGCATGGGCGTGCCGCTGGAGTGGTTCGCGCTGTCCGCGGGCGCGAAGATCTCGATGTCGTCCGGTGTGGAGAACATGGACTGGGTCGCGGCCGCGCTCAAGCGGATCGTCGAGTTCACCCAGGCGGGCGGCGAGATCAACATCGTGGTCGCGGGCATCACCGTCGGCGCGCAGCCGTACTGGAACGCCGAGGCCACGATGCTCATGCACACCAAGGGCATCCTGGTGATGACGCCGGACTCGGCGATGGTGCTCACCGGCAAGCAGTCGCTGGACTTCTCCGGTGGCGTGTCGGCCGAGGACAACTTCGGCATCGGCGGCTACGACCGGGTCATGGGCCCCAACGGCCAGGCGCAGTACTGGGCGCCGAACCTGCCCGCGGCCCGCGAGGTGCTGATGGCGCACTACGACCACACGTACGTCGTGCCGGGCGAGACGGCGCCGAGGAAGGCGACCACGACCGACCCGGCCCACCGGGACGTGTCGGTGTACCCGCACAACATCGCGGGCAGCGACTTCACCACGGTCGGCCAGATCTTCTCGTCCGAGCACAACCCGGACCGCAAGAAGCCGTTCGACATCCGCACCGTGATGCGCGCGCTGTCCGACCAGGACCACCCGGTGCTGGAGCGCTGGGCGGGCATGGCCGACGCGGACACCGCCGCCGTGCAGGACGTGCACATCGGCGGCTGGCCGGTCTGCCTGATCGGCATCGAGTCGAAGTCGGTGGCGCGCCGCGGGTTCCCGCCCACGGACGGCCCGGACACCTACACCGCGGGCACGCTGTTCCCGCGGTCGTCGAAGAAGACGGCGCGCGCGATCAACGCGGCGTCCGGCAACCGGCCGCTGGTGGTGCTCGCGAACCTGTCCGGCTTCGACGGTTCCCCGGAGTCGATGCGCAAGCTGCAGCTGGAGTACGGCGCGGAGATCGGCAGGGCGATCGTCAACTTCCAGGGCCCGATCGTCTTCTGCGTCATCTCCCGCTACCACGGCGGCGCGTTCGTGGTGTTCTCGAAGGCGCTCAACCCGAACATGACGGTGCTGGCGCTGGAGGGCTCGTTCGCGTCCGTGCTCGGCGGCGCCCCGGCCGCGGCCGTGGTGTTCACCGGCGAGGTCAACAACCGGACCGCGAACGACCCGCGCGTCACCGACCTGCAGGCGCAGGTGGCGGCGGCGAGCGGGGCCGAGCGGGCGGCGCTGAACGCCCGGCTCGCGGAGGTGCAGGCGTCGGTCCGCGCGGAGAAGCTGGGCGAGGTGGCCGCCGAGTTCGACCGGGTGCACAGCATCCAGCGCGCGGTCGAGGTCGGCTCCGTGGACGCGATCATCAGCGCCGCCGAACTGCGGCCGCGGATCATCGAGGCCATCGAACACGGCATGAAGAACTGAGCGAAGCGGTGTGACCCCGGCCGCCGGGGTCACACCGCTTCGGCGAGTTTCGCGTCCTCGGCCGCCGTCGTGTCGCAGTCGGCCGCCCAGTTGCCCAACTGCCTGCAGCGCCGGTCGACCATGCGGTCGAGGAAGCTGTCCGGGTTGTGGGTGCCGGTCGCGGCCGCGGCCTCGAGATCGGTGATCATCACTGTTCGGCTGCCCTGCATGAAGTCGGTGTAGCCGAGGTTGCGCAGGGCGGGCACCACCGCGCCGATGAGCCTCCCGACGCACCCCCGCACCCGCGGCTCCCGGTCACCCTCCCAGATCCCGTACAGCCGCACCGCGAGCGAACGCAGTGCGCCTTCGGTGACGGGGTTGGCCAGGGTCGTCCGCAGCAGTGCGTCGGTCAGCAGCAGCTTGGTCTTCGGGCCGAACGTCGCGTCCCAGCACCCGTCGACGGCGCTCGGCCAGTGCAGCGAGTGGCACGGGCTGAGCCGCTCGGCGTTGCGGCACAACAGTTCGGCGGCCACCAGCCGCGCGTTGGGACTGCTCGACCGCAACGCGGCGTCGATGACGAGCACCGCCGTCTCGGGCGCGACCCGGTTGTCGTCCGCCGTGCCCGGCCACAGGTCCACCAGCAGCGCGACCGCCAGGTCGGCGTGGTCGAGCCGGGTGAGCGCGAGCAGCCCGGACGCGACCGCCGCCGGATCAGCCGGGTGCTGGTCCGTGCCGGAGAACAGCGCACCCGCCCGCATGGCCGCGTCCAGCTTCAGCCGGGCGTGCTCGTCCTGGTGCTCCCGCCACGACCGCCGGTTGGCCTGGCGGTTCATGAAGTAGCCGAGCGCGGCCACCGCCACCGTGGCCGCCGCGGTGATCAACGCCGCTTCCATCGGTATCCCTTTCGTCGCCCCCTGTCGGAAGGGTCGGCGGTGGATCCGATGGTGTGACGCCCGTCAGATGTCGCGCTGCTGCTCGGCCAGGAAGCGTTCCAGTTCCTCGGCGAGCTCGTCCGCGCTCGGCACCTCGTCGCCCTCGGCGATCAGCAGGTTCTGCGAGGAGCTCACGAACGCGTCGTACTGGCGCTCCAGGGCCTCGACGACCTGCGCGACCTCGTCGGACTCCGCGACCTGCTTGGCGATCTCGGCGTCGGTGCGCTTCGCCGCCTCCCGCAGCTCGCCCGCCTTCACGGCCAGCCCGGTGGCCTTCATCACCGCTTCCAGCAGGCCGAGCGCGGCGGTCGGGTAGGTGCCCTGCGCGAGGTAGTGGGGGACGTACGCGGCGAACCCCATGGCGTCGTGGCCGGCCTCGCCGAGGCGCAGCTCGATCAGCGCCGACAGGTGCCCCGGCACCTGCACCGTGTTGAACGGGGACCTGTCCGTGACCAGCTCCGGCCGCGTGGCGTGGGAGATCACCGACAGCTTCCGCGTGTGGGGGACACCCATCGGGATGCCGTGGAAACCGACCGTGAGCCGCACGCCCCACCGCTCGACGAGCGTGCGCACCGCGGCCGCGACGGCTTCCCAGCGCCGGTCCGGCTCGGGGCCGGTCAGCAGCAGGAACGGGGTGCCGATCGCGTCGTACAGCAGGTGCACGACCAGCTCGGGGGCGTCGTAGTGCGCCCAGCGGTCGGTGGTGTACGTCATCGTGGGGCGGCGGGCCCGGTAGTCGATCAGGTCGTCGACGTCGAACCGCGCGACCACCCGGTGCTCGTGCGTCGCCAGCAGGTGCTCGACCAGTGCCGACCCGGCCGAACCGGCGTCCATGAAGCCGTCGAAGTGGTGCAGCAGCACCGCTCCGGTCAGGTCCGGGACGTCCGAGTCGACCTCGTACAGATCCTCGGGGTCCAACGACACGTCGTGCCTCCCAATCGATCGTCCTTGTGAGTGACAACGTAGGTCGGCCGCCGGGAATTCCCGGTGCGGGGCACGTTCGCCGTCAGCGAGAAGGAGCCCGGTACCTGGTACGTTCCTCCGGCAAGTACCCAACGAGTCCGTGCGGTCGGGGGATGGTCGGATGCGGTACCGGCGTGTGGTCGTGCTCGTCGCGCTGGCGGTGCTCGCCGGGCTGACGAGCGTGCCCGCGAGCGCGGCGGGAGAACGGCAGCTGCTCTACCCGGAAGGCGCGAGCTACCCGCGCGTCATCCGCCTCGAGCACAGCGGCGCGGCGAACGGCCGCGTGCTGGCCTCGGTGGGCCGGGTCGACGGCAGCGGCCGGGGCGTCATCATGGAGAGCACCGACGGGGGCGCCACGTTCGAGCACGTCGGCACCGTCACCGACCCGGAGGGCGCGAACGGCCGGGGCATGTGCTGCGGCACCCTGTTCGAGCTGCCCACCCAGGTGGGCGACATGCCTGCCGGCACGCTGCTGTGGGGTGCCACGGTGGGCTACAAGGTGCCGGAAGCGCAGCGGCACACCAAGCAGCGGCTGTGGATCAGCCGGGACATCGGCCGCACGTGGACGTTCCGGTCCGACGTGTACACCTCGCCCAACCAGTACAACGGCTGGGAGCTCGACTTCTCCGTGTCCGCCGACGGCAGGCTCGTCGCCCACTTCTCCGACGAGTCGGACAAGCCGGCGCACGACCAGAAGCTGGTCCGCGTCCGGTCCGTGGACGGTGTCACGTGGACCGACTACACGGAGACGGTGACGAACCCGGACTTCTACGTGCGGCCGGGCATGGCGGGGGTGCGGAAACTGCCGGACGGCAGGTACTTCCTCGTGTACGAGGTCTGCAACCTCGACGAGCCGATGTGCAGCGTCTACTTCCGGGTCTCGGCGGACGGCTGGGACTACGGCCTCCCGCTCGACCTGGGTACCAGCGTGCGCACCGCCGACGGCAAGTGGGTGCGGCACACGCCGACGATCACGGTCGCGCCGACGGGCACGATCGTGCTGGCCGCCGAGATGCTCGTGGACGCCGACGGCGGCAAGGCCGAGGGCAACGGGAAGACGTTGCTGGTCAACGAGAACGGCGGCGCGGGGCCGTGGCGGGAGATCCCGGCGCCGGTCGAGGTCCCGTCGCCGGACAACCACGGGTGCATGAACTTCAGCCCGTCGCTGCTGGCCGCGCCCGACGGCCGGAGCGTTCTCGAGGTGGCCACCGATCTCGTCGACGGCGTGTGCCACGCGTTCCACGCGACCGGGCCGATCCCGCCCGCGTGATCGCCGTTGCGTCGAAGCGGCGTCGTTTCGTTTTCCGGCCGACTTCGCGGCTGGGCGGGGACGGGCGATGTTCGTCTGGTGTGCTGCCCGCCCGCCTGCCCGCGGCGCAGACTGGTGTCGTGCTCGGCGGGTGCCTCTGCACCGGCGACCAAGACCCCGTCGCCGCCCTGGAGGCAGGCTTCCGGCGGTCCCCCTCACAGCCGCCTGGGAGCCTGCCCCGGGGACGTCACGGGGCGTCCCTGAGCAAGGTCTGGTAGGGCGAGCAGCCGTAGACCTCCCGGTAGTACCCGGCGAAACGGCCCGGGTGGAAGAACCCCCAGCGCGCGGCCACCTCGGTGACCGTGACCCGCGACGTCGGGTCCGCGGCCAGCAGCTCCTGGTGGGCCTGCCGCAACCGGACGAGGCGGACGTAGCCCATGGGCGTGGTGGCGCGATGACGGCGGAAGGCGTGCTGCAGCGCGCGGGCGGTGACGTTGGCCGCCGCCGCGATGTCCGCGACCGTGATCTCCTCGTTGGCGTTGTCGTCGATGAACGCGATCGCCCTGCGCAGCGTGCGGGGGTGGGAGTCGTGGCGGTCCTCGATGGTCGGTTCGAGCACGGCGGTGTTGGGGAAGGTCGCCAGCACGGCCGCGCACAGCATCTCCCCGGACGTGCTCGCCACGAGCGGTTCGGCCATCACCTCCGGGCGTTCCCGCAGCGCGTCGACGAGGTGGTCGACCGTCGCGGCGAGGTGCCCCGCCGCCTGCCTGCTGTGCGGCCGCAGGTCCGTGAACCGGACCGGCACGTCCTCGTCGATCGCGGCCACCCGGTCGAGCAGCGGGAACGGCAGCGCCGTGGCCTCGATGACGCCGTCGGTCCACCGCACGCGGTACGGCATGCCGTCCTGACCCGTGGAGGCGATGTACAGCTCCCCGGGCCCGATCCGGTGTTCGTGCTGCGCCGACCGGTAGTCCACGACCATGCCCCTCGGGCGCAGCAGGTACAGGCTCGTGGGCGGCTCGACGACGTTGATCTCCAGGTCGTCGGTCTGCGCGGCCATGCCGACGGAGAACGTCGACGTCGTCAACTGGGTGAAGCGGAACGCGTAGCCGACCCGGCGGCCGGTCATCCGCATGGTCGTGCCGTAGAGCTGGGTCAGGTACTCGCCCGCGTGGTCGTAGTCGGTGGTCTGGAACCGCACGTGCTGGGGTGGCGCGGACGAGGTGGTCATCGTCGACAACTCCTGGACACGGCTGACTACCCGCGCCGGGAGTCCCGACGCCGGCACCGGCTCGGCAGGTAGCGTGCGCCTGCCGGGCACGAAATGGTCCCCTTCCTGGGCACAACCACCCGGCTGGAGCACACCGGACGGCCAGGATCACACCATCGGGTGACAGTCGTGGGTGACGCGACGTGTCGTCCCCGGCGTCAGCGGGTACGCCCCCGCATCGCACGGAAGGAGACCGCGATGCGGGAGCACGAGATCGTGACGGCCGTCCGCGACCTGCCGGGGCTGGCGGACACCGACCACGCCACCGACGCCACGCACGCGACGCTGGCGGTCCTCGGCGAGCGGCTGGCGGGCGACGAGCCGAAGAACCTGGCCGCCGAGCTGCCCGAGGGGATCGCCGAGGCGCTGCCCGCCACGGGCCGCGGCGCGACGTTCGGCGTCGAGGAGTTCTACCGGCGCGTCGCGGAGGAGGAAGGCAGGGGCTGCACGCCGGACGGCGCGCGGGAGCACGCGCGGGCGGTGGTCGCCGCGCTGAAGGCCGGGCTGTCCGACGACGAGTTCGCCGGCCTCGCCCGGCAGCTGCCGGAGGACTACCGCGCCGACCTGCTGACGACCGCACCGCTGGACGAGCGCCGGTAGCCGTCCGTCACTCGGAAGGCCGTCACCGGAACGGCGTCACCGGAAGGCCGTCACTGGAACGGCGTCATCGGAAGGCCGTCATCGGAAGGCCGTCACCGGAAGGCCGTCACCGGAACGGCGTCACTGGAACGGTGTCACTGGAACGGTGTCACCGGAACGGGAAGCCCGGCGCCCGGTAGCCGGCGTGCCAGTACGGGAGCATGCCGTAGTGGTCGTACAGCCCGGCCACGGTGTCCTGCCGGAGCACCAGGTCCGGGTCGTACACCGGCCCGGACGCGACGTGGTCGCGATCGGTGTCGACGTGCACCACCTCGTCGACCGACGTCACCGCGTCGACCGGCACCAGCACCTGCTGCTTGCCCAGCCCGAGGAACCCGCCGGAGCCGACCTGCAACAGCCGGACGCGCCGCTCCGCCTCGTCGATGACCAGGTCGTCGACCACGCCGAGTTCCTCGCCGCCCCGGTCGACCACGGTCTTGCCGCGCACGTCGTCGTGCGCGTCGGCAGGGGTCAGATCGGTGTCGGCGAGCCGCACCAGCGCGACGCTCGCACCCATGACAACTCCTCTCCGAGTCATCCCACCGGGTACCACCCCGTCGAGTGCACGGAAACTTCCGACTGTTACCACCCCCGCCACGGCCCTGCGCTCGGCGAGCTGACCACGGTCGCGTTCAACGTCAGCGTCCCGCGACCGCGAGGACGGCGTCGGCGATGGCCCGGTGGCCCTCGGGCGTCGGGTGGACGTCGGTCAGGTCGCAGAAGTACGTCAGCGCGCACACCTTCGCGACCGGGGTGGGGATCGAGCCGTACTCGGGGTCCTGCGTGAGGTCGGTGAGGGACCCGTAGCCGCCGGTCGTGGCGGTGACGTCGACGAACTCGGCGCCCACCTTCGCGTACTCGGTCCGCAGCGCGGTGTTGAAGAAGTCGCGGAACAGGGGGACCGACATGCGGGCGAGGTCCTGGCCGTTCGGGAACTCCGGCGACACCCACGCGCCGAGGAAGACATCCGGGTACGTCAGGCCGACGATCGGCGCGTCGCCCGCCGCCTCGCGCAGGACGGGCAGGATCGACGCCAGGTTGGCCGCCACGTCCGTCACCGCCTCCGACGCGCACGCGAGCGCCTCCGACGCCGTCTCCCGCACGCACGGGGCGAGGTCGTTGCCGCCGATCACCACCGTCACCAGGCCGACCCGGCCCTCGTGCTCGCGCAGTGCGGCGACCGCGGCGTCGAGCTGGGTGCGGCCCGCCGGGTCGGGTGCGCCCGCCGCGCGGTTCGGTGGCGGGCACCCGGGCGACGAGCGCAGCTGGCCCGACGTGGCGCCACTGCACGCGACGTTGACCAGCCGCATCCCGGACCGCGCCGCGACCAGGTCGGCGAAACCGTCCCTGCCGGCGCCGGCCGGGGCGCCGCCGGTCGCGGGCCGCCACCCCGTGGCGTAGGAGTCGCCCAGCGACACGTACACCTGGCCGGTGGGTGGGGTGGACGTCGGGGTGGTGGTCGACGGCGGCGGGGGAGCCGGTGCGGGTTCCGCCGTGCAGGCGGTGAGGACCACCAGCAGCGCCACCACCAGCACCGGTCGCCGGACCGTCACGTGTCGCCTCCTGCGGGTTTCGTCGCCGCCAGTCGTTCCACCGTGCCCGCCTTGAGCCGTTCCTGCCGCCGGATCACGAACCCGGCCCGCTCGACCACCGGCAGCGGCCTGCGGGTCTGGTGGTCACCGATGGTACGCACGGTCATCCGCTCCAGCAGCCACTGTCCGAAGTAGACAACGCGGCGGTGGCTGCCGACGTGGTCGAGCAGCAGCAGTGTCCCCTGTGGACGGAGCACCCGGTACATCTCGTCGATGGCGGCGCGTTCGTCCGGGAAACCGCACAGCCCCAGCGTGCACACGACGGTGTCGAACGAGGCGTCCGCGAACGGCAGGTCCTGCGCGTCGCCCTCCCGCAGGTCGATCTCCCGGCCGAGCTCCGCCGCCCTGGCACGGGCCTGCGCAAGCATGACCGGGCTGAAGTCGAGGCCCGTCAGGCGCACCTCCGCCGGGTAGAACGGCAGGTTCCGCCCGGTGCCGACGGCCACCTCGAGCACGTCGCCCGTCGCCTGCGAGCACACCCACTGCCGCCCGTCGCCGAACTGGACGCGCTCGAAGAACCCGATGTCCTTGTCGTACCTCGGCGCGTACCTGTCCCACTTCGCACGCAACCGATCACTGTCCGTGCCACCGCTCATCGCGTTCTCCCTCCTCGGGGCCACCATCGCACCGGAACCTGTGCGCGGTCCACCGGGGATCGAAGCCGACTCGTGACCGTTCCCCGGCAACGGGCCGGCGGCCGTCGTCCGTCCTCCCGTCACCAACGACTCGGGGAGGACATGTGAAGCACGGAATCGTCGGCGTGGCAGCGCTGTTGGGCATCGCCGCCGCACTGGTCACGGCGTGCACGGCCGGTTCAGGGACGTCGGCGGACAGTGCGGGGGCGGGCCCGGCGTACGAGGCGTCCGGTGGTGGCGCGGGGGAGCCGCGGGCGGCCGAGACAGCCGAGCAGCCGGCCGCCACCGCGAAGAAGGAGGAGGTCAGCCAGCCCGGCGTGGACCGGAAGCTGGTGCGCACCGCGACGGTGGAGCTGGTGGCCGCCGACGTCGTCGCGACCGTCGACCGTGCACGGGACATCGCGGTCCGCGAGAACGGCTACGCCGGCCGCGAACAGGTGCGGGACACGTCCGCGACGCTCACCCTGCACATCCCGTCCGACCGCTTCGACCAGGCGCTGGACGCGTTGTCGGCGCTGGGCGAGGTCGTCTCGCGCGAGCAGTCCGCCGAGGACGTGACGGAGGAGGTGGTCGACCTCGACAGCCGCGTCGCCACCCAGCGCGCCAGCGTCGACCGGGTCCGCGCACTGCTGGCGAAGGCGAACACGGTGGACGAGATCGTGCGGATCGAGCAGGAGGTCACCGCGCGCGAGGCCGAGCTCGAGTCGCTGCAGCAGCGCAGCCAGGCGCTGGCGGGCCAGGTGGCCATGTCGACGGTGACGCTCAGCATCGGCAAGACCGCCGCGAAACCCGCGCCCGCGCCGGAGCCGGAGGAGCGTGGTTTCCTCGCCGGCCTGTCGGCGGGCTGGGACGCGTTCCTCGGCGCCGGTGGCGTGACGTTGCAGGTGATCGGCGCGGTGCTGCCGTTCCTGCTCGTGCTCGGGATCCCGGCCGCGCTGGTGCTCCGCTGGTGGCGCAGGCGCCGCACGCCGGTGGCCCAGCAGCCGTGACGGCCGGCCGACGTCGGCGTGCACCGGCGCTTCGCTCAGGAACATCACCGCGAAGCACGTGGCCGGCACTATCACGATCCCGCGACGAGGACGCCCCACGTCCTGGTACGCCGGACCGAACCGGCGTGGGCCGGCGCGGTGAACTCGTCGTCGAGCGCGGACGTCTCCGGTGCCGTGCCTGGTGGGCCCAGGCGCTCCGCTAGCGGCCGCTGTCCAGGGCCTGTGCTATCTCGTACAACTGGGACGCCTCCGCGGACAGGGCGTCGCGGAGGTGGGCGATGCGGTTGCTCGCCTCCGCGACGGCCGCGGCCAGTTCGCGGTCGCCCACGGCGTGGGCGGGCCCGACGCCGACGATCTGCCGGGACGCGTTGGCCACCAGGCGGAACGCCTCCGCGCGGGCCTCCTCGACCACGCGTTGTGCCGCCGCACGGGCGCCGTCGACGATCTCGTTCGCCCTGCGGCGGGCGTCGGCGATGATCTGGTCCGCCAGGGCGCGGTGTTCGCCCGTGGTGGCGAGGCGGTCGGCGCGCATCGCGTAGGAGTCCAGCAGCTGCTGTTTCTCGACCAGGGCGCGGTGGAGGGCGACCATGGCCTCTTCGACGCGGTCGAGGAACTCGTCGACCTGTGTCTCGTCGTAGCCGCGGCGGAACACCGGCGCGTGATCGAAGACGACGTCGCGAACTTCGTCGGGCGTCAGCTCGCTCATGCCTCGCACCACTCCGTTCACCGTCGGACGTGTGCGGATCGCACGACCCGCGGGTCGGCGGCAACGATACGGCGACCGGCCCCCGCGTCCCAGCGGTTGCCGCGCGTGTCGCCGTCCTGATGGTCCGCCGGCGACGGCGCCGGTCGCGTTCAGCCTCGGCTGACGGCGTCCGCGCGGCGTTCGAGGAGCACGGTGTCGTGCCACGTGCCGCCGACCTGCGCGATGCGTTCCCGGACGCCGACGGTGCGGTAGCCTGCGGCGTGGTGCAGCGCGATCGCCGCGCGGTTCTCCGTGAGGATCGCCGCCTGCAGCGTCCACAGCCCGGCCTCGTCGGCCGCGATGACCTGCTGCCGGATCAGCGCCTTGCCGACGCCGCGGCCCCGGTGGCCGTCGCCGACGTACACGGCGCTCTCGGCGACGCCCGCGTAGTGCTCGCGCGTGGACACGGGCGACAGCGCGGTCCAGCCGACCACCTCGCCGTCGACTTCGGCGACCCAGCGGTGTCCGGGCAGCCACCTGGCGTCCAGCGACGCCCGCGACGGTACGGCCGTCTCGAACGTGGCGACCCCGGTCGCGATGCCCTCGCCGTGGACGCGGCGGACGGCCGTCCAGTCACCGGCGGCCATGGCGCGCACGGTGACGTCGCCCGGCACCTCCGGCGGGCAGCACGGCCGGGGCGCGAGCAGGCCCATCACCGCGTCCGCGGCGTGGGGGAGACCGGCGCAGCAGGCCTCGTTGACGACGACGCGGGTGCTCGTGCCTTCCTTGTGCGGCTTGAGAAAACCGACGTCGGCGAGCTTGCGGACGTGGTGCGAGCACGTGGACTGGCTGATGCCCAGCAACTCGGCGAGCCCGCCGACGGTCAGGCCGCCCGGGGTGGTGGCGACGGCGTGCAGCAACCGCACGCGGGTCGGCTCGGCGAGGCTCGCGAACCACTCGGCGTAGGTCGCGGCCTCCCGCTCGGGCAGCACCGGGGTGAGCGTGGCGGTCATGCCGCGAGTATCGACGTGGATCGATGACCGGTCAAATCATCGATCCGGGTCGATGGTTGTGTTCATCGATGTCGGTCGATACTGTCTCCATCGATCGTTGTCGATGAACGGAGGGGTCATGTCGGAACTGCCCGTGGTGGTGGTCGGCGCCGGGCCGGTGGGCCTGGCCGCGGCGGCGGAGCTGGTGGAGCGCGGGCTCGCGCCGGTGGTGCTGGAGAAGGCGGACCGGGCCGGCGCCGCGGTCGCGGAGTGGCACCACGTGCGGCTGTTCTCGCGGTGGGCCGAGCTCGTCGCGCCGGCCGCGGGCCGCCTGCTGGCCGGCACGGGGTGGCGGCGGCCGCCGGACGACGGGTACCCGACGGGTGCGGAGTGGGCAGCGGACTACCTGCGCCCGCTCGCCGCGGCCCTCGGTGAGCGGGTCCGGTTCGGTGCCGAGGTCGTCGGTGTCGCCCGGCGCGGCCGGGACCGGGTGGTCGACGCGGGCCGCGACACCGAGCCGTTCACCGTGCACGTCCGCACCGCCGACGGACGTGAGGAGCGGATCACGGCGCGCGCGGTGGTCGACGCGTCCGGCACCTGGCGCGACCCGAACCCGCTGGGCGGCGACGGCCTGCCCGCGGCGGGGGAACGCGCGGCGGCCGACCGGATCGCCTACCGCGTCCCGGACCTGGCCGACGACGCCGTCCGCGCGCGGTACGCGGGCAGGCACGTGGTCGTCGCGGGCAGCGGCCACTCGGCGCTGACCGCCCTCGTCGCGTTCGACGGTCTCGCCGAAGAGGTGCCCGGGACCCGCATCACCTGGCTGCTGCGCCGCGGCGCGGTCGGCGCCACGTTCGGCGGCGGCGACGCGGACCAGCTCCCCGCGCGCGGCGCGCTCGGCCAGCGGGCGCGGGCGGCCGTCGACGCGGGCCGGATCGCGGTGGTGACCGGGTTCCGCACGGAACGGATCGAGGGCCGGGACCTGGTGGCGGACAACGGATCGCGGGTGTCCGATGTGGACGAGGTGGTGGTGCTGACCGGGTTCCGCCCGGATCTGTCGTGGCTGTCGGAGCTGCGGCTGGAACTGGACGCGACGCTGCAGGCGCCGGTCGCGCTGGCGCCGCTGATCGACCCGAACGTCCACTCGTGCGGGACCGTGTACCCGCACGGTGTCAAGGAGTTGTCGCACCCCGAGCCCGCCTTCTACCTTGCCGGTATGAAGAGCTACGGCCGCGCACCCACGTTCCTCGCGATGACCGGCTACGAGCAGGTCCGCTCGATCGCCGCCGCGCTCGCCGGGGACCGCGCGGCCGCCGAGCGGGTGGAGCTGGTGCTGCCGGAGACCGGGGTCTGCGGTGGCGCCGGGCTGTTCGACGAGCCGGCCCGGGGGCAGGGCGGCGGTTGCTGTGGCGCGCCCGCCGAGCCGGAGGTGCTGACGCTGTCCGCGCCGCGGACGCGGTGACGGCGACCGCGGCGGAGCCGCACGCGGGGCGGCGGGTGGCGCTCGCCGCCCTGTGCGCCACGCAGATCACCAGCTGGGGCGTCCTCTACTACGCGTTCCCGGTGCTGGCGGGCGACATCACCGCCGCGACGGGCTGGTCGGCCCCGGCCATCACCGCCGCGCTGACGGTCAGCCAGCTGGTCGCGGCGGTGGCGGGGGTCCCGGTGGGGCGATGGATCGACCGGCGCGGCCCGCGCGGGGTGATGACCGCCGGGTCGCTGGCCGGCGCGCCCGCGGTGGTGCTGGTCGCGACCGCGGGCGACCTGGCGTGGTTCTTCGCGGGCTGGGTGCTGGCGGGCGCGGCGATGGGTGCGGTGCTGTACCCGCCCGCGTTCGCGGCGCTCACGCGCTACTACGGGCCCGACCCGGTGCGCGCGCTGACCATCGTCACCCTCGCGGGCGGCCTGGCCAGCACGGTGTTCGCGCCGCTGACCGCCGCGCTCGCGGAGCACGTGGACTGGCGCCGGACCTACCTCGTGCTCGCCGCGGTCTTCGCCGTCGTCACCGTGCCCGCGCACTGGTTCGGGCTGCGCCTCCCGTGGCCGCCGCGCCCGCCGGTGGCGGACGGGCAGGCCGACACGCACCCGGCGCACGTCGCACGCAGCCGGTCGTTCGTGCTGCTCGCGGTGGCGCTGAGCCTGTCGGCGCTCGCCACGTACGCCGCGATCATCGCGCTGGTGCCGCTGCTGCGGGAGCGCGGTGTGTCGACGCAGCTCGCGGCGCTCGCGCTCGGGCTGGGTGGCGCGGGGCAGGTCGCGGGGCGCATCGGGTACGCCGCCATCGTCCGCCGCACCAGCGTCCGCACCCGCACGGTGGCGATCCTGGCCGCCATGGCCGCGACCACGGCGCTGCTCGGCGTCCTGACGACGGCGTTCCTGCTGGTCGCCGGGGCGATCGCGGCGGGGATGGCGCGCGGGGTGTTCACGCTCGTGCAGGCGACGGCCGTCACCGACCGCTGGGGGCGGCGGTACTACGGGCACCTCACCGGGCTCTTGTCCGCGCCCATGACCATCACCATGGCGCTCGCCCCGTTCGCGGGTGCCGCGCTCGCCGAACTGCTCGACGGCTACGCCACGACGTTCCTCGTGCTGGGCGCGATCGCGGCTGTCTCGGCCGCCCTGTCGTACTTCACGATCCCGCGCACCCCGTAGGCGGGCCCGCCGACGTCACCGAGAGTCCTCGCATCCTTGCGGAGATACAAAGGTACGTGGTACGTATCATCATATCTTCTGGCTCGAGGAGGAGTTCAGGGCATGGCGGAGCTGAGCAGGCGCAAGATGTTGTTGTCGGGTGGCGTGCTTGGCGCGCTCGGTGCGCTGGGCATGGCGACCCCGGCGAACGCCCGTGCCGCGACCGAGTGGGCCTGGGCGCCCAGCGGCTCGGTGGCGGGCACGGGCGCGGGCGCCGATCCGCGGTGGGTGTGGGACGAGGAGGCCGACCCGGTCGTCGCCGCGTTGTTCGAGCGTGGCCAGGTGCCCCTGGTCAACCAGCTGTTGTGGGACTGGAACCGCAACGACCAGCCGCTGCCCGACGGGTTGCCCGCGGACCTCCACGCGTTCATCGAGAAGGCGCGGCAGCTGCCGTCGTGGGCCGACCGCACCAAGCTGGAGCGCGCCGCCGACTTCAACAAGCGGCGCGGCCTGTACCTGAACCTGCTCAACGGTGTCGGCGGCGGCATGCTGAGCACCGCGATCCCCAAGGAGGCGCGCTCGGTCTACTACTCGGCCGGTGGCGCGGACATGGAGGACCGGGTCGCGAAGACGAGCATCCTCGGGTTCGCCGTCGGCGCGCTGAACGCGTACCGGCCGGACGGCAACTGCATGGTCAACGCCGTGAAGACGCGGCTGGTGCACGCCGCGGTCCGGCACCTGCTGCCGCAGTCGCCGCACTGGTCGGGGGACGTCCCGATCAGCCAGGAGGACATGCTCGTCACGTGGCACACGCTGCCGACGTACGCGATGCGCAAGATACTCGAGTGGCAGGTCCCCATGGGCACCGCAGACTCCGCGTCGTACCTGCACTCGTGGCAGGTCACCGCGCACATGCTGGGGATCAGGGACGAGTACATCCCCGCGGACTGGACCGCGGCGTACGCCCAGTCGGACCAGGTCCTGCCCAGGAACATGGGGCCGACGCCGGAAGGCGTTGAGCTGACCGACATCCTGCTCGGCCAGCTCGCCGAGCAGACCAGCCCGGGCAGCATCAGCAGGCCGCTGTGCGACGCGCTCGCCCGGTTCCTCGTCGACGACCAGATCGCCGAGTGGGACCGGATCCCGCGCGAGCCGTTCTGGGAGAAGACGATCGAGACGGTGTGGCCGATCCTGGTGAAGTTCCGCGAGGGCCTCATCCCGCTGCCGCTGGTGCCGGAGATCGCGTGGACCATCGACGAGGCGCTGCGGCAGTACATCCTCTTCTTCCTGACCAAGGGCCGGGAAACGAAGATCGTCATCCCGACGGGCAACCGGCCGGGCTGAGCGGACATGGACGAGACGTTCGGGCGCAGGCGGTTCCTCGGGTACGTCCTGGCCGCGCCGACCCTGGTCACCGCGGCGGAACTCGGCCTGGCGGGGACGGCGGCGGCCGAGCCGGGGCTGCCGTCGCCGGACATCACCGAGATCGTCGACCTCAACGACCTGATGACCCTGGCGGCGCTGCCGACCTCGGGGCTGATCGCGGTCGAGGTCGGCCAGGACGGCACGGTGTCGTTCGCGCTGCCCAGGGCCGAGGTGGGGCAGGGCATCACCACGTCGACGGCCATGCTGATCGCGGAGGAGCTGTCCGTGCCGGTGGACCGGGTGCGGGTCACGCTGGCCGACGCCCGGCCGGAGCTGCTGTTCAACCAGCTCACCGGCGCGTCGAACACGACCATCGCGACCTACGCACCGATCCGGGTGGCCGCCGCCATCGCCCGGCAGCGGCTGCTGGCCGCCGCGGCGGAGCGGCTCGGCACCGCCGACCTGACGCTGGCGGACGGGGTGGTCACCGACCGGTCCGGCCGGAGCGCCGACATCGGCGCGCTCGCCACGGCGGCCGCGAGCGCCGAGACCCGCCGGGTGCCGGTGGAGCTGGCGGCCCGCGAGAGCTTCACCGTCATCGGCAGGCCGCACGACCGGGTCGACGCGCTGGCCGCCGTGACCGGGCGCAAGAAGTTCGCGATGGACCTCGACGTGCCGGGCGCGCTGCCGGCCATGGTGTGCCGCCCGCCGACCATCAACGGCACGGTCGGTTCGGTCGCCAACCTCCCCGAGGTCCGCGCCATGCCCGGGGTCACCGACGTCGTGGTGATCTCGACCGGGGTCGCGGTGCGGGCGGCCACGTTCGGCCAGTGCATCGACGCGGTGCGGGCACTGCGCGTGTCGTGGCAACCCGGTACCGCGGAAGGGAAGTCCGACGACACCGTGCTCCGGGAGCTCGAGCGCGCGGAGCTGCCGCTCGGGCTCCCGGCCCCGGCGCCGAACGTGGAAGCCAAGTTCACGTTCCACTTCCGGAGCAACAGCGCGCTGGAACCGAACTGCGCGGTCGCCGACGTCCGCGCCGACCGCGCCGAGATCTGGTCGTCGCTGAAGTCGCCGATCGTCGCGCAGCAGACCATCGCGGCCAAGCTCGGTCTGCCGCCGTCCCGGGTGACCGTGCACGTCGTCGAGGGCGGCGGCTCCTTCGGCCGCAAACTGTTCTTCGACGCCGCGCTGGAGGCGGCGGAGGTGTCGCAGAAGGTCGGCAAGCCGGTGAAGCTGATGTGGCACCGCGCCGACGACTCCCGCCAGGGCCGCACGCACCCGATGGCGACGTCCCGGGTGCGCGTGTCGTACCTGGGTGACACGGTGCTGAGCTACCACCAGCGGCACACCAGCGTCAGCACCGACCTCGGCCACGGCCTCGGCGAGGTCATCACGGCACTGGCCGCGCGGCTGCCGGTGGGCGACATCGGGTTCGCCGAGACGTTCTTCCAGCTGAGCCAGACGATGTCGTACGACTTCGGCCTGCACACGCGGTTGCTGTCGGAGACCGACAAGGGCTTCAACACGGGCAGCATGCGCAACGTCTACTCACCGGACGTCACGTGCGCGCGGGAGCTGGTCGTCGACCGGGTGGCGAGCCGGATGGGCAAGGACCCGTACCGCTTCCGCCAGGCGCGTCTGCGGGACGCCCGTTCGCGTGCGGTGCTGGACAAGGTCGCCGAGGTGGGCCGGTGGGGCCGCGCGATGCAGGCGGGCACCGCGCAGGGCATCGCGTTCCACGCCGAGTACAAGGCGGTGAGCGCGGCGCTGGTGGAGATCGACTGCCGCCCGGAGACGGTCGGCCGTCCCATCCGCGACGGTGTCGCCGGGCCCCGGGTGACGAAGGTGGTCTTCGCCGTGGACGTCGGCCTGGCGATCAACCCGAGGGGACTCGAGGCGCAGATGATGGGCGGTGTCTGCGACGGCATCGCCCTGGCGCTCACGTCCAGCCTGCACCTGCGGGACGGGTACTTCCTGGAAGCCAGCTGGGACAACTACTTCTACACCCGTCAGTGGAACACGCCCCCGGACCTGCGCGTCATCGTCATGCCCAGCACGTCGGAAACCCCCGGCGGTGCGGGGGAGCTGGGCGTCGCGGCGTCGATGGCCGCGGTGGCGTGCGCGTACGGCCGCGCGACCGGCACCATGCCGACGAGCTTCCCGATCAACCACGGCACGCTGTCGTTCACCCCGAAACCGACGGTGCCGCCCATCCCAGCGTCCCCTGTGGACGGTCTGCGTCGCTGAGGGAGAACCCGTTGCCAGAACACACTTTTCGCGTGAACGGCAGGCAGGTGACCGTGAACGTGGCGGACGACGTGCGCCTGCTGTGGGTGCTGCGGGACGTCCTCGGCATCACCGGCCCGAAGTACGGCTGCGGGATCGCCGTGTGCAAGGCGTGCACGAGCCACGTCAACGGCAAGGCGGTCAACCCGTGCGCGATCCCGGTCGGCGACCTGGAACCGGCCGACGAGGTGACGACGATCGAGGGCCTCCCGGCGACGGTGGGCAAGGAACTGCACCCCATGCAGGAGGCGTGGCTGGCCCACGACGTGGCCCAGTGCGGTTACTGCCAGCCGGGCCAGATCATGGCGGCGGTCGCGCTGGTGGAGGAGGTGGCGGCGGAGGGCAGGGAGATCACGGACGCCGACCTCGACGGGCTGCGCAACATCTGCCGCTGCGGCACGTACCCCCGCATCCGCGCGGCGATCAGAACCGGAGCCGCCGCGATGCGGTAGCGGCGTCACACACCGAGCATCGGCACGAGGAACCGCCGGGCCACGTCGGCCAGCTGTTCCTCGTCGTCGAGGTCGACGACCTGGCTGGGGATGGCGAGGAACGACGCGGACAGCCGCACCATCAGCTCCGCCACCAGTTCGGTGTCCAGCTCGGCGGGCACGTTCCCGGCACCCTGCTCCCGCCGCAACTGCCCCGCGACGAACCGCCGCACGGTCGCCAGCGTGTGCCCGCCGTCGCTGATCATCGACGGCACCAGCAGGTCCGGCTCGACGTCGAGCAACCCGCCGATCAGCGGGTTGCGCCGGATCGCGCGCAGCGAGCTGACGAACCCGAGCACCACCCGGTCGGCGGCGGTCCCGGCCTGTTCGATCTCGACGAGGAACTGGTCGAAGTACCGCCGGAACTCGCGCCGCACCACGTGCTCGACCAGCGCGTCCTTGGTGGCGAACCGCCGGTACACGGTGATCCGCGAGACGCCTGCCCTGCGGGCCACGTCCTCCATTGTGGACCGTTGGATGCCCGTGCGGCAGAACTGGTCGTACGCGGCGTCGAGTATCCGCGCACGGGTCTCGTCCATGTCGTCGACCCGTTCGACGGCATCGATGTACGCGCGTTCCAGCAACGAAGCGGACGGTGCGGGTTCCACGGTCACCTCCTGCGGTCGATTCTGCCGCAACCACGTTGGGTCTTGTGATGACCTACCCGCTGTGCTCTCATGATGATACGCAGAATCACATTGCGTTTCATCGTACCAGGAAGTGCTCTCGGCCTCGACGAGGAGGAGCGACGAAGCATGGACAAGCTCAGCAGGCGCAACGTGTTGAAGGTGGGCGGCGCGTTGGGCGCGATCGGTGCGCTCAGCATGGCCACCCCCGCGAACGCGGTGCCGTGGACGTGGTCGGCCGCCGGCTCCGTGGCGGGCACGGGCGCGGGCACCGACCCGCGGTGGGTGTGGGACCCGGTGGCCGACCCGCTCGTCGCGGCGATCATCGACCGCGGTGACGTGCCGCGGGTCAACGAACTGTTGCGGACCTGGACCAAGAACGGCCAGCCACTGCCCACCGGCCTGCCCGCGGACCTGCGGGACTTCATGGAGGAGGCACGCAGGCTGCCGTCCTGGGCGGACCAGGGCAAACTGAACCTCGCGTTCGAGTTCAACCAGAAGCGCGGGCTCTACCTCGGCGTCCTCTACGGCCTGGCCAGCGGCATGATGAGCACGGTCATCCCCAAGGAGGCACGCGCGGTCTACTACTCGCAGGGCGGCGCGGACATGAAGGACCGCATCTCCAAGACCGCCAAGCTCGGCTACGACATCGGCACCCGCAACGCCTACGCGCCCGACGGCGAGATGATCGTGACGTGCGTGAAGACGCGCCTCGTGCACGCGGCCGTGCGGCACCTGCTGCCGCAGTCACCGCGCTGGGACGCGGTCGCCGACGAGCAGATCCCCATCAGCCAGGCCGACATGATGGTCACGTGGCACAGCCTGCCGACCACGGTCATGCAGAAGCTGACCGCGTGGAAGGTGCCGATCCCCGCCGCCGAGTCGACCGCCTTCCTGCACTCGTGGCAGGTCGGCGCCCACATGCTCGGCATCATGGACGAGTACATCCCCGCGTCCTGGTCGGCGGCCAACGCCCAGGCCAAGCAGGTGCTCGACCCGATCCTCGCGCCCACCCCGGAAGGCATCAACCTCGCCGACATCCTGCTGAGCCTCGGCGAGCCGGTCGACGCGGGCATCCTGTCCAAGCCGATCCTCGGCGCGTTCACCCGGTTCATGCTCGGCGACCAGATCGCGAGCTGGCTGCGAATCCCCAGGGAACCCGTCTGGGACCAGCTGCTGCGCGTCGCGTGGGGACCGTTCATCGCGGTCCGGGAAGGCCTGCTGCCCTTCCCGCTCGCGCCGGAGGCCTACTGGCTCTTCGACGAGTTCCTCCGCAAGGCAGCGCTGCTGTTCCTGTCCGAGGCACGCCCGATCAGCATCGAGATCCCCGACGCCAACCGCCCCTGACCGGCGATGCGGGTTCCCCGGGGCGTTTCCCTCGCCGCCCCGGGGAGCCACCGCGGCGCCGGGGCCGTGCGCCCGCCGGCGACACTAGGCTGGCGCCATGCGCGAGTTCCAGCAGGTCGACGTCTTCACGGACACCCCGTACCTCGGCAACCCGGTCGCCGTCGTGCTCGACGGGCAGGGGCTGTCCACAGCGGACATGCAGCGGTTCGCGCGGTGGACGAACCTGTCGGAGACGACGTTCGTGCTGCCGCCCGCGTCGCCCGCCGCCGACTACGCGGTCCGCATCTTCACCCCGACCACCGAGCTGCCCTTCGCGGGGCACCCGACGCTGGGCACCTGCCACGCGTGGCTGTCGGCCGCGACCGGGCCGGCGGGCGACACGGTCGTCCAGGAGTGCGGCGCCGGGCTGGTGACGATCCGGCGCGCAGGCGGCAGGCTCGCGTTCGCCGCGCCGCCGCTGATCCGGTCCGGCCCGGTCGAGGAGCCGCTCGTGGCCCGGATCGCGGACGTGCTGGGTGTCGGCCGGGACGGGATCGTCGACGTGCGCTGGGCGGACAACGGTCCCGGCTGGATCGCCGTGCTGCTGGCCGACGCCGACGCGGTGCTGGCCGTGCGGCCGGGGCACGCCGAAGACCTGTACCTGGGCGTGGCGGGCCCGCACCCGCCCGGGGCGCCCGAAGCGCTCGAGGTGCGCGCGTTCTTCCCGGTCAACGGCACGACCGTCGAGGACCCCGTGACCGGCAGCCTCAACGCCTCGCTCGCCCAGTGGCTGCTCGGCACCGGCCGGGCGACCGCACCGTACGTGGCCCGCCAGGGCACCGCGCTGGGCCGCGCGGGCCGCGTCCACGTGTCCGCCGACGCCGACGGCACGGTCTGGATCGGCGGCGACACCGTCACCTGCGTGACCGGCACCGTCCGCCTCTGACGCCCGCGGGCTGATCGCACCCCGTTTGTACGCCTCTTGTACGCGGGGTTGTGAGCATGCCCACGAAACGGGCGAACGGAGCACAGGGATGAACCAGTCACCGGACACCTACTCGAGGCGCTGGATGCTCACCCGCGGGATGGCCGCGGGCGCGGCACTGGCGGTGCCCGCGTTCGCGGGCACGCAGACCGCATCGGCCGTCGCCGCGCTGGCGACCGTCGACATGGAGCTGGTGCTGCTGGCCTGCCAGGTCGACCCGCCGAAGGCGGGCACCGGCCTCACCTCGGGCTGCGGGCCGCACGTGCTCCCCGTCGAGCAGGCGCTGCAGGCCAAGGGGCTGCTCGCGTCGGCGCAGGTCGACGGGCACTACGGCACGTCGACGCTCGACGCGTACGCCGCGTGGCAGCGCAGCCTCGGCTTCTCCGGCCTCGACGCGAACGGCGTGCCGGGCCGCACGTCGCTGACGGAGCTGGGATCGGGCCGGTTCGACGTGACGCGGGTGGTCACGGCCGGCTCCCGCACCGACTCCTACGGCGGCAAGCGCGTCAACACCCGCACCGCGACCATGCTGCGGGCGGCCGACGCGATGCTGTCCTGGAGCCTGACGCTCACGCAGGGCTCGTACAACACGACCAACCCCGACTCCGCGGGCACCCACGACGGCGGCGGCGTGGTCGACATCAGCGTCAGCAGCATGACCACCACCCAGCGCTGGCAGACGGTCAAGGCGCTGCGCACCGTCGGCTTCGCCGCGTGGCTGCGCACCCCGTCCGACGGGTTCGCCTACCACATCCACGCCAACGGCATCTCCGACCCGGACATGTCGCGGCCCGCGCGCAACCAGGTCCACGACTACTACTACGGCAAGAACGGCCTGGCGAACCACGCCGCCGACAACACCCCCGAGGCGTACCGCGTGGCGTTCACGTGGTGGGAGAAGTACCAGCGCAGCTGACCACGAGCGACGGACCTGCACAACGTCGCCGGGAGATAGCGAGGGATACGAAATGGCAACAAGGACACGTGCGTCCTGGCTCGTGAAGGGGCTGTCCACGGTCGTCACCGCCGTGGTCGCGGTGGCCCTCACGGCCACCGCGTCACAGGCCACCGAGGCCACCACGGACGACGTGGGGATCATGGCCACCCACAAGAGCCCGTTCAACTGCGGCAAGACGTTCTACGCCAACAACTGGTCGCCCGGGCACAACCCGTCCGGGTCGATCGACTGGCAGAGCTACGGCAGCGACGCGATCGGCGGTGAGACGGTCCGTGCCACGGCGGGCGGCACCGCGCGGTTCTACACCACGCTCGCACTGGACGGCGAGATCGGCATCATGGCGTACGGCAACTACGTCGTGATCACCCACGGCGACGGCACGAAGACCCGGTACGCGCACCTCGCCACCATGGTGCGCAGCCCCGGCTCGTCGCTGTCGGTCAGCCAGGGCACCGCGATCGGCACCGTCGGCGGCACCGGCGGGGACTACGCGCCGCACCTGCACTACGAGCAGATCACGTCGGGCGGCGCCATCGACACCAGCCCGACCGTCGAGGGCGTGACCGTGTCGCTCGGCCAGAAGAAGGCCATCACGAGCACGAACGCCTGCGGCGGCGGTGGCAACCCGTACACGCCGGGCGAGGTGTGCGGCAGCGGCTACAGCACCATCGACCAGGCCGGCGTGTCCGGTGGCACGGTGTACCTGATGTACAACTCCGGGAACGGCTACAACTGCGTCGTCACGCTCAAGTCCACGAACCTGGGCACGGCGACCGCGGTGTCGGCGTTCCTGGAGCCGCAGGGCGGCACCAGGACCACCGACTCGGGCAGCTACGGCTACTACGCGGGTCCGGTGCGCAAGTCGGCGCCCGGCACCTGCGTGCGGTGGGGCGGTTCGGTCGGCAGCAGCTCCTACACCAGCCCGTTCGAACACTGCGGCTGACCTGGCCCGCTCCGGGGCAGCGAATGGGGTGTGACCGGGCGGGGTCACGCCCCATTCGCGTTCCGTCGTCTACATCGGTTCAGACGACGAGTGGCCGTACCGGGATCCGTTGTGGCGGCGTAACTTGCTCGGATGGTCGCCCCAACGACGACGGTGCCGACGGTGCCCCTGCCTGCCGAGCTGGTCGAGATCGTGCGCGGACAGCTGCACAGGCTGCCGGAGCTGGCCGACCAGCTCGCCAGCCTGCTCGGTGAGAAGGACGAGTTCTACCGCAGGCTCGACGCCACGTCCCCGCGTGAGCTGCGCAAGGTCTGCGAGGTCAACCTGGCCCGCGCGTTCGACGCGTTCATCGAGGCCCGCGAGGTCGACCTCGAGACCGTCCGCAAGACCGGGCGCGCGCAGGCCCGGCTCGGCATCCCGCTGTCGGCCGTGCTGCGGGCGTTCCGCCTCGCGGGGACGTTCGCCTACGAGGGCATCATCGACCGCGTCGCCCCGCCGCGCGTGCTCACCCCGGAGCAGCTGATCCCGGTCAACGCCATGGTGTGGCAGATCATCGACGCGTTCTCCGACGTGATCGCCGACGCCTACACCGAGGTGGCCACCGAGTCCGCGCGGTACGACGAGAAGGCGCGGCTGGCCGTCGTCGACGGCCTCATCGAGGGCCGCTTCACCAAGCCGGAGGAGTTCGAGGACGCCGCCCGCGTGCTCCAGCTCCCGACGACCGGCCCGTTCGTGGTGGTGTACGCGGACCTCGACGCGGACCCGGCGCCGTCCCACGTCGTGGCGTCGGGCAAGCTGCGCTCGGTGTGGCGCAGGCTGCCGGACGGTGAGGTCGGCGTGGTCGCGGTGGGGCGCACCGCCGAGCTGCGTGCCCTGCGCACCGTGCTGGAGGGCACGGCCGCGGCGGTCGGGGTCAGCCCGCCCGTGTCCGGTCTGCCGCTGATCCCGGCCGCGCTGAGCCGGGCCCGGATCGCCAGGGCTTGTCTCGCGCCGGGGGAGACCGGGGTGATCGGGTTCGGCGAGCGGCCGGTCAGCACGCTGGTCGCCGGGGCGCCGAAGCTGGCTCGTGAACTCGCCACGGACGTGCTCGCCGAGCTGCTCGCGTTGCCCGCCGCTGAGCGTGACGTCCTGCTGTGCACGTTGCACGCCTGGTTCGCCGAGCACGGCTCGGCCCGGGACGCCGCGGAGCGGTTGTTCGTGCATCCCAACACGGTGCGGTACCGGATCCGGCGCGTGCAGGAGCTGACGGGGCGTGACCTCGGGGATCCCAAGGGGGTCGCTGAGCTGTATCTCGCTGTGGAGAGTGTTCGGTTGTGTGAGTGAGGGTGTTGCTTGGTGTGCCCTCAGGGGGTTGTCCCCGTCCTGGGTGGTGTCCTCGCCGGACGGGCGTCCTCGCCGGAGGGCGTCCTGCCGGACGGGCCTCCTCGCCGGAGGGGCTGGTCTCCGGGATGGCGGGGGTTTGGTCCGGGGTTGGTTTGGCAGGGACTGGTGTCCGGGGTCTGCCTGCCATCCCGTCGACCTCCCGGAGGGTGAGCTGCGCTCGGCTTGGGCGGGCGCAGCCCGCTTCGCGGGCCGGGCTTGGAGCGCCCCGTTGCCGAGGGAGCTGGGAGCTTCCTCGGTTGCGGTGGCGCGCCGGGCGCTTTCCGGGCATCGTGGAGGTCACGACAGCGCCCCGGATCCGGTCCGCGAGACCCGAGGAAGCCCGGTTGTGCGGGCGGACAATGTTGCTTGTCCCGGTGCGCCGTCGATATGCACGCGCGTTAGTCCGACCAGCCGCACCGGCTAGGCCTCACACCGGCAACTCCGCGTACGTTCACAACTCCTCGCCCTACCGGTCTTCCCGGTGATCTACGGTTGCGCCCTCAGGTCCGTGTGACCTGTGTCTCAGCGTTGGAGGCTCGTTGATGCGCCGTGCGGGTGTGGAGCTGTCCGTCGTGGTGCCCGTGTACAACGAGGAACGGCGTCTGCCCGGTAGCCTGGTCGGTCTTGGCCTCGCCCTGCGCGACGTGGCCGCCGAGGTCATCGTCGTCGACAACGGGAGTACCGATCGCACCGCGGAGATCGTGCGGGACCAACGGTTTCCCGTGACGCTGCTGCACTGCCCGGACCGCGGCAAGGGCGCCGCCGTGCGGGCCGGGGTGCTCGCGGCGCGCGGACGGTTCGTCGGGTTCTGCGACGCCGATCTCGCCGCCAGCGTGGACGCGTTGCCGTCCGTGCTGCGCATGCTGCGGCACGGGTCGGACGTCGTGCTCGGGTCGCGGGCGCATCCCGGGTCGGACGTGCGGGCCCGGCACAGCGTGCTGCGGCAGCTGGGCGCGTGGGCGTTCCGCCGTGCCGCGCGTTCCATCGTGCCGGGGGTCGGCGACACCCAGTGCGGCTTCAAGTTCTTCACCCGCGACCTCGCCGTTGCCGCGTTCGAACCGTTGCGCACCACCGGGTTCACCTTCGACGTCGAGGTGCTCGCGCGGCTGCAACGGCTCGGCGCGGTCGTCGAGGAGGTGCCCGTGCGGTGGATCGACGTCGCCGGGTCCACGTTCGCGCCGCTGCGCCACGGCCTGCGCAGCTTCGCCGACCTGCAGCGCATCCGCGCCGTCCTCGAGACCGAACCGCGTCCCGCGCCGGTGCTCGTCCCGGAGGCCGCGTAGATGCGCGTCGTCGTGGTGAACTGGCGCGACCTCGGACACCGGCACGCGGGCGGTGCCGAGACCTACGCGACGCGCGTCGCGCACGAGCTGGCCCGGCACGGCCACACCGTCACCTACCTGACCGCCCGCGACACCGGGCAGCGCGCCAGGGACTCCGACGGGCCCGTGACCGTGCACAGGCGCGGCGGGCGGTGGACCGTGTACCCGTTGGCGCTGCTGTGGTTGCTGGCGCGGCGACGGCGGATCGACGCGGTCGTCGACTGCCAGAACGGCATCCCGTTCTTCACGCCGCTCGCCGTCGGTGGCAGGCAGGTCGTCCAGGTGGTGCACCACGTGCACACCGACCAGTTCGGCGTGCACTTCCCCGCCTGGCTGGCCGCGGTCGGGCGGTGGCTGGAAGGCCCGGCCGCCCGGCTGGTGTACCGGCGCGCGGTGTCGGTCGCCGTCTCGCCGTCCACAGTGGAGGCCATGCGCGCACGGCTGCGCTGGACCGGCCCGGTGTACGTCGTGCCCAACGGGAACAGCGCCGCGCCCGACGGGCTGCCGCCGCGCGACGCCACCCCCACCATCGTCTGCCTCGGCAGGCTGGTGCCGCAGAAGCGGGTCGACCGCCTGATCGACGCGGTGGCGCAGCTGCGCACACGCGTCCCGGACGTGCGGCTGCACGTGGTCGGCGGCGGTCCGGAGGAGGCGGCGCTGCGTGCGCTCGCGGCGGCGCACGGCGACGTGGTGACCGTGCACGGCCGGGTCAGCGAGACGGCGAAATCCGAACTGCTGGGCCGCGCGTGGCTCAACGTCACGCTGTCCGACGGCGAGGGCTGGGGCCTCGCCGTGCTGGAGGCCGCCGCCCACGGCGTGCCGACCGTCTGCCGGGACGTGCCCGGCCTGCGTGACTCGGTGCGGCACGGCGAGACCGGGTGGCACGTTCCCACCGGTGCGCCGGTGGTCGATGTCCTGCACCGGGCGCTGGCGGACCTCGCCGACCCGGTGCACGCGGCGCGCACCGCCGCCCGCTGCCGCGACTGGGCGGCGTGTTTCGACTGGACCGGCACCGGCACGCGGTTCACGGCCGTCGTCGAACGGCACGTCGCGGGCGCGGACCGCGGTGACTGGCTGCCCGGGATGCCGGAGGCGACCGTCGCCGATGGCGTGCCGGGCGGACCCTTGCTCGTGGAGCAGTGCGCACCGGCCGACCTGCTCGACGCACTGCGCGCCCGTGCACAGCGGGACGTCGCCGTGCGCGCGGCGAGCACCACAGAACGCCTGCTGGGCCGAGCCGTCCCGGCCGGCGCGAACCTTCGACCGCGCTCGCGGTCGTGACACTTGGAGGACAACCGTGCGTCGCTATGTCACCTTCGTCATTCTCGGTCTGGGGGTGTTCGCGGTCGTGGCCGGGCTGCTGCTGCGCCTCTGGGCGTACCCGAGCCTCGCGAAGATCCCGCACGACGTGGACCAGCTCTCGGTGGCGCACGGGGACGGCATCACGGCACTGGTGTACGTGCCGAACGGGGACACGGCGACCCCGGAGATCCGCGAGAACCTGAGCCTCATCTCCACCACCAAGGTCACCGGCAACCTGCGTGCCGAGGAGGTCGTCGAGGACGGCGACGTCACCGTGTGGGTGGAGGCGGCGGAGGTCAGGACCGACGACGCCGACGGGCTGGTGGTCAACGCGAGCCTGCGTTCGCTGTGCCTGGACCGGTACACCGGTGAGGCCGTCGCCCCGTGCGAGAACCAGTTCTACGAGGACGCGGAAGGCGAACGCGTCGTCGGGGAGCGCAACGAGGTGCTGCAGCCGGGCCTGAACTTCAAGTTCCCGTTCGACACCGAGAAGCGCGACTACCAGTGGTTCGACACGACGTTGAAGAAGACGGTCCCCGCCAACTACGTCGGTGAGGAGGAGGTCAAGGGCCTGCCGGTGTACAAGTTCGTCCAGACCATCCCGCCGACCATGGTCAACGAGCTGGACGTGCCCGGCTCGCTCGTCGGGCAGCCGGACGTGCCGACGGTGCACGCCGAGCTGTACTACGAGGCCGTGCGGACGCTGTACGTCGAGCCCACCACGGGCGCGGTGGTCAACGGCAGCGAGGACGGCAAGCAGGAACTGCGCGCGGACGGCCGGTCGACGGCCGTGTTCGACGGCAAGCTGGCCATGACCGACGAGACGGTCAGCGGCTACGTCGCCGACGCGGAGGACAACGTCTCGCGCCTGTGGCTCATGACCGGGTTGCCGGTGATCCTGTGGATCGTGGGCGGCGTGCTGATCGTGGTGTCGATCGCGATGCTGGCGCTCGGCAGGCGCGGCAAGCACAGCAGGCCGGCCGGCGCGCCCACCAAGGTCGCCGAACCGGTGTGACGCCGATGCCCTGAAAGATGCTCACCGTCCGGGAGCGTCTTTCAGGGCATGTCCTTGCGCAGCACGAAGACCGCGTTCCAGCACGCCACTTCGCGCAGCGCGGGCACGCGCATGACCCAGCCCGCCCACCGCGGGTGGTAACGCGGGAAGGCGTGCACGAGCGTGGTGCCCTCGCACGCCGTCACCCAGCGCAGCGCGGCGCCGACGGTGTACGGGAAAAGGCTGGTGCCGTAACGGTTCTTCGGTTCGTGGCCGTTGCGTTCGGCGTAGCGGCGGGCCGCGTAGTCCCCGCCGAGGAAGTGCCACGGCGACGTCTCGTGCCCGCCCCACGGCGACCACCACGGCGTGAACGACAGGAACACGGTGCCGCCGGGCCTGGTCACGCGCACCATCTCCGCGAGCATCGCGCGCGGCTGCGACACGTGCTCCAGCACGTTGGACGAGAAGCAGACGTCGACCGCGCCGGTGCGCACCGGGAGCCGGGTACCGCTGGCACGCACCATGTTGTGCCCGGCGGCGCCCACGTCGGGGTCCACGCAGACGTACGACGCGCCGCGGGCGCGGAAGGCGTCGGCGAAGTACCCTGGGCCGCCGCCGACGTCGAGCAGCAGCCGGTCGCGCAGCGGGGTGAACGCCGCGACCTGCTCGGCGGAGTCCGCCGCCAGCACCCGGTAGAAGGTGTCCCTGTCGGTGTGTTCCTGGCGGAACGCCCGGAAAAGCCGCACCGAACGGGACAGTGTGGCTGCTTTGTGCACTGTGGAGCGGTTACTTGCCGGACGTGCCGTAGTCGACCGGGCCGTCCTCACCGTTCGCGGCCGGTGCGTTCTCGAGGTTCACGCCCCGGTCCGGCCCCGCGAGGCTGACGAGCGTCGCGGTGCCCCCGACGGCGAGGGCGATGCCCCCGACGACCGCGACCAGTGCTGCGATGAACTTGCTCACGGAGAGACTCCTGCCTTCGGTTTCGGATGAATCTACCGGCCGGTATCGCTTGCCACAACAGGCATCCGGCCACGAAAAGAGCGGTCGCGACATCGGCGGCGACCACGGGTGCGACGGGCACGGTGCCGTGCGCCCGCGCGACCGGGCCCGGTACGCGGTACAGGTCCAGCCACGTGCCCCGGTGCACCGGTTCGAGGCCGGGCGGCAGGGCGAGCGCGCCGGGTGTGCCGTGCTCGACCAGCACCCACCCGATGCCCAGCGCCCCGAGGTCGGCGCCGTCGCGGAGCGCGTCGCGGATGGCGGGCAGCCGGGTGTCCTCGCCGGGGACCGGCCGCCCGTCGACGTACACGGTGTCGTCGACGACCACCGTGCGCGGCAGCAGGCGCGGCGCGGGGTCCAGTTGCGTGCGGTGCTCGTTCCACCCGAAGCGGCGGAACGCCCCCAGCGGCAGGGACAGCACGTCACCGGGGTGCTCGTCGCGGGCGAGGACGTCGGCCACCGCCGCCCAGTCCGGCGGGTAGTCGACCGTGCTGAGCCGCCCCCACCCGCCCCACGCCAGGTCGGGCGTCATCACGAGCGGCACCAGCGCGGCCACGGCCACGACGGCCCGCCGCCGCGCCGCCTCGACCGCGAGCGCGAAGCCCAGCGCCAACGGCAACGCCCACCACGCCACCCACTTCTGCGCGTCCCGCAGCAGCGCGGCGCCCGGCACCTCGCTCACCAGCCAGCGCAGCGCGACCGCGCCGAGCGGCAGGTGCGCGGCCAGCGCGAGCACGAGCCCGGCCGCGCCCAGCCAGAGCAGCCGTGTCGCCTCGGGCAGCCTGCGCACGAGCACCGGCCACCCGACGGCCGCGATCGCCACGACCAGCAGGGTCAGCACCGGCACGACCGGCAGCTCCCGGCTCACCGGCGTGACGTCCGCGTTCCAGAAACCGCCGGTGCCCAGCACGGAAACGGCGGTGCCGCCCCAGTTCTCGGCGCGCGCCGCGAACCAGTCGACGGCGTCCGGCGCCGACAGCACCGCGCCCGGGCGCAGCACCGACGGCACCCACCACGGTGCGTTGAGCAGCACCAGCGCGGGCAGCACCCGCCACCCGGCCGTCGCCAGCGCGGTCCCCGCCGCGAGCAGCCCGCCGGTGGGGGTGAGCGCGGCGGGCACGGACCACAACACCAGGCGGGTCAAGGATTTCGCCTCGCCGCGCCGGTGCGCGAGCCCGGCCGCGGCGATCCACGGCAGGCACGCGTACGCCAGCAGGTACGGCCAGTGCCCCATGAACAGCCGCTCCGCCACGAACGGTGTCCACGCGTACGCGGTCGCCGCGACCAGCCTCGGTCCCAGCGACCGCGCGGGCACGAGCCTGCCCGCGCCCCACGCGGCGAGCGTCAGCGCCGCGAACAGCACGAGCTTCTGCACGAGCGCGCCGGGCAGCAGCCACGTCAGGGCCGCGACGACCGCGTCGGCGGGCACCGAGCGCGGCGGCGTCGTGCCGAGCCCGAAGGAGTCCGGCAGCAACGGCTGGTCCGGCGTGAACACCATGTCGTGGACCAGGGTGAAGCCCGGCGTGAGGACAGGCGCCAGCACCGCGATGGCCAGCCCGGCGGAGACCGCGGGAAGCGTGAAATCCTTGACACTCAAGGGTTTCATCGGCCCACCGCCGCGATTAGAGTG
Organism: Actinophytocola sp. KF-1; assembly: GCF_054661535.1. NCBI lineage: Bacteria > Bacillati > Actinomycetota > Actinomycetes > Pseudonocardiales > Pseudonocardiaceae > Actinophytocola > Actinophytocola sp. KF-1. The sequence goes on along the minus strand of NZ_BAAFVK010000005.1, from coordinate 247,510 downwards.
CGGGGAACCGACCATGGAGGAGCGCGATGCCGGTCCAGCAGCGCACCGGGTGGCACGCACTCGCCGTCACCGCCGGGGTGATGGCGTCCAACGCGTCGGGCTACCTGCTCACCGTGATCGCCGCGCGGTTGCTCGCACCGGCGGCGTTCGGCGAGCTGAGCGCGCTGCTCGCGGTGCTGCTGGTCGGGGTGGTGCCCGCGATGGGGGTGCAGACCGCGGTGGCGTTGCGGGTCGCCGCGCACCCCGGCGAGCCGAGGGAACCGTTGACGGGCCTGGGTTTCGCGGTCGCGGCGGCCGTCGCCGTGCTGGCGGGCGCCGCCGTGCCGCTGGTCGCGCACGTGCTGCACGCGACCGACGTCGGCGCGGTGGTGTGGCTCGCGGCCGCGCTCGCGCCGCTCACCCTCAACGGCCTGTGGCAGGGCCTGTTGCAGGGCGAACAGCGGTTCACGCGGTACGGCGCGTTCGTGACGGGCGAGGCGGCGGTCCGGGTCGGGGGCGCGCTCGCCGGGCTCGCCGCGACCGGCACCGGTGGCGGCGCGATGGCCGGGGTCGCGGCCGGCGCGACGGTGTCCACGGTGGCGGGCTGGGCGGTGTGCGGCAGGCCGTTGCCCGCCCGGTTCGGCGGTCGGCGGCTCGGCGAGGTCGCGCACGCGGCGCAGGCGCTGCTGGCCGTGGTGGTGCTGATCAACCTCGACCTGGTGCTCGCCCGCCACGTCCTGCCCGCCGCGTCGGGGGAGTACGCGGTCGGCGCCGTGCTGGCCAAGATCGCCTACTGGCTGCCGCACGCCGTCGCCGTGCTGGTGCTGCCCCGGCTGACCGGCGCGGACCGGAAACGGGCGATGACCGCGGGGCTCGCCGTGTGCGCCGCGCTCGACGGCGTGGTCGTGCTCGGCGCCGTCCTGTTCGGACCGGAGCTGTTCGTGCTCGTCGGTGGACAGTCGTATGTGGACAGTGTGCTGCCGCTGTGGCCGTTCGCGCTGACCGGCTCGCTCCTGGCGCCCGCGCAGATCCTGCTGTTCGGCCGGATCGCCGACGGCGACCGCCGCGCGACGCTGCTCACGTGGTTCGCGGTCGCGGTCGAGACCGTGCTGGTGCTGGCGTGGCTCAACGACTCGCCGACGCAGGTGATCGGGGCGGCGGTGGCCGCCACCGGCCTGCTCGTGGCCGCGGGGACGGTCGTGGAGCTCAGGCACGGTCGAACCACCTGACCCGCACCGAGACCACGGCGGCGAGCGCCACCAGGACGCAGGCCTGCGCGGCCGTGCCGTACGCCCAGTCCTGCCCGTGGCCGAGCAGGCGGCCGGTCACGCTGACCACCGTCGCGCCCGCCATGCCGCCGAACGCGACCACCATCGACACGGCCCGCCGGTAGCGCGGCACGAGGCTGCGCACGAACAGCACGGCCAGCAGCGCGACGAGACCCGCCATGCCGCCGAGCACCACGAGCAGCGCGGCCAGCACCCACGGCACCCACGTGCCGCGGCCCGGTCGCGTCGACGGACCCGGCCGCCGCCGGCCCGGCACGAGCGCGGCGGCGACCACGAGCAGCGCGGCGATGGCGCCGATCAGCAGCCGGGTCCGGTAGGTGCCGTCGGGGACGAACTCGATGACGACCGTCGTCGCGCCCTCGGGCACGACCCACGCCTGCTGCCAGCCGTCCACCCTCGTGCGCGCCAGCGGCCGCCCGTCCGCCGTCGCCACCCAGCCGTCGTTGGCGTTCTCCCGCACGGCGAGCACGGCGGCGGGCCCGTCGGCCACCCGCAGCTCGCGGTGCACCGCGCCCCACGACACCTCCGTGACCGCCCGCTGCCGGGGCTCGACCGGGGTCGCGTCCGCGGGCCGCAGCCACACGTCCTGCACGACGAAGTCGGCTGTCCGCGCCGTGCGCAGCTCGTGGTCGCCCGCGCCGAGGTCGAGCCCGTCGGCCAGGTCGTCGCAGGTGGTCAGCGGCAGTGCCCGGTGCTCGGTGACGTCCTCGACCGTGCCCGACACCGCCGTGTCGTAGTCCCGGCCGTCGACCCGCACGACGGGACCGGCGCCGCACGGCACCCGCACCGGCGTGTCCGGCCGGATCGCGGGGAACGGCACGCCCGTCACCTCGACCGTGCTGATGCCCGCGGGCCCGTGGAACCCGGGCTCGACGCGGAGGACCGTGATCTCCAGGCGGTCGGTGCGGCCCGCGAACTCGACCGTGCCGTCGGCGGCGACCGTGCGCCGCACGGTGCCCGCCGAGGACGTCAACTGCACCTCGGCGGGTGCGCTCGCACCCGCCCCGGGCGTCGTCGCGAGCCGCAGGCCGCGCACGGTGCGCGGGGCGTCCCAGGCCAGGCGCAGCACGGGCCGCTGGTCGGTCTCGTCGGCGATCCACGTGGTGGCGGGGTCACCGTCGATCGCGCCGAGCGGCGCCGCGCCCACGTCCCCGGCGAGCTGCGTGGACGCCGACACGGTCAGGCCGCGCAGCGCCACGGGCGGCGCGCCGCCGCTCGCGGGCAGGACCGTGCCGCCGACCTCGTAGGTGCCGCGGGCGGCGGTGGTGAACAGGCGGTGCACACCCTCGGGTTCCTCACCGAAGCGGGTCAGACCCGCGTCGCAGCGCACGACCTCCGCCTGCCGCAGGCACGCGTACCGGGGCTGCGGACCGCGGGTGAACGCGTACGTGGTGCGTTGCCCGCCTGCGGGGCGCACGTCCGCGGGCACCCGCAGCGCGCGCTGCGCCACCACGCCGGGGATGCCCAGCTCGGCGATGCCCACGTTGCCGGTGTCCCGGCCCGCGGCCATCGCCACCGCGGTCACCCGCACGGTGCCGGTGAGCCCGGTCGCGACGGGGAAGCGCTGTTCCTGTGCCCCCCGGGCCACCTCGTGTTCCACCGAGCCCGCGTCGGTGGTGATCCGCACCCGGGTGACCGGCCAGCCCACGCGCCGGTCGTCCACCACCCGCAGGGTGACCTCGGACAGCACGCGCGGGGTGTCGAGCGTGACCTCCAGCCACTGCCCGGCGGGTTCGCGGAACGACGAGGACTGCCACGCCGTGTACGGGTCGCCGTCGAGCGCGGCGAACGGCATGGCCGTCAGGTCGGTGCCGCGGACGGAGTCGGCGAAGCTCGCGGCGCTCGACGCGGTCACCGCGCGGATGCCCTGGTAGGCCGCCACGGTCCGGTGCTCCTGCGCGTCGAACGGCAGCAGGTCCAGCGCGGGCCGCGCCTGTCTCGGCCGCTCGTCGGCGGTCAGGGTCTGGCTGAGGTTGTCCCGCATCCGGCCCACGTTGCGTTCCCGGTTCCGCAGCCCGTCGGTCACGTACCAGTCCCGCGCGCCCGGCGCGCCGCCGTCGCCGGCGAGCACGGCGGGCCGGGCCGGGTCGAGCAGCCCGGCGTCCAGCAACGGCAGCAGCGACTCCGGGCCGCCGCTGACCGTGGCGAGGTCGTCTTTCGCGACGGCCACCGCCCTGGGCACGTCCCGGTCCACCCGGTACACCTCGAGTGACGGCACCGGGCCGAGCCCGGCGTCGACCGCGCCCGCCAGCCGGATCCGCGGCCCGAACCCGGCGACCCGTTCGATGCCGGGGGAGCGGGCGAGCGCGGCACGCAGCACCGCGGCGGGCGGCGCGTCGGCGCGCGTGATGTCGTTGCGCAGCAACAGGAACCGGTGCCCGGAGCGGGCCACGAAGTCGGCGAGGCCGGGTGCGCCGCGGCCGTCGGCGAGCGCGTCCTCGACGGCGTCCATCAGCCGCGTGTTGCCCTCGGACCCGAGCGGGATCTGGCTGCGCACGGACCACGGCGCCTGCGCGAGCGGCTGCAGCGGTTCGTCGATCGGCCGTCCCCACCGGTACTCGGCGAACCCGCTGCCCGGCACCATCAGCGTCCTGGCCGTGGCGTCCTGCTCGGCGAGCCACGCGGTCGCCTCGTGCCAGTACGCGGGGATCTCGTCCCAGCCAGGACCGGGCCGCAGCGTCAGCAGCCACGCCGGCGCCGCGGCCACGACGACCAGCGCCGTCCCGGCCACGAACCGGGGCGCGGCCAGCGGCGACTTCAGCGACCTGGCCGACGCCCTGGCGGGCGCCCACGGCACCGCGGTGATCGCGTGCGTCAACGCCAGCGTGAGCGGCAGTCGCAGGCCCGGTTCGAACTTGTGCACGTTCCGGAACGGCGCCAGCGGTCCGTCCAGCAGCCCGCGCACCACCTCCGACAGCGGGCTGTCCAGCGTGCCCACGTACCCGATGGTCAGCAGCACGGCGCCGGTCACCACGCCGAGGGTGAGGAAGAGCCGTTCCGGCAGCCGCGAGCGCGCCAGCCCGGCCAGCGCCACCGCCGCCAGGAGCCCGGTGGCGAGCATCAGCACCGGGTGGTCCACGAGCAGGAAACCCGACGGCCACCACGACGTGCCGGACACGACGTAGGCCACCCACTGGTTCGTGCCGCGCAGCACCTGGAACAGCGACGTGGGCGACGTGGTGTTGGTGGCCGACTCGACGTAGTCGACGAACGGGAGGCTGTACCGGCCGAGCAGCAGCAGCGGCAGCACCCACCACACGACGGCGGCGGCGACCGACGCGCACCACCACGCGACGAGCCGGGCGTGCGCCCACGTCCACACCCTGGTCGCGAGCCACAGCACCGGCAGCACCATGGCCATCAGCACGACGGCGCCGTTGATCCCGCCCATGCACAGCACGGCCACACCGGACAGCGCGCCCGCCCGCCGGGTGCCGAGTTCCTTCGCGCGCACCAGCGGGAGCAGCACCCACGGCAGCATCACCGCGGCGATCGCCTCGGCGGACACCGGGCCGATCTCGGTGAGCATCCTCGGCGCGAGCGCGTAGGCGAGGGCGCCGACGTGCCGCGCGGGTTCCGAACCGATCCGCAACGCCCGCGCCAGCAGCAGGGCACCGGTGTACGCCAAGCCCAGCAGGAGCGCGCACCACAGCCGTTGCGTCACCCACGGCGGCAGCCCGGCCACGTCGCCCAGCACGAAGAACGGGCCCATCGGGAACAGGTAGCCGTACGCCTGGTTCTGCAGCTCGCCCGCGCTCGACTCGGGGTTCCACAGGTGCAGCGCCCGGTCGAGGAACGCGAGCGGGTCGGTGACGAGGTCGAGCTTCGTGTCGAACGTGGTGCGGCCGGGCAGCTGGAGGAACGACAGCACCGCGAGTGCGACGACGATCCAGGTGGTCGGGGAGCGGAGGAGCTTGATGTCAGCTCTCCCGGCCAGGTTTGCGCAGCACGTACCGCGCCGACACCCAGTGCGTCTCCGGTTCGGGCACGGTCGTGCTGTCCACCACGACACCGCCGTGCGCCTCGACGACCGCGCGCAGCCACTTCGGCGGCACCGGCGTCATCAGCATGGGCGCCGGGTAGCCGAGCACCACGCGCTGCGCCATGCGGACGAGCCGGGCGGGCGCGACCCGCCACACCACGCCCTTGAACGTCCACATGGGACGCACGGTGCACTGCACGATGGCCACCGCGCCCGGTCGCAGCACCCGCACGAACTCGCCGAGGTAGCCGGCCACCACGCGCTTCGGCAGGTGCTGCAGCACCAGCTCGGAGTAGACGAGGTCGAAGCTGCCGCTGGGGAACACGTGCAGGTCCGGCGCGTCGTTCAGCACGAACCGGCACCGCCCGGCGCTGCGGTCCAGCGCCCGTGCCGTGTCCAGCATCGGCGCCGAGACGTCGACGCCGACCACCTCGTCGGCGTGCTCGGCGAGCGCCTGCGACAACCGGCCCGCGCCGCACCCGAAGTCGAGCACGCGCTCCCAGGTCGTCGGCAGCCCGAGGTCCGCGAGCCACGCACGGGCCCGGTCCACGTCGCGCCTGCCCAGCGCGAGGAACTCGTCGACCTCCCAGCGGCCACCGCGTTTGTCCGCGGCCACGCTCACCGCCCACAGGGGGTCACGTTCGCCGAGCGTCGTCCAGTCCCGGCGCACCTGGTCGAAGTCCACTCGCTCTCCCGGGGCAGTCGTGGCGCGACCTTAGCCGGGTACCTGTTGGTACAGGTCACAGAAGGTTTTGTGCGCAGGAACAACGAGCGCCCGACTAGCCTTCCCCCATGCTCCGCCGGCCACCGGTCGTGCTCGGCACGCTGCTCGTGCTCGCCACCGCGCTGTGGATCGGCCTCCCGCACATCTCCTTCTCCTCCGCCGACTGCACGCGCACGCTGCGCGTCACGGCGACCCCCGAGATCGTGCCCGTCATCGAGGCGGCGGCCGACCGCATGGGCGACGCCTGCGCCCGCGTCGTGGTCCGTGCCGAGGAGTCGGCCACCACCGGTGCCGTCCTCGCCGAGGACCGCGCCGACCAGCCCGACGTGTGGGTGCCCGAGTCGACGGTGTGGTTGCAGCGCACGCAGGCGGAGCGCGCGTGGGACCTGCCGGTCGGCGGCACGTCGGTGGCGACGTCGCCGGTCGTGCTGGGGGTGGTCCGCAGCACGGCGGACCGGCTCGGCACGCCGCTGACATGGGCACGCGTCCTCGGCGCGAACGTGCGCGCGGGCCTGCCCGACCCCGTCCGCGACCCGGTCGGGCTGTCGGCGCTGCTGGGCGTACGCGGCCTGCCCGACGCGACGAAGGTGCTGCGTGGTTTCTCGCAGCACACGGAGAAGCGGGCCGCCGACCTGTTCGACCGGTTGACCGGCCCCTCGCCGCTGGCCGCGTTCCCGCTGTCGGAGCACGACCTGCTGGTCCATTCCGGTGTGCCGCTGGTGGCCGTCCAGCCCGACGCGCCGGTGCCGTCGCTGGACTACCCGTACACGGTCATGCCGCGTTCTGCCGAGCGGCCGCTGGCGCAACGCCTGCTGGCGGAGTTGCTGGACGGCTCGTCGCGGGTGCTGGCCGCCCAGCACCTGCGGCCGCCTTCGCAGGTGGTGCCGGTGCCGGACACGGACGTCAGCGACGAGCTGCTGAACCAGTGGGCGGCGATCAACCTGTCGGGCAGGCTGAGCATCCTGATGGACGTGTCGGGGTCGATGGCGCAGGCCGTGCCGGGCACGGGGCTCGACCGGATGGGCGTGACGCTGGCCGCCACGGAGGCGGGCTTCGGGTTGCTGAAGCCGACGACGCAGGTCGCGCTGACGTTGTTCGCCACCCGTCTCGACGGGGACCGGGACTATCGGCCGTTGCTGCCCATGCGGACGGTGGCCGAGCATCGGGCGGCGGGGTCGCTGGACCAGTTGCGTGCCGTCCGCGCGATTCCCAACGGGGCGACGGGGTTGTACGACAGCGTCGCGGCGCTGTACGCGTCGGCCCGTGCCGGCTGGGAGCCCGGTCGGCTGAACGTGGTCGTGGTGATGACCGATGGGCGCAACGAGGACCGGGACGGGATCGACCGGGCGACGTTGCTCGCTCGCCTGGCGGCACTACAGGATCCGCGCCGGCCGTTGCCGTTGATCGCCATCGGGATCGGGCCGGACGCCTCGCTGGCTGAGTTGACGGCCATGGCCTCGGTGACCTCCGGACGGGCTTTCACCGCGCCCGATCCGACTGCTCTGCCGCAGATCTTCTACACGGCGTTGAGCGGGATGCTGTGTCAGCCGCCGTTGTGCAAGGCTTGATGCTTGCGGGTTCGGTGCGGGGTTGCCGTCTGGGGTTGTCCCCGTTCTGGGTTTGTCCTCGCCGGACGGGCGTCCTCGCCGGAGGGCGTCCTGCCGGACGGGCCTCCTCGCCGGAGGGGCTGGTCTCCGGGATGGCGGCGGGTCGTGCACGGGGATGGCAGCAGGCAGTTCTTGTGTGGTGGGCTGCGCTCGGCTTGGGTGGGCCCGCTTCGTGGGCGCGCCCCCTCGCCGCGTGGCACGTTTTGAAACCGTCTTCAGTCGTCCAGCCATTCCGGGCGGGTTGCCGACCCTGGGTCCAGGCGGGTGAGGATCTGCCCGTAGGCGCCGCGCAGCTGGGCGAGTTGCTCCGCCGACAGCGCATCCACGATCAGCTCCCGCACCGTCGTCACATGACCCGGGGCCGCCCGCTCCACCAGCGCCATCCCCGCGTCCGTCAGCACCGCGCGCGTGGCACGCCGGTCCTCCGGGTCCGGTTCGCGCTCCACCAGGCCCCGTGCCTCCAGCCGCTTCACCACGTTCGACAGCCGGGACAGCGACGAGCTGGTCAGCTGCGCCAGCCTGCTCATCCGCAGCGTGCGGTCCGGCAGCTCGGACAGCATCGACAGCACGTGGTACTCGAAGAAGCTCACCTCCGCGTCCCGCTCCAGCTGGGCGTCGAGCGTCGCGGGCAGTCTCGTCAGCACGCGCACCATGTCCAGCCAGGTCAGGCGTTGGTCCGGGGTCAGCCAGCGGACGTCTGAGGGCGGGGTCACACCCCCAACTTACTTGACGCTTGAAGTATTCGCATCTACTGTAGGTTCAAGATTGAAGTAATTGAGAGGAGCAAGAGATGCGGATCGCGATCATCGGGGTGGGGAACGTCGGCGGGGGACTCGCCGCCGCGGCCACGGCCGCCGGGCACGACGTCACCGTCACCGCCAGGAACACCGGCAACGCCGCCAAGGTCGCCGAGCACACCGGCGCCTCAGCCGCGCCCAGTGTCGCCGACGCCGCGCGGGACGCTGACGTCGTCGTGCTCGCCGTGCCCGCCAGTGCCGCCGACGACGTGCTGGGGCAGCTCGGCGAGACCACCGCGGTGGTGGTCGACGCGACCAACCCGCTCAACGACACCTTCAGCGACCTGACGACCACGGACACCAGCCACGCAGAGCGGCTCGCCGCCGCGCGGCCCGGGGTCAAGCTGGTCAAGGCCCTCAACACGGTCTTCGCCTCGCGGTTCGGGAACCCGGCCGAGGGGGAGCGGCCCCTCGACGGCTTCTACGCCGGTGACGACGACGCCGCCAAGGAGACCGTCGCGCGGTTGCTGGCCTCGCTGGGTTTCCGGCCCGTCGACGCGGGCAGTCTGCGCATGGCCCGCTCGCTCGAGGAGCTGGCCTTCCTGAACATCAGCCTCAACGCCCGCAACGGCTGGGCGTGGCAGAGCGGCTGGCAGCTCGCCGGCCCGACCGCCTGAAAGGAACCGGCCATGACCGTCGCACCGGTTCGGCTCAACCACGCCGTGCTGTTCGTCGCCGACCTGGACCGGGCCGTGCGCTTCTACACGGACGTGTTCGGCATGGACGTGGTCGCGCGCGAGGAGGGGCTGGGCGCGGTGTTCCTGCGCTCGCCCCGCTCCGGCAACCACCACGACCTCGGCCTCTTCGCCGCCGGGCCCGGACCCCGGCAGCGGGGGGTCGGCCTCTACCACCTCGCGTGGCAGCTGGACACCATCGACGAGCTCGTCGAGTTCCGGCAGCGGCTCGTCGACGCGGGCGCCCGCACCGGGGAGTCCAGCCACGGCGCCACGAAGAGCGTCTACGGCGCGGACCCCGACGGCAACGAGTTCGAGATCATGTGGATGCTCCCCCGCGACGAGTGGGGCGCCTACGCCGACGCCTCGGTCGTGGAGCCGCTCGACCTCGACGCCGAGGTTGCCCGGTGGTCGGGGGTGCGGACCGCCGGGGAGATCGTCACCGCCGCCTGATCGGATACCGTGGCGCCATGCGCGTGCTGTCGGAGTCCCAGCTGGCGGCCGCCTTCTCGGCCATCGCGGGCACGCCCCGGGTCGTGGTGAGCGGCAACTTCGCCACCCCGCACCGGCTGCTCGGCGTCCTGGACAAGGCCGTCGCCGAGTACCGGCTGTTCGTGCTCAACGCGCAACCCGGCATCCCCGACCGGGACGGGGTGACGCTCGAGACCCCGTTCGTCGGGACCGGCATGAGGGGGCGGCCTGCGCTGCGGTACTTCCCGTCGCGCCTGTCGCTCGTGCCCCACCTGCTCAAGCAGACGCTGCCGCCGGACGTCGTGCTCGTGCACACCTCCGCCCCGGTCGACGGGACGGTGTCGCTGGGCACCGAGGTGAACATCCTGCCCGCCGCGATCGAGGCCGTGCGGGCCCGCGGCGGCATGGTCGTCGCGCAGGTCAACCCGCGCATGCCCTACACGTACGGGGACGCGGTCCTCGCCTGCGACGAGATCGACCACGCGGTCGAGGTCGACGAGCCGCTCGCCTCGCCCGCGCACCGGCCCGTGGGCGAGGTCTTCGGTGCGATCGGCGAGCGGGTGGCGGCGCTCGTTCCCGAGGCCGCCACGCTGCAGCTCGGCATCGGCGCCGTGCCGGACGCCGTGCTCGCCACGCTCACCGGCAGGCGCGGCATCGGCGTGTGGTCGGAGATGTTCAGCGACGGCGTGCTCGGCCTGGAACGCGCGGGCGCGCTCGCCGCGGACACCCCGGTGACCGCGTCGTTCGTGTTCGGCAGCCAGGAGCTCTACGAGTGGGTGGACCGCAACCCGCGGGTGCGGCTGCTGCGCACCGAGAAGACCAACGACCCCGGCCTGATCGCGAGGCACCAGCGCCTCGTGTCGGTCAACAGCGCGCTGCAGGTCGACCTGTACGCGCAGGCCAACGCGAGCCGGGTGCGCGGGGTGATCTACTCCGGGTTCGGCGGGCAGACCGACTTCGTCGTCGGCGCGCTGCACTCGCCGGGCGGCAGGGCGATCATCGCGCTGCCGTCGTGGCACCCCAAGGCGAACGTGTCCACCGTGGTGCCGCGGCTCGCCGGGCCGGTCACCTCGTTCCAGCACAGCTACGTCGTCAGCGAGCAGGGCACCGCGACGATCTGGGGGCACGACGCGGGGGAGCAGGCCCGGCAGATCGTCGACAACGTCGCCCACCCCGACGCCCGCGCCGAACTCCGCGAAGCGGGCCGCGACCTCGGCTTCCCACTGTGACGTGGCGCTAGTCGTACTTGTCCTGGTTGATGAAACGCGCGTAGCCGCGCCACGAGTTCGGGCCCATGACGCCGTCGATGGGACCGGTGTAGCCCCACCGGGCGGCGAGCCGTTGCACCGCCGCCCACGTGTTGACGCCCGGCACGCCGTCGATCGGGCCCGTGTAGCCGTACGCGCGCATGGCCCGCTGCAGTGCCGCGTACGTGTTCACCCCCGGCACACCGTCGATCGGACCGGTGTAGCCCTGTTCGATGCGCAGCCAGTTCTGCGTGCGCTTCCACATGACCGGGCCGGGCACGCCGTCCTGTTCGGTCGTGGTCTTCGGCAGGCCCGTGCCGCCGCCACCGCCGGGGTAGGTCAGCGGGTTGATGCGCACCCCGCCCGGGTCGATCATGTGCCAGTGCAGGTGCGGGCCCGTCGAGTTGCCGGAACCCGGCGCACCGGCCGCACCGCCGGACAGCCCGACGACCGCGCCCATGCCGACCCGGGTGCCGTTCGCCAGCAGGAACTGCGACAGGTGCATGTACTGGGTGCGGTACCCGTTGTCGTGCTGGATGGTGACGGTGTGGCCGCCCGTGCCGTTGTACGGGATGTTGGTGACCACGCCGCCACCGGCCGCGGGCAGCCGCGTGCCGACGCCCATGCCGTAGTCGATGCCGCCCAGCGAGCCCCGGTCGATGTGCTCCTGCCAGGTGCCGGTGATCGGGTAGGCGGTGAACGGGTTGTAGAACCCCGGCACGTCGGCGTGCGCCAGTCCCGCGCCGACCGCGGTGACCGCGCCGGCCGCCGCCGTGCCGTACAGGAACGTGCGCCTGCTGATCCCTGACATCAACCGACTCCCGTCGTCCGAGGCTGCTCCGCCCTCGAACGTAGGGACGGCGGCGACCGGCGCGCATCGTGCGTTCGACCGACGGCCGTTCGGCGCAGCCCCGCTCAGCCGGACAGTTCCTCCCACAGCAACCGGAACCGGCGCAGCGGGTCGGCCTCGACCGTCGTCGTGTCGCCCAGCACGAGGGTGTCGCGGGTCGCCGGGCCGTACGCGGGCCACCGGGGGAGCGTGCCACCGTTCGGATCGCCGGTGGCGGCGAACCGCACCCACGCACCGGCCAGGTCGTCCGCCAGCGCGCGGGCACGTGGCGCGTCGTCGCCGGTGATCGGGGCGTCGGCGTTGTGGAACGCGAGGGCCACGTCGACGCCGTGGGTCGCGCCCCAGCGCGCCGGGTCGGCGGGCGACGCCCACGTGAACAGGTACATGTGGGCGGGCGCGCCGCCGAGCGCGGCCTTGCGCTCGGCCTGTGTCCGCGCGGCGGCGAGGAAACCGCTGTCGGTGGTCATGCGTGCCAGCAGCAGCGCGGGCGACGCGGCGGGGTAGGCGTCGCGGTACTCGGCGATCACCCGCGCCGCGTTCGCGTCGCCTGCGAGCGCGCGCACGGCGGCGAGCAGCCCGGCGTCGGTGAGCTCCGGGTCGGCGGCGAACGCGGTCGCCTCGTCCCGCGTCGCGCTGATGATCATCGGCACGTCCCGGGAGACCTCGGGCGCGTCCGGTGCGAACGGGTCGCGCGGGATGTGCACGCCGTCGACCACGGGCGCGAACTGCGCGGGCGGGGTCGCGGCCTCCAGCCCGGCCTGCGCCGCGACCAGCATCTCCACCGGCACGTCCCGCAACTCGGTGATCCGCCGCGTGGACAGCCCGAGCCGCGCCAGCAGGCGGCTCGCGGTGCGGGTGCCCGCCTCCCGGCTCGCCAGCGTGAGCGTCGATCCACTTTGGACGGCCGCGCGGTGCAGCAGCCCCCGCGCCGCCGGCATCGCGAGCAACGTCGAGGTCTTCGCGCCGCCACCGGACTGGCCGAACACCATGACCCGGTTCGGGTCTCCCCCGAACGCGGCGATGTTCCGGTTGACCCACCGCAGCGCGGCGACCGCGTCGAGCATGCCGTTGACCCCCGCGCTCGCCCATTCCGCCGGCGCGCCGAGGTCGGCGAGGTGCAGGAACCCGAACAGCCCGAGCCGGTGGTTGACGGTGACCACGACGACGTCGCCGAAGCGGGCGAGCGGGTCACCGTCGAACCCGCGGTGGTTGCCGGAACCGGTGGCGAACCCGCCGCCGTGGAAGGACACCAGGACCGGCCTGCGCGCGCCGTCGGGCCGGGGCGTCCACACGTTGAGGACGAGGCAGTCCTCGCTCTGCCCGCCCGGCTGGTCGAGCCACCCGATCAGCCGCGTGTAGTCGAGCCGCGCGCCCGGAATGGGTTGCGGGGCGATGTGACCGTGCGCCGTCGCGGCACGGATCCCGCGCCACGGCGTGGGATCGGCGGGCGGGCGGAACCGTTCCGCGCTCCCGTACGGGATGCCGAGGAAGGCGCTGACTCCTGCCGTGCGGGTGCCGCGCACCCAGCCCGCCGACGTCTCGACCAGGTCGTCCCCGCGCCGCGACGGCGTGGCGGCGGCGGGGGAGGCGAGGAGCGTGGCGGCGCCGAGCGTCGAGGACGCGGCGAGCAGCCCGCGGCGCGTGATGGTGCGGGGGAGGTCTGCGGTCATGGCCACATTCTTGGTCCGTGCCATCGGCCGCCGTAACGCCCGAGCCGCAAGACCGGCGATTTCACCGATGACGCGGCCCACGCGCCACGACCGGCCGTCCCGCCCGGCCCGGTGCTGACGGGGTTCTTCGTCACTCTCGTCGTTAGTTGAGGAATCAATCAGTGTGGCCGGGTGTTGCACCCGGCGTGAAGAACATCGGATTCCTCTCGTTCGGGCACTGGTCGGACAGCCCGCACTCGCGGACCAGGACGGCGTCGGACGCGTTGCTGCAGGCCGTCGACCTGGCCGTGGCCGCGGAGGAGCTGGGCGCCGACGGCGCCTGGTTCCGCGTGCACCACTTCGCGCGGCAGCTGGCCTCGCCGTTCCCGCTGCTCGCCGCGATCGGCGCGAAGACGGAACGCATCGAGATCGGCACCGGCGTGATCGACATGCGCTACGAGAACCCGATGTACATGGCCGAGGACGCGGGCGCCGCCGACCTCATCGCGGGCGGGCGGCTGCAGCTCGGCATCTCCCGCGGTTCACCCGAGCAGGTGATCGACGGGTGGCGTTACTTCGGCTACCAGCCCAGCGAGGGCGACACCGACGCCGACATGGCGCGCAAGCACGCCGAGGTGTGGCTGAAGGTGCTGGAGGGCAAGGGGTTCGCCCAGCCCAACCCGCGCCCGATGTTCCCCAACCCGCCCGGCCTCCTGCGCGTCGAACCGCACTCGCCGGGGCTGCGTGAGCGGGTCTGGTGGGGCGCGGGCTCCAACGCGACCGCGGTCTGGGCCGCCAGGCAGGGCATGCACCTGATGAGCTCCACGCTGAAGAACGACGAGGGCGGCGCACCCTTCCACGTCCAGCAGGCCGAGCAGATCCGCGCCTACCGCAAGGCGTGGGCCGAGGCCGGCTGGGAGCGCGAGCCGCGTGTCTCCGTGTCACGCAGCGTCTTCGCGCTCACCACCGACCTCGACCGCGCGTACTTCGGCGCCGACGGCGAGAGCCGCGACCAGATCGGCCTCATCGACGCGAACACGCGGGCGATCTTCGGCCGCTCCTACGCCGCCGAGCCGGACGTGCTGGTGGACCAGCTCGCCGAGGACGAGGCGATCGCCGAGGCGGACACGCTGCTGCTGACCGTGCCCAACCAGCTCGGCGTCGAGTACAACGCGCACCTGCTCTCCGACATCCTGACGCACGTCGCCCCCGCCCTCGGCTGGCGCTGACCTACTGGCAGCAGATGTTGTAGCCGCGGTCCATCCAGAAGCTCGTCGGCACCGGGTTGCTCAGCGTCGGGTCACCGACGCTGGGCGCGGCGAGCTCCCGGCGGCCGGGGCGCAGCTCGACGTGCGTGTGCACAGCACTCGCGCCCCGGGCCGCCTCGGTCGCGACCTGCTGGCCCTTGCTCACCGACTGGCCGACGCGCAGCCCGTCGAGCGGGTTGGTGTGCAGGTAGATGACCGTCCGGTCGAGGCTCGCGTTGTAGATGGACAGAGTGGACAGCCCACCGCCGCCCTCGTTCTTGTAGATCACGGTGCCCGCGATCAGCGCGTACACCGCCGCGCCGGAGCCGCGTGCGAAGTCGATGCCCTCGTGGCGGCCCGAGGTGTTCAGGTAGCCGTCGAAGTACGCGGTGATCGCGCCCGCGTCGCTGTGGTACACGCCGTACTCGAGGCGCTGGTTGTCACCCTGGCCGACCACGTGACCGGCGTTCTCGTTCTTCAGCTCGGGCCGCAGGTTGCCCTTCCCGCCCGCGACGAACGAGTCGATCGCGCCGGACCAGCCGCTCTTGTAGAAGATGGTGACCGGCACCGACTTGCGGTTCCACACCGAGGCCGCGTTGTTCTTCACGCACTGGCCTCGGCCGCTGCCGGAACCGACGAACTTCACGCAGTCCGTGCCGGTGCCGTAGTCCTTGACCGACCCGGAGAAGTCCACAAGGGACCCCTGGTTGTCGCTGTTGTAGTAGAGGCAGACCTCGCCGGACTCGCACACGCCGTTCCGCGCGGTCGCCGCCTGTGCCGACGGCACACCCACGACCGTCGCGCCCAGCAGCGCGACACCCAGCCCGGCCAACGCGACCTTCAACTTCCGCAATGGACCACTCCTCGACCCTCGCGCGCACGATGCGCCCATCGATGTGACACGGACGTTAGCCATGTCACGTGCGGCGCGGGGGGAATTCGCGGGAAACGGTCACGACGGCCAGCGGCGGAACTGGTACTCGTCGAGCTTCCCGGTCAGCTGGGTCAGCGTGATCGGGTCGGCGGGCGGGTAGGTGGCGGCCGCGACCTTGTCCAGCACCCGCCAGCAGGCGCGGCGTTGCGGCCACGTGGTCTCCAGCAGCCAGCGGCGCAGCACGTAGAGCCGCAGGAGCACCCGCAGCGCGGGTTCCTCGAGCGCGGTGTCGTGCCGTGACGCGGCGCCGAGCGCGGCGGACGTGAACGACGGCAGCTCCGCGGTCAGCGCGTTGCGCGCGGCCCGCGCGTGCTGGTAGGCCTCCTTCGCCGAGCGGGCGGGCGGGGGCACGCGCAACGCCGTGCAGACGAGGCCGATCACCGACGGCGCCAGGTCGTGCGACGGCGCGGCGGTCGCGGTGGCCGAGATCGCCGACACGGCGAGGGCGACCGCGCCGATCAGCCCGGCGTGCTCGCCGGGCGCGGCGCGCAGCTCGTCGACGCGGGCGAGGGCGGCGGCCCGGTCGAGGTCCGGCTCGGTCACGTCCGGCAGGTCCAGCAGCGCGAGCAGTTCCGGGCGCGGGTCGTGCACCGGTTCGACGTCGTGGATGGCGGTCGCGACGTGGTCGAGCAGCGCGTCGTGGTCGACGGGTTCCTCGGCGACGGCCCTGCGCAGCAACGGCAGGATGGGGCCGCCGCCGCCCGCACGGCCGTCAGCGGCGACCTCCCGCGGCGCGACGGGTGCGGGACGCGACTGGTCGAGCCGCGCCCACCGCGGATCCGGCGACGAGTAGCTCATGCCACGACGGTACGCGGCTGCTCTAGGCTGGCGGATCGTCGGTGGTGTCTCAGGGAGGAGTTCGCCCGGTGTCGTTGTCAGCGCGAAAGCTGTTGGAGTCCGTCCAGGCCGAGCTGGCGCCCGCGGAGAGCGAGAACCGCCTCGTGCCGCTGATCGAGCGCGGCGACGCCCCGGTGCAGGTGTTCGGCGTGCTCGCCGCCGAGGAGTCGCACATCGTGCGCAGCGACTGGCGCAGCCTGCACCTGCTGGCGTCGCGGGCGGGGGAGCAGACGGCGCGGGAGTTCTTCGCGGGCCTCGCCCAGGGCGAGGGCCTTGCGCTGGGCAAGCTGCCCGCGCTCGCCGCCGCGGGCGGGATGGACGAGAAGGACCTGCGGGCGTACGAGCCGATGGCGGGCTGCCAGGCGTACCCGGCGTACTTCTCGTGGCTCGCGCTGAACGGCGAGCCGGCCGACGTGATCGTCGGCGTGGTCGCGAACTTCGCCGCGTGGGGCGACTACTGCGGCCGGATCGCCAAGGCCATGCGGGAGAAGTACGGCCTCGACGACGAGGCGTGCGGCTTCTTCGACTTCTTCGCCACCCCCGTGCCGGAGGCGATCGAGCAGGCGATCGCGGCGGTGCAGGCAGGCATCGACGCGGGCCGCTGCGACGAACGCACGGCCCGCCGCTACGGCAGGCTCTTCCAGGCCTACGAACTGATGTTCTGGAACACCATCGCCGACGCCCAGAGCTGATCAAGGACCGGCGGTTGCACGTTGTGGTCGCAACGGGGATTGGCCGGAGAGTACGCGGTTGAGCGATGGGCAGCGGCCGGACCGCAGGCAAGCGGCCAGCTCACGACGCAGCCCCGTCGCGGCTTGGAACAGATCGCCTGGTAGATCGCCTCGTGCGACACCCACAACCCCCAGCAACCAAGAACGTCGCAACCACCGGACGAAACCGCCCACCCCTTCGTTGCGCTGGGCGTGATGAAGGGGTCCTCCGTGCGCTGGGCGGCGGTTGAGCGTCGCGTCAGCTCGGGGTGCGGAGCGCCGGGGACAGGCGTGCCAGTGCGCCGAGGCGGCCGGTGCGGTGCAGGTGGAGGAAGGCGTCCACCACCTCCGGGTCGAGCTGGGTGCCGCGGCTGCGGGTCAGTTCCTCGCACGCCTGTTCCTCGGTCATCGGCACCTGGTACGGGCGCGCGGCGAGCATCGCCGCCCACGCGTCGCACACGGCGACGATCCGCGCCTCGCGGCGGATCTGGTCGCCCGCGAGGCCTGCCGGGTAGCCCGTGCCGTCGAAGCGTTCGTGGTGTTGGCGCACCACCTCGGCCGTCTCGGCGAGGCCGGGCACCGCGCACAGCATGCGGTAGCCGTCCTCCGGGTGGCGGCGGATCAGCTGCCAGTCCTCTTCGGACAACGGGGTGGTCTTGGTCCAGATCTCCTTCGGCACCAGGATCTTGCCGACGTCGTGCAGGTGCCCGGCGAGGGCGGCGTGGCGCACCGCGTCGCTGTCGAGGCCGAGCTCGACCGCCGTCAGCCCCGCCCACCTGCTGACCGCGCGGCCGTGTTCGTGGTCGGACAGCCAGCCGTCGACCACGTCGGCCGCGTGCTCGAGGTAGGCGAGCACGCCGCCCGCCGACTCGGTCGCGCCGCACGGGCCGATGTCGATCCGGTTGCGGCCCTTGCACTTCGCGGCGTACAGCGCGCGGTCGGCGGCCGTCACGAGCTCGTCCTGCGTGGTGCCGTGCAGTGGGAACGTGGCCGTGCCGACGGAGATCGTCACCTCGACCGTCATCCCGTCGTCCACGACGACCGGGCTGCTGCTCACCGTGTGCCGCAGGCGTTCCGCGATCCGCAGCGGCTCGTCCGCGGTCGCGCCGCGCAGCAGGACCGCGAACTCCTCGCCGCCGTACCGCGAGATGACGTCCTCGTGCCGCAACCCGTTGCGCAGCCGGGTGGCGATCTCGACCAGCACCCGGTCACCGCCGGGGTGGCCGTACGCGTCGTTGATCGCCTTGAAGTGGTCGACGTCGGCGATCAGCACCGCGAGCGGCGCGCGGGTGCGGCGGGCGTGCGCCAGCTCGGCCGCGAGCGTGTTCTCGAAGTACCGGCGGGTGCGCAACCCGGTCAGCACGTCGGTGATCGCGAGGCGCCGCTGCTGCGCCACGAGCACCGCCAGTCGGGCGATGGTCAGCAGGAACAGCAACCCGCAGGCCACCGCGATCACCGGGATGTCGTGGTAGGCGTCGCGCGCGTACTCGACGAGCAGCGTGGCGGGCGCGACGAGCGCGGCGGCGCACAACGCGACGATGCGCGCGGGCCCCGGCCCGGGGTCGCCCACCGGGGTCGCGTCGCCGACCTGCCGCATCGTCGGGTGCAGCGCGGCCGCGCCGAGCGCCAGGTTGCCGGTCAGCCAGATCGCGTCGATGAAGTTCCCCGCCACGTACGTGCCGGACAGCTGCTGCAGCACGTAGATGGTGTCGGCGGTGAAGAACGCCAGCAGGTTCACGCACAGCAGCAGGAACGCGGCCGGGCGCCTGCCGGAGCCGAGGATGAGCCGCAGCGCCACCGCGAACATCGCGAGGTCCATCATCGGGTAGGCGAGCGACGCCGCCTTGGCGAGCGTCGGCACCTGCGTCTGCGCGGTCGGCGCCAGCACGTACAGCCACGACAGCATGCCGGCGACCACGGCGACCAGCGTCGCATCCAGCAGCGCGGGCAGGTCGCGGCCCGGCGTGCGCAACCGGATCAGCAGCACCAGGCCCGCTACGACCAGGGGGTAGTGCGACAGGTAGAACACGTCGGCGAGTGCCGGGTAGCTGTGGTCGCCGACGATGTAGTGGGAGACGTAGAAACTGGTGTCCGCCGCCGCGTAGATCACCTCGGCGATGCCGAGCAGCAGCCACGGCAGCACCGGTCTCGGCCGGAAGCGGTGGCAGGCGTAGAGCACCGCGATCGCGGACGACGTGCTGACCGCGCTGTACAGCAGCACCCTGGTGAGCGCGGGCGCGCCGGACGACAGGGCCAGGTAGTAGCCGGCCACCACGACCAGCCCGGATGCGAGGTAGATCCACGCCCACCGGCCCGTCCACACGGTAGTCCGCGTCCCTTCGCCCGTGATCCCTGTCACCCATGACAGTAGCGGTGACGCTGCGTGCCCGTACACACCCCCGCACCACTGCTCCGGCCAGGTGCGCTCCATGACGATCCGGCGAAGTCCCCGGTGAGCTCGTCGAGGTCGAGGTCGAGACCGAGGAGGTCGGTCTCCACACCGAGCGTCACCACCGCGACCTCAGGCGCCAGGTGGCGGGCTGACCCCGGCCCGCGCCGCGCGGTTGCGTAGGCTCCGCCGTCATGCAGGTGGTGTACGCGCCGGAACGCGACGGCGACCCCGATCCCGGCGAGGTCGTCTGGGGCTGGGTGCCCTACGAGGACGACCCCACGATGGGCAAGGACCGGCCCGTGCTGGTCATCGGGTACGCGGACGACGCGCGCAAGCGCCTCCTCGCCGTGCCGTTGAGCAGCAAGAACCCGGAGCACAAGCGGGACGCCCACGAGTGGGTGGCCGTGGGTGTCGGCGGCTGGGACCGGGACGCCAGGGAGAGCTTCGCCAACGCCGACCGGCTGCTGCGGTACGACCCGGAGGAGGTCCGCCGGGAAGGCGCCGCGCTGGACCGGCACCGGTTCGACGCGGTCGTCGCCAAGCTGCGGGACCTCGGCAACCTGCCCCACGGCTGATCAGCCCGCGGTGGCCCGCGCCTTGACGAGGAGCCACAGCATCAGCGCCACCTCGCCGACGAACGTGACCGCCGCGAGGTGCACCGCGTGGCCCGGCACGAGCACGGTCGCGACACCGTCCACGACGTACCCGAGCCCGGCGACGGCCACCAGCACGCCCAGCAGCGCGGGCAGGTTCCGCGACCGGTGCGCCAGGTACCCGACGAGCACCAGGTGCACGCCGAACAGCACCAGCCCGAGGTCCCAGACTCCGCGGAACGCCTCGATCCGCGCCATCGCGTGCGGGGACCCGGCCGCCGCGAACAGGTCGGCGATCGCGACGAGGAACACCGCCGCGTACGTGAGCCGGAACCACGCGGCGAGCGTGGCCACGCCGTGGTGCACCGGTGCGAAGAACTCCCGCAGCGCCCACGCCACCAGCACGTCCAGCGCCACCACCAGGACCAGCGCGAGCACGGCCACGCGGAACAGCGCCGTCGTCGTGTCCTGCGGGCCGGTCACGCGCTCGACGACCCCGAAGTTGGCGAACCCGGCGAGCACGGACATGGCCAGCAGCCCGAGCCCGGCGATCAGCCCCGCCTTCACCGGGCACTCCCCGCGACCGGCGTGAACCCCTTGACCAGCAACAGGATCGGCAGCACCAGCTCGAACAGGCCGCCAGGCGCGAGGAACACGATGCCCGCGTCCGTGCCGGACAGTCCCAGTGCCACCCCGGCGAGCAGCGCCGCGTAGCCCACGGTCCCCAGCACCGCCAGCCACCGCGGGACCAGCCCGGAGCGCAGCAGGAGCACGGACAGGACGAGCCCGCCCGCGCCGGTGAACGCGTAGACGAACGGCTCGAAGCCCTCGACCCGGTGCCCGGTGGTCGCGACGTACACCGCGATCCCCAGCAGCACCAGACCTTCCACGGCACGCAGGACGAGGTACCCCGTCGCGAGCCCCGCGCCGTGCGGCCGGAGCACGGGCACCAACGCGATCCCGATGCCCGCGACCGCGAGACCCGTGCAACCCACCAGCAGAGCGCCGGTGAACTGCCCGGGCATCGCGCTGCCCGCCGCGAACGCGGCCGTGGACGTCAGGAACAACAGCGCGACCAGAACAGCGGTCGTTCTCATGCACACCTCTCACTTACATCGTAAGTTTACGTTGTAAGTAGTACACTTACGTTGTAAGTGGCGTCAAGGTGCACGAGGATTGGCGGATGAACGACGCACGGGGCCGGCTGAACCGCGACCAGGTGCTGCGAGCCGCCGTGGCGCTCGCCGACGCCAACGGGATCGAGTCGCTCACCATGCGCAAGCTCGGGGTCGAGCTGGGCGTCGAGGCGATGTCGCTGTACAACCACGTCGCCAACAAGGTCGACCTGCTCGACGGCATGGTCGACCGCGTGTTCGCCGAGATCGAGCTGCCCGACGGCCCCGACTGGCGGACCGCCGCGCGGCGGCGCGCGCTCTCGGCCCGCGCGGTCCTGTCGCGCCACCGGTGGGCGACCGCGCTCATGGAGTCGCGGACCGCGCCGGGCCCGGCGACCCTGAAACACCACGACGCCATGCTCGGGCTGCTGCGTGGCGCGGGCTTCTCGATCGAGATGGCCGCGCACGCCTACTCCGTGATGGACAGCTACATCCACGGCTTCGCGCTCCAGGAGACGAGCCTGCCGTTCGACTCGCCGGAGTCCGCGTCGAAGACCGCGCAGGCGATCATGGCGCGCTTCGCCGCCGGGGAGTACCCGCACCTGACCGAGCTGGCCGTCGAGCACGTGCTGAAACCCGGGTACGACTACGGCGCCGAGTTCGAGTACGGCCTCGACCTGATCCTCGACGGGCTGGCGCGGGCGATCAGCTGACCGCGCGGTGCAACGCGTCGAGCAGCCACGTGTGCGTGACGCCGACCGGCGCGGGCCCGCCGGTGACCTCGCCCGCCAGCCGCCAGTAGCGCCGCAGCGCCGGGTGCCGGTCGGCGGCGGCCCGCCGGTTCAGCGCGCGCCGGAACTCGGGGCTGTCCGCGGTGCCGGCCGCGGCCGCGTGTGCCGCGACGAACCGGTCGAGCGAGCGGCCCGGTCCCGGCGGCGCCCCGGCGACCACCTCGGGGGACGCCAGCGCGCACGCCGCGCCGACCGCCGCGTGCAGCTCCCCGAGGTCGGCGACGCGCTCGTGGTCGACGAGCATGCTGGCCCGCATCCGGTCGGCGAGCACCCGGTCCGCGGCCAGCAGCACCAGCTCCGCGTACGCGACGACCTGCGCCGGGGTCGGCAGTTCCGGCGGCCGGGGCGCGCTGACGTCGAGGAACATCGCGACCGTGGCAGGCGGGAGCGGTGCGGTGGTCATGGGGCGCCACAGCCGGACGAGCGTGTCGTGTGCGGAGCACCCGTCCGCGACGGCGGACAGCAGTGCCAGCCGGTCCGCGCGTGCGGCAGGCGGCGCCTCCTCGACCGCGCGGAGCACGGCACGACGCCACGCCAGCGTCGCCACCTCACGGTCGAGCGCGTGCCGCTCGGCGGCCACGGCGTCGGCGAGGGAGCGGCGGCCGTCGAGGACGTCGGCGATCGCGCGCAGGCCGAGACCGAGCCCGCGCAGCCTGCGGACCGTGCCGAGCCGCTCGACCGCGGTCACGTCGAACCGGCGGTGCCCACCCGTGCTGCGGGCGGGCGTGAGGAGCCCTTCGTCGCAGTAGAAGCGGATCGTGCGCACGGGCAGGCCGGTCCGCCGCGCCAGCTCGCCGATGCCGAGTGTGCCGCCGGTCACGATCGGTGGAACCTCCAGCCGGGTGGAGTTCCTACGGTACGGCCATGGATGTCGCACGCCTTGCCGAGGGACTGCACGAACACACCGCCGGTTTCGCGAAGGCGGTGACCGGCGCCGACCCGGACGCCGTCGTGCCGACGTGCCCGGACTGGCCCCTGCGGGTGCTCGTCGGGCACATCGGCCAGGAACACCGCTGGGCGGCGGGCATCGTCCGGTCCGGCCCCGCCCCGGTGCCCGACCCGTTCGACGCCGACCCCGGCGACCCGGCGGGGTGGGCGGGCTGGCTGCTGGCGGGCGCCGAGGACCTCGCCGCCGCGGTGCTCTCCGCGCCGGATCGTCCGGTGTGGACGTTCGCGGGGACGCGGCCCGCGGCGTTCTGGCTGCGCCGCATGCTCCACGACACCACCGTCCACCACGCGGACGCGGCGCTCGCGACCGGCACCCCGTTCACCGTGGCCCCCGACCACGCCGCGGACGCGATCAGCGAGTGGCTGGAGCTGCTGTCCGATCCGGTGGCGACGACGGTCCGGCCCGGGTTCGGCGCACTGCGCGGCACCGGCCAGACCCTCGGGTTCCGCCCGGACACCGGTCCCGGCTGGCTGGTCACCCGCGCGCCCGACGGCGTGCGCTGGACCCGCGCGGACGGGCAGGCGGACGCGACGCTGAGCGGTCCGGTCGCGGACCTGCTGCTGGTGGTCAGCCGCAGGCGGCCGCCGGACACCGTCACCGTCACGGGTGACCGCGGCCTGGTCGACCACTGGCTGGCGCACTCGGCCGCCTAGTGTTTGCCCATGCGTGTCCGGCAGCCGGTGGTCGTCGCCGTCGGGTGTGCGCTCCTCGCCCTCGTGCTCGGGCTCCTGTTCGCCGGCGACCGCGTGCCCAGCGGGGCCGACGAGGTCGCGCGGTCCGCGGTCGACGGCTGGCCGCACTGGGTGCTGGTGGCGCTGGTGTTCCCGACGGAGCCGTACGTGGTCGGGCCGGTGGTGGTGCTGCTCGCGGCGTGGTGCCTGCGCGCGGGGCGGCCGCGGGACGCGGTGTTCGCCGTCCTCGCCCCGGTCGTCGCCGTCGTCGTGAACACGTGGGTGCTGAAGCCGGCGTTCGACCGGTGGAAGAACGACGTCCTCGTCTACCCGAGCGGTCACACGGTCAGCATGGTCGCGGTGCTCGTCGTGGTGTTCGTGCTGTTCGGGCCGCGGGTGCGGGCGGTCGTCGCGGTCGGGGGCCCGGTGCTCCTGGTGTGCGTCGCGCTGGGGATGGTCGGGCTCGGCTACCACTACGTCACCGACGTGGCGGGCGGCGCCGCGTTCGCCGTGCCCGCCGTGCTCGCGCTCCGGGGCGTGATGTCGCTTGACAGGCATGCCAACGTCGGTGCCCGTGAGTGAGCACGACGACGTGGCCGCGATCCGGGCCATGGCGGGGCTGGCCACCCCGATGGCGCTGCGGGTCGCCGTGACGCTGGGGTTGCCCGACCGGCTGCGGACCGGCCCCGCCACTCCCGAGCAGGTGGCGGCCGAACTGGACGTGCCGCCGACGGCGCTCGGGGTGCTCCTGGGCCACCTCGAAACGCTCGGGGTCGTCGAGCGGACCGAGGCGGGCCACCGGACGACGACGTTCGGCGCCACCCTCTGCCGCGACGCGGACAACGGGCTGACCAACCTCCTGCACCTGGACATGGCGGGCGGCCGCGCCGAGATGGCGTTCGTCGAGCTGCTGCACAGCGTCACCACCGGCGAGGCCGGGTACACGCGCCGCTTCGGGCAGGACTTCTGGGCCGACCGCACCGCGCACCCGCACCTGCGCGCGTCGTTCGACCGGCAGATGACCGACCGGTTGCGCACCGAGGTGCCGCAGCTCGTCGCCGGGTACGACTGGGGCCGGTTCACCACCGTCGTCGACGTCGGTGGCGGCAACGGCACGCTGCTCGCCGCGATCCTGGCCGCGCATCCGGGGCTGCGCGGCCACCTCGTCGAACTCGAGGCCACCGCGGCCGCGGCGAGGGATCTCTTCCTGGCACGCGGCGTGCCCGCCGAGGTGACCGCCGGGAGCTTCTTCGACCCCCTGCCCGCGGGCGCGGACGCCTACCTGCTGTGCGACATCCTCCACGACTGGGACGACGAGCACGCGCACCGCGTCCTGGCCCGCTGCGTCGAGGCCGCGGCCCCGGCGGGCCGGGTGCTCGTGGTCGAGCCGGTCGGGGGACGGCGGGCGGGCACCGAGTTCGACCTCGCGATGCTCGCGATCTTCGGCGGCCGGGAACGGCGGGTCGAGGAGTTCCGCGACCTCGCCGCACCGCACGGACTGGTCCTCGAGCACGTGACCGACATCAGCGACGGCCGCTGCCTGCTGGACTTCCGCCGCGGCTAGCCGCGGATGCGGTCGTCGTGAAGGCGGGTCGGGGTGGTGGTCTCTGTGTGTGGGGTTTGTTCTCGGCGGGGTCGGTTGTGGTGGGGGTGAGTTTCGGGGTGGGAGGGGTTTGTCGGGGTGTTGGTGTTCTGCTGCGGCTGGTTGGGGATGCGGTTGCCGTGAGGGCGGGTCGGGTGGCGGGGTCTGTGTGTGGGGTTTGTTCTCGGCGGGGTCGGTTGTGGTGGGGGTGAGTTTCGGGGTGGGAGGGGTTTGTCGGGGTGTTGGTGTTCTGCTGCGGCTGGTTGGGGATGCGGTCGTCGTGAGGGCGGGTCGGGTGGCGGGGTCTGTGTGTGGGGTTTGTTCTCGGCGGGGTCGGTTGTGGTGGGGGTGAGTTTCGGGGTGGGAGGGGTTTGTCGGGGCGTTGGTGTTCTGCTGCGGCTGGTTGGGGATGCGGTCGCCGTGAGGGCGGGTCGGGTGGCGGGTCTGTGTGTGGCGCTCGTTCTCGGCCAGGTCGGTCGTGGGGAGGGGAGTTCCGCGGCGGGCAGGGCCTCCGCCAGGCGCTCGCCGGGTCCGTCACAGTTTCCTGGGCTGGTCGGGTTGGCCTTGCCTGGGTTTTCCCTCCGGGGGGTCCTCGCCGGACGGGCTGGTCTCCGGGATGGCGGGGGTTGGGCACGGGGTTGGGTTGGCAAGGACTGGTGTCCGTGGTGGTGCCTGCCATCCCATCGACCTCCCGGAGGGCTATCACACCGCGTCAAGGGGGCCCGGGGATTTGGGCATGTGGGCGCGTCGTGCTTCGGGCCCCCTTGACCCGGTGTGATCGGGCTTCGCCAGGTCGACGGGATGGCAGGCACCCCTCAGGGGTGGTGGGGCCTCGCCCGCTTCGCGGGTGCCGGGCGCTGCGCGCCCGGCGTGAGGTTCCCGTCTGCGTGTGGTGATCAGGCGTCCGCGGCGATGCCGTCCAGGACGGCCAGCTCCTCGTCGGGGAGGACGAGTTCTGCGGCGGCGATGTTGTCGCGCAGGTGCCGCAGCGACGACGTGCCGGGGATCAGCAGCACGTTCGGTGACCGCTGCAGCAGCCAGGCCAGTGCCACGGCCATCGGTGTCGTCCCCAGCCGGGTGGCGACCTCGTCCAGCTCGCTCGCCTGCAGTGGGGTGAACCCGCCGAGTGGCCAGTACGGCACGTAGGAGATGCCCTGCTCGTGCAGGTCCGCGACCAGTGCGTCGTCGCGGCGCTTCGCCACGTTGTACCAGTTCTGGACGGTCACGATCGGCGCGATCGCCCGCGCTTCCGCGATCTGCTCCGCGTCCACGGTGCTGACGCCGAGGTGCCGGATCAGCCCTTCCTGCCGCATCTCGGCGAGGGCGCCGAACGACTCGGCGAGCGAGCCGGGCACGGGGGAGTGGCCGTCCGCGCCGCCACCCCACCGCAGGTTCACCACGTCGAGCGCGTCGACGCCGAGGTTGGTGAGGTTGTCGTGCACCTGGGCGCGCAGCTGCTCCGGCTCGCGGGCGTGGACCCAGCCGCCCACGTCGTCGCGGACCGCGCCGACCTTCGTGACGATGACGAGGTCGTCCGGGTAGGGGGCGAGTGCCTCGCGGATCAGCTGGTTGGTGACGTGCGGGCCGTAGAAGTCGGCCGTGTCGATGTGCCGGATGCCCGCGTCGACGGCGGCGCGCAGCACGGCGACGGCCTCGTCGTGGTCACGGGGCGGGCCGAAGACGCCCTTGCCTGCCAGCTGCATCGCGCCGTAGCCGACGCGGGTGAACGTGAGGTCGGCGACCTGGTAGGTGCCGCCGGGCAGAGTTTCCATGCCCCCGATGGTCCACTGTCGCCGCCTGCGGTGGGACCACCCCCTCGAGCATGGGACTCGCGGGACCAGGCAGGCCGTGCCCGCCCGCCCTACCATCGGTGCCGTGGCTGATCCCGGAGCACTGGGCGCGTACCTGCGTGCGCGCCGCGAGCAGGTCGACCCGGCGACCCTCGGGCTGCCGGTCACCGGCACCCGGCGCACGCCGGGACTGCGGCGCGAGGAGGTCGCCGCGCTGGCGGGCGTGAGCGCCGACTACTACCTCCGGCTCGAGCAGGGCCGCGACCGGAACCCGTCGCCCGCGGTGCTGCAGGCGCTGGCCCGCGTCCTCCAGCTCGACGAGACCTCCACCGACCACCTCATGAGCCTCGTGGCCGCCAGGCCCGTGCGCAGGCGTCCCGCCGGGGAACGCGTGCCGGACGGGATCCTGGAACTGCTCCGCGCCCTGTCGCTGCCCGCGTTCGTGGAGAACCGCACGTTCGACGTGCTGGCCGCCAACCCGCTCGCGTCCGCGCTGTTCCCGGCGGTCACCGTCGGCGCCAACCGGCTGCGGGCGGTGTTCCTCGACGACCGGGAACGCGCGCTGCACGCCGACTGGGAACGGGCGGCGACGACCATCGTCGCGTCGTTCCGCGCCTCGGTCGGCGCGCGGATCGACGACCCGAGGGCCGTGCGGCTGGTCGGCGAGCTGTCCCTGGCCAGCGAGGAGTTCCGCAGGCTCTGGGCACGGCACGACGTGCGCCCGCTCGCGGGCGGCGTCACCCGGCTCGAGCACCCGCAGGTCGGTGCGCTGACGTTGCGCCTGCGGAAGCTGCCGCTGGCCGACACGGACGGGCAGCTCCTCGTGATCTACCACGCCGACCCGGAGACCCCGTCCGGCGCCGCGCTGGCGCTGCTCGGCAGCCTCAGCGTCACCCCGGACGACCAGGACACCCCACAGCACGGCGTGCGGAACGGCTGACGCGTCCGGGTGCGCGGGCACGTGATCGTCGTCGGGGCGGCTCGTCCCGGGCACCCGTGACCACCGCGCCCGGGTACACCCGGACCCGGCGGACCTCGCGGTCCGCCGGGACGCCGGGACGCCGGGACGTCTCGACCGCTTCGGGCGCTGACTCGGCAGCAGATCCGCGAGGCCCCGCGGGTCAGCCCTGTGCGACCGGCTGCTGGTCGGACTCGTAGCTGCCGTCTGGGTTGAGGTGGCCCTCGTCGATGACGGTCCACTCGTCCTCGCCCGTGTGGGTGGCGATGGTGACGTCGCCGTCGGGGGTGACGACCGCCGCCTCGTCGGCCTGGCCGTCGCCGTCGGTGTCGGTGAACACGTAGGTGGTGCCGTCGGCGTCGTTGACCACCGCGGTGTCGTTCTCGCCGTCGCCGTCCGTGTCGTAGGTGGCCGGGCCCGCGTTCACGTCCTCGCCGGGCACGTCGACGGTCATGTCGTCCTCGCCCGCCTCGTAGCCGGTGTGCTCCGCGACCGGGGTGCCCTCGTCCTCCGAGCCGGCACCGGAGCCGTCGCCGTCCGCGCCGTCGCCGGCCGGGGTGGGGAGGTACTCGGGGTCCTCCTCGTGCCACTCGCCGCTGGTCTCGTCGTACTCGGCGCCCACCACGATGTCGCCGTTCGCGTCGTACTCCACGGCCACGTCGGCCACGCCGTCGCCGTCGGTGTCGGCGAACGCGATCGCGCCACCGTCCTCGGTGGCGACGACCGCGGTGTCGTTGGCGCCGTCACCGTCGAAGTCGACGTTCTCCTCGACGACGTACTCCTCGCCGTCGATCTCCACCGTCAGCTCGTCGTCCGCGGTCGCGCCGTCGGCGAAGTCCTCGATGTGGTCGTAAGGCACGTCCACGGCCTGCCCCCTCCATGAAAGGTGAATCGGTGCGTGTTGGAGGGGCCCGGCCACCGATCGGTTCCACAGAGGACATCCGGAATGCTCCGGTCACGTCCGCCACACCTTCGCGCACGCGTTCAGCAGCTCCAGCGCGCCGTAGGGGTTGGCGCCGAGGTACCGGCGGACCCGCGCGAACGTCTCGAAGTCGCCGAGGCCCCGCGTCCTGCCGATGGCCATCCGCTCCTCGGTCAGGTCGTTGTCGAAGATCCGCAGCAGCATCGCGAGGAAACGCCCCATGACGGCCACGTCCAGCCGGATCGCCGCGACCAGGGCGGGCTCGTCGTCGGTGCGGCCGGTCTCCTCGACGCGGGTGGCGTACGCGGCCAGCTCGTCGGCGGTGACCGCGCCGCGCGGGTGCTCGTCGAGGACCGGGATGAGCACCGCGCCCGCGTGCCGGTCGTCGGACCGGCTGAGCCGGTCGGCGGCGGCCCTGGTGGTGCGGCTCAGCTGGCGCCGCACCAGGTGCGCGGTCATCGACGCCAGGTCGCGGTCGTCGGTGGAGCGGTCGTCGCCGATCTCCTCCGCCAGCCGCGCGAGTTCCCGCGCCAGCCCGCCGGAGAGCACGTAGGCGAGCGCGGCGAACTGCTCCGGCAGGTCGATGACCCGCCGGTTCAGCAGGATCCTGGCCTGCGCGAACTCCAGGTAGTCGACCCGGACGATCGTGTCGAACGCGCTGTCGAACACGGTCCGCATGCCCATGGCGGCCAGCTCGAAGTCGGCGAGCGCGTCCTCGGACACCGACACGAGGAAGTAGCAGTTCGGCACGTTGAACACGGCCTTCAGCTCGTTGATGAACCGCTGCGCGTCGTCGCCGTTGCTGATCCGGTCCAGCTCGTCGATCCCGATCAGCACCTTCCCGTCGTGGCCGCCGACGTACTCCGCCGCCTCCCGCAGGAAGTCCCGGAACCGGCCGACCAGCTCGGGGTGGTTCAGCGGCACGTCGCTGCGCTGCACCGCCACCTTCCCCTTCGCGCCCACCACCGGCACACCCACGGACATCTCACCCTCGGTGGTCCGGCTGCGGATGTAGCGGATGTTCTCCCGCTCCCGCGCCGCCCGCCGCCGCAGGTGCGCCGCGACCAGCTCGGCCGGGTCGACAGGGGCGTGCGCGCGCCCGCGCACGAACCGGCGGGTCCGCTGGGCGAGTTTCGACGGCGGGCCCAGGTGCCGCTCCACCGCCTCGCACACCTGCCCGAACAGGTGGTGCAGGAACTCCTGCGACTGGTAGCCGACCGGCGCGTCCACCTTCACCGCGAGATTCCGGCGGCCGGGCAGGCGTTCGCTGTCCGCGCGCAGGAAATGCCCGGCGCACCAGCGTTCCATCAGCGTCGACTTGCCCGCGCCGCGCGGGCCGGCGAGCGCGAAACTGCCGCGGCTGCGCTGCCGCAGCAGCCGCCGCAGCTCGCGCGTCGCCGGGGTGTCCAGCGCGGTCACCGTCTCCGACACGATCCGGCAGTGGGCGGGCAGGACCACGCTCGACGCCGAGTCCTGGCTGCTCGCCTCGGCCGCGGCGGGCAGCAGCCCGCGCCCGTACAGGCTTTCGAGCCACCGGTCGAAGGCTTCCTGCGGCCGCCTGGGCAGCGGCTCGCCGAAGACGGACTGCACCTTGAGCCCGAGCAGCTCGACGGCCATGGCCCCCACGAAGGTGGCGAAGCCGGCGGCGATGCCCCAGCCCGCGCCGAGCCACACGACGCCCTGCCAGATCAGGCCCGCCAGGGCGGTGACGTGCACCCCGTCGGAGACGGCCCTGTCGGTGGCGTTCCGCACCCGCCAGCGCAGGCCGAACGAGAAGTAGCCGAGCGCGACGGCCCCGAGGACGGCCGGCACGCCGATGCCCACGAGGGCGGGCAGGTCGGCAAGCGCGAGCAGCAGCCACCAGAACTGCCCGAACGCGATGGCGACGACGGCGCCACCGGCCCACACCAGTGCCTGCCCGGTCACCACGAGAAGGGTGTGCCGGTGCGCACGCGCGACGGCGGCCAGGTAGTCGTCGCGTGCCGCCAGGTAGGCCTGCTCGTCGTCGGCGGCCTGGCGGAACACGTGCCCGCTGTCCACCTCCAGCCGTCCTTCGAGCCTGCCGGCGACCTCCGGGGAGAGCCGCAGGTTCGACACGACCTCGGCGACCAGCTCCGCCAGCACGGTCTTGCGGTCGTCGCGGCGGGTGTCCCACGGCCGCTCGATCCGGGTCGGGCTGACGTCGGGCATGCGCCACGGCGTCTCGAGACCCACCCACGCCTCGACCACCCTCGTGTTGCCGGGCAGCTCGGCGCGGAGCCGGTCGACCACCGCCCTGGCCTCGCCGGTCCGGTCCAGTGCGGCCAGCGCCTCGGCGGTGGCGAGGCGCGCGCCGAGATCCCGCGGGTCGGCGTCGAGGACCGTGCGCCACGCGGCCAGCCGCTGTTCGGGTGTGCTGTCGTCGTCGGTGGTCCGCTGGGCGGCCGCGCGCCGCAGCAGCGGGCTCTCCGGCTCCTCGTACCGGGCTTTGGCGAGCAGGCCGACCGCCGACGGCACCACGGTGACGATCCCGTGGACGGCACTGGGGTGCGGTGCTCGTTGGGTCACGCGGGAGAAAGCGTCGAGTGCGCCACTCCGTCTACCGGCCTTGAGCAGCACCCGGCCGAGCATGATCTGAGTGTCCGGCACCGGGTACCGCTCGGCGAGGCCGGCCGCGTCCTTGACCAGCTCGTCGACGTCCTGCCTGCTCCGCCGCGCCAGCTCCAGCCGGACGAGGTGGGCGTGGACGTGGTCGGGTTCGAGGGCGAGCGCCTGGTCGGCGTGGTCGGCCGCGGTCTCGTCGTCGTCCAGTTCCGCGGCGCACATCGCGAGTTCCACCCGCACCGGGGCGGTGTTCAGCGTCGTGCGGGGCAGCTGTCGCAGGTACTCGTGAGCCTGCGCCGGCTGCCCCGACATGCGCAGCGCGGTGGCGTAGCCCGCGGCCGCTTCGGGGTTGTCCGGCTCGTGCTCGAGCGCCGCCGTGAACGCGGCCAGCGCCGCGTCGTCGTCCCGGAGCGCGGACCCGCGGTCGACGGCCAGCCAGGCCGCGTAGTCGGGCTGCCCCAGCGCGACGACCCCGCGGGCCAGCCACGTGTGGACGCTGTCCGGCAGTGCGGCGAGCAGCTGCCGGGCATCGGTCCAGCGGCGCAGCAGCCACAGTGCGCGGACGCTGCCCGCGCGAGCGCGGCCGTCCGGGTCCGGACCGGCGGTCAGCGCGGCGGCGTAACCCGACAGCGCCGCCGCACCGTCCAGGTGGCGCAGTGCTCGGTCGGCGTCGTCGAGAGCGGACGTCATGTCCTGTAGTAGCACTCCGGAGGTGATCCGTTACCACCTCGGCGCGGTTTGGCCCGGGCCGGCGCGGGTATCGCGGCAGCATGACGACGACACCGTTCGAGCCGCACGAGGACCCGCGCGACGAGGTCGCGGCCGCCGACCCCGGGCGCGGTGCTCCCGACCAGGCCCCCGGCACGGGGGTGGCGGACGAGGAACCCGCCGAGACCCCGGAGCGGGCCGCGCAGGAGGGCGAGGCGGTCGAACCCCCGGACTGACCGCCGCGTGGCGCCCGGTCCCGCGCCGCGGGACCGGGCGCCACGTGCCTACCGGACGCCTGCCGGTTCGGCCACCACCAGCTCGTCCGCGTTGGCGACGGAGATCCCGCCGCCCGCGAACGTGTCGGTGACCGTGTAGGTGCCCGCCGTGCGCAGCAGCAGCGACATCCGCCACGTGCGTGCCGCGCCCGCGGCGACCGACGCGTCGGCCACGACCGTGCCGGTGAGCGCGTCGCCGTCCCGGGTGAGCGTCACGCGTTGCCACGTGTCACCCACCCGCAGCCGCAGGACCACGTCCTTCGGCGCCAGCGCGTGGTCGGCGGCGATCCGCACCGTCCACGCCATCGGCCCGGCGTCCGCCGTGCCGGTGTTGTCCGCGCGCACGTCGAACTGGGTGTGCACACCCGGGACGAACGTGCCGCGCGTGTCCGTCACGGACACCTTCGCCACCGGTTCGGGGCCGACCCGCAGCCCAGCCTCGCCGGTCAGCCTGCCCGAGTAGCCGCCGGTGTCCACGTCCAGCGCCAGCCGGTACGCCCCGTCCGGGGTCTCCGGCGCCAGCGTGAACGTGAACGGACGCGCGTGCCAGCCGACCGACCCCGCCCGCACCGGCGTGCCGTCCGGCGCGAACAGCCGCAGCACCGGCTTCAGCTCGTTCGGCGCCGCCGCGCGCACCAGGCCCTCGACGTCCTCGAGCGGGGTCCGCTCGGGCAGCGTCAGGAACGGCCGCACGTCCGAGGCCATCACGGTCGCGAACGGCAGGCCGTGGGCGTCGGTCACCGACCAGTCCACGGTGGCCGTGCCGTCCTCGCCCGCGACGACGTCGCCGACGGTGACCTTCGCCGGGCCGCCGAAGGAGAACGACACGTCGTACGGGTCGATCCAGTCGAGCCCGCCGACCACGGTGCTCGGCAGGAACCAGTCCTGTTCGAGGTGCCGCACCGAGTGCACGGTGACCGCCTCGTACCGGTCCAGCGTCGCCACCAGCGTGCCCGGTTCGTAGCGGTAGCCGTGCGGCGCCGTGCCCGCCGGGCGCAGGAACACCGAGCCGGTGTGCCGCGCGTCGGCGGCGTCCAGGTCGATGGTGGCCCGCACCGCGAAGTCGTCGCCGACACCAGCCGCCGCGACCGTCCCGCCCGCGAGCACGCGTGGCGCGAAGGCGATGGTCTCGTCGTCGATCACGGTGATCTCGCGGTGCAGCAGGTACGCGTCACCGCCGCCTTCCGGCGTCGGCTTGCGCACCACGAGGGTGTACCGGCCGACCGGGTCCGGGATCTCGAACGACAGCTTGCCCGCCGCGTCCGTGGTCCCGAGTGGACGGACCTGGCCATGCACGATCAGTTCCACCGTGGCGCCCGCGAGCGCACCGACCGCCGCGGCGCCCGGTGCGTCCACTGTGGACGCCACCAGCTCGACGCGTGGTGCGCGCACCCGGAACGAGCCGGTCAGGTACTGCACCTGGACGGCGAACGTGCCGAGCCGGTCGGGATCGACCGTCCACGTGACGGTCTTCGACTGACCGGCCGACAGCTGCACCGGTGTCGTCGCCTCGACCGCGCCACCGACCTTCAGCTCCGCGTTGTAGGTGCCCGCCGACCTGCCGACGTTCTTCACCTGCACCGAGACCGTGACGTTCTCGCTCGCCTTCACCACGCCGGGCGACACGCGCAGGTCGGACAGCGCGTAGTACGGCTGGTCCGGGTCGGGTGCGGGCGAGGCCCACGCGATCGAGTTCATGAACAGCTCGGTCGCCTCCGGCGTCCAGTCGGCCGGACCGCGGGTGGCCGACACGCCGTGCAGCGACAGCAGCACGTGCCGGTTGTTCGCCCGCTGGTCGACGCCGATGCCGCCACCGAGCACGCCGTCCGCCGTGCGGCCGAAGCCCGCGATGGTCTGGCGGCCCTCGCCCTCGTACCCGGTGAACCACGCGGCCCACTTGGCGTTGGTGCTGGTGTCGATCGGGATCCGGTCGCCGACCGCGTACCCCGCGAGCAGCGGGTGCGCCACGGTGACCTCGTAGAACGACTCCGCCGACGTGCTGCCGCCGGTGTTGGAGCCGGTCGCCGCGGGCTGTCCGGTGTGGCGGGACAGCTGCCGGATGCCGTTGCCGGTGGTGTACGCGTGGTCGGTGAAGATCACGCCCGCGCCGGACGCGTCCGTGGCGTCCAGGAAGGCCTGGAACCGCGCCGCGTTGTAGTTCGACGTCAGCGTGCCGTACCCGAGCACCACGGTCGAGTGCCGGGCCGCCTGGTCGAGCTGGTCCCACGTGTAGATGGCGGTGTCGATGCCGCGCGGGGCGAACACGACGTCCCGGTACTCGGCGGCCCGGGACGCGGCGCTGTCCACGATCGCGACCGTGCGCGGCGGCACCCCGAACGTGAAGTCGGCGGTGGCGGACTGTCCGGCCGCGACGGTCACCTCGACCTCGGCGGGCGCCCGGAACGTCGGGTGCGTGGCCGCGACCCGGTAGGTGCCCTCGGGCACGCCGTCGATCGTGTACGTGCCGTCGGCGCCGGTCGTGCCGGTCAGGGCGGCGGGCACGTCGAGCACCTTCACCGTGACCCCGGGCAGCCCGGCGCCGGACGCGTCGAGCACCGCCTTGCCGGTGATCCGCCCGTTCGGCAGCGCGGTGAGCCCGACGGCCACGGTGGCGAAGGAGTCCGGCGCGACCGTGGTGTCCACTGTGGATTCCGCGTAGCCGAACGCCGACGTGGTGACGGTGTAGTCGCCCGGCTCCAGCCTGGTGGTGAACGTGCCGTCCGCGCCGGTGGTCAGCGCGCGGCCGCCCGGCGTGACCGTGACGGTCGCACCGGCGACCGGCGCGCCGGTCGCGGCGTTGGTGACGGTGCCGTCGATGCCGGAGTCGAGCGCGACGAACCGCACCGCCTCGTAGGCGTTGATCCGGCCGCGGCCGAACCGGGTGTCCGGCGGCGCGTCGGAGTAGCGGTCGTCCCAGAACCCGGTGTCGGCGAGCACGTCGAGCACCTCGGACACGGGCAGGCGCCCCGCGGCTGACAGCATCAGCGCGACGGTGCCCGAGGTGTGCGGGGTCGCCATGGACGTGCCGGACAGGGTCCGGTAGCCGCCACCCGGCGACGCCGAGTACACGTCGACACCCGGGGCGGAGATGTCCGGCTTCACCCAGCTGGCCGGCCAGTCGGCGGGCGCGCCGGTCCACTGGTCCTTGCGCACCACGCCGCCGCAGGAGAACGACGCGACGTTGTCGCCGCTGTCGGTGGCGCCGACGGCGACGGACTCGAACACGTTGCCGGGGCTGGCCGTGCCGAGCGTGCCGCAGTTGTTGCCGATCGCGAAGGCGGGGAACGAGCCCAGGGCGCGGATGGCCCGCGTCGGCTGGATCATCTCCTCGTGGAAACCGTTGCCGCCCAACGACATGCTGACCACGTCGGCGGGCCGTCCCGCGGGGTTGCCGTCGGCGTCGGTCGGTGCGACGGCCCACTGCATGCCCGCGGCGACCTGGGCGAAGGAGCCGCTGCCGGCGGGGATCACCAGGCCGTGCATCATCTCCGCGCCCGGGGCGACGCCGATCGCGGTGCCGGAGGTGGCGCCGCCGTGGATCGTGCCGGAGACGTGCGTGCCGTGGTAGGCCGAGTCGTGCGGGTTGGACGCGACGAGGTTGCCCGACGCGTCGAACTCCATCCAGCCGCCGGGGTGGCTGGGGTCGCTCGCGTCGTCGGTGACCATCTTGCCCGCGAGGTCGGGGTGGCTGATGTCCACACCGGTGTCGAGGGTGGCGACGCGGACGCCGCTGCCGTCCACACCCAGCTCCTGCCAGACGCGCGCGGCCTCGATCTTCTGCAGGCCCCAGGTCAGCTCGGCGGCGGGGGAGACGTCGGCCGTGCCGGGGACCGGGTCGGGCGCGGTGACGGCGAAGTTCGGGATGAGCCGGTCCACACCGGGCACGGCGGCCAGTGACGTGAGGGTGGCGGTGTCGGCGGGGAACTCGACCAGCAGCATGTTGGTGAGCCAGAAGCGGTTCACCACGGTGGCCGAGTCCCCGAGCGCGGTCACGACGTCGGCCTGGGTCTCGGCGGCGTGGTCGCGGAGGGTGGCGAGGACCTCGGCCCGGTCGCCGGACAGGTCGGCCGCGTTCGGGAGCACCATGAGCGCCTGGACGGGTGCACCGTCCGGCGCGGCCGCGACCTCGGCGGCGAGTTCGGGGGCGATGGGGGCGGGGATGCGGGGTTCTGCCTGGTGGGCGGGGGCGAGCGCGGCGAACAGGCCGACCGCGGTCGCGATGGCGAGCCACGGTCTGGCCCGGCCTCTCAGCCGGTGCCTGCGTCTCGGGAGGGAGAGTCGGGGCATGTACGCCTCCTAGAGGTGCGAGATTTTCGCTCCTCTGAGAATGGCCGAAATTGACAAACCGTCAATGCACCGCATGGCCTACCCACTACCCCTTTTGCCCGATCCATCCCCCACCCTCGCGAGTCCCCCGTTGAGAACCCGCGAGTCTCCCGTTGGGAACGCGCGAGTCTCCCGTTGGGAACGCGCGAGTCTCCCGTTGAGGACGCGCGAGTCTCCCGTTGAGGACGCGCGAGTCTCCCGTTGGGAACGCGCGAGTCTCCCGTTGGGATCCGCCGAGTTGGCGGTTCGGGCCATCCGATGGGATTCGCGAACGGTCGACTCGCGGGGTCCGAACGGGAGACTCGCGCGTCCTCAACGGGAGACTCGCGGGGGCCGGGCGGGGGACTCGCGTGCTTCGGTGGTCAGATGGTGTCCATAGAGGACTTTGGGTCAGTGGTCGTGCGCGGTCGCCCGGTGCAGCCACGTCTGCCGTTCGGCGCGGTCCGGGTGGTCGGCCGGGGTGGCGGCCAGGGCCGCGCGCCCGAGTGCGACGGCCTCGTCTCGGTCGGCGTGCCGGCCGGTGCGTTCGAACCGGTGCAGCAGTGCCACCGCGAGGTGGAACGCGCTGTCGGCCCGCTGTTCCACCACCTCCTGCCGGAAGAGCGAGATCGCGCGTTCGAGGTGCTCGGGCGCGCCGGTCCGCTCGTACTCGCGCAGCAGCGCCACCCCCTGTTCCGCCGGCGCGGCCAGCCCGAAGAGCTCGCGCACCCCCGGCGGCACCAGCCGAGGGTCGACCCGGTGCAGCGTGGTGTAGATGGCGTGCGCCATCCGCAGGTCCGTGTCGGCGTGCTCGCGCGGCAGCGCCTCGTACCGGCACAGGTGCAGCGCCGCGACCCGGGTGAGGCTGCCCGCGTCCGGTTCGCCCAGTTCGGTGAGTTCCTTGACGATGCCGAGCGCGTGTGCGTCGAGCACACCCGCTGAGTCGCCCCGCACGTGCCGCGCGATGCGGGCGTCGAGCTCCGCGAGGAGCCGCTCCTTCATGGTTCGCCATCGTATGGATCCCCGGCGCCGACGGCGATCGGCCGTACGCACCGCCGCCCAAGGGCGCAATGTGCACGGGTGGTCGCTGTCGGTGATTGACAGACGACGTGACATGCCGCCCTAATGTGTATCGGTTTCGGTGGTCGATCGAGGGAGGGCCCGGTGTACCCACGTGTCTTTCGCGCCGTCGCGGTGACGTTCGCGGCGTCGGCGATCGCCGGTGCGGCGGTGGCCGTCCCGGCACAGGCCGAGCCCGGACGCGCACCGGCCACGGTCGCGGCGATCACCGACCACCTCGCGCAACGGCTCGCCCCCGCGCTGGCGACGGGCGCGCTGGCCGCCGACGCGTCGGACGGCGCGGTCACCCTGGCCGCCGTGCCCCGCGGTTCGTCGCTGGGCGAGGCGATCCGGCAGGCCGACCGTGCCGTGCTGGCGGCGAAGGGCCTGCCCGCCGACGGACCGTCACTGCTGCGGCTGCGCCTCGCCGACCCCGGCATGCGGGCCGCCCTGAGCCGCGGCGAACGCCCACTGGTCGCCGCCGCGTGGACCGACGACCTCGGCACGACGGTCACCGCCTACGACGCGGCGGGGAAGAAGGTCGTCCTCGACGCGCGGCGCGTGCCGAGCCGCCCGGTGTTCGTGGTCGACGTCGACACCGAGAAGGCGCTGCCGCTCGGCCTCGAGGTCATCGAGGAAACCCTGGCGCGGCACGGCATGGCGGCGCCCCAGGTCGCCGCGACGTCCGGCTACTGGGCGACCCAGGTCCGTGCCGTGCGGCTGAGCGACGACAAGGAGCCGTGGATCAAGGGCGGGGCCGAGATCTTCGGCATCACCGGCGGTTTCGGCTTGGACGGCAAGGTCAAGGTCGACACGGTGACCATGCCGTACCTCGACCACGACGGCACCACGTACTACCCGAACCAGCTGATCGTCCACTTCTCGGCGTACAAGTACAACCTGGCCGACTTCGTGATGATGGAGGACGACGGCGACACCAACTACCAGGCGCTGGCGACCGCGCTGGTGAACGCCCTGCTGACCATTGTGGACGGTGGCGCGTACGTGCCGCTGGTGAACGCCATCCTCGAGGCGATCCCGGCGTCGTGGTGGACCGACGACCCGGACTACGTGGACTCCTGGTACACCCTGTCCACCCAGAGCGCGGGCCGGTTCAACGGCGCCGCGGCGAACGGCTGGATGGACCTCGCCCAGTACTGGGTCGCGCCGCTCTAGGAGCTCGGCACGAGCCTGCGGCGGACCATCTCGCCGATCCACGTCGGCGCGAACGGCGACGTGCAGTTCGGCGGCGTCGGGTAGTCCTTGAGGACCTCGAGGCGCTCCCCGATGTCGATGGCGCGGGCGCGGTGCTCGGCGTGGTCGATGCCGATCTGGGCCAGGCAGTGGTTCATCGCCCACTGCAGGCGGTCCGGGGCGTCCTTCATCTCGGCCTCGATGACGTCGAGCAGGCCGGCGAGGTCGAGGCCGTCGGGGTTCTTCGTCACGCGTTCGGTGGTCAGCGCCCAGCCCGCGCTCGCGACCACCGGGTCGGGGTCGGCGAGCCACGCCAGGCGCAGGTCCTCGGCGTGCGGGCTCTTCTTCACGACGTAGTTGACGAGCCAGTCGTGCACCTTCGGGGTGCGGGCCGCGCGCAGCATGGCGTCGAGCTCGTCGCGCGGGAACGCCTTCGGCCGGCAGATCAGGAGCGCGAGCAGGCGTGCCGAGGAGTCACCGGTGTCCCAGAGCTCACGGGCGAGTTCCTGCTGTGTCTTCAGGCGTTTCGCGATGGCACGCAGCTTGCCGAGGTGCACGCCGTGGTCGTCGCCGTGCTTCTCGTTCACCTCGCGGATCCGGGGGTCCTCGAGCGCGGCCAGCTCGGCCACCAGCTCGGCCACCGTCGTCTCGGCCACGTCCGCCTCCCGTCCGTCCCGTGCGGAAAGCCAGCCTAACCGCGGACCAGCCCGAGCACGAACCGATGCCCGGCCCGGCCCGCGAGGACGACCTCCTCACCGGTGGGCACGAACCCGACGCGGCCGAGCACGGCCCGGGAGGCGGCGTTGTCCACCGCCGCGGACGCCCACAGGCTCCGCAACCCGTAGTCCCGCGCCGCGGTCGTGCACAGCTCCCGCACGGCGGCGGTGGCCAGTCCCCGGCCCGCGGCCTTCTCCGCGATCCGGAACCCCAGCTCGGCCGACCCGTCGGCCACGTCGACCAGGTTCACCCGGCCGAGTACCTCGCCGTTGCCGCCGACCACCACGTGGAAGTGGCACACACCGTCGTCCTGCTCGGCCAGCAGACCGCGAAACCGTTGATCGAACTCGGCGAAGTAGTCGTCCCCCCGGTCGGGCACGGAAGCCGCGAAGTAGGCGCGGTTCTCCTGCTCGAACAGGAGCACGGCAGCGGCGTGGTCAGGCCGAAGACGTTCGATCACGGGCACCGGAGCACCGTACACACCGCTCTGCGGTTCAGCGGCACAGCTCCTACTGGGATCTGTTGGTGGGATCGGTGACCTAACCGACCCCACCGTTCGATTCGGCTAACGGAAATTGTTGAAGGCCTCGAGCAGCTTCATCGTGGCATCATGGTCCAGTTGTTCGCCTTCGTACCGAACTTCGCAGAGGCCGTGCAGGTTCGACGGCAGCACCACTCCGCGCTCGACGAGCAGGACGAAGCGGCGGTCGTAGAGCGCCATCGCGGCACCCACCTCGATCAGCACGTTGGGGTTGATCTCGGTGTGCTCATTCCCTTCGGCATCGAGCAGCTTCCGTTCGGCGCCGACGTGGACGATGGCCGCGCTGCAACTGCGCATGTCGTCCATGACCTTGTCGGGGATGGGCTTTGCGAGGGTCTGGTTTTCGACGGAGACGATGGCTTCGAACTTGCCGAAGCGGAGAATCTTCTGGATCTGCTCGACGACCTTGTAGTTCTTGCCGTGCGTGATGAAGACGCGGTTGTTGGGGGCCGGATCGGTGATCTGCCGGGCGGGCAGTTCCGGAACGGCCTCGTCGTCGTACTCGGTTTCAACCGGCGTGGGGTATGGAATCACATTGGTGTCGGGGTCCACTTCGCTCGTGGATTCGCGCTCGCTGCGGGAGAGGGTCCCGACGCTGTCGAGGCGGACGTACTTCTTGCCTTTCAGCTCAAGGAGCAGGCCCAGTTCCTCGGCGTTCCTGATGATCATGTCGTAGGCTCGTTGCAGGGCGTTTTCCGGCACGTTCATCTGCTCGATGACGTTGAGCGCGATGTTCGGCAGGGGAAGCGGCGAGCCGTCGTACTTCTGCAGGAACTCCCGGATCACGCGCGGCTTGAGCACCGCTTCGCGCATCGCGGCTCTGTCGTCACCCTCTTCGACGGGAGCGACGATCCGGCGGCCGAGGTCGGTCAACGCGATCGATGCTGCCTGGGCGGCACCCTCGGTCAGGCCGTAC
Organism: Actinophytocola sp. KF-1; assembly: GCF_054661535.1. NCBI lineage: Bacteria > Bacillati > Actinomycetota > Actinomycetes > Pseudonocardiales > Pseudonocardiaceae > Actinophytocola > Actinophytocola sp. KF-1. Next base: position 206,452 of record NZ_BAAFVK010000005.1, on the reverse strand, counting down.
GCGACGGCTGAGCCGGAGAGCATCTTGTAGACGGTGCCGGCCGGCGCGATGTCCAGCGCGACGGCGAGATTGAGCGGCGTGGTCGGCTTCTTGGCGAACTGGTCGCGAATCGCCTCGGCTACGCGCAGTGCCTCCTTCAGCGTGTAGGCGGGGACGTCCGACTGGTTGAGCGTCCGTCGCCCCTTCGGCTTCGGGTCGTCAGCACTAGCCGTGTTAGCTGCAGTCATTGTGTGGCATTCCGATCTTGCCGTTCGGCAGATCGAGCGTGCCGGACCCTCAACGACCACGTCACAAACGACCACCAGATGTGGTAACGCGTGTCGAGATCTTGGTAGGTTGATGCCCTGCCCTAGGAAGCAGGCACCCCGGCGGTCCGGTACACCCAGGACCGTCCGGGGTGTTTCACGCTCGGGCGAAGCTTAACCGGGACCCCCGACAGCCTTGACGACCGAATTACAAGCTTGGCATTCCGAATGTTGATCCTTTTGGGGATAACCTGTGGACAAGCTGCGCACAGGTGACATAGATGTAGCTGAGAGTCATGTAACGGTCGAATCCGACTGCGGCGCGTAAAAATGATCTATGGCGTAAATCACACACGCATTGATACATTTAGCGCCTAGCGATCCATGCTTCTGCTGCTAGAGACCGTGGGTCTCTGCGCAGTCGTGCACAGCCGGTCCCTCGAAGGCCGACGGTTCGCGACCGCTCTCGAGGTCCGCCACATCGATGAGGCGCAGGGCGTGACTCGCAAACACTGCAGTCCCGCGGTTCGCGCTTGGTCGTCGGCCACTTCGGCTCCGCGTTCGCGGCACGACAGCCGTACGAGCGACGGCTGCGCAGAACCTTGATCGCGCATGTGGGCGGCGATGTCGAGTGCTATCGCGCCGGGGCGACCTCGTCCACTCGCAGGGGGATGCCCGCCATGCAGGAGGTCGCCGTGTCCGGTTCGAGCACGCCGGTGACCACGACCCGCCGCCGCGGCGCGAGCTGGTCGCGGTCACCGCCGAGGAGGACGTACTGGGCGTCGCCCGTGTCGAGGACCAGGCAGTTCGCTTCCGCGCCTGCGTCGACCGTGCCGGTGAGGCGGACCGGTTCGCCGCCTGCGGTGGGTGGTGCCGAGGTGGTGCCGCCCGCGGGTGGCTGGGTCTGCGTCGTGTCGAGGCTCGGTGGGGACTCGCCGCACGCCCCGGTGAGGACCAGGACCGCCGCGGACAGGACTAGCACGCTGTGCCGGAATGTGGCCATCGACACCTGATACCCGGTAACCGCCCGCGCACACGCCCGCGACGGTCCGACGTCGTTCCCTGCCCCATCGGCCACCCCTGCGCGCGTCGCGCGGGGGGACCGCCGGGTGCGAGAACTGGCAGGGAAGTGATCAACGACGAACTGCGGAGGCGGCGAATGGCCAACGTGCGGCTGCAACGGGGCGACGAAGGGGAGTGGGTGACCTACCTCCAGCAGGTGCTGGAGAGCAAGGGCGTCGACGCCGGCCGGGTGGACGGGGTGTTCGGCGACGTGCTCGACGCCGCGGTGCGCTCGTACCAGCAGGACCACCAGCTCCCCGCGGACGGCGTCGTCGGGGACGCGACGTGGGACAAGCTCACCGCCGCGGAGTCGCTGACCGTCGACTGGTCGGAGCTCCCGTGGCTGGCGGCGCTGGCCCAGTACGAGATCACCGAGGACGGCATGCGGCAGTTCCTGCGCGACCACGGCATCGACGTCGACGTCCTGACCGGACAGGCCTGAGGAGGACCCATGGGCAAGTGCACCCCGGAGGACCACACGTCGATGGTCACGCCGGTGACCACGATCATCGCCGGCCTGCTGAGCATGGCGGGCGGTGTGGCGGCGATCGTGCTCGGCACGCAGGCCAACGAGGCCGAGGCGGGCAGCGGCAACACGACGATCAACGCGGGCGCGGGGATGGTCACCGCCGGCTTCGTCGGCATGACCGGCGCGATCACCTGGCTCGCGTTCAAGTGCCGCGAGATCGCGGCCCGCGACGACGACAGCGACAGCGACAGTTCCGAGGAGGAGAACGAAGGGGCCGACGCGCAGGAGATGGCGGTGGTGGCCGACAACCTCAACCGGCTGGAACAGGGACTCGGCACCGAAGCGGACAAGGTGGGCGCGCTCGCGGGCCCGTCGAACGACGACGGCGGGCAGTGACGGAGGGGGCGCTCGACCGCACCGGTCGAGCGCCCCGCCCACGTCAGGGCTCGATGTTCTTGTTGAGGTGGAACAGGTTCGCCGGGTCGAACTCGCGTTTGAGGTCGGCCAGGCGAGCCATCTTCCGCGGCCCGTACGAGTCCGCCACCCGTGACGCCGGGTCCGCGCCGTCCAGGAAGTTGGGGTAGGTGCGCCCGTCGGAGAACTCGTTGACCGCCTCCCAGCCCGCCTGTGTCCAGGCCGTGTGCGACTCCGCGTCCGCTGGGTCGGTCCACGTCGACTGCAGCATGCAGAAGAACCGGGCGTCGCGGCCGGGGAACGCGGTGCCGGGCTCCGCGACGTCGCTGATCGCGCCCTCCAGGTGGATCACCTCGACGATGCACTGGTCGGACACCGCGTCGGCGACATGGGCGGTGAGGGCCTCGATCGCGCGGCCGGACAGCTCGGGCAGGTAGCAGCTGCGGATGCTCTGGTGGTAGCCGTAGTCCCCGGCAGGCATGCCGTCGAACATGCTCTGCAGCGTGAGGTACGGCATGGACGCGATCATGTCGGCGGCGGGCGGGCCCCACGCGCGCAGCGGTCCGAGCACGGCGTCGGCGTCCTCCTGCGGACCGCTGTAGCACACGCCGATCGCCACCGCGGGCTTCCCGTGCATCTCCTGCGGCAGCGCGGGCATCGGCGGCGCGGTGAGGGAGAGGACGGTGGACGTGACGGAGTTGGGTTCGTTCCTGGCCCACTCGCCGTAGAACGCGAACACGTCGGCCGTCATCTCGCCCGGGTACACCAGCAGGCCGCCGACCACGTCGGTCACCGGGTGCAGCCGCAGCTCGAACTCGGTGACGATGCCGAAGTTGCCGCCGCCACCGCGCAACCCCCAGAACAGCTCCGGGTTCTCCTCCTCGCTCGCGGTCAGCAGCCGCCCGTCCGCCGTGACCACGTCGACCGACAGCAGGTTGTCGATGGTCAGCCCGTGCGTGCGCATCAACCAGCCGAAGCCGCCGCCCAGCGTCACGCCGGCGACCCCGGTCGACGAGCACTGCCCGCCGGTCGTCGCGAGACCGAACGCCTGCGTCTCCCGGTCCAGCTCGGCCCAGGTGAGCCCGGCCTGCGCGCGCACCACCCGCCTGACCGGGTCGACCCGCACCCCCTTCATCGGCGACAGGTCGATGACGACGCCGCGCTCGCACACGGCGTTGCCCGCCACGTCGTGGCCGCCGCCGCGCACCGCGACGTCGCCGCCGAACTCGCGTGCCGCGGCGAGCGCCGCGAGGACGTCGGCGACGCCCGTGCAGCGGGCGATCAGCGCAGGCCGCCGGTCCACCCTCTTGTTCCACACCACGCGTGCCTCGTCGTACGCGCGGCTCCCGGGCTCGAGCAACTCCCCGCGGAAGTTCGCTCTCAGCCCGTCGAACGCGGTACCCACCAAGTCCTGATCCGTCACCCCGGACGCTCCTTCGTACATCGACGACGTGCGTCGTCCGTTGTACGGAGCGGCCGAGCGCACCCACAACCGCCGACCGAGCGGACCATGGGGCATTCCGCGGCGCAGGCCTACCCCGAGGTGCCGCGCACGGCCCACGCGCGGGCGGTGAGGCGGAGATCGCGGGCGGGCAGGCGGGCGCTCAGCCGTGCCCGCAGCCGTTCCTGTTCCTCCGCCGGACGCGACATGAGGTACGCGGGCGCGGCGCCCTGACCGCCGAGGAACGGCCGCCAGTAGTCGTCGAAGTCGGCGAACACGGTCGGGATCTCGATGCCCTCGACCGCGACGCCGGTCAGCCCGCCTGCCCGCCACAGCTCGGCGAGCGCGTCGGCCCGGCACAGCGGGAACCGCTCGCCCTCGTCCGGGGCGTCGGGGTTCACCTCCCGCGCCACCTCCCAGAAGTGCCGCATCATCGTCATGCCGTCGGCGTAGTCCCAGACGTAGGCGGCGATCGTGCCGCCCGGCACGACCACGCGCGCCATCTCGGCCAGCGCGACGTCCGGCGCGGGCACGAAGTTCAGCGCGAGCCCGCTCACCACGACGTCGAACCAGCCTGTCCGGAACGGCAGTGCCCGCGCGTCCCCGACCACGACGTCCGGCGACCCGGAGAGGAACCCGCGGGACGGGTCCAGCCCGACCACCGTCCCGCCCGCGGCCCGCACGGCCGCGCTCAACGCACCGGTGCCGCAGCCGACGTCCAGCCACCGCCGCCCGGCCGGCACCCCGAGCCACGGCACGAACCGCGCCGCGACCTGCCTGCTCCACCGCCCGACGTACGCCTCGTACGCGTCGCCGGCCTGCCAGACGTCCCGAACCACACGACGACGCTAGCCGCCGCCGGCGCGATCGGACAGGCCGGCCACGCACGGTCAGCGGTCGAACTCCGGGATCAGCTCGCCGATCAGGCGGATGCTGGTCATGACCTCCTCGTCGCCGATGCTGCCGATCTGCTGGAGGCACATGAGCCGGTCGATGCCGAGGTCGGCGTACTTGCGCAGTTTCTTGCGGCAGGTGTCGGGGCTGCCGACGATCAGCGAGTCCTGTGCGCTGAGGACCTCGAAGATCTCCTCGTCGGAGACCTCCTCGCCGGCGACGACCCGGCCGATCAGCAGCTGCCCGTCGGTCGGGCCGGGGGTCGCCGCGACCTCGTCGCGGAAGAACTGCCCCGCCAGGTTGTCCCTGGCCTGGTCGGCCATCAGCCGCTGCTGTTCTTCGAGACCGCGGCTGAACTCCGCGGCGGCCTCGAAGAACGTCAGCGCGGTGACCGTGTACCAGGCGGCCGCCGCGGCCGCGCCGTTGCGCATGGCCTGCTCGTCGGTCTCGGCGCAGTGCACGAAGGTGAAGTACGCGACCTGGTTGTTCACGAACGACCCCACCGGTTCGGTGCACTGCTCGGCCGCGGCCCGGTAGAGCTTGATCATCCGCTCGACGCGCTCGATCGACTCCCAGATGGTGGTGCCGAGCACGCCGACACCGCGCTTGCCCGCGTCCTCGAACGAGCCGGGGCTCGCCGCCGCCTGCCACAGCGGCGGGTGCGGCTTCTGCAGCGGTTTGGGCAGGATCGGCACGTCGTCGATCTCGAAGTCCGGCCCGGAGTAGGAGAACCGGTCCGAGGTCCACATCTTCGGGATCATCTCGAACGCCTGCTGCGTCTGCGGCCGGACGGTCCCGGGGTCGATGCCGAACAGCCGCCACTCCGGGATCGTCGACCGGGTCAGGCCCAGCTCCACCCGGCCGCCGCTGAGGATGTCGAGCGTCGCGGCCCGCTCGGCGACCCGGATCGGGTGGTTGAACCGCGCAGGCGCCAGCACCGCGGAGTGCCCGAGCCGGATCCGGCTGGTGTGCTGGGAGATCGCGGTCAGGAGCAGTTCGGGCGCGGAGGAGAGGCTGAACTCGCCCGCGCCGTGGTGTTCGACCTGCCACCAGCACCCGTAACCCAGCTCGTCGGCGAGCTTGGCCTGCTCGATGGCGTTGCGGAACCGCTGCCGCTCATGCCCTTCCGGCCACGGCCGCGGGTTCTGGATCTCGTTGAACAGGTCGATCTTCATGCGGCCTCCATGACCTCGGGTACCCCGAGGAGATAGTCACCGTGGGAGGCCGGATCGTTACGGAAGGAGGTCTTCCCGTCGACCAACCCGCGCGTTTCAGCGGGCCGCCCGGGAACGCGCATCGTCACGAGGATCGCCGAGTTGGTCCGGCTCGCCGTGTCCCTCGGCCAGCAGCCGCGGCCGCCGAGGCGGCCACGCCCCACGACCAGGGGCGAGCCAGTCGCGTCGGCGAGCCCCGTCAGCGGACCGACGACCGCGGCGGTAACCATTGGCACCCAGGGCTATCCGCCGACTGTGGCACTCGCCGTCCGCAGTCTGCCGACGCCGGGTACGAGCCTGCCGACCCGTCGTGCATACGCCAGGTACGCCTCGCCGTGGACCCTGATCAGGTGTGGCTCCTCGACGACCCGGACCTGCAACTCGACCGCCGCGACCAGTGCCGCCAGCGCGGCGATCGCCACGACGTTGGGTGCGAGCAGCGTCAGCCCGAGCCCGGCGACCGTCATGGTCGTGAAGATCGGGTTGCGCACCACCGCGAACGGGCCGCTCGTGACGAGCCTCGTGGACTCGTGCGGGTCCACGCCCACCCGCCACGAGTCGCCCATCGCGGTCTGTGCCCACAGCGTCGCGACGATCCCCGCGAGCGCCACGACCACGCCCGCCCCTCGGGTGAACCACCCGTCCACCACCGCGAGCGGCCCCACGACGCCGAACGCCTGCAGTGCAGGCGCGACCAGGCCCGCGACCACCGCCACCACGAACAACACCCCGGCGAACCACTCCGCTGAACCCGGCCTGCCCCGCATGCCGTTGAACCCGGCCGACCCGGTTCGCCGCCGGTGCACGACCGCGCGCACCCCGAACGCCAGGACCACGAAGATCACGTAGCCGGCCACGCCGATCCCGCCCGTCAACCGTTCCACCACGTCCTCCAAGCATGCTCATATAGCAATGTATGCATATTACCAGTGGGGTTCTCCCCACCTCGAACTGTCGGGTTCGCCGGATGGGCGGGCATGCGCGGCGCGCCGATGATCAGCGCATGACCGACCACACACGACGTACCGTCCTCGGCGCCGCGGTCGCCGTGGGCGCGGCCGGGCTCCTGACCCGGCCTGCCACCGCCGCGCCCCGCACCCACGACGGCACCGCGTTCGTCCACGCGACCGTGATCGACCCGGGGAGCAGGCAGGTCCGTCCGGACGTGACCGTGCTGGTGCGCGGCGACCGGATCACGGCGGTCGGCCGCTCGGTGCGGGTGCCGGCCGGGACCGCGGTCGTCGACGTGCGTGGCGGGTTCGTCATCCCCGGGCTCGCCGACCTGCACGTGCACAGCAACGGGTTCGCGGCCGTAGAACCGCCGCTCTACGTCGCCAACGGGGTGACGACCGTGCGGGAGATGTCCGGCACGCCGACCGTGCACGACTGGCGGCGGCGGATCGAGGCAGGCGCGCTGCTGGGTCCACGGTGGACGGTCGGCAGCCGGATCGTCGACGGCCGACCGTCCATCTGGAACCCGGAGCACCTGCCGGTGGTGCAGGTCGGCAACGGGGCGGAGGCGCGTGCGGCGGTACGCCTGCAGGTCGCGCAGGGCGCGGACTTCATCAAGGTCTACTCGCGACTGTCCAGGTCCGCGTTCGCCGCGATCGCCGCGGAGGCCGGGCGGCAGGGCGTGCGGTTCGCGGGGCACGTGCCGGACGCCGTCCCGGTCGCGGACGCGGCCGATCTCGGGATGGGCACCATCGAGCACCTGTACGGCCTCTTCTACGCGACGAGCACGCAGGAGGAGCGGCTGCGCGCGGACCTGGCGAGGGTCAGGCTCGAACTCGGCGACTACAACGGGTGGTTCAACCGGACTCACCCGATCGAGTACGCGGCGATGCGGACCCACAGCCCGGTCAAGGCGCGCCGCCTGTACGACAGGCTCGCCCGGCGGCGGGTCAGGATGGTCCCCACGCTCACGATGCACGACAGCCTCGCGCACGCCAGGGCGCTGAGCGAACGCGACGACCCGCGGCGGAAGTACCTGCCCGCGCCCGCGTTGTTCGCCTTGGACTTCGCACTGCGCGAGGTGTACCTGAAAGGCCGGGACCCCGCGCTCGACGCGGGCTGGGCGGAACTGTTCGAGGCACAGCGACGCTTGGTGCTCGACCTGCACCAAGCGGGTGTCACGCTGATGGTGGGCACCGACATCGCGACCCCGGGCATGGTCCCCGGCTTCTCCACCCACGACGAGCTGGCGCTGCTGGTGTCGGCCGGTGTGCCCGCGATGGACGCGCTGCACGCCGCCACCGCCGAACCCGCGCGCTACCTCGGCACCCGCGCGGGCCGCGTCGCCCCCGGCCACGCCGCGGACCTCGTCGTCCTGACCGCCAGCCCGCTGCACGACATCCGCAACACGCGGCGCATCGCGGGCGTGATGGTCCGCGGGCGCTACCTTGACCACCAGGCCCGCGAACAACTCCTGCGCGACGTGGAAACCGCGGCGGCCGGCATACCGGCCGGCGCACCGCTCACCGCCGGGTGCCCGTGCCACGCCCCGGCCGCGCCGGCGTCGTGACGCGGTCCTGAGCCGGGCCGCCACGGCCCGGCTCAGGACGGCCGGTCAGGGTTGCCGGAGCGAGGAGAAGAACGCGGTCATGTCGGCCGCCAGCAGGTCAGGCTCCTCCAGCGGCATGAAGTGGCCGCCCCGTCCCGGGGTGTGCCAGAGCCGGATGTCGGTGCACGCCCGTTCCGCGATCGACCGCGGGAAGCCGGTCATGACGGGTTCGGCGCTGACCGTGAATGCGGCGGGCACGGTGATGCGGGGGCGGGGTGTGTTGTGGTCGAAGTCGGCGTACTGGCGGAACGACGAGCCGATCGACCCGGTCACCCAGTACAGGGTGATCGTCGTCAGGAGGGTGTCCCGGTCGATGTGGCCGTCGAGGTCGCCGTCGCAGTCGGACCAGTCCCGCCACTTGTCGGCGATCCACGCCGCGAGCCCGGCCGGCGAGTCGACCAGCGCGGCGGCGATGGTGTCGGGGCGGGTGCCCATGATGGCGCTGTAGCCGCCGTCGGTCCGGTCGTAGGTCTCCTCCGCGGCGAGGAACGCCTGCTCCGCCGGGGTGAGGGGCGGGTCGTCGAAGTCGGCGGGGAAGGGCGGGTGGATCGTGTGGATGCCCGCGACGTGCTCGGGGTAGCGCGCGCCCAGCCAGCAGGTGGTGGCGGAGCCGATGTCGCCGCCGAACGCGCCGTAACGGCGGTGGCCGAGCACGTCGGTCATCAACGTGTGCAGCGTCTCGGCGAACACGGCGCGGGTGACGGGCCGGTCCGGCAGCTCGGAGTGGAGGAAGCCGGGCAGCGACGGGACCACCACGTCGAAGGCGTGCGCGGGATCGTTGCCGTAGCGGCCGGGGTTGGCGAGCCGGTCGGCCAGCGGCAGCATCTCCACGAAACTGCTCGGCCAGCCGTGGCACAGCAGGAGCGGCAGCGGCGCGGGCGCCCCCACCTGCCGGTCGGCCCGGAGGTGCACGAAGTGCACGGCCCGGCCGGCGATCGTGACGAGGTGGTGGGGGAGCGCGTTGAGTTCGGCTTCCCGTGCGCGCCAGTCGAAGCCGTCGGCCCAGTAGGCGACAAGCTCGCGGAGGTAGGCCGGGTCGGCGCCGCCCTGCCACGGCTGCGCGCCGACGGCGGTGGTGAAGCGGGAGCGGCGTAGCCGTGACCGCAGGTCGTCCAGCTCGGCGTCGGGGACGTGGATGCGGAATGTGGGGGACAAAGGTGGACCTTCCGACGAGGAAGGGCGCTCCCCACGTGAGGGTCAGTGAACGCGGAGGAGCGAGAGGAGCGCCCTGGCACGAGTTGTGTTGATCACCGGGCTCACCTCCTCTCGACACTGACGACGCGACTCTACCCTGCCTCTCGCCGTGCTGCGAACGGGTAATCGCAGGTGTCCACGTCAGGGACACGACTCCCCGAGTTTGACCACGCCGAAGTCCACACGCGACTCGGGGGTCAGGGTGGCGCCGGGCGCGACGTTCTGGGAGCAGACCTGCCAGTTGCTGTCGAGCACCTGGTTCCGGTCCTGACCGCCAAGATCGTGCGAGCCGGTGAAGAACACCGCACCGGCGGTGAGCGACTGGATCCGGTCCTGCGCGTCCTGCAGCGTCGCGCCGACCAGATCCGGCATCACCCAGCGGTCGGCGGCCCGCCGGGGCGCGGATTCCTGTGTGGCCGCGGGAGGAGCCACGGTCCCCGGCGGTTCCTGGACGGTCACGGTGGTGGTCGATCCGTTGCCCGCCGGACCGGCGCCACACCCGCCGGCCGCCAGCAGGACGGCGAACGCCCCGGCCACCACCCGTCCCGTGCACACCCGCATGCGTGCCTCCCTCGATCAACCACGCCATCGTGAGGTCTCGTCTCAACGTTACGAGACAGCGTGGCATTCACCCGATCGAGCGCTGAGGTTCTCCTCAGGGCTGCCTCGCACGGTGGGTTCGGTGTACGGGAAAGCGCTGTTTCACCGGAGAATTCCTTTGCGGGAAGCCCGATCGGCTGGACTTCCGGCTCGGTTCCGCGTCGTCGTTTTCGCCGCGCGGTCCGGGGTGACGAGACTGGGCCGCTCCCCGGTTCTCACCGGAAGGACGGCCAGAAAAGCCGTGCCGTCGGCAGAAAACGCCATGCCGGCAGGGATCGACTCGTGGCCGGTCGCTCGAAGGGAGATCTTCGGCCTGCGCGATGCGAAGAGGTCCACATCGTCAACTGCCCCATGGTGTCGACGGACGCCAGGTCGCACCCGCTGGTTGCCGTTCCGACGGCAGGTCGATGTCACCGATGGCAGCCTCCCTCGACGAGGAGTTCGGCAGCGTTGCCGACAGGCGTGGCCGGGCGATGTCGGTGATGTTCCAGACGCGGGTTGTCGTGTCCTCCCGCCAGCCCTCGGCGTCGCATTGCGCCGGATCCCGCCGGTCCCACGTCACGTCGGTGGTTACGAACAGGGTGCCGTCCGGGCTGAACCGGAGTGCAACGCGCCGCCGGGCTTGTCTGTGTGAGCACCACCAACTCTTCGAGTGATTACTCGAAGAGTCTTGACTCGTAGAGTTTGAGGGCGCACGATGGGCTGGTGTCCGAGGCGGAGTTGACGATCGACGAGCTGGCCGTGCGGTCGGGGCTGCCGAGCAGCACGATCCGCATGTACCAGACCAAAGGGCTGCTGCACGCGCCGCGCCGTGTCGGGCGCGTTGCCCGGTACGACCAGTCCCACCTGCAACGCCTGGCGCTCGTCCAGCGGTTGCAGGACAGGGGGTTCTCGCTGCCCGCGATCGCTGAGCTGATCGACGCCCGTGCTCAGGGTGCGACGGTCGCCGACGTGCTCGGGTTGACCGGGGGGCCCGACGACTGGGTGCCGGTTCACGTGTCGCAGATGCGGTCCCTCGTCTCGGTGCGGGATCTGCGACCCCGGCTGCTGCGACGGGTGACCCAGCTCGGCCTCCTCACCTGGCGCAAGGGCCGCCCCTACACCCGGCGGTGGGCGTTGGAGAGCGGGTTGCGGTTGTGCGCGCTGGCCGTGCCGCCCGCCGAGGTGGTCGACGAGTACGAGCGGTTGCGGAAGGCCACCGACCAGATCGCCGCCAACTTCGTTGCGCTGTTCGAGCGGCGGCTGTGGCCGCGGATCGGTGCGGACGCTGCCGCGCCCGATCAGCTCGGGGTGGTGCGTGCGATGTTGGAGGAACTCGCCGGTGTCGCCGAAGGGGTGGTGGTCGCCGCGTTGCGGGAGTCGATTCGGGACGCCGCCGAGGAGTTCGCGCGGCGGCACGAACTGCTGCCCGCCGACGGCGACGACCCCGGCTGGCTGGACGATCCCGTGCCCGCCCTGTTCGAACGCCCCCAGCCCAGTGAGACACCCGACATCCGCGGGTTCCTCGCCGAGTTGAACGCCGAGGACGGAGACCCGGTGGGGTCGAGCGGGTCATGACGGCGCTGCTCGTGGACCCGGGTTGGCGGGCGTTCGCCGTCGACGGTGGGGTGGAGCTGACCGCGGGAGCCGACCTCGCCTACCTGCTGCCCGATCTGCGGCCCGCCGATGCCGCGTTCCTGGTGGCACTGTTCGGGCCGGGCGGCGACGCGCGGGTGGTCCCGGACCGCATGCCGGACTCGGTACGCCACCTGGTCCCGCGGCTGCGCGGACTGGGTGCGCTTCGCCCCGCCGGACTGCCCGCGCGACCCGATCTTGCGGTGTCCCTGGCAATCCTGGGCACCGAACCGCCGACGCTGCGTGCGGCGGTCGCCGACGCGATGTCCGTTGTGGAGCACGAACCCGATCTGGTTCTCGTGGTGCGCACGACCTCGACGTGGCAGGAGGTGGCCGCCGCCCGGTTCGACCGGCCGCACCTGTTCCTCGACCTCGCCTACCACCACTGCGTCTCGATCGGGCCGCTGGTCGTGCCCGGCGCGAGTGCCTGCCTGGGCTGTCTCGCGCTGCGGGTCACCCGGCGGTGGGGTGACCGGCCGCCGCCGGACCTCCCGCGCGGCCTGACCGATCCGGCGCTGTCGGTGGCGATCGCGGCGCACGCCGTCCGGCGCGCCGGGGCCGGATCGCTGGCACTGCTGGAGCGGGTCGTCACGTGCGACCTCGACGACCTGACCACCACGACCGAACACGTGCTGCCGTCGGCCGGCTGCCGCGGCTGTCCACAGGAGACGGTCGGCCGCGTTGGTCTGCCCTGGGAGGAAACATGACGACGTTGATCCGCGTACCTGACCAGTTCACCCCGGGCGCGGGTGCCACGGCCACCGCCGCGACGCCGACGTGCTGCTGTTGCTGCTGCTGCGTCACCTCCGTCGTGACCACGTCGGCGTGGCTTGCCGAGGGGCTCAACGCCGACCTGCGACGGGCGGGGCGGCGCGCACCCACCGCCGTCGTCCTCGTCATGCTCGGTCCGCTGATCGCCGTCGCTCCACTGCTGGTCGCGCTCCTCGACGACGCCGCGGTCGGCCGCTTCGTCGGCGACCACCTCGTCGGCGTCGAACTGGTCGCCCTGCTGGTGGCCGGACTGTGGACGCTCGCCATCCCCATCGCCTCGGGCGCCGCCAGGCCGTTCGCCGGACTGCTCCGGCTGGCCGCCGGCACCGTCCTGTGGGTCGCCGAGTTCGTCCTCGCGCTCTTCACCGTGATGACGGTCGAAGTGGCCGGCTTGCTGCTCCTGCCGCTGATCCTCATCAGCCTCTCCGGGTGCTACCGCCGTGCGCACCGTGGCTGAGGCGATGCTGGACCGGGCCGTGGGCTGGCGCCAGGGTGTCGTCGCCAGGGTGAGCGCCGTGCCGCTGACCCTGGCCGACGTGCCGGTGCCCGGCTTCGCGGCGGTGCCGGAACCGTTCGTCACCGGCGGCACGTCGGGCGGCGCCGGACCGGGCGCGCGGCAGGCGGCCATCGCCGAAGCACTGGAACGCCACGCGGCCGCCTGCTGCCCGCTGGAGTCGGTCGTCCCGGCCGCCACCGATCTCCGGTGGCCCCTCGGCTCGTTCACCCTGCACAGCGCGCGGCAACGGAGCAGCCCCGGTTTCCGTTACGCCGCCGGATACCGCGACGTCCGCTACGCCCGGGCGTGGACACTGCCGGACAACCAGCCGGTGTGGGTGCCCGCCGGGCTCGTCGGGCTGGCCGCGACGCACGGCCTGCCCGCGACCTCGTCCGGGCTGGCGGCCGGCTCGTCGCCGGCCAGAGCGCTGCTGCGCGCGACGCAGGAACTCGTCGAGCGGGACGCGTTCACCGTCACCTGGCTGCACGGCCTGCCCGCCCGCCAGGTCCCGCTGCCCGCCGAACTGTCCACTCCGGTCGCCGAACTGGGCGGCCGCGTCACGGCGTTCGACCTGACCCCCGCCTACAGCCCGCACCCGGTCGCCGCGGTCGCGGGCACCCTCCCGCTGGCAGGCAGGCAGCGGCCGACGCTCGGGCTCGCCTGCCGCGCGAGCTGGGCGGACGCGGTGCACAAGGCGTGGCTGGAATGGTGCCAGGGCACGGTGTTCGTGTCGGTGTGGCTGGCGAACAACCCGGACCGGAGGCTGACCCCGGCGCAGGTCACCGACTTCGACACGCACGCCGCGTACTACGCCGGGCACCCGGACGACTGGCACCGGTTGCCCCTGTGGTCCGGGCAGATCACCCGGCCGAGCCCGGACTCGCCATCCCAGGGGCCCGCCGCCCAGCTCACCGAACTGGTGTCGACGCTGCACGGCAACGGTGTGCGGCTCGCGTACCGGGAACTGACCACTCCGGAACCACGCGCCGTCGGCCTGCACGTCATGCGGGTCCTCAGCCCGGACCTGACCCCGCTGCACGCCGACCACCGCTGGCCGCACCTGGGCGGGCGGACCGCCGACGTGCGGTGGCGTTACCCGTGGGCGCCGGCGCGTTCCTCCTTTCCCAGCGCACACCCGCATCCCCTGGGCTGACCGGTGGACGACTACGAGCAGTTCTGGACCGCAGGCCGGCTCACCCGGCTCACCCAGCGCCGCATGACCGAACGCCTCGCCGAGCACCGGTCGCCGGCCGGCACGCTCGACCCGTTCACCCTGCCGACCGGGTACCACCCGCTGGCCAGACCGGCCGGCCCGATGCGGCGCTGGTACGTCAACCGCCGCAGTGGCCGGTCCTTCAGCCGGCGCGCGATGACCGCCCGCACCCTGGGCGTCGTGCTCGACACGCTGTCGGCGACACCGGACGGCCGGCGCGCCCACCCGTCGGCAGGCGGGCTCAACCCGCTGCGCTGTTACCCGGTGCTGCTCAACGTGCGGCACCCGCTGAACGGCCACGTCACCCGGTACGACCCGGATCGCCACGCCCTGCAAGCCGTCGGCCCCGCTCCGGGGTGGCCGGAACTCGCGCCACTGCTGGGCGCCGCGCCGGACGGGCCGAGCCCGGCGATCGCCATGGTCTTCGTCCTGGCCGACGAGCCCGTGCTGGCGAAGTACGGCCAGCGCGGTGGGCGGTTCGGCCTGATCGAGGTCGGCGCCGCGACCCAGAACATCGCGCTGTGCCTGGCCCGCCACCGGTTGGCCGGTCACCTGCTCGGCGGCGCCGTCGACGCCGACGTCCTCGCGCTGGCCGGCTTGCGCGGGCAGCCGGTCCGGTTCGCCGTGGCCGCCGTGTGCGGTCACCCGGGTTGAAACGCCCGGTTGCCGAGGGACATTAGGCCGTTCGGCTCGTTTCAGGCCGGTTGTGGCGGGTATCTGCCGTGGCAGCAACTTGAGGCCGCGGCGCGGTACTCGCGCCCCTTGCAGAAAGAAGTACTCCGTTGATCGTCTTGGGTGCCATCCTGCTCGTGATCGGGTTCATCGCGGACATCTCAATCCTGTGGACGATTGGAATCATCCTGCTGGTGGTCGGTGCCATCCTGGCCGTTCTCGGCAGCACCGGGCGCGCGGTGGCCGGCCGCAAACACTGGTTCTGACCTTTCGTGCCGGGGTGCCGTCGGCTCAGGCTGGCGGCACCCCTTCGAACGTTTGTTTGATATACTCGTCCCATGAAGGGTGACCGGGTCGAGATCGTGGTCGACGCCGGGGACACCGTGCGCACCTACGAGGTCGCGGCCACGCGGGCCGGGCGGCGGGTGGAGGTCAGCATCGGCCGCGGGGTGGTGGAGGTCGTGGAGGTGACGCGCACGGGCAGCCCCGTGCGCACGGCGCGTTTCATGGCGGGCAAGGTCCTCGCGCTCGTGGAGCACCCGGTGGCCACGGCGCCGCTCGATGACGAACGGATCCCCGCCCCGCGTTAGGTTGGTGGGGTGGGACGCAGCCGCAGGGGTGACGAGACCGTGACGCAGGAGGTCGACTCCGGCGTCGCCGAGCTCGTGCCCGACCCGGACGTGCCCGACTCGTGGACGCTGCTGCTGAACGGCACGCCCCAGTCGCACGTCGACCTGGACGATCCCACGCGGCTCGAGTTCGAGTACGTGCGCCGCCTCGCGCACGTCGTGGACGTCGTCGCGCCCGCCGGTGCGCCGCTGCGTGCCATGCACCTCGGTGGCGGGGCGCTGACGCTGCCGCGCTACGTCGCCGCCACGCGGCCCCGCTCCAGCCAGCAGGTCGTCGAGATCGACGCGGCGCTCGTCGCGCTGGTGCGCGCCCACCTGCCGCTCGACCGCACGTGGCGGCTGCGGGTCCGGCACGGCGACGCCCGCGCGGTGCTCGCCAAGGCACCCGAGGCGGCCTTCGACCTCGTCGTGGCCGACGTGTTCGCCGGGGCACGCACCCCGGCGCACCTCACGTCGGTGGAGTACGTGTCGCTGACCGCCCGCGCGCTGGCGCCGGACGGGGTGTACGCGGCGAACGTCGCCGACGGCGGGCAGCTCGCGTTCGTGCGGGCGCAGGTCGCGACCGCCATGGCGGTGTTCCCGCACGTGTGCGTCCTCGCCGAGCCCACGGTGCTGCGCGGGCGGCGCTTCGGGAACTTCATCCTCGTCGCGTCCCGGGCCGAGCTGCCCGTGGCCGACCTCGCGCGCATGCTGGCCGGGGACGCGTTCCCCGGCCGGGTCGAGCACGGCGACGCGCTGGCCCGGTTCACCGGCGGCGCCCGGCCCACCACCGACGAGACCGCGACCCGGTCACCGACACCGCCCAAGGGGACGTGGGGCCTCGGCGAGGTCTCCTAGAATTGTCGGTGGCCCGTGCGATGCTGCTGCCGTGGTCATCGATTTCGACGCCGAGCTGTGGGTGTGGGACGCCAGGCGCACCGACACCTGGACGTTCGTGCGATTACCCGAGGACGCGTCCGACGACATCCGGGAGGTGGCCGGGGGCTCCGGCAGGGGCTTCGGGTCCGTGCGGGTGCGGGTGGTGCTGGGCGGCAGCGTCTGGACCACGTCGGTCTTCCCGGACAGCGGCAGCGGTTGTTACGTGCTGCCGGTGAAACGCGCCGTCCGCACGGCGGAGGGGCTGTCGCCCGGCGACGTCGCGAGCGTGTCGGTCGAGCTCATCGATCTGTGACGCGACCGCGGCCGCGCGGGGTCACCAGCCCGGACTCGTAGGCGAGGACGACGAGCTGTGCGCGGTCGCGGGCGTGGAGCTTGGTCATCGCCCGGTTGACGTGCGTCTTCGCGGTCAGCGGGCTGATCACCATGCGGTCGGCGATCTCGTCGTTGGACAGGCCATGCGCGACGAGGGCGACGGCCTCGCGTTCGCGGTTGGTCAGCTCGTCCAGCCCGGCTCCGGTGCCGGTGCCGGGCGGCAGGGTGACGTACCGGTCGATCAGCTTGCGGGTGATCGAGGGGGCGAGCAACGCGTCACCCCGGGCGGCGACGCGCACCGCGTGCAGGAAGTCCACCGGCTCGATGTCCTTCACGAGGAACCCGGCGGCACCGGCACGCAGCGCGTTGAACACGTACTCGTCCAGGCCGTAGTTGGTGAGGATGACGACGTGCACACCGGCCAGCTCGGGGTCGGCCGCGATGCGCCGGGTCGTCTCGATGCCGTCCACCACGGGCATCTGGATGTCGACGAGCGCGATGTCCGGCCGGTGCCTGCGCGCGAGCGCGACACCGTCGGCGCCGTTCGCGGCCTCGGCGACGACCTCGATGTCGTCCTCGACGTCGAGCAGCGCGCGGAACCCGCTGCGGATGAGCGGCTGGTCGTCCACCAGCAGGACCCGGATCACGGCGTTCGCTCCACGGGGAGCTCGGCGTGGACGGTGAAACCGCCGCCGTCGCGGGGTTCGGCACGCAGGCGGCCGCCGAGCGCCGTGACCCGTTCCCGCATCCCGAGCAGCCCGACGCCGGGCTCCGGCGCGTGCCCGGGCGTCGCGGTGCCGTCGTCGTCGACGCGGATGACGACGGCGCCGGGGCGGTGGTCGATCCGCACGGACGCGGTCGCGGCCCCGGCGTGCCGGGTGACGTTGGTGAGCGCCTCCTGCACGATCCGGTAGCCGGTCCGCGCCACCGCGGCGGGCACGTCACCGGGGTCGCCGTCGACGGTCAGGCGCGCGTCGAGCCCGGTCGTGCGCACCCGCCGCACCAGTTCGGGGACGTCGTCGAGCCCGTGCGGCGGGTACCGGTCGTCGCTGCGCAGGGCTTCGAGGGTGGCGCGCAGCTCTCGTGCCGCCTCGCGGCCGGCGTCGCGGATCGCCACCAGCGCCTCGGGTACGTCCGCGCCGCGCTTCCGCGCGAGGTGGACCGCGACCTCGGCCTGCACCTTGATGACGGAGATCTGGTGGGTGAGCGAGTCGTGCAGCTCCCGTGCGATGTGCAGGCGCTCCTCGTCGGCGCGGCGCCGCGCCGTCTCCTCGCGGGTGCGTTCCGCCTCGTCCGCGCGCCGCTCGGCCTGCCGCACCGCCTCACCGGCCGCCGCGGCGGCGACGAGCCAGGCCAGCTGGAGCACGTCCCTGGCGTGGGTGACGGCCTCGCCGACCGGGAAGCCGTGCGGTGACACCAGGAGCGCGACCGGGACGGCGACCAGCATGAGGACCGTGCTCACGAGCGCCGCGACCCGGTGTCCTGCCCGGACGGTGGCGTAGACGCCGAAGAGGAACGCGAGCGCGGGCACGTCGAAGCCGATGGCCTGGTGCGCCAGCGCGCACACCCCGGCGACGGCCAGCACCGCGAGCGGCGCCCGCCGGTGCGCGACGAGCACCAGGCCGCTGACGACGAGCAACGCGTAGCCGGCCAGGCCGTGCTGGTCGCGGGACAGCCCGGTGCCGACCAGCACCGCCGTCGTCCCGGCGGCGATCGCCCAGTCGCCGATCCCTGCCCTGCGCATGCGTCGCACCCTAGCCGCGGTCAGGCCGCGGCGACTCCCGCACGGGGACGATCAGCCGGCTACCGCGTCCGTGGTAGTCCGGCCGTTCCTACGGCGCCCGCGGCAGCGCGAAGTGTCCACGTCGGCACGACGCCGCGGCCCGCCGGTTCCGCGATGCTCGGCGACATCGCAACCGTGGAAGGAGCACTCATGAACACGCAGGAACTGATGGTGGCCGCCGACTACGGGCTCACCTCTGGCCGTCTGGTGGCGACGGTGGCCGCGCTGGTGGGCCTGGCCGGTGTGGTCGTCGGCGTGCTGGCGAGGTCCCGTGCCCGCCGGGGCGGGCACGGACGTGGTGGCGCCCTGTTCGCCGGGACCACCGGGGTGATCGCGACGGTCGGCGGCGCGCTGACCCTGCTGGTCGCGGACGGCGGACCCGGCACCGGCAACGGCGTGGTCGGCGCGGGCGCCGCGGTGGTGCTCGGCCCTGCGGCGATCGTCCTCGGGTGGCTGGTGCCGGCCCGCACCCGCACCACCGCCTGACCTCAGGTGTGCGGGCCCGTGCGTCACAGGGCCGACAACGCCGCCACCCCGGCCACGACCAGCGCCGCGACCTTCACCACCTCGGCCGCGACGTACGCCAGGTGCGCGTGGGACCGGGGCGCGTCCTCGCCCGCGAGCACGCGGTCGGACCGGCGGTTGAGCACCGGGCGGACGGCGGCCAGCTGCACCACGAGCACCGCGACGACGACCGCCCCGGGTACGAGGGCGGCGGCAGGCACGTCGCCGAACACCACCGCCACCGCGAGCACGACGGCGAGCGCCACCTCGACCGCGTTCAACGCCCGGAACACGACGCGGCCGATCCCGAGCCCGATCCGCACGGTCACGTCCGGTGCCCGGAACTTCAGCGGCGCCTCCAGGAACGAGATCGCCAGCACCATCCCCAGCCACGTGAACGCGACCCCCGCGAACACCGCCGTCGCTGCCACCGCACACCACCTCCGGCCCGACGATAACGCCGGAGGCGGTGTGCTCATGTGGCGGGCACGGTGCCGCCGCGTTCCTCGGCACGGGTGGCGCGGCACCGGCGGATCGCGTGGACCCCGCGGACGGCACGACGCGATCTTCGTCGGTGCGCCGGGCTCGGCGTCGCGGCCGCGTCGAGTCCACTGTGGCTGCTCGCCGCCGACCGCGGACGTGCGTCACCGCACCTGACCCGCGACGGGCAGTGCCGCGGTCAGCTCGCCGACGGCGCGGTCGACCGTCGCCCGCGCCTCCGGTGCGAGCACCACCCCGTCCGGCGCGCGCTCGATCTGCTTGTCCACCAGGAAAAGCCCGGAGACCACGTGCCGCGCGCCCAGTGCGGTGAGCACCGGCCGCAGCGCGTAGTCGACCGCGAGCGCGTGCACCGGCGCCGCGCCGGTGAGCACCGGCAGCACCGCCTTGCCCGCCAGCGCGCCCTGCGGCAGCAGGTCGAGGAACGTCTTCAGCACACCCGAGTACGCCGCCTTGTACACGGGCGACCCCACGATCACCCCGTCGGCCGCGGTGACCTCGGCCACCGCCGCCGCGACGGCCGGGTCGGCCGCGTCCGCGCCGAGCAGCGCTCCGGCGGGCAGCGCACGCACCGGCAGCACCCGCACGTCGTGGCCGTCGGCCGTCAACCCGGTGGCGACGTGCGTCAGCAGCGCGACGGTGCGGGACGTGGCCGACGGGCTGCCCGCCAGCGCGACGATCGAGGACACGGAACCTCCACGGGGTCGGCGAACGCCTTCATTCACACACGGAACCCCAGCGCGGGCAACGCGGTCCGCATGCTGGACGCCCACCGCGGGGAGCACACTGTCCGCGTGACCACTCCTGTCCGAAGGGGCGAACTGCGGATCCACCTGGGTGCCGCGCCCGGGGTCGGCAAGACCTACGCCATGCTCGGCGAGGCCCACCGCCGCGCGGAACGCGGCACCGACGTCGTCGTCGGCCTGGTGGAGACGCACGGCCGCGTCAAGACCGCCGCGCTCCTGGCGGGGCTGGAGGAGGTGCCGCGCAGGCACGTCACCCACCGGGGCCACGAGTTCACCGAGATGGACGTCGACGCGATCCTCGCCCGCCGACCGGAGGTCGCGGTCGTCGACGAGCTGGCGCACACCAACGTCCCCGGCTCGCGCAACGAGAAGCGCTGGCAGGACGTCGAGGAACTGCTCGACGCGGGCATCGACGTGCTGTCCACCGTGAACATCCAGCACCTGGAGAGCCTCAACGACGTCGTCGAGCGCATCACCGGCGCGCGCCAGCACGAGACCGTCCCCGACGACGTGGTCCGCCGCGCCGAGCAGCTCGAACTGGTGGACATCACCCCGGAGGCGCTGCGGCGGCGGCTCGCCCACGGCAACGTCTACCCGGCACACCGCGTCGACGCCGCGCTCGCCAACTACTTCCGGCCCGGCAACCTCACCGCGCTGCGCGAGCTGGCGCTGCTGTGGGTGGCCGACCAGGTGGACGTCGCGCTGCGGCGGTACCGCAGCGAGCAGGCGATCACCGACACGTGGGAGGCACGCGAACGCGTCGTCGTCGCCGTCACCGGCGGGCCGGAGAGCGAGACCCTCATCCGGCGCGCCAGCCGGATCGCCACGCGGGCCGGCGCGGAGCTGATGGTGCTGACCGTGCTGCGCGGGGACGGGCTGACGGGTGTCGACCCGGCCACCGTCGGCAAGCTGCGCAAGCTCGCCGAGGACGTCGGGGCCACCTTCCACACCGTCGTCGGCGACGACGTGCCGACCGCGCTGCTCGACTTCGCCCGCGGCGCCAACGCCACCCAGGTGGTCCTCGGCACCTCGCGCCGGTCCCGCCTCGCGCGGCTGTTCGACGAGGGCATCGGCGCCACCGTCGTGCAGGCGTCCGGCCCGATCGACGTGCACATGGTCACCCACGACGAGGCCAACCCCGGCTGGCGGCGCAGGCTCCGCGTCGCCCTGCTCGCGTCCGACCGGGCCCTCGGCGCGCCGCGGCACCTGCTCGGCTGGGCGCTCGCGATCCTGCTGCCCACCGCGATGACCGTCGCCGGCACGCTCCTGCGCGACCACCTCAGCCTGTCCACCGACGTGGTCGGCTACTTCCTCGTCACCGTCCTCATCGGACTGCTCGGGCTCGGGCCCGCACTGCTGACCGCGTTCCTGAGCGCGGGGCTGCTCAACTACTTCTTCACCGAGCCGTACCACACCCTGCTGGTGGCCGACCCCGAGAACCTGATCACCCTGGTGGCCATGGTGATCGTCGCGGTGATCGTCGCCGTCGTGGTCGGCCGCGCCGCCCACCGCGCGGAACAGGCGGCGCACGCGCGCACCGAGGCCGCGCTGCTCGCCTCCTACGCCAGGATCGTCCTCAGCCACGACCAGCCGCTGACCCGGCTGCTGGAGAAGGTCCGCGAGAACTTCAGCCTGACGTCGGTGGCGCTGCTGGAGCGGCAGGACGGGGCCTGGCGGCAGATCGCGTGCGCGGGCCCGGCGGGCTGCACGGATCCGGACGAGGCCGACGTGGACGTGCCGGTGACGGCGGACGTGCACCTGGCGCTGCGTGGCCGCACCCTGCCCGCGGCCGACCGCCGCGTGCTGGAAGCGGCGGCGGGCCAGGCGTTGCTGACCCTGCGCCAGCAACGCGCCGCGGCGGAGGCCGAATCGGCACGGCGGCGCGCCGAGACCACGCAGCTGCGGACCGCGCTGCTGTCGGCCGTCGGCCACGACCTGCGCACCCCGCTCACGTCGATCAAGGCGGCGATCGGCAGCCTGCGCGCGGCCGACATCGAGCTCTCCGACGCCGACGAGCAGGAGCTGCTCGCCACCGTCGAGGAGTCCAGCGACCAGCTCGCCGGCCTGGTCGACAACCTGCTCGACTCGTCCCGCCTGGCGACCGGCGCCGTCCAGCCGCAGCTGCGGCCGGTCACCTACGACGAGGTCGTCGCCCGCGCGCTCGCCAGCCTCGAGACGAGGGCCCGGCCGATCACCGACGTGACCGTCGACGTCGCCGAGCACCTGCCCGCCGTGGTCGCCGACCCCGGCCTGCTGGAGCGGGTGGTCGCGAACGTGGTCGACAACGCGCTGCGGCACGGCGTCCTGCCTGCACCCCGCACGGTCGACGTGAACGGCGACGGCCGCGTCACGCCGGACGAGCCGAGGATCGCCATCCGCGCGAGCACGTACGCCGACCGCGTCGAGCTGCGGGTCGTCGACCACGGCAAGGGCCTGCCGAAACGCGGCGCCGAGGCGGTCTTCACCCCGTTCCAGCGGCTCGGTGACCGGGACACCAGCAACGGCCTCGGGCTCGGCCTGTCGGTGGCCAGGGGTTTCACCGACGCGATGGGCGGCACGATCCGCGCGGAGGACACCCCCGGCGGCGGGCTGACCATCGTGATCTCGCTGCCGACGGCCGCCGTCCGCGCCGACTGACCCTCCACTTCCGCGTATCCGGAGTGTCATGATCGTGGCACGTGCGCGTCACCTCGCTGCACGACGGTGAGATCACCGACAACCGAAAAACGGAGGGCGTCCGTGAAAACCCTGCAACTCACCCGCCCATTACGCGGCCTGATGGTCCTGGTGGTCGCGCTGCTGGTGTTCGCCGTGACGGCGGTGGCCGTCGCGCCGAACGCAGCGGCGTTCCCGCCGGACGTACCGTCGAAATCCCAGGTGCAGTCCGAACTGAACGCACTGCGAGTGGCCTCCGAGGGATCGATGAGCGGCTACTCGCGGGACCTGTTCCCGCACTGGCACACCGTTTCCGGCACCTGCAACACCCGCGAGACGGTGCTCAAACGCGACGGTTCGAACGTGAGCACCGGCTCCGACTGCTACCCGACGTCCGGCAGCTGGTACTCCTACTACGACGGCGTGACCCGGTACTCGGCGTCGCAGATCAGCATCGACCACATCGTGCCGCTGGCGGAGGCGTGGCGGTCCGGCGCGAGCGGCTGGACCACGTCACGCCGCGAGGCGTTCGCCAACGACGTCACCGGGCCCCAGCTGATCGCGGTCACCACCGAGATCAACAGCTCCAAGGGCGACAGTGACCCGTCCGCGTGGAAGCCGCCGCGCACCAGTTCGTACTGCGGCTACGCGAAGTTCTGGATCCACACCAAGTACCGGTGGGGGCTGAGCCTGCAGTCGGCGGAGAAGTCCGCCGTGCAGAGCATGCTCAACACCTGCTCCTACTGACCGGGTAGCTCCGGCAACCGGGCCCCCGGTTGCCGGAGCACCCCGGCGGGACTGGCACGTGCGGCGGGCTTCGAGGGCGTCGAGGCTCCACGCCCAGTTCCTGCGCGACCCGCCGCATGCTGATCGCCTCGACGGCGACGCGGACGGCGGCGGCCGCCGGTAAGCGGCCGGTGCTGACGCACGTGGGGCGCAGGTCCGGCAGGACCTACCGCACACCCCTCGACGCTCATCCGGTCGAGGGTGGCTACGTGTTCGTCCTCGTCTACGGTCCCGGCTCGGACTGGGCGCGGAACGTCGACGTGTCCCGTCCGCCGAAGTTGTTGCGCATCAACGCGTTCCTCCGCATGGACGTGGCGGGCTGAGCGGTCAGACGACCGTGACCGGGTGGTCGACGACGGCGCCGAACAGGTACCCCTGCGTGTTGTACCGCGCGACGGCGGGCTGGGGCACGCCCGTCCGGTCGGTGGCGCGGGCGCGCAGCGTGTACGCGCCGGTGCCGGACGGGCGCCAGGGGAACGACCAGCGGTACCAGCCGGTGCGGTCGTGTCCGCGCGGGATCGCGGGCCGCCAGGTGCGGCCGTCCGTGCTGACCTCGACGCGGCGCACGCCGCCGGTGCCGGACCACGAGCGGCCCGTCAGGTGGTGCGTGCGGCCGGCGGCGAGGGTGGCGTGCCACGGCAGTTCGAAGGCGCTCTTGGTGTTCTGCGGGCCGAGCGGTTCGCCGTCGGCCGGGTAGCCGGGGCCGAAGAACCGGTAGTACTGGGTGTTCCAGGGCGAGGTGAGCGGGGTGTCGGACACCTCGATGCTGCCGAGCCACTTGACGGAGGCGATGCCGATCCAGTCGGGCACGACCAGCCGCACCGGGAAGCCGTGGTCGGGTGGCAGCGGTTCGCCGTTCATCTCGTAGGCGACCAGGACGTCCTTCAGCGCCTTGGCCACCGGCAGCGGACAGCGCACCGGACCCAGGTCGACGCCGCCGGTGACGTAGTGGGGGTCGAGGCCCTGGGGGAGGACGTCGACGGCGGTGCGCCGCAGCCCGGCGCGGTCGAGCACGGCCGCCAGCGGCACGCCGCGCCAGCGTGCGACGCCGACCGCGCCCAGCCCCCACGGGGTGCCGGAAACGGTCTGGTTCTGTTGCGACGTGAAGAAACTCCGGCCGTTGCCCGCGCACTCGATGCGGGCTGTGATCGTCCGCGCCGGCAGGTCGAGCAGGTCCTGGTAGGTGAACTCGACGGGGTTGCCCGCCGTCGGCGTGCCACGCAGGCCGGTGCCGAACAGCCGCAGGCGCCACGTGTCCGCGGACAGCAGCGGGGTGCGCGTGTGGTTGCGCACGAAGAACCGGCCTGCGGGCACGAGGTCGCCGACGTCGGCCAGCGCCTCCCAGCGCGTCTCGGCGTTGGTGCCGTGGACGACGAACGTGTCCGCGGGCAACGGTTTCACGATGGGTCCCGGCTCGGCGCCCGCCGTTCCCGGTGTCCACAGTGGCACCGACGCGGTCGCGACCGCGGCCATCCGCAGCAGTGTCCGCCGGTCCAGCCGCACCCGGTCGTAGGTGGCTTCGTCGGTCAGGTCGCGCTCAGCCATTCCCGTGCCCTCTCGCCGTTTCCGGCACCGATCATGCCGGGGCGAGCGGGCGCACGCGTGCCTTCCCACCCCGTGGGAGCGGGCTAGCGCGTGTTTCAAAGCTGGGAGCTGGGTGTTCGGGTTGGTGGTCAGGGTGTCGGCGTGTCGTTGATCGAATAGGAGAGGTCTCCGGTAGATCGGTCAACGACCAAGAAGACCTGTTTACCGGAGACCTCGTGACCAGCGTAGCGGTGACGGGGCGTGCGGATCTGTCCGACGCGCAGTGGGCTGTGCTGGAGCCGTTGCTGCCTGTCGGGAAGAAGTCGGGACGTCCGCCGAGGTGGAGTAAGCGGCAGCTCATCAATGGGATCCGGTGGCGGGTGCGGGTGGGTGCTCCGTGGCGGGATCTGCCGCCAGGGTATGGGCCGTGGCAGACCGTTTACGGTCTGTTCCGGCGTTGGCAGCGCGACGGGACCTGGAAACGGATCTTGACCGGACTCCAGGCTCGCGCGGACGCGGTGGGGTTGATCAGCTGGGACGTGAGCGTCGATTCGACGATCTCTCGGGCGCATCAGCACGCGGCTGGCGCGAGGAAAAGGGGGATCTACAGGTTGAGCCGCCCGGCGGCATCGACACCGAACCTGACGATCACGCGTTGGGCAGGTCGAGGGGCGGGTTCACCACCAAGACTCATCTGGCCGCTGAGCAGGGACAGAAACCGCTGTCGCTGGTGGTGACCGCGGGCCAGCGCGGCGACAGCCCGCAGTTCCGGGCCGTGCTGGACAAGATCCGGGTGCCCCGCACCCACGGCGGCCGGCCCCGGACAACCCCGGACCGGGTGCTGGCCGACCGCGCCTATTCCTCCCGCGCCAACCGCGCCTACCTGCGTGACCGTGGCATCGCAGCCACCATCCCACAACCCGCTGACCAGATCCGTCACCGCAAGAACCGAGGCAGCCGTGGCGGACGCCCTCCCGCGTTCGACCCCGAGACCTACAAGCAACGCCACGCCGTGGAATGCGGCATCAACCGCCTCAAACGCAACCGCGCCGTCGCCACCCGCTACGACAAACTCGCCGTCCGCTACGAAGCCATCCTCATCATCGCCTCCATCAACGAATGGCTATGACATCCGAAACACGCTCTAGGGCGTGTCCTCAAAGCCAGAGGGTGAGAGTGGCCAGATCGATCATCGCTTGGTAGGACAGGGCCGTCTTGTCGTAGCGGGTAGCGACTGCTCGGAACTGTTTGAGTCGTTGGAAGCAGCGTTCGACGATGTTGCGGCGCCGGTAGGCGACACGGTCGAAGGCTGGCGGCCGGCCACCCTTCGCGCCGCGGCGAGCGCGGTTAGCGCGCTGGTCGCGGCGTTCGGGAATGGTCGCCCGGATACCGCGTTTGCGTAGGTAGGTGCGGATCGCTTTGCTGGGTAGCCCTTGTCCGCGAGCACCCGGTCCGGGCGTGTGCGCGGTCTGCCCGGGCCTGATCGCTGGAACTGGACACCGGCCATAACCTGGACGAAGCGGGTGCAGTCGTTGACGTTCCCGCCGGTCAGCACCACCGACAATGGGCGACCGTGTCCATCGCAGGCCAGGTGGACCTTGGTGGTGGGTCCGCCACGCGACCGACCGATAGCATGATCATCTGGTTCGGTTTGCCCGTACCAGAACCCGTTCGCCCCCTGTGTGAGCCGTGGTAGCACGGCGGGCGCCCGCAGCATGCTGATGCGCACGCACGATCGAGGAATCGACCGACACCTCCCGGTCGAGTTCGTCGATCGCCTCCGCGATCACCCGCACCTTCCGGACCAGCATGGTCAGGGTGCCGTTGCGGGACCAGCGCCAGAACCGGTTGTAGACCGTCTTCCACGACCCATACCGTTCGGGCAGGTCACGCCAGGCGATCCCGGTCTTGCACTTGTAGAGCATCCCGTTGATGACCCGCCGGTCATCCACCCGCGGACGACCCTTCGCACCCGAGACCGGCAACAAGGGCTCAATGACCTGCCACTGCTCGTCAGTCAACTCATGCCTACGCACCACGACACAAGATCAAACCAGGCCCACCTCACCCACTTTGAGGACGCTCCCTAGCGGCGCACGGCGAAGTACGCCTGGGCGTCCCGGTTCCAGGCGAGCAGACCGATCACCAGCAGCGCGAGACCGATGGAGACCACGGAACCGCTGTCGAAACTGATCAGGTTGAGCGCGACGCTGACCGACAGCAGCACGATCGTGGTGACCCTGGCGCCGTTGCTGCCACCCAGGATCATGGTCGCGAGCACCAGGTACGTGATGGCCAGGGCGAGCACGAACAAGGTCAGCGCGGTGCCGAGCCCGGTCGTCACCAGGCCGGAACCGAACAGGATCATCGCGGCGATGATGCTGAACCCGCCGAAGACGTAGAGCAGCACCGCGGCCGCCGTCACCACGCCCGGCCGTCTCGTCGCGGGAGCGCTCTCGTACTCGTTCATCCAACCCCCAGTGTCGTCGTTTCCGCGACCATATCGCCCCGCGGGCGATCTTCCGGTGCCCGCGGGCGAAAAGTGCGGCGCAATTGCCGGTCGCGGCGCCCGGTCAGTCGCCCATGAACCAGAGGTGGCCGTCCGGGGTGGTCGCGCACGTGCGGAGCATGGCGACGAGGTCGTCGACGGCGGCGGTGTCGCGGTCCGTGGCGCACAGGCGGCGGAGGGCGGGCTCGTCGCGCAGCGCGGCGTCGGCTTCCCGCTGGTCGAGGACGGTGTCGCCGTACGGGTCCACCGCCGGCAGCGTCGTCCCGCCGTCCGGTGGCAGCGCCGACAGCAGCCGCGCCAGCGCCTCGCCGTGGTCGTACGACCCGCGCAGCAACGTGCTCCGCGACGCCTTCCGGTTCGGCACCGCCGGCCGCCCGCGGTGCAGCTCGATCTCGATCCCCATGGTGGTGCCATTCTGCGGCACGGTTCAGCGGCCCGTCCTGCCGTCGAGGAGTTCGCGCAGGATGTCCGCGTGGCCCGCGTGGCGGGCGGTCTCCTCGATCATGTGGGTGAGCGTCCACCGCAGCGTCGCGCGCGGGCCCGGCGCCTCGAGGTCGGGGCACGCGGCGATCACCTCGTTCGTCAGCGCGGTGGTCGCGCGGTAGGCGGCGAGGAGCTGCTCGGCGCTCTCGTCGGGCGCGGGGTGGAACGTGGCCTGCCAGTCGGTGACCCGCTCGCCGAGCAGCCAGTGGCGTTCCACGTGCGTGAGGTGCTTGACCAGGCCCAGCAGGTTCGTGCCCGACGGCACCCCGGCCGTGCGGACACCGGGTTCCGGGACCCCCTCCGCCTTGGCGGCGACCGCGGTGCGGAGGTAGTCGAGGAAGCCCACCAGCACGTCCTTCTCCCCGGGGCCCGTCCTCGGCGGGCCGGTGTCGCGGCGGCCCATCACGCCACCGCCCGGCGGACGACCAGCACGTTGTCGACGACCGTCGCGGTCCGGCCGTCCGGCCCCGCCGCCTCCCGGCGGGGCATGTCCGCGTGTTCGACGGACCACCCGGCCGGGTCGAGGGCCAGCGACGCGTACACCTCGTCCGGCGTCGGGTAGTGCACGTCCGGATCCTGCTGCCAGGACCACGGCGCCGTCGAGCCGTGGTCCACGACCACCAGCCGGCCGCCGGGGTTCAGCGCGTGCGCCGCGGTGCGCAGCACCCGGACCCGGGGCAGGTCGAACGGTGTGTGCAGGTACTGCGCGGACACCAGGTCGAAGGTGCCGTCGGGGAAGTCCGCCGCCAGGTCGACGCGGACGGCGGTCACCGGCAGGTCCCGCGCGGCCTCCGCCAGGCGGCGCACGGCGGTGGCCGAGATGTCCACCGCGGTCACCCGCCACCCGTGCTCCGCGAGCCAGAGCGCGTCGCCGCCGCCTCCGCAGCCCAGGTCCAGCGCGGTGCCCGGCGGCAGGTCCGCCACGATCCCGGCCAGCACGACGTTCACCCGGACGGGCCGGGGGAGGCGGTACTGCTCGTCCCAGAAACTGTTCTCCACGCAGGCCACGATGGCCCGGAGCGGTTCCGGGTGGCACGTGAACTTGCCGGATCGGCAAGACTGGACGGCATGCGTGCGGAGATCGATGGCGTGCTGGACGAGGTCGGGCCGAGGCTGCGGGCGGTGCGCAGGCAGCGCGGCGTGACCCTGGCGCAGGTCTCGGCGGAGACGGGGATCTCCGAGAGCACCCTGTCCCGCCTGGAAAGCGGGCAGCGGCGGCCCAACCTGGAGCTGCTGCTGCCGCTGGCCACCGTCTACGACGTGCCGCTCGACGACCTCGTCGGCGCGCCGCGTGTCGGTGACCCCCGCGTCCACCTGCGGCCGGTACACCGGCACGGCATGACGTTCATCCCGCTCTCCCGCAGACCCGGCGGCGTGCAGGCGTACAAGATGCTGATCCCGAGCCGCGACACCCCGGCGGAGCCCACGCCGCAGACCCACAGCGGCCACGAGTGGCTGTACGTCCTGAATGGACGGCTGCGGCTCGTGGTGGGTGACCGGGACCTGGTGGTCCCGGCCGGGGAGGCCGCGGAGTTCGACACCACGCAGCCGCACTGGCTCGGCACCGCCGACGGCCGCGCGGTCGAACTGCTGATCCTCTTCGGCCTGCACGGCGAACGCGTCCACGTCCGCCCGCGCACCGGGTGAGCGACCCCGCCGATCCGGCGGGCAGGGGAAGGGGCGGGCATGTCCGACCACATCGCGTGCACCACCGGGCAGGGAACCAGCTGATCGCCGTGCAGGCCGGCCTCAGCTGAACAACGCGGCGCGCTCGGCCCAGGCCTCGGCACGGCAGTAGACCGGCACCACGTCCAGCGGGACCGGCCTGGTGACCGTGCCCGACACCCGCTCGCCGGTCCACACGTCCACCCACTCGCCGCCCGGCAGGTACGTCGTCCACTCCGTCGCGCCCGGTTCGGTGACGGGGTTGACGAGCAGGTCGTCGCCCAGCTGGTACTGCAGCGGGTGTGCCCAGACAGCGGGATCGGCGTGGTCGAAGAACAGCGGTCGCATCAGCGGGCGGTCCGTCGTCACCGCGATCCTGGCCTGTTCGGCCAGGTACGGCAGCAGCTGCTCGCGCAGCACGGCGTAGCGGCGGAACACCGGCACGACCCGCTCGTCGCCCGTCGTCTCCGCCACGTGCCACGGGGTCCGGTCGCGCAGCGGCGTGCGGTGGTGGTTGAACTCCGAGTGGTACTGCATGATCGGCATGAACGTCGACGCCGCCGTGGCCCGCAGGTACAGCTCCGCGTCCGGCACCGGGCCCGAGAACCCGGCGAGGTCCCAGCCCCAGTACACGATGCCGCACGACGCCGCGGTCAGGCCCGCCGTGACCGACGACCGGAACGCCTCCCACGTCGAGTCCTCGTCACCGGCCCAGAACACGCCGTGTGCCTGCGAACCGGTGAAACCCGCGCGGGAGAACGTGACCGGCGCCTTGCCGTGGGCCCGCAACAGATCGCCGAACGTCTTCGCGTAGTGCACCGGGAACAGGTTGTTGCCCTCGTCGCCGCGCCTGCCGTCGGCGTAGCGCAGGTCGTGGCCCCACGCGTGCTCGCCGCCGTCGGTCTTGAAGCCGTCCACGTCCAGGTCCTCGACCAGGTAACGGCGCTTCGCGGTCCACCACTCGCGGGTCCGCTCGACCGACAGGTCCGGCATGAGCGCCTTCGGGAACCACCAGCCGCGGTTGTGGTACGGCGTCCCGTCGGCCTCCAGCACGGCGTGGCCCTCGCGGACCATGGCCGCCGCGTCCGCCCGCACCTGCGCGCCCAGGCCGGGATCCGTTTTGAGCAACGGGATCTGCCACAGGACCACCTTGATGCCCCGCGAGTGCAGGTCGGCGATCATGGCCTTCGGGTCCGGCCACGCGCCGGTGAACGTGAAGTCGTCCGCGCGGTGCGGGCCGCCGTCCTCGGTGACCGCGTACTCGGCGTCGCGGAAGATCATGATGCCTTCCTCGTCGCTCCACGCCTCGATCACGACCACGCCGACCGGGATGTCCAGGTCCCGGTGGGTGTCCATCCTGGACAGCACCAGCTCCTGGGTGTTCCACTCGTTGCCCGACGCCCACAGCCGCAGCACCCACTCGGGCAGTTCCTCGGCGCGGCCGACCTCGTCCAGGAACGCGGTCAGCACCTGGTTCGGGGTGCCGTGGTAGACGGCCAGGTCCACCTCCGGCTTGTCGCCCAGCGCCACCTCGACCGTCAGCGCGTCCGGTGTGGACACCCCGACGTCGTACCAGGTGCGGCGGGCCGTGCGGACGTGGAAGCCCCAGCCCGCCCCGCCGACCACGTGCGCGAACGGCATCGGCAGGTACGTGCGGCCGTGCTTGCCCTGCGCCTTGTACTGCTCGAACACCACCGCGTCGAGCCGCTTGCCGCGCTGGTCGACCGCGTCGTACCGCTCGCCGAAGCCCACCACGTGCTCGCCGTCGGCGAGCGGCAGCCGGAACCTGGCCCGGTGCACGCCGTCCGCGGACACCAGCCACTCCACATCGGACACCAGCTCGCCGGTGACCGCGCCCACCGGTTCGCTCGTCCACCGCGCGGGCGCGACCTCGAACCAGTCCGTGACCTCGGTGCCGGCGTGGAACCGGTAGCGGTAGTGGCGGTCCTCGGTCAGCGGGGGAGTGTCGACCGCCCAGCCGCCCTCGCCGCCGAGCGCACCCGCCTGCGCGGCGGACAGGTGCCCGTCACCGCCCGCGAGCGCGGCCGCGTCCTCGGCGGGCGCGACCGCCCGCGTCATCGGCAGCGGCACGCCGTCGAACTCGCACGTGACCGCGTCGGCGTCGGACAGCACGCCGATCCGTACCGGCGCGCCGAGCAGCGGCAGCACGGGTACCCGCTGGTCGGGTGAGGTGGCGTACGGGTGCTCGACGCCGTGCGGGCGGTGGGTGATCATGCCGTCCCTTCCAACAGGCCCAGTTCGTCGGCCAGGATCAGGTACATGCCGTGGGACCACAGCAGCGGCGTCGCGACCGGGCCCCAGCGCGCCACCCACTCGTCGCGGGTGGCGGGGTGGCACAGGTGGTGCGGCACCTGCTCGGGCAGCTCACCGTCGGCGGTGGCCTGCGCGGCGATCCACCGCAGGTGCCGCATGGCGCCCTCGCGGTCGCCCCGGGCGGCGAGGTTCCAGCCGAGCAGCGCCGACAGCAGCGGCCACTGGCCACCGCCGTAGAACACGTCCGCGGTGAACCGGTGCACGCCGCCGTCGACGTCCAGGTCGGCGGCCACCGCGGCCAGGGTCGCGTCGGCGAGTTCGCCGTCCACGAGCCCGAACGGCACCACGCACGACGGGAGCGAACCGTCCACAGCGGACGACCCGAACCACTTGGCGAGGTGGCCGTCGGTCACGCCTTCGGCGAGCACGAGGGCCTTGATCTCCGCCGCGGTCCGCAGCGCAGCCGCCTTGCGGTCAGGGTCGAGCGCGTCCGCGACCGCGACGAGCCCGCCGTGGATCGCGCCGAGGGTGGAGGTGTGCCGCTGTTCGACGTGCTCCTCCCACCAGTCGTAGCACGGCCGGTCCCAGCTGGTGAGCAGGTAGTCGACCGCGACCTCGAACCCGGTGCGCCAGTGCGCCGGGTCGATGCCGTGCCGCCGCGCGTGGGTGACCGCGGACCACAGCCACATGCCGTAGCCGTCGGTCTGGAAGTCCCACCACGGGTCGGAGCCGTTCTCGCCGGTGAACGTGAACCGGGTCGGCAGCATCCGCTCGACCGGCGGCAGCGTGCCCGCCGCGCGTTCCGCCACCAGCGCGTCCACTTCGGACCGGCGGCGGGCGAGCACGCCCGCCGCCCAGTCGTGGAACCGGTTCGCCGAGCCGACGTCGCCGTACCGGGAGATGCCCTCCGCGGTGAACGACCCGTCCCGCAGCCACGCGAAGCCGCGGTAGGCCGAGAACGTCGGCGACGCCGGGTAGGCGCCGCCATCGTCCTGGTACCGGGTGATCACCTCGTGACTGCGGCGGGCGAGGTCGGTGAGGGTGACCGGTTCCGAGAGTTCCATCGACATCAGCCGAGCAGCCCGTTGACGGCGGCCTGCGCGTCCTTCAGCGCCTGGGCGACGGGCTTGCGGCCTGCGGCCGCCTCGGTCAGCTCCTTGGTCACCGCGTCCTGCATCTCCTGCTGGCGCTCGATCACCGGCGGCAGCACGCTCGCCTCGAGCGAGTCGAACACGGCCTGCCGGTTCGCGGGCTTCGGCTGGTCGAGGTAGGACGACAGCTTGCTCTGGTCGGCGATCGTCGGCAGCTCCCACGACGTGTCGAGGCGCGTCTTCGTCGTGGTGTCCGACGAGGTGAGGAACGTCAGCCACTTCTGGGCCGCGTCCTTGTTCTTCGTGGCGGCGGAGGCCACGACCCCGTTGACGAACATCGCGGACGCCTTGGTGGTGTCACCCGGCTCGACCACCACGTCCCACTCGAACGTCGCGTCGGCCAGCGCGCCGAACATCCAGATGCCCGAGTGCCACATGGCGAGCTTGCCGTCGGCGAACAGCTTCGAGTCGAAGTCCGGGGTGCCCGCGCCGTCGGCCTCCGTCGGCATGGTGGTGCCACTCTTGCCGATGAGCCAGTTCGCGGCCTTCACGCCCGCCGGCGAGTCGAACGTGGCCTTCTTGCCGTCCGCCGACAGGAACTCGCCGCCGGTCTGCGCGAGCGCCTTGTAGAACTCGTTGTACGTCACCGGCTGGTAGTCGCCCCACACGCCGGCCTTCTTGTCGGTCAGCTTCTGCGCGGCGGCCTGCTCGTCCGCCCACGTCCAGTCCGCGGTCGGCAGGTCGACGCCCTTCTGCTCGAACAACGTCTTGTTGTAGAACAGCACGACGTTGGAGAACGAGGAGGGCAGACCGTACTGCTTGCCGTCCGAGGCGTACGCGTCGACGAGCGCCTTCTGGTACGCGCCCTTGTCCACACCGGACAGCTCGGCGAGCGAGCCGTTCTTGGCGTAGGTCACGAAGTTCTCGTAGTTCAGCTCGAACGTGTCCGGCGCGGTGCCGCCCGCGACCGCCGTCTGCAGCTTGGTGAAGTAGTCCGCGTACGGCACGGTCTCGACCTGCACGTCGATGTCGCCGTTCTCCTTCTCGAACGCGGCGACGATCGCGTCCAGGTCCTTCTCGTGGCCGTCGTTGGCCGAGAAGTTCATGTAGCGCACGACGGTCTTGCCGTCCTCGGAGGTGCCCGGGTTGGTGGCCGAGCCCTGCGAGCACGCGGACAGGGCGAGTGCGAGCACGCCGACGCCGGCGGCGGCGGTCCGAAGTCTCATGAGCGGGTGGATCCTTTCACTTGATGCCGGTGTGTGCGATGCCGGCGATGATGTGGCGTTGGGCGAGGAGGTAGACCACGGCGATCGGGACGATCGACAGGACGGAACCCGCCATGACGACGTCCCACTGCGTGGTGAACTGCCCGTGCAGGGTCGAGAGGCCGAGCGGCAGCGTCATGAACTCCGGCGAGCGGATCACGACCAGCGGCCACAGGAAGCTGTTCCAGCTCGCCATGAACGCGAACACGGCGACGGTGGCGAGCGTGGGCCGGATCAGCGGCAGCACGATCAGCGTGAAGATCCGCAGGTGCCCGGCGCCGTCGAGGGTGGCCGCCTCGTCCAGCTCGGTGGGCACGCCGGCGACGGCCTGGCGCAGCAGGAACACCCCGAACGCGGACGCGATGCCCGGTGCCAGCAGCGCGAAGTACGTGTCCTGCAGGCCGAACGTCTTCATCTCGATGAACAGCGGCACGACCAGCACCTGCAGCGGCACCATGAGCGTCGCGAGGTACAGGCCGAACACGGCGTTCTTGCCGGGGAAGGACAGGCGCGCGAACGCGTAGGCGGCCATGGCGCCGGTGACGAGCTGCAGTGCGGTGGCGGCGATCGCGATGCCGAACGAGTTCAGCATGATCCGCCACATCGGCACGGCGTCGAGCAGCGTCCGGTAGGCGTCCAGCGTCGGGTCGGAGACGAGCAGCGTCGGCCCGTCGGCGAGCGAACCCTCCGGCGTGATCGACGTGATCACCGTCCACAGGAACGGGAACAGCATCACGGCCGCGCCCACGAGGACGCTCAGGTACAGCAACGCTCTACGCATAGTGCACCCACCTGCGCTGGCCGCGGATCTGGACGACGGTGATCACGAGGATGACGGCGAACAGCAGCCACGACAGCGCGGACGCCTCACCCGCGCGGCCGTACCGGAACGTGAGGTCGTAGATCTGGCCGACCACCACCTGGCTCGCACCGCCCGGTCCGCCGCCGGTCATCACGTACACCTGGTCGAACACCTGGAACCCGTTGATCAGCGAGATGACCACCACGAAGAAGGTCGAGGGGGTCAGGAGCGGGAGCGTGATCCGCCAGAACCGCTGCCACGCGGACGCGCCGTCCACGACCGCGGCCTCCAGGAGGTCCTTCGGGATCGCCTGCAGCCCGGCCAGCAGGATCACCATGACGAAGCCGAGGTCCTTCCACGCGGACGCCAGGATCACCGAGACCAGCGCCCAGTCCGGGTCGGTCCACCAGCCCGGCTGCCCGAGGCCGAAGAACCCCAGCACCTTGTTGACCAGGCCGTTCGACGGGTTGAGCAGCCACTTCCACACCAGCGCCACGACCACCCAGGAGGTGACGACCGGCAGGAAGTAGGTGGCACGCAGGAACGCGCGGCCCTTCAGCTTCCGGTTGAGCGCCAGCGCGAGCCCGAGCCCGCCGACGTACACCAGCGGCAGGTAGCCCGCCACGTACAGCAGCGTGTGCAGGAAGACCTTGCCGGTGGCCGGGTCGGACAGCAGCGCCCCGTAGTTGGCGAACCCGACCCAGCGCATCGGGGAGATCAGGTTCCACTCGTGCAGGCTCACCCAGATCGAGGAGACCATCGGCACGATCGTGAACAGCACCAGCGGCACCGCGCTGGGCAGCAGGAAGAACAGCACCCAGCCGTAGTGCCGCCACGGCCTGCGGCGGGGCTTCGCGCGGCGGGCCGCCGGGGGAGTGGCCGTGACGGGTCTGGTCTGCACGACGGTCATCGGGCACCGGTCCCGAGCCGGTCGCGGACCATGCGGCTCTGCTCGCCGCCCGCGGAGTCGAACAGCGACGCCAGCACCAGCGACGCGGCACCGCGCGCCCACTGGTCCTCGGTCCACGGCTCGACCACGACCGGCAGCTCGCGGCGGGCGGGGAGCAGGCAGGCCCGCAGCGCGGGCTCGAACCCGGGCCGCCAGAACTCCCACTCGTCGACGCCTTCTCCCATCAGCACCACCACCTCGGGGTCGACCGTGTGCACGATCCCGGCGAGCGCGCGGCCGAGCAGCCTGCCCGCCTCGGCGTAGACGCTGCGGGCCACCGGGTCGCCGTCGCGGGCCGCCTTCGGCAGCGTCGCCAGCCTGCCGCGCGCCCCGACCACGCCCTGGGCCCTGGCCGCACGCAGCAGCCCGGCCGATCCGATGTAGGCCTCCAGGCAGCCCGTCGCGCCGCAGCCGCAGCGCGGGCCGTCCTCGCTGACCGGGATGTGGCCGATCTCCCCGGCGCCACCGGCGGCGCCCCGGTAGATCGAGCCGTCGATGACGATGCCGCAGCCGACACCCCGGCCGATCGTCACGACCAGGTAGGAGGAGTGCTCGCGGCCCACCCCGTACAGGCGTTCCGCCGCGGCGAGCGTGTTCACGTCGTTGTCCACCAGCACGGGCACACCGAGCCGGGTGCGCAGCGCGTGCCCGAGCTTGACGTCCTGCCAGCCGAGCGTCGGCGCGTCGACCACCCCGGACGCCTGCGCGTCCACCGAGCCCGGCACGCCGACCCCGACGCCGAGTACGGTGTCGTCGAGCGCGGCGGCGAGGATGTCGCCGATCGCGTCCCGGTCGCGCGGGTCGACGGGGTGCGTGGTCGCACTGCGGACCGAGCCGTCCAGCTCCACCGCGACCAGCGCGACGTGGTCGGCGGTCACCTTCGCGCCCAGCGCGACGCCGGTCCGCTCGACCAGGCCGAGCAGCGTCGCGGGGCGGCCGCCGCGGGACGGCACGGACGCCAGCTCCTCGATCAGGCCGCGGGACAGGAGGTCCTTGGTCACCTGGGTGACGGTCGCGGGGGAGAGGCCGAGTGACCGGGCGATCGCCGCGCGTGACGTCGGGCCCTGGGTGCCGAGCAACCCGAGGATCCCGGACGGCACCAGTTCGCCGCGGGGAGTCGGCCCGGACACGTTGACCACGAGGTTCCGCCTTAGTTCAGCACTAAAATTAGTGGCAAACTAAGCCTCCGCCCGACCGATGTCAAGCGCCTCCGTTCGGTCGATTGTCCGGCGCCCACGTGCGGGTTAATCTCGATGCAACGTACTTTCTTCGGTGACCTTAGTAAGGGTGCCCATGGCCGTGGCCCGCGCAGGGAGCAAGGCGTTGATCCGCGAGATCAACGCCGCGCTCGTGCTGGGCGAGCTGCGGACCACGCCCCTGCAGTCCCGTACCGACCTGGCGAAACGCACCGGGCTGTCCCTGCCGACGATCTCCGAGATCGTGGCGGAGCTGCTGTCGAGCGGGGTGGTCGAGGAACGCGCCACGGGCCGTTCCGGCGGCGGGCGGCGCCCGGTCCTGC
Organism: Actinophytocola sp. KF-1; assembly: GCF_054661535.1. Lineage (NCBI taxonomy): Bacteria > Bacillati > Actinomycetota > Actinomycetes > Pseudonocardiales > Pseudonocardiaceae > Actinophytocola > Actinophytocola sp. KF-1. Next base: position 168,720 of record NZ_BAAFVK010000005.1, on the reverse strand, counting down.
TGGCGCTGCGGCCCGACGCCGGGTACGCGGTGGGCGTCAAGCTCACCGAGACCCGGGTGGTCGCGGTGCTCACCGACCTCGACGCGACGATCGTGGCGCGGGACGTCACGACGGTCGCCGACACCGCTGTGGACACCGTGGTGGCGGCCGTGCGGGACGCGGTCGGCAGACTGCGGGACGCGGCGGGCGGGCGGCCCGTGCACGGCGCGGGTGTCGGTCTCGCGGGTGTCGTGGACCGGACCAGCGGGGTGGTCCGGCACGCGACCTACGCGGACTGGCACGACGTCGACCTGGCCGGGCTGCTGAGCACGGCCACCGGGCTGCCGGTGGTGGTCGACAACGACGTGAACACCCTGGTGGCCAACGAGAAGTGGTTCGGCGCCGCGCGAGGCGTCGACGACGTCGCGGTGGTCTCGATCGGTCGCGGCGTCGGCCTCGGGCTCGTGCTCGACGGCAGGCTCTACCGCGGCGCGGGCGGCGGCGCGGGCGAGTTCGGCCACACGAAGGTGGCCGACGGACCGGAGTGCGCGTGCGGTGGCCGCGGCTGCCTGGAAGCACTCGTCGGCGAACCGGCGTTGCGTGCGCAAGCCACCGCGGCACTCGGCCGCGACGTCGACCTGGACGAGGCGGCGGACGCGGCACGAGCCGGGAACGCCGCGCTGGCAACGATCTTCGCGACCGCCGGGCGCCTGCTCGGCACGGCGGTCGGCAACCTGGTCAACCTCCTCAACCCCGCGCTGGTCGTCCTGGCCGGCGAGGGAACGCGGCACAGCGACCTCTTCCGGCCGGAGTTCGACCGGGCGTTGTCGCTGGCGGTGTTCGCCGGTCTCCGCCACGACCTGGAGACCGTCGTGGACACCTGGGACGACGAGGCGTGGGCGCAGGGTGCGGCCGGCCTCTTCCTCGGTGAGCTGTTCCAGCCCAACCTGCGGCGCGACGAGGCAGGCCGCCCGTCGCTCGTGACCCGGGGCTGACGCGGACCCCGGCACCGGCCGGGAGAAATGCGGTCAATCATGGTGAAACGCTGGCGGGCCGGGGTGTTCCTGGCCGTCGCGGTCCTCGTACTCGGCGTCGTCACCGCACCGGTGGCGTCGGCCGGGGTGCTCTCTGGCGTGTACCACGCGCCGTACGGGTTCGACGAGCTGTACGGCACGCAGCCGACCGAACGCGCGCCGCGCGACCCGATGGCCGGGCAGAACGTCGTGCTGAAGACGACCACGTGGCCGGTGTCCTCCGGCCAGACCGTGTGGATCACGTGGACGAAGAACGGCGTCAACCAGACCCCGATCGGCGCCGCGTGGGACTACAACAGCGGCAACAACACGTACTGGACGCTCAACATGGGCAGCTTCGTGCGCGGTGACAAGATCACCTACACCGTGCGCGCCAATGTGGACGGTGCGGGCGAGCGGACGATCGGCCCGTTCTCGTTCACCGTCACGTCCTGGAGCGGACCGTCCAACGTGACCGGGTTCGTCAACAACGGCACGTCCGTGGACGTGACCACCGGCGACACCGCGGGCAGCTTCACCCCGAAGATCCGCTTCGCCTTCCCGGCCGCGGACCGGTTCCGCACGCAGATCGCACCCTCCGGCAGCGGCCCGAACATCACCGGCTCGTCGTCCTACACGGTCACCGACAGCACCTCGACGCTGACGCTGGCCACGTCCGGGCTGCAGGTGAAGATCCAGAAGAACCCGTACCGGGTCGCGGTCTACAAGGCCGACGGGACCACGTTGATCGCCCGCCAGTACGACCCGGCGACGTTCCGCAACGTCGGCTGGGCGAGCGACGGCGCCACCACGGTCACCAAGATCGAGGACCACTGGTACACCCCGTCCGGGGAGCGGTTCGAGGGCTTCGGCGAGCGCTACGACGGGCTGAACCAGCGCGGCCGGGACGTGCACAACTACGTCTACAACCAGTACCAGGACCAGGGTTCGACGCACCGCACGTACCTGTCGGTGCCGTTCTTCACCAACTCCGCCGGCTACGGCGTCTACCTGCCGAGCACCCGGTACTCGGTGTTCAACCTCGCGACGCACCTGTCCGACATGGCCGGGTTCACCGTCGACACCTCGGGTGCGCTGAACTCGACCGCCGACTACTACTTCTACACCGGCTCCCGCGCGGAGATCCTCGACGACTACACCGCCACCACCGCGCGGCCCGAGCTGCCGCCGAAGTGGGCGTTCGGGCTGTGGATGTCGGCCAACGAGTGGAACACGCAGGCCGAGGTGATGGCGGAGCTGAACAACGTCACCACCAACAACATCCCGCACTCGGCCATGGTGCTCGAACAGTGGAGCGACGAGGCCACGTTCTACCTGTGGCACGGCGCGACCTACACGCCGAAACCAGGCAGCCAGGCACTGTCCTACGCGGACCTCACGTTCCCGCCGGGCACCGCGTGGACCGACCCGAAGGCCATGGTCACCGCCGCGCACAACCAGAACATCAAGGTGATCCTCTGGCAGATCCCGGTGCTGAAGCAGAACTTCGACACCAACCCGCCAACGGCGCCGCAGCAGCACGTCAACGACCGCGACTACGCCGTCGCGCAGGGCTACGTGCTCGGTGACGGCGCCGGCGGGCCGTACCGCGTGCCGACCGGGCAGTGGTTCGGCGACAGCACGGTGCCGGACTTCACCAGCACCGCCGCGACGAACTGGTGGATGTCGAAGCGCGCGTACCTGTTCGACGACGTGGGCATCGACGGGTTCAAGACCGACGGCAGCGAGGCCGTGTTCGGCCGGGGCGTCACCGCGGCCGACGGCCGCAAGGGCGACGAGCTGCACAACCTCTACCCGAACCTGTACACCGGCGCCTACGACACCTACATCGAGAACAAGACCGGCGGCACGGGTGTGCAGTTCAGCCGGGCAGGTACCTCGGGCGCGCAGGGCAACTCGATCTTCTGGGCGGGTGACCAGGCGTCCACGTTCGGCGCGTTCCAGGAGGCCGTCCGCGCGGGCCTGTCCGCGGGCCAGTCGGGTGTGCCGTTCTGGGCGTGGGACCTCGCCGGGTTCACCGGCAGCTTCCCGAGCAGCGAGCTGTACCTGCGGTCGACCGCGATGGCCACGTTCTCGCCGATCATGCAGTACCACTCGGAGAAGGCGAGCCCGTCGCCGTCCGAGGCCCGCACGCCGTGGAACGTGCAGGCCCGGACCGGGGACACCAGCGTGATCCCGACGTTCCGCAAGTTCGCGAACGTGCGGATGAACCTGATCCCGTACCTGTACACGGAGGCGCGGAACTCGGCGAACACCGGACTGCCGATGATGCAGGCGATGAGCGTCCAGTACGGCTCGGACGCCACCGCCGCCGCGCAGGACCAGCAGTACATGTTCGGCCGCCAGCTGCTGGTCGCGCCGATCACCACGCAGGGCGCGACGTCCAAGAGCGTCTACCTGCCCGCCGGTGAGTGGTACGACTTCTGGAACGGCGGCCGCGCGCAGGGGCCGGGCACGAAGACGTACTTCGCGGGCACCGACTCGATCCCGGTGTACGCCAAGGCGGGCGCGATCGTGCCGCTGAACCTGAACGCGAACTACCAGCTGGGCGGCACCATCGGGAACAGCGTCACCAGCTACCCGAACCTGACGTTCCGGATCTACCCGTCCGGCACGTCGAGCTACGACTACTTCGAGGACTCGGCGAACGCGACCCGCACGATCACCTCGACGGAGTCGTTCGGCACGCACACCGCGACGGTGAGCGTCCCGGCGCTCACGACGACGTCGACGCTGCAGGTCGCGTCGACCAAGCCGACCTCGGTGACCCGGTCCGGCACGACGCTGACGCAGTACGCGTCCGTGGCGGCGCTGACCGCGGCGACCGAGGGCTGGTACTGGGACCCGGTGCAGCAGCTGACGTTCGTGAAGTTGCCGAGCAGCGCGTCGTCCCGGTCGGTCGTGCTGAACGGCGTGGACAAGGCCGCGTACGAGGCCGAGTTCGGCACCAACGTCAACGTCTCCACCAACACCGACCACCCGGGTTACACCGGCACCGGTTTCGTGGACGGGTTCGCGACGTCCAGCGACTCCGTGACGGTCGACGTCAACTCGGTGAGCGGCACGCACAGTCTCAAGTTCCGCTACGCCAACGGTTCCGGGGCCACCGCCACGCGGACGGTCTACGTGGACGGCGTGTCCGTGGGCACGGTCTCCCTGCCCGCGACCGCCAACTGGGACACGTGGGGCACGGCGACGCTGTCGACGTCCCTCACGGCGGGCAAACACGCGATCCGGTTGTCGTACGACGCGAGCAACACCGGCGCGATCAACCTGGACAACATCACGGTGGCCAGACCATGAGACAAGCCATGAGAAGAATCCTGTTGGTTCTCACGCTGGTCGCGGCGGGACTGACCACGTTCGTGCCGCAGGCCTCGGCCGCGGTGCAGCGGGTCCAGTTCACCGCGGGCGGCAACTACCTGGTGGTCGAGTTCCTCGACGACGACCTGGTGCACTTCGAGACGGGCGTGGGCAGCGGCCCCGGCACGGGCACGCCGCTGTTCACGACCCGGCAGGTGTACAAGACCAACTACCCCGGCCCGTCGAGCCTCACGCAGAACGGCGGGATCCTGACCACACCGGGCATCCGGGTCGAGGTGAACACCTCCACCCTGTGCGCGGCCGTGTACGACACGGTGCCCACACCGGACCTGCTGCTCACCACGCAGTGCCCGCGCAACCTCACGCAGGCGTGGAAGGGCCTGTCGTTCACGAAGTCGTCCATGCAGCACGCGTACGGGCTCGGCGAGCAGTTCTTCATGGGCGGCAGCGCGGACGGCGACTGGGTCGGCCGCACCCGCGGCCCGGGCGGCACGTACGGCAACGCGATGATCTACGACACCGACAACGGCCCGGTCGGCAACGCGCAGATCCCGGTCCTGTTCGCGGTCGGCCCCAACAACGCGAACTACGGGCTGTTCGTGGACCAGGTGTACAAGCAGGAGTGGAACCTGACCGGCGACCCGTGGACCATGGACACCTGGGGCGACCAGGTGCGCTGGTACGTGATGTCCGGCCCGAACCTGCCCGACCTGCGCAAGGACTACCTGGAGCTGACCGGGAAGCCGCCCGTGCCGCCGAAGAAGGCGTTCGGGCTGTGGATGTCGGAGTTCGGCTACGACAACTGGGCCGAGGTGGACGCCACGCTGACCTCGTTGCGCACCAACCAGTTCCCGACCGACGGCGTGATGCTGGACGTCGACTGGTTCGGCGGTGTGACCGCCGGGTCCGACAGCACCAGGATGGGCACGCTCGACTGGGACACCGCCGCGTTCCCCAACCCGGCGACCAAGATCGCGTCGCTGGCGTCGTCGAACGGCGTCGGCGTGATCCCGATCGAGGAGTCCTACGTCGGGAAGGCCCTGCCGGAGCACACGAGCATGGCGAACTCCGGGTACCTCGTGCGTGCGGGCTGTTCGACGTGCGCGCCCGTGTACCTCACCGGCAACGACTGGTGGGGCCGCGGCGGCATGATCGACTGGACGCAGCAGGCCGCCGGCACGTACTGGCACAACACCCAGCGCGACCACCTCGTCGACGAGGGCGTCACCGGCCACTGGCTCGACCTCGGCGAGCCGGAGATGTACGACGGCAACGACTGGACCGCGGGCGTGCTGCCCGGCAAACACGCCCACGCCGACTACCACAACGTGTACAACCTGGAGTGGGCGCTGTCGATCCAGAAGGGCTACGCCGACAACGCGGAGACGAGAAGACCCTTCATGCTCGTCCGGTCGGGCGCGGGCGGCATCCAGCGCACCGGTGCCGCGATGTGGTCCGGCGACATCGGATCGAAGCTGACCGCGCTGGCACAGCAGCAGAACGCGCAGCTGCACATGTCGATGTCCGGTGTGGACTACTACGGCTCGGACATCGGCGGGTTCCGGCGCGAGATGCTGAACAGCGACCTGAACGAGTTGTACACGCAGTGGTTCGCGAACTCGACGTGGTTCGACGTGCCGGTGCGGCCGCACACCGAGAACCTGTGCAACTGCCTGGAGACCGCGCCGGACAGCATCGGCGACGTGGCGAGCAACCGGGCGAACATCGCGCGCCGGTACGAGCTGACGCCGTACTACTACTCGCTGGCGCACAACGCGTACACGACCGGTGACCCGCTCGTGCCGCCGCTGGTCTACCACTTCCAGAACGACCAGAACGTGCGCGAGATGGGCCACGAGAAGATGATCGGCAAGGACCTGCTGGTCGGTGTCGTGGCCGGGGCGGGCGAGCGGTCGCGGAACATGTACCTGCCCGCGGGCACGTGGTGGGACTACCACACCGGTCAGAAGATCGTCTCGACCGGACAGTGGGTGAACGACGTCCCCTTGTACCGCAACGGGAAGTTCACGCTGCCCGTCTACGCCAGGGCCGGCGCGATCCTGCCGAAGATGCACGTCGACGGCCAGACCATGAACGTGCTCGGCAAGCGCGCCGACGGGACGACGCGCAACGAGCTGGTGGCACGGGTGTACTCCGACACCACGTCCTCGTCGTTCACGCTGGCCGAGGACGACGGCGCGTCGACCGGCTACCAGACCGGCGCGAAGCGGACGACGCTGCTGAGCCAGTCCCGCAGCGGCTCGACCGCGACGGTCACGGTCGCGGCGTCGTCGGGCACCTACACGGGTGCGCCGTCGTCGCGGCAGAACGTGGTCGAGCTGGTCACGGACTCGCAGGCGTCGGCGGTCACGCTGAACGGCACCGCGCTGACCCAGCACGCGAACAAGGCGGCGTTCGACGCCGCCGCGTCCGGCTGGTACAACGCGGGCGGCAACGTGGTGGTCGCGAAGTCGGCGTCGCTGGCGGTCACGTCGGCGAAGACGTTCCAGTTCACGCTGGGCCAGGCGCCGGTGTCGGCCACGTTCACCTGCACCAACGGCACGACGACGACCGGGCAGTCGGTGTACGCGGTCGGCAGCGCGCCGCAGCTCGGCGAGTGGTCGGTGGCGAGCGCGGTGAAGCTGTCGCCGACGGCCTACCCGACGTGGAGCGGCACCGTGACCGGGCTGCCGCCCAACACGCCGGTCGAGTGGAAGTGCGTCAAGCGGCAGGAGGCGGGCTGGCCGGACACGGCCGACCAGTGGGAACCCGGGGCCAACACGGCGTTCACCACCCCGGCGACCGGCTCGTACGGCACGACGACGGGAGGGTTCTGATCACGGGGTGCGGAAGCCCCGGAAGGTGACGGCCTTCCGGGTGGTGAAGCCCAGCCGTTCGTAGAGGGCGATCGCACCGGTGTTCGCCTCCGCCACGTGCAGGAAGGGGCGTTCGTCGCGGGCCACGATGCGCGCGACGAGCGCCCCGACCAGCTTGGCGGCGAGGCCCCGGCCCCTGGCCCCGGGCGCGGTGCAGACGGCACTGATCTCGGTCCACCCTGGCGGGTGGAGCCGCTCACCGGCCATCACGACCAGGGTGCCGCCGTCGCGGACGCCGAGGTAGGTGCCCATCGCGACGGTCCGCGCCCAGAACGGTCCGGGCTTGGTGCGTCCGGCGAGGTCGAGCATCTCCGGCACGTCGGCCGCGCCCAGCACGACCACGTCGTCCACGTCCTGGGCCCGGCCCGTCCAGATCATCTGGCGGCCTTCCAGGACGAACACCGGTGCCCAGTCCGCGGGCGGTGTGGCGGGGTGGCTGAACATGTCGGCGAACGCGCCGGGCCCGAGCAGCTTCGCGAGGTCGGCCCACGCTTCCGGCCCGGTCAGCGAGGAGAAGGTCGCGACGTCCGGCTCGTAGGTGAGCGCGCCGCCGAGCGTGCGGGCGAGGTGCGCGTGGTGACCACGCAGCGACTCGCCGACGGGATCGTCGAGCACGGCGTACCGCAAACTACACACTCCGGGCGAGACGGGCGAAGGAGAACACGAGCACCGACGACAGTACCCAGCCCAGCAGCGTGGCGATGTTCAGGAACCACATCAGGAACTCGCCGCCCGGGGTGTGGGTGTCGGGGTACCAGGTGGCGCGCTGGCCCGTCGACACCAGCGGCACGACCGTGTCGACGGCGTAGAAGAACGCGTTGAAACACCGCACCTGGCCGTCGCCGCACGGGTCGGGGGACGGGCGGGACCGGGTGTCGGTGCTGTAGTCGCCCACCCGGTCCGGCAGCGCGCCCGGCGCGGCCGGACCCACCGGGCTCACGGTCACGAGCCTGCCCGTCGCGGTGTACACGTTGCCGCGCGGATCGGTCGCGCGCAGGGTCTCCGCGCTGCTCGGCACCAGCATCAGCACGAACACCGCCGCCAGCAGCGCCACCAGCGGCCAGCCCGCGCGGCCCGGCCGGTAGCCGTAGCCGAACAGGCTGTACAGCCGGTCCATCAGCGCCCACAACCGGATCCGCGGGCCCGCGCCCGCCTGCCGGGTCGCCGCGTGGCGGGCGTGCCTGCGCTGGCTGATCAGCACCTCCTCGGCCGCCGCGAGGTGCCCGTGCTCGCGGAACACCCGGGCCGCGTGCTCGTACGGCCCCGCCTCGAACGCGGTCTGCCGCGCCAGCCAGGCGATCCGTGGACCGGCGTCCCAGTTCGGTGGGCTGGTCGAGGTGAGCGGGCCGAACCGCTCGTAGGTGAAGCCCCGGATGAGGAACGTCGGCGGCCACGTGTCCGGGTCGTCGGCGAGCGTGGTGGTCTGGGCGCCGGTCAGGTTGACGCTCGGTGCGCACTCGGTCCACCCGAGGTACATGCCGCCGCGCGACACCAGGCCCTCGGCCTCGATGGCGTGGCCGTCCCGGTCGGTGAAGACGCCGCCACGCAGGTCGAGCCGGCCGCCGATGGTGGTCCTGGACAGCCGCACCTCGCCGTCGGAGGAGAACCCGGCGTCCAGCCGCACCGACCCGTTGATCGTCGCGTTGTGCAGGTACAGGGTGAAGCGTTCCGGGTTGAACAGGGTCGCGGCCTCGAGGTCGAGGTTGTTGCCCACCTCGGCGCCACGCAGGTCCACCGAGCCGCCCTCGGCACGCAGCCGCTGCGCCTCGACGTCACCGAGCACCCGGGCGCTGCGGGCCGACAGCAGCGGCCCCGCACCCGGTTCCGCCAGGTGCACGCCGCGGAGCAGCAGGTTCCCGCCGACCGAGGCGCCGTCGAGGGTGATCGACCCGCGCACGGTCACGCCGTCGGCCAGCTCCACCGACGACCGCAGGTCGGCGTTGCGCAGGTCCAGCGCGACACCGCCCGCCGCGTCGAGCACGCAGTCCCGCGTGACGTGCACGAACCCGAACTCGCCGAGCGAGAAGTCGACGCCGCCGCGGACGCGGCACGCCCCCTCGAAGCTGAGGCTGCCGTTGACGGCGGCCCTCGGCGCGCTGATGGCCGTGCCGCTGCCCCGGTGGCTCGCGTAGGGGCCGACCAGTGGCGCGGTGCCGATGATCTCGGCGTCCCGCACGATCATCTGGCCGCCGATCCGCGTGGCACCCATGTCGATGCGGCCCTCGATCACGGGCTTGCGGTTCGCGGCGTCCCCGATGAGGAAGACGCTGCCGCCCAGCGTCATGTCGGCGAGGTCCAGCGCGACGCCGTCCGGCCGGTGCACGCGCGCACCGGTCATGTCCAGCGAACCGTCGAGCTGCGCGCCGAGCAGCCGGACCTCGCCGTGCGCCTCGAACCCGTTGATCAGCCGGACCGTGCCGGCCACCCGCAGCCGGTCGGCGTGGATCGCGCGGACCCCGCCCGGGCGGATCCGGGTGGCGACGCACAGCAGCCGCCCGCCGATCTCGGCCTCGCACAGCCAGATCGCCGACTGCTTGGACGTGCTGACCGGCGTCCACAACGCACCGCCCACCACCGACCGGGACAGGTCGAGGTCGCGGGTCACGCGCAACCCGTTGGCCAGCAGGCCCTCCGACAGCTCGCAGCGCAGCAGCGCCAGCTCGTGCAGCTGCGCGCCGTCGAACAGCGGCGGCTCGGTGAACGCGCACGCCTCGAACCGCAACGGGAACGGGACGTCCATGCCGCTGAGGTCGAGCCGGCCCGCGATCTTCGCGTTCCGGATCATGAGCCCACGCGGGTCGACGTGTTCCGGTGACCGGCACAGGTCCCGCAGGTGCGTCGCGTCGACCGTCCGGTGCCGGAAGTCGCCCCAGCTGCCCGTTCGCGCCGCTCGCAGCAGCGTCCGCTTCATGACACCCCCTCGGGCCCGGCATGCGCACAGGTTGCCCGACTGTGCGATAACTCTCGTGCAGGGCAGTCGATCACGAGCCTCTCACGTCACCGTGCGTACCCTGGCCGCATGCGCACGAGGGGGAGTCTGCTCAGGATATTCGGTCTCTGCCTGCTCGCCGGGGTGCTCGTCGCCGGTACGTTGCTGCCGGTCGCCGCGGTCGCGGGGATGATGACGAACCAGGCCAGCGAGACGGTGGAGTCGCTCTCCGCCGAGCTGGCCGACGAGCCGCCGCCGCTGGTCACGACGATCACCGACCGCGACGGCAAGCCCATCGCGACGCTGTACGACCAGTACCGCATCCCCACCCGCCCGGAGGAGATCTCCGACGCAATGAAGTGGGCGCTGATCTCGGTCGAGGACCGGCGCTTCTACGAGCACCACGGCGTCGACTGGAAGGGCACCATCCGCGCGGCCCTCAACAACACCTCCGGCGGCGACACGCAGGGCGCGTCGACGCTGACCCAGCAGTACGTCAAGAACTACCTGATCAACGTCGTCTACCGGAACGACAAGGCCGGGCAGCAGCGGGCGCAGGAGGCGAGCATCTCGCGCAAGCTCGCCGAGGCGCGGATCGCGATCCAGCTCGAGACGACGATGAGCAAGGAGGAGATCCTCACCGGGTACCTCAACGTCGTCGAGTTCTCCCGCCAGGTGTACGGCGTCGGCGCCGCGGCCAAGTCGTACTTCGGCACCACGCCGGACAAGCTGACGGTCGCCCAGAGCGCGCTGCTCGCCGGCATGGCGAACAACCCGTCGATCTACGACCCGTGGAGCCACCCGGAGCGGGCGCTCGACCGGCGCAACTTCGTCGTCGACAAGATGGTGGAGAACCGCAAGCTGTCGAAGGAGGACGCGGCGGAGGTCAAGGCCGAGCCGCTGGGTGTCGTCAAGGACGGCCCGGACAAGCCGCCGGCCAACTGCGTCGGCGCGGGCCCCGAGAACGGTTTCTTCTGCCAGTACGTCGAGGACTACCTGATCGAGCACGGCATGTCCAAGGACGACCTCTACACCGGCGGCTACACGATCCACACCACGCTGGACCCCGCGGCCAACCACGCCGCCAAGGAGTCCGCGGAGCGGCAGGTCAGCAAGACGCAGGAGAACGTGGCGAACACGTTGTCGCTGGTCAAGCCCGGTAAGAAGCGGCACGAGGTGGTGGCGCTGGCCGCCAACCGGGACTACGGGCCGGACGCGGCCGCCGGGCAGACCGAGTTCGCGCTGCCGTCGGCCATCTCCAACGTGACCGGCGCCGGGTCCAGCTACAAGGTGTTCACCGCGGCGGCGGCGATGGAACGCCGGGTCGCGGGGATCTACGACACCATCCAGTCGCCCAGTTCGTACGTGTCGGACGTGTTCGTCGGCGGTGGCGAGCAGTGCCCCACCGTCGCGCAGGGCACCCGTGCCTACTGCCTGACGAACGCGAGCGAGGGCGGCAGCGGCGCCATGACGATGCAGACCGCGTTGCAGACGTCGCCGAACACCGCGTTCGTCATCCTGGAGGAGAAGGCCGGGATGGACGCCGTGCTCGACATGGCGAACCGGCTCGGGATGCGGAAGACCATGGCCTCGAACGCGGCGACCGGCGCCAAGCCGGACCCGAAGGGTGACAGCGCGGAGGCGCGGCAGAGCCAGCGGGAGTTCTTCGGCCCCAGCGAGAACTCCCCGGGCAAGGGGTCGTTCACCCTGGGTGTGAGCCCGACCAGCGGCCTCGAGCTGGCGAACGTGGCGGCCACCATCCTCAGCGGCGGCGTGTGGTGCCCGCCGACGCCGCTCGCGTCCGTGACCGACCGGAACGGCAAGCCGTACCCGGTGAAGGAAGAGCAGTGCGAGCAGGCCGTGCCGGAGGGCCTCGCCAACACGCTGGCGGTCGGGATGAGCAAGGACGACCTCCCCGGCGGTACCGCGGCGGCCGCCGCCGCGGAGGTGGGCTGGAACCGGCCGATGATCGGCAAGACGGGAACGACGCAGCACAACGGGTCGGCCGCGTTCGTGGGCGGTACCCCGCAGATGGCGGGCGCCGCCATGGTGTTCCGCCCCGACCGCCCGTTCGGTGGCCTCCACGACGGCGGGCCCGGGAACGTCGCCGCCACCGAGGGCGACTCGGGGAACATGTTCGGCGGGAAGACACCCGCGCGGACGTGGTTCGGCGCGATGAGCAAGATCCTGGAGGGGGAGGTGGCGCTGCCCCTGCCTGCCGCCGATCCACGGTATGAGCGGATGAACTGAGCGTTCTTCCGGGTTGCCGCGGGTTTTCCTGTGGTTTCGCCGCCCGGGGATGACCTCGCCGGACCGTCGACCAGCACGTCCCGTGCGACCACCCGCATGCCGGGGTAGCGGGCGGTGGCCGCCTGCCATGCCGCCTTGCCCGCCGCGAAACCGCCGCCGCCGAGCGGGTGGCTGACGAAGCCGGGGGGCGTGCGCCCCGACGTCACCGCCGACGAGGTGATGGCGCCCACCTCGCGGAGATCATCACCGACGGTCCGCGACCACGATCGTGAAAAAAGTCGTGCCGGGTTGTCGAGAACGCCGGACCGGCTCCGTCCCAGGGGCACGAGCGGCCACGACAGGCCGCGGGACGAGAGAAGGTCTGCCGTGGAGCAGCACGAGATCACCGAGGTCCTGAACCGCCCCCTCAGCCGGGAACTGCTGGCCCGCGACATCACCCGGCTCGCCTACGTCGCCAAGGACGGCACGCCGCGCGCGATCCCCATCGGGTTCACCTGGAACGGCACCGAGATCGTCATGTGCACCTCGACGAACGCGCCGAAGCTCGTGGCCCTGCGCGCCAACCCCGCGGTCGCGCTGACGGTCGACACCGAGGTGCACCCGCCGAAGCTCCTGATGATCCGCGGCACGGCCGAGCTGGACGTCGTCGACGGCATCCCCGACGAGTACCTGCGGATGAACGGGTCGTACCGGATGACGGCCGAGCAGCGGGTCGAGTGGGAGGCTGAGGTCCGCGCGCTCTACGACGGCATGGTCCGGATCGTCGTGACCCCCACGTGGGCCACACTGATCGACTTCGAGACGAACCTCCCGAGCGCGGTCGAGGAGCTGATCCGGCGGCGCGCGGAGCGGCAGCCCGCCTGACACGAGGAGACGACGGTGAAGTACCTGTTGCTCAAGCACTACCGCGGCGCGCCCGCCTCGGTCAACGACGTGCCGATGGACCAGTGGACGCCCGAGGAGTTCGACGCGCACGTCCAGTACATGCGCGACTTCGCCGCCCGCCTGGAGGAGACGGGGGAGTTCGTCGACCACCGGGCGCTCGCGCCCGGCGGCGCGTTCGTCCGGCACGACGGCGAGGGCCGCCCGCCGGTGACCGACGGGCCGTTCGCCGAGACTAAGGACCTCATCGCGGGATGGATGATCATCGACGTGGAGTCGTGGGAGCGCGCCGTCGAGCTGGCCGGCGAGCTGTCGGCCGCGCCGGGGGCCGGGGGCAGGCCGGTCCAGGAGTGGCTCGAGGTGCGGCCGCTGCTGACCGACTCGCCCGCGTGGACGGAGTGAACGCGGCGCTGCTGCGGGAGCTCGTGCCCGCGGTGATCGGGGTCCTCGTCCGGCGCGGCGCCGACTTCGCGTCCGCGGAGGACGCCGTGCAGGAGGCCGTGATCCGCGCGCTGGACACGTGGCCGGACGACCCGCCCCGGGACCGGAAGGGCTGGCTGGTGGCGGTCGCGTGGCGGAAGTTCCTCGACGCGGCCCGCGCCGAGGCGGCCCGGCGCGGCCGGGAGCTCGCCGTGGACGCCGAACCGCCCGCCGGCCCCGCGCCGGCCACGGACGACACGCTGCGGCTGTACTTCCTGTGCGCGCACCCCACCCTGCCGCCCGCCGCGGCCGTCGCGCTCACGCTGCGTGCCGTCGGCGGCCTGACCACCCGCCAGATCGCGGCGGCGTACCTCGTGCCCGAGGCGACCATGGCGCAGCGGATCAGCCGGGCCAAGCGCAAGCTCACCGGGTTGCCGCTCGACCAGCCCGGCGACCTCGCGACGGTGCTGCGCGTGCTGTACCTCGTGTTCAACGAGGGGTACGGCGGGGACGTCGACCTCGCGGCCGAGGCGATCCGGCTGGCCCGCCAGCTCGTCGCGCTCACCGACGAGCCCGAGGTCGCCGGCCTGCTCGCGCTGATGCTGCTGCACCACGCCCGCCGGGCCTCGCGCACCGGCCCGGGCGGCAGGCTGGTGCCGCTCGCCGAGCAGGACCGGTCGCGCTGGGACACCGGCATGATCAGCGAGGGCGTGGCGGTCCTGCAGGCCGCGCTGGCCCGCGACCGGCTCGGCGAGTACCAGGCCCAGGCCGCGATCGCCGCCCTCCACGCCGACGCCCAGCGCGCGGACGAGACGGACTGGGTGCAGATCGTCGAGTGGTACGACGAGCTGCTGCGCCTCACCGGCAGCCCGGTCGTCCGCCTCAACCGCGCGGTGGCCGTCGGCGAGGCCGACGGACCGCGTGCCGGCCTGGCGGCACTGGCCGAGGTGAGCCCCGACCTGCCCCGGTACGCGGCCGCGTCGGCGTACCTGCACGAACGCGCGGGCGACCGCCGACTGGCCGCGGAGCTGTACGCCCAGGCCGCACAGGCCGCGGTGAGCGTGCCGGAACGCGACCACCTCACCCGGGAAGCCGCGCGGGTACGGCAGTCGCTGCGCTGACCGCGACGGACCCCACGGCCTGCGCCTCATGCGGTTGCTCTTCGTCACCGGGTAGCGGACGGGCACGGTTTTGCCGCGACGTCCCCGGGTATCCGGTCCTCGTGGACGAGGCGACCTTGCTGCACACGTTGACAAAGGTGGTCAACACACTCGCTGCCGCCGGCATCGACTTCGCCGTGGCCGGTGGGTGTGCCGTGTACGCGCGCGGTGGCCCACCGTCCGATCACGACATCGACGTGTTCCTGCACGAACACGACGCGCGGGCCGCGCAGCAGGCGCTGGTGGCCGAGGGGATGCGCCCCGAGGACCCGCCGGAGGACTGGCTCCTCAAGGCGTACGACGGGCACGTGCTCGTCGACCTGATCTTCCAGCCCAACCACCGCGACCCCGGTGAGCTCCTCCGCCGCGCCGAGCCCATGCGCATCGGGCCCGCGCACGCGCGCGTCGTCTCCGCGACCGACCTGATGGTCGACAAGCTGCTCGTGCTCGGCCCGCACCGGTGCGACTTCGCGCCGTTGCTGACCGTCGCCAGGGACCTGCGCGAGCAGGTGGACTGGGCGCGGGTGGCCGAGGAGACCGGGGATTCCCCGTACGCGCGCGCGTTCCTCGTGCTCCTGGAGGGACTGTCTGTTGTGGACTCCGTGCCGGCAGGCGAAAGGATCCCGACATGACTGACGAGAGCCCGCAGTACCGGGTGGCGCACATCCGGCGTGCACTCGCCGAGGACCCGCGCACCACCGAGATGGGTGTGCGCGTCAACGTGCGGGGCGACCAGGTCCACCTGTCCGGCGAGGTCGCGACCGAGCAGCGGCGCACCGACCTCGAGCAGGTGCTGGCCGAGGTCGCGCCGGACGTGTCGGTGAGCAACGACGTGCGGGTGGCCGACACCCGCGAACCCGCGCGGCGGGAGGAACTCCGATGATCCGCATCGCCGCGGTCGGGGACGTGCACCTCGGCGAGGACGCGCGCGGGCAGCTGCGGCCCGCGCTGGAGAACCTGCCCGAGCACGCCGACGTGCTGCTGCTCGCAGGCGACCTGACCCGGCACGGCACGCTGGACGAGGCGCAGGTCGTCGCCGACGAGTTCGCCGACCTGCCGGTGCCGGTCGTCGCCGTGCTCGGCAACCACGACCACCACAGCGACCAGGCCGACGACATCGCGAAACTCCTGGAGGACCGTGGGCTGCGCGTGCTCGAGGGCGAGGCGGTGACGCTCGAACTCGACGGCACCCGCGTCGGCGTCGCCGGGGTGAAGGGCTTCGGCGGCGGGTTCGCGGGCAAGTGCGCGAGCAACTTCGGCGAGCCGGAGATGAAGGCGTTCGTCCGCCACACCATCGACCGCGCCGACCGCCTGCGCGGCGCGCTGGCCGGCCTCGACACCGACGTGCGGATCGTGCTCACCCACTACTCGCCGATCCCGGAGACCCTGCGCGGCGAGCCGCCGGAGATCTACCCGTTCCTCGGCTGCTACCAGCTCGGCGAGGTGATCGACGAGTGCGGCGCCGACCTCGCACTGCACGGCCACGCCCACTTCGGCTGCGAACAGGGCGTCACACCGGGCGGGGTCCGCGTTCGCAACGTCGCGCAGCCCGTGATCCGCAGCGCCTACGCGACCTACGGCCTGACGCCCGCCGGAGCCACCGCCTGATCCAGCGTGGGTGACGAAGCTGGCTGGATCGCCCGCTTCGGAACTGCGCCCTGTCCACGGTCGGGACGCGGGGCGAGCTGGTGTGGGTGGTGCCGGAGGGCTTGATCGCGGCCGGGCCGTGGCGTGGTCCGAGGGCCGGAGCAGCAGCGTGGTTTCGGCGCGGTGGCGGAGCTGGTTTGATCGCCGCTGTGTAACTGCGCCTTGATCGTCGCCTGCCTACGCTCGGGACGCGCGAGCTGGTGTGGGTGGTGCTTGAGGGCTTGCTTGCGGCGGGGTTGTGTGTGGTCCGCGGGCCGGAGCCGCCGCCTGGTTTCGGCGTGGGTGGTGGAGCTGGTTTGATCGCCCGCTTCGGAACTGCGCCCTGCGCACGCTCGGGACGCGGGGCGAGCTGGTGTGGGTGGTGCCGGAGCGGCGGGGCCGTGGCGTGGTCCGCGGTCCGGAGCAGCCGCCTGGTCCCGGGCGCCGGAATCGTCCCGTCAGGGTGGACACCCGCACGTAGCCCGCACGGGGACAACCGGTCACCGGCGCACGTCGTGCGGAGCGGGTGCTGGCGCTGAAAAATGGCGCTGTGGTGGAAAGATCGATCGGCGCCAGACGCGTGGGGCGCGTGCTGGTGCTCACACTTCGCGGTTCGATGGTGGCGGTGACGGCGGACGAGCTGGGCCGGGTCACGGCCGATGCGGGGGCGCCGGCCGCGGTCGTGGTGGACGTGCTCGGGCTCGATCTCCTGACCGTGCGGGACGCGCGCGAGCTGGTCGCCTTCGCCGGCGAGTGCGGCGGGCGCGGGGTCGACTGCGTGCTCGTCGCCCCGTCGACGGGTGCCACGACCGTGGTGCTCGACGGCGCCGGTCCCGACGGCTCGCTGCCGCGGTTCGCGACGCTGCGGGACGCGCTCGCCCACCTCGGTGCCGACCCGGACGCGGGGGAGCGCGGGCCGACCCTCGTGTTCGACAGCACCGATCTGGGGCGTACCGAGGAGTTCCTCAGCTCCGCGTACGCGCCGATGCGGATCGCCAGCGACACCGGCCGGGCGGGTGCCCGCATCACCAGGGCCGGCATGGGCACGGTCAGCGTGGACCAGCTCGACCTGTCCTTCGAGATGAGCTACGACGTGCGCCCCCTCGGCAAGGTCTGCCTCTGCGACATCGTCTCCGGGGACATCGTGGACCACCGGGTGGCCGGCTGGCGGGCGGCGGAGGCCTTCGGGCCCGGCGAGCTGTTCTCCTTCTCCCCGCCGGACCGGCCGTACGAAGGTCGCATCCGGGCGGCGAAGTACAGCATCACGATGTTCTCGCCGGCCCTGCTCGACGAGGTCGCCGGCGCGGAGCGACCCGTCCGCCTGCTCGACCACCGCCCCCACGACGACCACGTCGCCCGGCGGCTGCGCGCCGCCATCACCCACCTGCACGACGCCGTGCTGACCGTCCCGGAGGCCAGGGACAACGCGCTGGTCGTCTCGACCGCGTCGCAGTACCTCGCCGCGTGCGTGCTCACCGCCTTCCCCAACACGGCGACCGCGGGCGACGGCCACGCCGACCGCAACGACGCGCACCCGAGGGCGCTGCGCAGGGCGATCGCGTTCATCGACGCCAACGCCGACCGGGACATCACCGCCGCGGACATCGCCAGGGCCGCGGGTGTGTCGGCGCGCGCGGTTCAGCTGGCCTTCCGCAGGCACCTCGGCCTGACGCCCATGGCCTACCTGCGGCGGGCGCGTCTCGACGGCGCCCGCGCCGACCTGCGGGCCGCGTCCCCGCGGGACGTCACCGTCACGCAGGTCGCGGCGCGCTGGGGGTTCGCCCGGCCCAGCGCGTTCGCCGCGCACTACCGCGCGACCTACGGCGAGTCCCCGTCGCGGACCCTCCGCGGCGACTGACTTCGTTTTTCGCGTCGCCGGTTCGTTCTCGCTGCTAGCGGAACCGGCGCGGCGAACGGTGGGCTTGCCGAGCCAGGCAGCCGAGGGAACAGGAGTGCGACATCACGGCGGTGACACCTCCGCGCGAGGGGAATGCACACAGGAACCCGGCGCATGCGGTCTTCCACGCCCTGACGCACACGTTGCTCGACGCGCCGACCGTCGCCTGCGTGGTGCGGGCCGTCGTCGACGCGGCCTGCGACGTGGTGCCCGGCGCCGACCTGGCGGGTGCGACCGTGCGCGGCTCCGACGGCGCGTTCCTCGGCGCCGCGGCGACCGACGAGGCAGGCGCCGAGCTCGACCGCGTCCAGTACGGCGCCTGCGACGGGCCGCTGCTGGAGGCCGACGGCGGGCCGCCCGTGCTGGCCGGCGACCTGCGCACCGAGACGCGCTGGTCCGAGTTCACCTCGGCCGCGGCGCGGCACGGCGTCCGCGCGGTCCTCGCCACGGGCTTCCTCCGCGCGGACCCAGCCGAGCCGGGCGGGGCGCTCGTCCTCTACTCCCGCACCGCGGGCGGCCTGACCGAGGACGACCGGGACGCGGCGCTGCTGCTCGTCACGCACGGCTCGCTCGCACTCGCCCGCTGCCGCGCCGCCGAGCAGGCGGACCTGTTGCGCATCAACATGAAACGTGCCATCGAGAGCCGTGACCTGATCGGGCAGGCGAAGGGCATCCTGATGAAACGCGAGGGCATCTCCGCGGCGGCGGCGTTCGAACTGCTGCGCCGCACGTCGCAGGACCGGAACGTCAAGGTCGCCGACCTGGCCCGCACCATCATCGCCCGGCACGACGACCTCGGCTGACCGGACCTCCCATGTCCCCGGTCCAGACGGTCGACCTGCCCGAGGGGCCGCGCCGCGCGCTCATGGCGGCGGTGTTCGGCTACTACCGGCTGGCGGGCTGCCCGTCGCTGCGGGAGATCGACGAGTGGATCCGGGCACGCCCGGACCTGCCGGCCGCGCCGAGCAAGGAGACCGTCCGCAGGCTGCTGGCGGGGATCAGCGTGCCCCTGCGGTGGGAGAGCGTGGAGACGGTGTTCCTGGCGCTGTGCGACCGTGCCGGGTGCGCGCCGGACGAGCCGGCGGGCGGTGGCCCGGGGCCGACCCGGCGGGCGGCCTTCGCGCTGCTGTGGCAGGCGGCCGTGGCCGCACCGCCGCCGCTGGTGCCGAACCCGCGCAGCAGGCGCGGCCAGGTCGCGGGCAGCGGCGCGGCCGGGTAGCGGTGATCGAAAGTACCGGTACTGCAACGAAACCGGTCGCCGCGGCGACACTCTCCTTGGTGCGGAAGGCAGTTCCCCGCCTGTCGCGGACCCTGACGGGCGTTCGGTGAAACCTGTTGCTCCGGAGGGCGCAGTGAAGAAGACGACCGCCTCGTGCATGCTGACGCTGACGATTTTCCTTGTGGCACTTCCCGTCCCGGTACCCGCGGCAGGGGAGGAGGAGAACGAACGGGCGGTGTGCGACAGCACCATCGGGGTGCCCGAGCCGCCCGAAGGGGCAGTGGTTGTCGCCCCCGGGACCGATCTCTCGGCCGCGACGAGGAACAACCCGGCCGGCACGACGTTCTGGCTCGGTGCGGGCACGCACCTGCTGGCGCCCGACCGCTTCGGGCAGGTGATGCCGAAGGACGGCGACACCTACCTCGGCGCACCCGGTGCGGTGCTGGACGGGCAGCGGATCAACCAGGCGGCCTTCACGCAGACGGCCGCGGACGTGGTGATCCGCGGGCTGACCATCCGCGGGTTCGTCGCGCCGCTCGACCAGGGGGTGGTCAACCACGACTCCGGCCCGCGCTGGGTGATCGAGGGCAACGTCATCGAGGACAACGACGGCGCCGCGATGATGGCGGGCGTCGGCCAGCGGGTGCTCGGGAACTGCCTGCGGGACAACGGCCAGTACGGGATCAACGCCTACCGCGCGGGCGGGCTGTCCGATCTCGTCGTCGAGGGCAACGAGATCGCGGGCAACAACACCGGTGACTGGGAGACCCAGCTGCCGGGCTGCGGCTGCACCGGCGGCATGAAGTTCTGGGCCACGAACGGCGCCGACATCCGCGGCAACTGGGTGCACCACAATCACGGCGTGGGGATCTGGGCGGACACGAACAACAACGACTTCATCGTCGAGGACAACCTGATCGAGGACAACTACGCGGAGGGGTTGTTCTACGAGCTCTCGTACAACATGGTCCTCAGTGGAAACACGTTCCGCCGCAACGCCTTGCCGTACGGTCGAAAGCGCGCGGAGCGGGGCGACAACTTCCCCGTCGCGTCCGTCTACATCAGCGAGTCCGGCGGTGACCCGCGCGTCCCGGCGCGGACCGACCTCATCGACATCCGCGGCAACATGTTCTCGGACAACTGGTCCGGGGTGACCCTGTGGGAGAACGCCGACCGGTTCTGCAACAGCCCGGCCAACACCTCCGGCCTGTCGTGCACCCCGCTCGCGCCGTCGGTCTCCTCGTGTGTCCAGCCGGGCATCGCGTCGGCGCCGCTGTTCGGCGACTGCCGGTGGAAGACGCAGCGGGTCCTGGTGCGGGAGAACACGTTCGAGTTCGACGCGGCAACGCCGGGGTGCGCGGCCATGTGCGGTCGGATGGCGGTCCTGTCGAACTACGGGACCTACCCGGAGTGGTCCCCGTACAAGGGGTGGACGGTCGCGGACGCGATCACGTTCACCCAGGGGAACCAGTGGTCGGAGAACCTCTACTACGGTCCGTGGACGTTCGTGGCGCACGACACCTCGCGTGCGCTGTCGTTCGCGGCGTGGCGGTCCGCACCGTACGGCCAGGACACGTGCAGCGCGTTCAACGACGACGACGCCCCGGCCTGCGCGTAGGGCGAAGGGTCCGATGTTTCGAACGCGCGGCGCGTTGGTACAACAACCGTGGTTCGGCGGCGGCGGCCGGGGGCGTCCACTGAGGACGACGGAGCGCCGGGAGAGGACGGGGCGGGGATGGCGCAGGAGGACGGGCCGGGAAGAGTCATCTGGACGTCGGTGCTGACGTGGGACGACGACCTCACGAGCAGCGGCGTCGCGGCACTCCCGTCGATCCGCGCCTGGGTGCGGAGGACCGCGACCGACATCGGCGCCGACGCGCTCACCGACCTCCTGCTCGTGGTGGTCGAGCTGGTCACCAACGCCATCGAACACGGCGGCGGCCCACGCTGCCTGCGACTGTCGCGCAGGCACGCCGAGGTCGACGTCGAGGTGGAGGACACCAACCTCGACGACCTGACCCCGGGCGTGTCGCGGTTCGGCCCGACCGCCCACCGCGGCGCAGGCCTCGTGCTGGTGCGCCGCATCTGCCGGGACTGGGGAGTGCGCCGCGACCCGGCCGCAGGCGGCAAGACCGTGTGGTCGACGATGCCGTGCGAGGAACACGCCCACCCGGACAAGACCGTCAAGCCGAGCGGAACCACCCCATCGCGACGGTGACGCCCGCCCCGACAGCCGCTGTCGAGGCATGCGGAGCCCGGGCGCGAAGCGCCCTGCCCGCGAAGCGGACCAGCCCCACGCCGCGAAAGGCGCGTTGACGGCACCGGTGATGCCGCGAAAGGCGCGTTACCGGCACTCAACGCCGCGAACGTGCTTTTCGCAGCACAACCGGATGCGTGAACGTGCCTTTCACAGCACCCGCCAACACCGCGAACGCACCTTTCGCGGCACACCCCAATGCCGCGACGCGGCTTCGCTCGCCAAGCTGAGCGCTGTGCGCCTGGCCCGGGAAGCGGGCTTCGCCCGGCCAAGCTGAGCGCTGTGCGCCTGGCCCGGGAAGCGGGCTTCGCCCGGCCAAGCTGAGCGCTGTGCGCCTGGCCCGGGAAGCGGGCTTCGCCCGGCCAAGCTGAGCGCTGTGCGCCTGGCCCGGGAAGCGGGCTTCGCCCGGCCCGCGAAGCCGAGCGCAGCCCACCACACAAGGACTGCCTGCCTGCCATCCCGTCGACCTGGCGAAGCCCGATCACACCGTGTCAAGGGGGCCCGAAACCCAAAGCACCACGCACCCAAGCCGCCGGGCCCCCTTGACGCGGTGTGATAGCCCTCCGGGAGGTCGACGGGATGGCAGGCAGCCACGGACACCAGTCCCTGCCAACCCAGCCCCGTGCAAGACCCGCCACCATCCCAGAGACCAGCCCGTCCGGCGAGGACCCCCCGGAGGGAAAAACCCACAACAAGGCCAACCACAAAGCCCGGGACACAAGCAGCTGACCTGCGAAAACCGAAAGAAACCGCGCCCCCAGTACATACGGGCAGCCCCCACCACTCCCGGGGGCACCCCGCTGTCCAGTCTACCGGTACCCACCGACAACCCCCGGGGAACAAGGCCCACCTGTGGATAACCGAACCACCTGTGGACAAATCAGTGCCGCGATCCGCCGCGAAACCACACGAGCCACGTGCAACCCTTTCCCCACCGCATCCGTAAGCAGTGCGACGGGAAGGGGCAGCGGATGCGCGGGTCCGACGAGGACGAGTTCCGGGAGTTCGCCAGGGGGCACGCGGTGCCGTTGCGGCGCAGCGCGTACCTGCTGTGCGGCGACTGGCACCTGGCCGACGACCTCACCCAGACGACGCTGATCAAACTGCACGGCGCGTGGCCGCGGGTGCTGCGCAGGCACGCGCCGGTGAGCTACGCGCGCAAGATCCTGCTGCGCACGTGGCTCGACGAGCAGCGGCGGCCGTGGCGGCGTGCCGAACGGCGGGACGGGGCGCTGCCCGAGGTCGCCGACCGGGACGCGGGCCCCGCTGCCCACCACGAACTTGCCGGGCTGCGCGCGGAACTGCTCGCGCTGCTGGCTGCCCTGCCGCCCCGGCAACGGGCCGTGCTCGTCCTGCGGTACTTCGAGGCGCTGTCCGTGGCGGAGACCGCGGCGGCGCTCGGTTGCTCGGAGGGCACGGTCAAGAGCCAGACCGCGCGCGGGCTCGCCGTCATGCGTGCCCGGCTCGACCACACGGACCTCACGAGGGAGCGCTCATGATCGAGGACCGGCTGGCGGACCGCATGCGGGCCGCGCTCACCGATGAGCCACCGCTGGGCTTCGACCCGGACGAGCTGGCCGACCGGGCGGGTGCGCTGCGCAGGCGCCGTCGCGCGGCGGTCGCCGTCGCGGGGGTGGCCGCCGCGGTGCTGGCGGTCGCGGTGGCCGCCGTGGTCGCCACCGCCGGTGGCCGGGGCCCCGAGACCGGGTCGCCACCGCCGACGACCGCGCCGGGCACCGTGTGCCGCGGTGTCGAGGAGGGCGCCGTGCCGCCGCTGAACTTCCCCGGCTCGGCGGCGGTCGTCGACCGGCTGGACGCGGCGGCGCCCGCGGCGATCGCCGAGCACCTGCCCGGTGTGACCGTCCGGCCGTCGGAGACCGGCATGATCGCCTACGACTGCCCGCCGAACGTCGGCACCGTCTACCCGGTGAACGGGGCCGACCAGTCGGTCATGGTGTACGTCGTCCACGCCGAGGACACGCTCGACCTGGCGAACGACCGGTACGCCGAGGACCGCGACTACCGGCTGCTCGACGAGGGCACCGCGACCGACGGTGCCCGGATCCGCGCGTACCAGTACCGGGGGCCCGGCAGCGGGGCGGTGCTCGTGGTCGTGCGCTTCGGCCCCGACGGGACGGTCACCGAGGCGTCCGTGTCCGGGCAGGGACCGCTGGTGGCGGACCGCGCCGCGCTCACCGCGCTCGCGAGCGACCCGGAGCTGCGCTTCTGATTGATCAACGCTGTTTCTGGATACTCCTGCCCCGGAGCCGCGCCAGGGAGAGGAGCACCGGCCATGTCCGTTTCCGAAGACGCAGGGGTGCGGTCTCGCGACGAGGACCCCGAGAGACCCGACGAGGGGATGGACGGGAGCGCGGTGCTGCTCCTGCGCGTGGCCGAGGCCGACCTGCGGTGGCGCCCGGAACGTGGTTCCCGGCTGATGGCACGGCTGGACACCGCCGGGCCGCACGTGCCGGACGTGGTCGTGGACCTGGGGGCGGCCACGGCGTTGCCCGCCGCCGCCGTGCGGGGGCTCACCGACCTCGCCGCACGGCACGCCGCGGCGGGCAGGCGGCTGGTGGTCGTCGGCGGGCCCGAGACACGCCGCGTGCTCACGCTCGCCGGCGCCGCCGTCCCCGCGGTGTTCGCCACCGTGGACGCCGCGGTGCACGCGCTGCAGGCCCGCGGCGAGGACCCGGCCGACCCGCTCGCGGACGTCCTCGGCGCCGTGGCGCGGACGCTGGAGGCCGAGCCGGACGTCGAGGGCACGCTCCGGGCGATCGTCACCGCCGCCATGACGCACGTCGCCGGCGCCGAGTACGCGGGGATCTCGTTGGTGGCGGGCGGGAAGGTGCGCACCGTGGCGCCGACCGCGGACATCGTGACCGAGATCGACGCGGTGCAGTTCCGGCTCAAGGAAGGCCCGTGCGTCGACGCCATCGCCGACCACGGCACGTACCGCACCGGCGACCTCACGCAGGAGTCGCGGTGGCCGGTGTTCGGCCCGGCCGCCGCCGAACGCGGCGTCCGCTCGATGCTCTGCTACCGGTTGTTCGTCAGCGACAACACCATGGGGGCGCTGACCCTGTACGCCGGCCGCCGCGACGCGTTCAGCGAACGCACCGAACAGGAGGGGCAGCTGTTCGCGACCCACGCGGCGATCGCGCTGATCGGTGCGCAGAAGGAAGCGAGCCTCACGGCCGCCATCGAGCACCGCGACACCATCGCCACCGCCAAGGGCATCCTCATGGCACGCCACGGTGTCGACGCCGCGCAGGCGTTCCGCATGCTGGTCGAGGCCTCCCAGCACGCGAACATGAAGCTCTACCGCGTCGCGGAGTGGCTCGTCGACAACCGCCACGAGCGGGCAGGCGCCCGGACCTGACGACAGGGTTCCGTCACGGTCGGATGGGTCTCGAGGCTGATGGTGTTTCGGTCCGCCCTGCGCTGGGGGCAGGTGGGCTTGCGCCCGTCTTGGTGCGGCGGTTGCCGGCCCGCTTCGCGGGGGCGTGCGCGACGCGCCCGGCATGCTGGGGTCGGCAACGCGGCCGTCGAGTCGCTGTTACGGAGCGCATCCACATGCCTGTCTTTTCACCCATTCGAGTGTTTTGCGGGTGTAATTCCCTCATTGGCAGACCTCGTCGGCGATATCTTTTGCGCGTGCCTGTCCGGCAGCAGGGTCCGGATCGGACAGGAATCACCTGATTGGCAAAAATGATCACGCGAAAACCACCGGTGTGGTGAGCGGCCGTGTACCACACGATCATCGCGGTCGACGTCGAGAAGTTCAGCCAGCGGGACGCCGCCCACCAGCGCAGGATCCACGAGGCACTGCAACCCCTGGTGCGCGAGGCCGTCGAGCACTGCGGACTGGCGTGGGACGAGTGCCACCACGAGGATCGCGGTGACGGCCTGCTCGTGCTCGCCCCGTCCGCCGCGCGGGGAGAACGGCTCGCCGAGTGCCTGCCGAACGAGCTGGCGGGACGGCTGCGCGAGTACAACCACGGCGCGGCGAGCGGTGCGCGCATCCGCCTGCGGGTCGTCGTGCACGCGGGTGACGTCGCCCGTGACGCGCAGGGCGTCGCCGGTCCCGCGGTGGTGCTGGCGTTCCGGCTGCTCGATTCCGAGGAACTCCGGCAGGCGCTCGCGCGTTCCCACGGGCTCCTCGCGCTGATCACGTCCGCGGAATTCTTCCAGAACGTCATCGCGGGCCACCCCGCCGCGAATCCCGCCGTTTACCGGCCCGTGCACGTCTCCAACCGCGGCACCGAGACGACCGGGTGGATTTCCCTGCCCGACAACCACCCGCACCGGGGGCACGCCCGGTCCGTCGGACCACCGGTCCCGGCCGGCCGGGTGCGCCCCGACCTGTGGTGGGCGGTGCTGGGCGTGGTCGCCGCGGCGGCGAGCGCGGCGGCGCTGTGGGGGTCCGGGTGGTACCTCCCGCACGCGCTGGTCGCGGGCCTGGTCGCGGGTGCGCTCGGCGTGCTCACGGCGACCGCGGTGACGCGCCTGACCACCCGGTCCGGCGCGGAGGAAGAGCGGGCCGGATGAGACGCACCCGCCTTCCCGCCGTCCTCGCCGCGGTCCTGGTCGTCGTCGGCTCGACCGTGTTCGCCGACCGCGTCCTCAACCCGGCCCTGCTCTTCCTGTCCGGCACGGTCAAGATCGGGGTCAACGGCGGGCTGCCGGGCTGGAGCTACCCGCGTGACGAACCCCGCGGGTTCGACGTCGAGCTCGCGCGGTTCCTCGCCGACCGGTACGGGTTCACCCTCGAGCTGGTGGCGCTGCGGCCGGAACAGCGCGAACGCGAGCTGCGCGCGGGCCACGTCGACCTCGTCATCGCGAACTACTCCATCGACGGCAGCAGCTGGGGCGACCGGGACAAGAGCAGGCTGGACGTGATCGACTTCGCGGGCCCGTACTTCCTCGACAACTCCGGCGTCATGTACTCGCGGGACAAGCTCGCCGGGTACGGGATGGAGATCCCGGTCGACAAGGTGTGCGTCAGCAACGGGACCACCGCCCAGGACTACCTGAAGGGCGGCGGTGTCTTCGCCGACCAGGACGAGTGCTTCCGCCGGTTCACCGACGCCGAGGACCACGCGATCGTCGGCGTCGTCACCGACCAGTCGCTGCTGACCACCTACGCCCGCGAGTTCGGGGCCGAGGCGGCGCCCGCGGTCTGGCAGAACGAGCCGTCCCAGTACCCGATCCACGACGAGCGGTACGGCATCGCGATGCCCGACGACAGCCCGGCGCTGTGCCGTGAGCTCACCGACGCGGTCGACGCGTTCCTCGCCGACCGGGACGGCGGCTGGGACCGCGCGTTCGCCGAGCACCTGGACGGGGTCGCCGACCCCGGCAGGCACAAGCCCGAGCACGCCGACTCACGCCTGTGCTGACACCCGCCGCTTCGCCCAGCCGAAGGTGAGTTCCACGGCCCGCTTCCAGTTGGCGTACTCCTCCTCCCGGTGCGCGGCGTCCATCTGCGGGGTCCACCGCGCCGCGAGGTGCCAGTTCCTGCGCAGGCCGGCCAGGTCGGGCCAGTACCCGACCGCGAGCCCGGCCGCGTACGCGGCGCCCAGCGACACCGTCTCGGCCACCATCGGGCGCATCACCGGCATGTCGAGCACGTCGGCGATGGTCTGCATCAGCAGGTGGTCCGCGGTCATCCCGCCGTCCACCTTGAACACCCGGGAGCGCTCGCCGAGGTCGGCGGTCATCGCGTCGACGACCTCCCGGGTCTGCCACGCCGTGGCCTCCAGCACCGCGCGGGCCAGGTGCCCCTTGGTGATGTAGGAGGTCAGGCCGACGATCAGGCCGCGCGCCTCGCTGTGCCAGTGCGGCGCGAACAACCCGGAGAACGCGGGCACGATGTAGCAGCCGCCGTTGTCCTTCACGGTCCTGGCGAGCGTCTCGATCTCGGGGGCGGTGTGGATCAGGCCCAGGTTGTCGCGGAACCACTGCACCAGCGACCCGGTGACCGCGATCGAGCCCTCCAGCGCGTAGGTCACCGGCTCGCCACCGAGCTGGTAGCCGATCGTGGTGAGCAGCCCGTGCCCGGAGCGGATGAGCTTGGTGCCGGTGTTCATCAGCAGGAAGCTGCCCGTGCCGTACGTGCACTTCGTCTCGCCCTCGGCGAAGCACGTCTGCCCGAACAGCGCGGCGTGCTGGTCGCCGAGCGCGGCCGCGATCTCGATGCCCGGCACGACTCGCGTGGTGCGGCCGCGGATCTCCGTCGTGGAGCGGATCTCCGGCAGCATCCGCTGTGGAATGTCGAAGAAGGACAGCAGCTCGGGATCCCACCGCAGCGTGGTGATGTTCATCAGCATGGTGCGCGACGCGTTGGTCACGTCGGTGACGTGCAGCCCGCCGTTGACCCCGCCGGTCAGGTTCCAGATCAGCCAGGTGTCCATGGTGCCGAACAGCACGTCGCCGCGCTCCGCCCGGTCACGCAGGCCGGGCACGTCGTCCAGCAGCCAGCGCAGGCTCGGCGCGGAGAAGTACGTGGCGAGCGGCAGGCCGCACCGTTCGCGCACCTCGTCGGCGCCGGGGCGGGCCGCCAGCTCGGCCACCAGCTCCTCGGTCCGGATGTCCTCCCACACGATCGCCCGCCCGACGGGCACGCCGGTGTGCCGGTCCCACACCACGAACGTCTCGCGCTGGTTGGTGATGCCCAGCGCCACCACCTGGTCGGCGGCGATGCCCGCGTCGCGCAACGCCTGCGGCATGATCCGGTCGACGTTGCGCCAGATCTCCACCGCGTCCTGCTCGACCCACCCCGGCCGGGGGTAGTGCTGGCGGTGCTCGCGCTGGGCCACCGAGACGAGCCGCGCGTTGCTGTCGAAGACGATGCACCGGGTCGACGTGGTGCCCTGGTCGATCGCCATCACGAACCGTTGCGCCATTGCTCTCTCGTCCCTGGTCGGTCTCAGTTGTCCGCGGCGAGCGAACGGGACACGGCCTCCGCGGCGTGGCACACGTGGTCGGCCAGCGCCTGCCTCGGCCGGTTCCCGGTCTGGCAGATCCGGTCCACCGCGCCGGAGATCCCGATCGCGCCGACGACGAGCCCGCCGGGCATCCGGATCGGCGCGGCGATGCTCGCCTCGCCCGGCACGTACTCCTCCGCCTCGCTCGCCCAGCCCGCCGCGCGGACCTCGGCCAGCACGCGTTCCAGCGCCGCGGGCCGGACGATCGTGCGGCGCGTGAGCGAGGTCAGCCCGGCGCCGCGGATCGTCGCGAGGAGGCCCGCGTCGTAGGCGAGCAGCACCTTGCCCAGCGCGGTCGCGTGCAGGGGCAGCATGCCGCCGATGCCGAGCGTCTGCATGGTGTCGTCCGGGCGGAACACGTGGTGCACGACGAGCACGGCCCCGTCGAGGTGCATGCCGATCCGGACCTCGTGGCCACTGCGCGCCGCCAGCGCGTCGGCCCAGTTGATCGACCGCGACCGCAGCTCGTTCGCGTCCAGGTAGCTGGTGCCCAGGTGCAGCAACGCCGCGCCGAGCCGGTAGCGGCCGGTACTCTGGTCCTGCTCGACGAACTCCACCCGCTGCAACGTGCGCAGGATGCCGTGCGCGGTGCCCTTGGGCAGGCCGAGCGCGGCCGCGATCTCGGCCAGCCCGTGGTGACCGGAACCGCGCGCCAGGAGCCGCAGCATGGCGGCGGCACGCTCGATCGACTGAATCGGACCCGGCACGCCGCGGAACCTACCTAAATCGGTCTGCGTCGGCAATGTCGAACGCTCAGCGCGAGCGAGCCCGCCGGTCACCGCGTCTGTATCGCGAAAGTTGATCGCCGGTCCGCTGTGGATCGTGCCGGGCGTTCGACAATGCCGACCGCTCGCCATTGAGCACTCTCACCCCACGCCCATAGCTTCCCGGTACCCACGTGTCGGGGTGACACGCGAGCGTGGCTGTTCAACGGCGAATGGAGGAAACGTGTCTCTGACAGAGGTGTTCGTCAGCGAGACGCTCGGCACCGGCACGCTGATACTGCTCGGTGCCGGTGTGGTGGCGAACGTGCTGCTGGCCAAGTCCAAGGGCAAGGACGGCGGCTGGTTGCTCATCAACTTCGGCTGGGGGCTCGCGGTGTTCGCGGGCGTGTTCGTCGCGTACAAGTCCGGCGCGCACCTCAACCCGGCCGTGACGCTCGGCATCCTCGCGAGCGGCGCCGACACCTACGCCCCGGACGTCTCGATCAGCGTCGGCTCGACGCTGGTCTACTTCGCGGGCGAGTTCCTCGGCGCGTTCCTCGGCGCCTGCGCCGCGTTCCTGACCTACCGCAAGCACTTCGAGGCCGAGGAGGACGAGGGCAAGAAGCTCGCCGTGTTCGCCACCGGCCCGGAGATCCGCAGCCCCGGCTGGAACGTCGTCACCGAGGTCTTCGGCACCTTCGTGCTGGTGTTCGTGGTGCTGGCGTTCGGCAACACCCCGCACCAGCTCGGCCCGCTCGCGGTCGCGCTGCTGGTCGTCGGAATCGGCGCCTCGCTCGGCGGCCCCACCGGGTACGCCATCAACCCCGCCCGTGACCTCGGCCCCCGCATCGCGCACGCGCTGCTGCCCACGCACCACAAGGCGACCGTCGCGGTCGGTGTCGGCGGCCCCGGCACCGCGCGGGAGGCGGGCCCCCGGCCGCGCAAGGACTCCGACTGGGGTTACGCGTGGGTGCCGGTGGCCGGCCCGATCATCGGCGGTGTCATCGCCGGTCTGCTCTCCCAGGTCGTGTTCTGAAAGGACTTGCCGCAATGACCCAGTACGTTCTCGCCGTCGACCAGGGCACGACCAGCACGCGGGCGATCGTCTTCGACCACTCCGGCTCGATCGTCTCCGTGGGGCAGAAGGAACACCAGCAGATCTTCCCGAAAGCCGGGTGGGTCGAGCACGACCCGAAGGAGATCACCGAGAACACCCGGTACGTCATCGGGCAGGCGCTCGCCAAGGCCGACCTGAACATCCGCGACCTCGCCGCGGTCGGCATCACCAACCAGCGCGAGACCGCGGTGGTGTGGGACCGCACCACCGGTGAGCCCGTCTACAACGCGATCGTCTGGCAGGACACCCGCACGCAGGCCATCGTCGAGGAACTCGGCGCGCTCGGCGGCGGCGCCGACCGGTACAAGGCGAAGGTCGGCCTGCCGCTCGCGACCTACTTCTCCGGCCCGAAGATCCGCTGGATCCTGGACAACGTGGACGGTGCGCGCAGGCGTGCCGAGAACGGCGACCTGCTGTTCGGCAACACCGACACGTGGACGCTGTGGAACCTCACCGGCGGCCCGAACGGCGGCGTGCACGCCACGGACGTCACCAACGCGTCGCGGACCATGCTGATGGACCTCGACACCCTGTCGTGGGACGCGGAGATCGCCGCGGAGATGGGTGTCCCGATGTCGATGCTGCCGGAGATCCGGTCGTCGTCGGAGCAGTACGGCGTCGGCGGCCCCGGCGTGCTGCAGGGCGTGCCGATCGCGGGCATCCTCGGCGACCAGCAGGCGGCCACGTTCGGGCAGGTCTGCTACGAGCCCGGCACCGCGAAGAACACCTACGGCACCGGCAACTTCATGCTGCTGAACACCGGCGAGGAGAAGGTCGCGAGCGAGAACGGCCTGCTCACCACCGTGTGCTACAAGATCGGCGAGCAGAAGCCGGTGTACGCGCTGGAGGGGTCGATCGCGATCACCGGCGCGCTGGTGCAGTGGCTGCGGGACAACCTGAAGATCATCGGTTCGGCGGCGGAGATCGAGACGCTCGCCCGGTCCGTCGAGGACAACGGCGGCGCGTACTTCGTGCCGGCGTTCTCCGGGTTGTTCGCGCCGTACTGGCGCGCGGACGCCCGCGGCGCGCTGGTCGGGCTCACCCGGTTCGTCGACCGCGGTCACCTGGCCCGCGCGGTGCTGGAGGCCACGGCGTTCCAGACCCGCGAGGTGCTGGACGCCATGAACGCGGACTCCGGTGTGGCGCTGACCGAGCTGAAGGTGGACGGCGGCATGGTCGCCAACGAGCTGCTGATGCAGTTCCAGGCGGACATCCTCGACGTGCCCGTGGTCCGGCCGAAGGTCGCCGAGACCACCGCGCTGGGCGCCGCGTACGCGGCGGGCCTCGCGGTCGGCTACTGGAAGGACCAGGACGAGCTGCGCGCCAACTGGGCCGAGGACAAGCGCTGGACGCCGAACCTCGACGCGCCAGAGCGGGAGCGGATCTACCGCAACTGGAAGAAGGCCGTCACCAAGTCGTTCGACTGGGTCGACGCCGACGTCGACTGAACCGCGTCAACTGAACCGCGTCACTCAACAAGGGGAGAGGTGCCGGGATGTCGGCGAAGCTGGACCTCGCGTACCGGGACGCCGCACTGCGTGCCCTGTCCGGGACCGAGTTCGACGTGCTCGTCGTCGGCGGTGGTGTGACGGGTGCGGGTGCCGCGCTCGACGCGGCGTCCCGCGGCCTGTCGGTCGCGCTGGTCGAGGCGCGGGACTGGGCGGCGGGCACGTCGAGCCGGTCCAGCAAGCTGGTCCACGGTGGACTGCGGTACCTGGAGCAGCGTGACTTCGGGCTGGTGCGCGAGGCGCTCAAGGAACGCGCCCTGCTGCTGAACCGCCTCGCGCCGCACCTCGTGCGGCCGGTGCCGTTCCTGTACCCGCTGACACACCGGGTCTGGGAACGCGCCTACGTCGGGGCGGGCGTGCTGCTCTACGACAGCATCGGCGGCGCCCGCGCGCTGCCGGTGCACCGGCACCTCTCCCGGCGCGGCGCGCTCGAGCTGGCGCCCGCGCTGCGGCCGGACGCCCTCACCGGCGCCGTCCGCTACTACGACGCACAGGTGGACGACGCGCGGCTCACCATGATGCTCGCGCGCACCGCCGCTCAGCACGGGGCCACCGTGCTGACGCGTGCCGAGGCGGTCGAGGTCCTCCGGGACCGCGGCCGGCTGACCGGGGTCCGCGTGCGCGACCTGCTCTCGGGAGGCGAGCAGGTCGTGCACGCGCGGCGGGTGATCAGCGCCGCCGGTGTGTGGACCGACGAGGTCCGCGCGCTCGATCACGCGAAGGCGCCGTTCCACGTGCGGATGTCCAAGGGCGTGCACGTGCTGGTGCCCCGCGACCGGCTGCGGCTGGACGTCGGGTTGATCACCCGCACCGAGAAGAGCGTCCTGTTCGTCATCCCCTGGGACCGGCACTGGATCATCGGCACCACCGACACGCCGTGGGACCACGACCCGGACCACCCGGTGGCGACCGGCGCGGACGTCGACTACCTGCTGGCCCACGTCAACGCCGTGCTGCGCGAACCGCTGACCGCCGAGGACGTCGTGGGTGTCTACGCCGGGCTGCGGCCGCTGCTGGACGGCGGCGCCGACGACACCACGAAGCTGTCCCGCGAGCACGCCGTCGCCGAACCCGCGCCGGGCTTCTTCGTCGTGGCGGGCGGGAAGTACACCACCTACCGGGTCATGGCCGCCGACGTCGTCGACGCCGCCGCGAAGGGTCTCGGGCGCGCGGTCGCGCCGTCCCTGACCAGGCACCTGCCGATCCACGGCGCGGTGGGCTTCCGCGAGCTGTGGGCCACTCGCGCCGACCTCGCGGCCGGCGCGGGGCTGCCGGTCGCCACCGTCGAGCGCCTGCTCGGCAGGTACGGCTCGGCGGTCACCGACCTGCTGGCCGTGATCGACCGCGATCCCCGCCTCGGGGCACCGCTCACCGGGGCCGGGGAGTACCTGGCGGCCGAGATCGTCTACGCGGTGACCCACGAGGGCGCCCTGGACCTGGACGACGTGCTGTCCCGGCGCACCCGCATCGCCATCGAGTACCCCGACCGCGGCCGTGCCGCCGCCGAACAGGTCGCCGACCTGGTGGGCGAGCACCTCGGCTGGGGGCGGGCCGAGCGGCAGGCGGCCCTCGACGCCTACGACGAGCAGGCGCGGGCGGAACTGGCGGCGCTGACCTCCCGGGACGACGCGTCCGCCGTGAAGCGGCTGGCGGCCGGCGTGGGATGAACGTCGAGTGGCCTTCGTCGATGGTGGCGCGGGCACGGTGGCACGCGGCGCTCGGCGTGCCACAGCCCGGTGCCCGCCGCGTTCGCCGGGACCGCGGCCGCCGAGGGCGTGCACCCGCCGGCGGTCGCGACCGCACGCGGGCACGGCCTGTCGTCGGCCACGGCCAGGACCGCGCACGTGGCCGAGGTGCCGCGACCCGACGGCCTCGTGGTCGCGGTGTGCCGACGGGCATCGGGGAGGCGTTCGACCGCGCGTTCACCGACCTCGCCGACCGGGTCGGCCGGCTGGCACCCGCCGTCCACCTGACCGGAGGAACCGATGGCTGACAGCAGGCCGACCGTGCTGTTCCTGTGCGTGCACAACCGGAGCCGCTCCCAGATGGCGCTCGGCTTCTTCCGCCACTTCGCCGGTGACCGGGCGGTGGCGTGGTCCGGCGGGTCCGAACCCGCGCACGAGGTCAACCCGGCCGCCGTCGCCGCGGTGGCCGGGCGCGGCATCGACATCTCCCGCGAGTTCCCCAAGCCGTGGACCGACGCGACCGTCCGCGCCGCGGACGTGGTGATCACCATGGGCCGCGGCAACACGTGTCCCGTCTTCCCCGGCAAGCGCTACCTCGACTGGCAGCTCGGCGACCCGGCGGGCAAGGGCGTCGCGGACGTCCGCCCCGTCCGCGACGAGATCGAACGGCGCGTCCGTGGCCTGATCGCCGAGCTTCTCCCGTGATCAGCCGTCCAGGGTGTTGCGGTACGGGGGCATGAAGCGGTGGCGGGGCATCTGGTCGGCCAGCACGCCGCCGTCGACCACCAGTGTGGTGCCGGTGACGTACCGCGCGGCGTCGGACGCGAGGTACACCACCGCGCCCGCCACGTCCTCCGGCGTGCCGTAGCCGCCCGCCAGGGGGATCCGTTCCTCCCACGCCGCCTCGAACTCGTCGCGTGCCAGGCGAAAACCGGCGTCGATGGGGGTGGCGATCATGCCCGGGGCGACCGCGTTGACGGTGATCCGGTGGGGACCCAGCTCCGCGGCGAGCGAGCGGGTGACGAGTTCCACGGCGCCCTTCGACGCGTTGTAGTGCGCCAGCCCGGCCTCCGCCATCAGCCCGTTCTTCGACGAGATGTTCACGATCCGGCCGGGCCGCCCGGCCGCGATCATGTGCTCGGCGATCCGCTGCGACAGGAAGAACACGGCGTCCACGTTGACCGCCATGACCTCCCGCCACGCCCGCGGGGTGATCTCGTTGAAGTGCTCCAGCCGCGCGATCCCGGCGTTGTTCACCAGGATGTCGACCGGCCACACGCGGTCCGCCAGGTCCGCCAGCCCGTCGGTGTCGGCGAGGTCGTACGCCACGACCCGGCACGTCCGCCCGTGCGCCTCGACCGCGGCCCGGGTGTCCGCTGTGGACGGACCGCCCGGGCGGTCGACGATCGTGACGTCCACACCCGCTGCCGCCAGGGCCACGGCGATGGCCTGCCCGAGTCCGCGGGCGCCACCGGTCACGACCGCGGAGCGGCCCGTCAGGTCGAAGCTCACGACAACCCCAGCAACGGCAGGGCATCCCGGTGGATGAGCCGCTCGACCTCGTCCCGGTCGAGCGGGTCGAGACCCGGGATGCCCGGCACGGCCGCGACCGCGCGCAGTCCGTCGATCGAGGCGTCGACCGTGGTGAACGGGTAGTCGCTGCCGAACAACAGCTTCTGCCACACGCCGTAGTCCTGCACCAGGCGCAGGCTGTGCCACAGCTGGAACGGCCGGTAGTGCAGCGCCGACACGTCCGCGTACACGTGCCGGTGCTTGCGGATCACCGCGATGCACTCGCCCTCGAACGGGTGCCCCAGGTGGGCCAGCACCATCCGCAGCTCCGGGTGGCGGATGGCGACCTCGTCCAGGTGCACCGGGAACGCGTACTTCAGCGGCGCCTTCGACACGAACGTCGTGCCGGTGTGCACGAGCAGCGGCAGCCCGTGCTGTTCGGCGTACGCGAACAGGTCGTCGTACTCCGGGGCGGCCGGGTCGAACCCGGCGTACATGGGCATCAGCTTGATGCCGCGCAACCCCAGGTCCTGGTGCCCGTGCGCCAGCTCGTCCCGCCACCCCGGCTGCGTGGGGTCCAGTGACAGGTACCCGATCAGCCGCTCCTCGTGTGCGGCCACGTACTCCGCGACGGCCGTGTCGTCCACCCACAACCCCGACCGGCGGGCCTTGCCGCCCACGACGATCGTCCGCGTGCCCTCCGGCGCGCTCGCCGCGTAGTCGGCGTAGCGCACGGTCAGGTCGACGTGCCCGCCGTGCGCGCGGGCCGACTCCTCGGCGAACGGGTCGCCGACGTGGTCCGGGCACGTGAACAGGTGCGCGTGGACGTCTACGATCATGTGCGGTTCCGCTTCTCCCAGCCCTCGGCGAACATGTTCCAGAACCGGTGTGACGGCGGGTGCTCGGCGAACACCTCGTCGGCGAGCTCCACCCCCAGCCCCGGCCGCTCCGGGATCTCGACGTGCCCGTCCACGACCGGGAGCGTGCCGCGCACCGCGTCGAACACGTACGGTTCGAGCAGGCCGTCGAACG
Organism: Actinophytocola sp. KF-1; assembly: GCF_054661535.1. NCBI lineage: Bacteria > Bacillati > Actinomycetota > Actinomycetes > Pseudonocardiales > Pseudonocardiaceae > Actinophytocola > Actinophytocola sp. KF-1. The sequence goes on along the minus strand of NZ_BAAFVK010000005.1, from coordinate 132,320 downwards.
TCTCCAGGATCGTGAAGTTCGGGATGCCGAGCACCGCGTGCACCGACGCGGTCGTGCACAGCGGCGAGTTGGAGTTGTGCGGGGCCACGGTCATCCCGTGCACGTCGGCCATCGCCGCGAGCTTGCGCACCTCCGTGAACCCGCCCGCCATCGACAGGTCCGGCTGGATGATGTCGACCGCGTTCGTGTCGAACAGGCGCGCGTACTCGTAGCGGTTGTGGAAGTGCTCGCCACCGGAGATCGGGAACGCGGCGCGGGCACGCAGCTCCGCGTAGCGCTCGATGTGCGTCCACGGCAGCGGTTCCTCGAACCAGCCGATGTCGAACGGCTCCAGCTCCCGCACCAGCCGGGCGGCGGTGTGGAACGCGAACCTGGCGTGGCCCTCGACGAACAGGTCGACATCCGGCCCGACGGCCTCGCGGACCGCGGCCACGATGTCCAGCGACAGCCGGCGCTCCGCCTTGGACAGTTCGCCGAGCCCGGCGCCGAACGGGTCGAACTTCAACGCGGTGTACCCGGCGGCGACGTTCTCCCTGGCGCGCTCGGCGAACGCGGACGGTTCCCGGTCGCCGGTGTACCAGCCGTTCGCGTACACCCGCACGCGGTCGCGGCACGCGCCGCCGGTGAGCCGGTAGGCGGGGACGCCGAGGGCCTTGCCCATGATGTCGTGCAGTGCCTGGTCCACACCGGACACCACGATGCCGCCGATGTCGCCGCCGCGCAGGAAGTCGCCCTGGTAGAGCCGCAGCCACAGCTCCTCGACGTCGAACGGGTCGGCGCCGATCAGGTGCCGTTCGCCCATCGCCTCGGCCAGCAGGCAGGTCTCGCGCACCCGGTAGGGGTGGGTGATCTCGCCGACGCCGGTGAGGCCCTCGTCGGTGTGCACGCGCACGTAGCCGAAGTCGCGCCACGCCGTGCCCAGCGTCAGCGTCTCGACGCGGCTGATCCGCCCGGCCGGCCCGGGCGTGCGGGTCTTGTTCACCGTCAGCACGGCACCGCTCCCGCCATCGTCGACGCGCCCGCCACGTCCGTCGCCGGGCCGGCGAGCTGGGCACGCACCGCGGCCTCGGTCGCCGCCAGCAGCCGGTCGACGTCGTCGTCGGTGTGGGCGTAGGAGATGTGGCTGCGCTTGAGGTTCAGCGGCAGCTCGAAGATGCCGTGGTCCAGCAGCCTGCGGCGGTAGCCGACGAACATCGCGGTGTCGTTGGCGAGCAGGTCGTCGTAGCTCTTCGGCCGGTCCGCCATGAAGTAGGTGACGAACACCGAGCCGTACCCGGCCACCACGGCGGGCACGGCCAGTTCCCGGTAGAGCGCCGTCAACTCGGTGCGGACGCGTTCGCCGAGGCGGAACACGTGCTCGTGCACCGGTTCCCGTCGCAGTTTGTCCAGTGTGGCCAGTGCGGCGGCGACCACGGCCGGGTGCCCGTTGTACGTGCCCGCGAAGAACACCGGCGCGCCGGGCCGCGAGCTGAACAGGTCCATGAGGTCGGCGCGGCCACCCAGCGCACCGATGGGGTAGCCGTTCGCGATCGCCTTGCCCATCGTGGTCAGGTCGGGGGTGATCCCGCTGATCTCCTGCCAGCCGCCGAGGCCGTGCCGGACCCCGGTGATCACCTCGTCGAAGACCAGCACGCTGCCGTGGCTGGTGCACTCCTCGCGCAACGCGGCCAGGAAGGACTGGTCCGGCAGCAGGCAGCCGACGTTGTGCGGCACCGGCTCCACGATCACGGCGGCGATGTCGGCGCCGTGTCGGGCGAAGGTCTCGCGCACGGCGGCGACGTCGTTGAACCGCAGCACGAGCGTGGCGTCGAGCACCTCAGGGAGTATGCCCGTGGAGATCGGGTCGTGCCGCCCGACGCGGTCGGGCGCGGAGATCACGTTGAGGCTGACCGAGTCGTGCCAGCCGTGGTAGCAGCCCTGGAACTTCACCACGAGCCTGCGGCCGGTCGCCGCGCGCGCGACGCGCAGCGCGTGGAAGGTGGCCTCGGAGCCGGTGCTGGTGAGCAGCACGCGCTCGAAGCTGGGGACCAGTTCGGTCAGGGTCTCGGCGAGCGCGACCTCGCCTTCGGTGACCCCGACCCCGCACAGGTCCAGGTCGCGTGCCGTCTCGGCGACGGCGGCGTCCACCTCGGCGTCGGCGTGGCCGAGCAGCGGCGGGCCGAACGCGGCGTGGTAGTCGGTGTACTCCCGCCCGTCCGCGTCCCAGAAGCTGGCGCCCCGCGCCCGGGCGATCACCAGATCGGACAGCCCGGGGACGTTGCGCTGGCCGCTGTTGACGCCGCCGGGGATGACCTGGCGGGCCCGTTCGGGCAGGGGAGTGGACGGGGTGTCAGGGTGGATCACGTGGTCTCCTCGGTGCCACCTCGGAACCAGCCCCGTTCCGGGTGACGCGGATGTCATTCCGCCGCGACATGCGCTTTACGAAACACTATTCGTTCCTGTCGAACAGTACGGCGATCGTAAGCGGCCGGAAGGCACTGGTCAACGAGTCGCTTGAAGATTTGTGCGGCAATGCCGTAGCCTGTTCGGCTATGACGAACAGCGAGGAGTCGCGGTACTGGGTCCGCAGCGTGGCCAGGGCCGTCGACGTGCTGGAGGTGCTGGCCGGGGGCGAGCCGGGCACGGGGCTCAGTGTGACCGAGGTCGCGAGCGCGTGCGGGCTGTCCAAGAGCTCCGCGTTCGCGACCCTGCACACGCTGCAACAGCGGGGGCTCGTCGCCGACGACGGCGAGGGCATGAACCGGCGGTACCGGCTGGGCATGGCACTGGCCCGGTTCGGTGACCGGGCACGCGACCAGCTGTCGCTGCGGGACGTCGCCCGGCCCGTGCTCGTCGAGCTGACCCGCACCACCGGCATGACGTCCCGCCTCGCCGTGTCCGAGAGCGACCACGCGGTGGTCATCGACCAGGTGATGAACGGCGAACGCGTGCAGGTGGACCTGCGCATGGGCATGCGCGAGCTGCCGCACTGCACCGGCCTGGGCAAGGCGCTGCTCGCCGCGCTGGACGACCGGCAGGTGTCGGACCTCATCGCGCGGATCGGGTTGCCCAAGCGCACCGATCGCACGATCACGCAGCTCGACCAGTTGCTGGCGCACCTGAGGGACATCCGCGAGACCGGCTACGCGTTCGACGACGAGGAGGACGCGACCGGCGTGTTCTGCATCGGTTCGGCGCTGCGCGACCACACGGGAGCGTGCGCGGGTGCGATCAGCATCACCGGGCTGAAGATCGGTCTGCCGACGTGGCAGTACCAGGAGCTGGGGCGCCAGGTCCGGGACGCGGCCGCGCGGATCTCGGCGGGGCTGGGGTACGTGCCCGCTTGACGTTCTCGTCGAGTCCTGTTTAGAGTTTCGCCACCAAACGGGCGTACAGCTGGCCCTCCGCGATGTCACAGCCCCGACCGCGGAAGGTTCGGTCAGCAGCTCCGCCGCCTGCACGCCTCGCGTGTTCGCCCGGCCTTCCCCCTCCCGTTGCCGTCGTTCGCGGCCGCGGGCCTGGATCGCGTGAAAGCCGAGGCGTTCCATGACGAGTTCTCTTCGTGCTGTGGCAACGGTTTCCCGTCACAGACCTACCGGTGTGGGTGACTTCCGCACGTTCGGCGTCGTCGACGACTCGCGTCCCGCGGACGACGCGCTGGACGCGCTGGTGAACGACCCGGCGATCCACCGGATCGAGGCGCACTCGAACCTGTGGTTCACGCGCCGCCACACGTTCACCCGGTCCGATGTGGAGTTCGACTTCGGCGGGCACACGATCCGCACGGACGGTATCGAACGCAACACGCACGACAACCCGTTCGGTGCCGTGATGTTCTTCCAGGGCACGGTCACCGCCACCACGGTGACGCACACCCTCACCGCCACGATGCCCGACCAGGCCGACGTGTTCGAGGTCGGCGACGCGTCGGCGTTCCAGGTCGGTCAGTGGTGGACCGCGGTCGTGAACAACCTCGCGGGCCGCGACGAACGCGAGCTGCAGAAGATGGTGCAGGTCACGCAGATCGTCGACGCGGCACACGTCCGGGTCGACTACCGCATCGGCTGGGAACTGGCGGCGGGCCGGACGATCACGTGGACCCGTGTCGAACCCGTCGAACGCGTCCACGTCCGCAACATGGTCTTCGTCGGTGCGCCACCCTACGACGGGCCGCTGCACGGGGAACTGCCCGACGACCGCGAGTACACCGGCTCGCACCCGGTCGCCTACGAGTACGCGGTCCGGTGCGACGTGTCGGACGTCCACGCCACCCGCACGTGGTGGCCGGTGGTCATGCGCCGCTGGTGCACGTTCTTCCGCACCGAGCGGTGCTCGCTGAAGAACCCGCCGACCGTGTTCTACGGCGGCGCCGGCTACCTGACCCAGCAGATCTACTGCCTGTACGGGCACGTCGCCGACTGCCACACCTCGAACGCCCGGCACCTCAACGACTGGACCGCGTCCGCGTACGGGCTCGTCGAGAACTGCCACGGCGACGGCGACGACGCGGGCGGCAACCCGTTCACCACCCACGGCCAGTACGAGCACGACCTCGTGTTCGTCGGCAACTCCGGGCTGATGGACATCGCGAACTCCGGCGCGCAGTGGGGGATCAGCGCCAAGCGGATCACGGTCAAGCGGCACGTCTGCTCGTGGTTCGTCGCCAACACGAAGATCACCGACCTGACGCTCGAGGACGTGCACGTCGTGCCGAGGTCGACGTTCGACCCCGGCGGCACGCTCACGGTCAACGCCGACGGCGTGCACATGCGCGGCTGCTCGGCACGCACGTTCGCGGTCGCCCAGCGCTCGACGCGGTCCGCGCGCCCGAACGTCATCGCGGACTGCGCGTTCGACCTGCCGCCGAACCAGGTGCTCGTGCAGACCCCGGTGAGCACCACCGTCCATTTCGTCCGGTGCACGTTCCGCGGCGCGAACGGCGCCGTGCTGCGCGGCGCGGGCGCGGTCCACTTCACCGACACCGTCATCGACGGCGGTGACGGCGCCGTGCCGATGCTGATCGGCGCCGCCGAGGTCGTGGTGTCCGGGGGAAGGCTGAGCAACACCGGCATCACGCTGTCCGCCGTGCGCGACCAGCGCCTCGTCATCGGCGGCGGCGCGGTCGTCGAGGGCACCAACACCGCACGCGCGCTGCTGTCCCGCGCCGAAGGCCCCGGGAAGGTCGTCTGGCAGCTCGGCGACTACCTGAGCACGACCGACGACGCACACGTGTCGATCACCACCGGCACCAACCGCTACAGCGCGGTCGGCACCCACTTCCGCGGCGGCGCGCTCACCCTCGCCGGCGCCGCCTTCACGGGCGAATCCTGCCTGCTGCACACGCGGTGCGTCGAAGAGAACGTCACGCGCGCCGTGCCCGCCGACGGGCCGCGCGTCCACACCACCCCGAACCTGACCGTGTGAGGAGTCGCACGATGAACCCATCCCTGACCTCCCGCCGTGCCGTGCTCGCCGCGGGCGGCGCGGGCGGCCTCGCCCTCCTCGCCCCCGGCGTCGCGAACGCCGGTGGCCGGGCGGAAGCCAAGGACGTACGCGCCGTCGACACCGTCGCCGACCTGCTCGCTCTCCGCGGGACCCCCGACGGGACCCTCGTCCAGGTCGCCGGGTACCACAAACCCGGCGACGGCGGCGGCATGCTCGTCCGGTGGGCCGCGAACGACACGGCGAAACCCAACGGCGGCACCGTGATCGGCAGCGGCGGCAAGGGCCGCTGGCGCCAGCTCCACGACGGCACCGGCGACTTCCGCACGTTCGGCCTGTTCGACGCGGAGCAGCCCGCCGACGACGCGCTCGACGCGCTCGTGCGCGACCCGGCGATCAGCCGCGTCGAGGCGCACACCGACCTGCTGTTCACCCGCCGCCACACGTTCACCCGGTCCGACCTCGAACTGGACTTCGGCGGCAACACCGTCCGCACCGACGGCATCGAACCCAACTCCCACGACAACCCGTTCGGCGCGGTGATGTTCTTCCGCGGCACGGTCACCGACACCGTCGTGACCGCCACGCTGAGCGCGGACATGCCCGAGCTGTCCGACGTCTTCCAGGTCCCGGACGCGAGCGCGTTCGCGGTCGGCCAGTGGTGGGCCGCCGAGGTCAACAGGACCAACGGCACGTGGGAGCGCGAACTGCAGAAGCTGTTGCAGGTCACGCAGATCGTCGACGGCACGCACATCCGCGTCAACTACCTCAACGGCTGGCCGCTCAAGGCGGGCCGGACGATCACGTGGACCCGTGTCGAACCCGTCGAGCGCGTCCACGTCCGGAACATGGTCTTCGTCGGCACCGGCACCGACCAGTACAGCGGCGCGCACCCGGTGGCCTACGAGTACGCCACGTGGTGCGACGTGTCCGGCCTCGACGCCACCGGCACGTTCTGGCCGGTCGTGATGCGCCGCTGGTGCACGCACTTCCAGACCCGCGCCTGCTCGCTCGCCAACCCCAAGTCGGTCACCTACGGCGGCGCGGGCTACCTGACCCAGCAGATCTACTGCCTGTACGGGCACGTCGCCGACTGCCACACGTCGAACGCCCGGCACCTCAACGACTGGACCGCGTCCGCGTACGGGCTCGTCGAGAACTGCCACGGCGACGGCGACGACCAGGGCCCGTTCGTCACGCACGGCCAGTACGAGCACGACCTCGTCTACATCGGCAACTCCGGCCTGATGACGTTCGCGAACTCCGGCGCGGCCTGGGGTTCGGCCGCGAAACGGATCACCGTCAAGCGGCACGTCTGCTCCTGGTTCGTCGCCCGGGTCAAGGTCACCGACCTGACGCTGGAGGACATGCGGGTCATCAGGAAGGAAGGGCTCGCGGGCTCCGGGATGATCTGGGTCAACGCCGACGGCGTCCAGCTGCGCGGCTGCTCGGCCGACGACCGGCTGATCATCTCCCAGGCATCGGCGCTGTCCGCGCGGCCGAACATCATCGAGGGCTGCGACTTCTCCATCGCCACCGGCACGGAGATCGTGCAGGCGTCGGTGACCAAGCCGGTCCACCTCGTGCGCACCACACTGTCCAACCTGGACGGCAACGCGTTCAACGGCACCGGTGAGCTGCACCTGACCGGCAGCACGCTCACCGGCCGGGAGGGTGGCGCGCCGGTCACGGTCGCCGCGTCGGCCGTCACGGTGGCGGGCAGCACCCTGTCCGGCACCGGCATCCGGCTCGCGGGCAAGGCAGACCAGCGCCTGCACGTCGGCGGTGGGACCGTCGTGAGCGGCACCAACAGCGCCACGGCGTTCCTGTCGCGTGCCGACGCCACCGGCACGGTCCGGTGGGAGCTGCGGGACTACCGCAGCGTCGCGTCCGACGGCACCGCGCACGTGGAGATCACCGCCGGGAAGAACGCCTACTCGGCCGTCGGCGCGCAGTTCTCCGGAGGCAAGCTCACGCTCGCCGACGGCGGGTTCGGCGACGGGTCGTTCCTCCAGCACACCGCGTGCGTCGAGGAGGGGGTCACCCGCGCGGTGCCCGCCGACGGCGACCGCGTCCAGACCTCGGGGAACCTCCGTGTCTGAGCGGCCACCGGTCACGCTGGCGCTCGTCGGTGCGGGCAACCGAGGGCAGACCTACGCCTCCTGGGTCGCCCGCCACCCCGACCGGGCGCGCCTGGTCGCGGTCGCCGAACCCGACGCGGTCCGCCGCGCGGCGGTCGCCACCCAGCACCCCGGCGCGGCGGAGTACGAGTCGTGGCAGGACCTGCTCGTGGCGGGCACCGGTGTGGACGCGGTGATCATCGCGACCCAGGACCGGGAGCACGTCGCCCCGGCGATCGCGTTCGCCCGGGCCGGCAGGCACCTGCTGCTGGAGAAGCCGATCGCGCCGACCGAGCAGGAGTGCCGGGAGGTCGTCGACGCGGTCACCGCGTTCGGGGTGCGGCTCGCCGTCTGCCACGTGCTGCGCTACACCCCGTACACGAACCTCCTGGTCGACGTGCTCGCGACCGGGGTGGTCGGCGAGATCATGAGCGTCGAGCACCTCGAACCGGTCGGGTGGTGGCACGCCGCCCACTCCTACGTCCGCGGCCCGTGGCGCAGCGAGAAGCTCGCCAGCCCCATGCTGCTCGCCAAGTCGTGCCACGACCTGGACTGGCTGTCCTACGTGACCGGTCGACGCGTGGCGCGGGTCGCGAGCTTCGGCGACCTCGGGCACTTCCGGCCGGAGAAGCGGCCCGAGGGCGCGGCCGACCGGTGCCTGGACTGCGCGATCGAACCGGACTGCCCCTACTCCGCACCGAAGCTGTACTACCCGGTGCTGCGGGAGAAGGGCGCGGTCTGGCCGGTCTCGGCGATCACCGACGCCACCGACGAGGCGGGGCTCACCGAGGCGCTGCGGACCGGTCCGTACGGCCGGTGCGTGTACGCCTGCGACAACGACGTGGTCGACCACCAGGTGCTGGCCATCGAGTTCGAGGGCGGCGCGACCGGCACGTTCACCATGACCGCCTTCACCGAGCAGACCCACCGGCAGACGCGGATCTTCGGCACCCACGGCCGGATCATCGGCGACGGCGAACGACTGTCCGTCCTGGACTTCCGCACCGGGAGGACCGAGGTCCACGATGCGGGCACCACCGGTGCCACCAACGCGGGCGACGGGCACGGCGGCGGTGACGACGGCGTGATGGCCGCGTTCGTCGAGTCCCTCGCCACCGGCGACGAGGCCCTCATCCGCTCCGGCCCTGCCGACTCCCTCGCCGGCCACCTCGCCGTGTTCGCCGCCGAGCACGCGCGACACACCGGCACGGTCGTCACCGTGCCCGCCACCTGACACGTCCACACCCCGAGAGGAACGACCATGAAACTCCGCGCGATCGCGACCGCCCTGGTGGCCGCACTCGCCGCCACGACGACGGCGTGCGGCTCCGCAGGTGACTCCGAACAGGACGTCACCATGTGGGTGTACCCGGTCATCCCGGACGAGGCGCAGCACCGTGACTTCTGGGACAAGCAGATCGACGCCTTCACCAAGGACCACCCGAACATCGACGTGAAGGTCGAGATCTACCCGTGGGCCAAGCGGGAGGAGTCGCTGACCACGGCCATCGCCGGGAACAAGGCGCCCGACCTGGTGTACCTGATCCCGGACCAGATCCCCAAGTTCGCCAAGCTCGTCCAGCCGGTCGACCAGTACCTGCCGGACGAGACCAAGAACGACTACCGGGACAACGTCAAGGAAGCCGTCACCATCGACGGCAAGCTGATGGGCGCGCCGATCCTCATGGGCGCCAACCCGTTGATGTGCAACCAGAAGGTGCTCGACGCCGCCGGTGTGGAAGCACCCGAGACGTGGGACGACATGCTGGCGATCGCTCCGAAGCTCAAGGCGAAGGGCTTCGACGTCACCAACTACTACGCCGACCCGTCCGCCACGCTCAACCAGTCGTTCTACCCGCTGCTGTGGGAGGCGGGCGGTGACGTCTTCAGCGAGGACGGCAGCAAGACCGCGTTCGACGGCGACGCCGGGGTCAAGGCGCTGACGTTCCTCAAGGAGCTGGTCGACAAGGGCTACACCGAGAAGGAGCTCATCACCGGCATCCCGGCGTTCGAGCAGACCCGGCTCGCGCAGGGCAAGGTCGCGTGCACGTGGCAGCAGCTGCCCGCGGACGTCGAGTCGTTCTGGGGCGCGGACGCCATCACGATCCACCCGCCGCTGAAGGACGAGGAGCGGGTCGGCTACGGCTCGATCGGCGCGCTGTCCATGCTGAAGCAGTCCGACGCCAAGGAGGCGGCTGCCGAGTGGCTGGCGTACGTGAGCAGCCCCGAGGTGACGAAGGCCTACGACACGGCGGGCAACTACTTCTCGCCGTTCGCCTCCACCGGCGCGCTGTACACCGACGGCCCGCAGGCCGAGGTCGAGAAGACGCTCGACCTGATGGTCGGCGCCCCGCTGCACGACAAGGCCCGGGACGTGATGGGCGTGCTCGCACCGGAGATCCAGGCCGCGCTCATCGGGCAGAAGAGCCCGGAGCAGGCACTGTCCGACGCGGCCGAGGCGGCGAACAGCCTGATCGGCCAGTAGTACGTGGCGGCCGGGCCGGTCCGGTCGGCCCGGCCGCCATGCCCAACCACCTGTGAGGACCACGATGACGGTCACCGCTCCCGCGCCACCGCGGGCCCCCGCGTCGCGACCACCACGGCGCACGCCGAGGCGCATGCGGCCGGAAGCCTTCTGGGGTCTGGCTTTCGTGCTGCCGTGCTTCCTGCTGTTCCTGGTGTTCCGGTTCGGGCCCGCCATCGTCGGCGTCCTGCTCGCGTTCTTCGAGTACACCCTCGGGGACGCGCCGCGGTTCACCGGGTTCGACAACTTCGTCCGCATGGTCGACGACCCGCTGTTCTGGCAGGCGCTGAAGGTGACCGTGGTCTTCACGGTGCTGTACCTGCCGCTGTCGATCGCCACGTCGCTCGGGCTCGCCTTGCTGGTGCGGCGGTCGTTCCGCGGCTCGAAGCTGTTCCGCTCGGTGTTCTTCCTGCCGGTGATCACCAGCCTCGTGCTCGCGGCCACGATCTTCACGTGGCTGTTCTCGTCGTCCGGCCCGCTCGGCAAGCTGATCGGCGACTCGTGGCTCGCGTCGACCGTGCTGGTGATCCCGGCGCTGGTCGTCGTGTCCGTGTGGTCCCGCTGCGGGTACGGGATGCTGATCATCCTGGCCAGGTTGCAGGACGTGCCGCGCGAGCTGGAGGAGGCGGCGCTCGTCGACGGCGCCGGCACGTGGGCGCGGTTCCGGCACGTGGTCCTGCCGCAGCTGCGGCCGGCGCTGTTCTTCCTCGCCGTGATCGAGACGACCACCTCGTTCCAGGTGTTCGACCTGGTGTACGTGATGACCGGCGGCGGCCCGGCCCGGTCGAGCTACACGCTCGTCATGGCGTTGTACGACCAGGGTTTCCAGTACTTCGACCTCGGGTACGCGAGCGCGCTCGGCGTCGCGCTGTTCGTGCTCACGCTGTTCGTCGCGCTGCTGCAGCGCGTCCTGATCGGGAGGTCGAAGTGAGCACCGCACTCGAACCCCGCCGCGGCGGGAAGCTCCTGCGCGGGGTGTTCCTCGCCGTCGCGTCGGTGGTGACGATCTTCCCGTTCTACGCCATGGTGGTGCTGAGCCTGAAGCCGGTCGCCGCCGTGGAGTTCCCGAAGAGCCTGCTGCCGTGGCCGGTCGACACCTCGGCGTACGACCGCGTGATCGGCGGCGGCGACATCCCGCTGTGGACGCTGAACACGCTGGTGTACTCGCTCGTCAGCGTCGTGCTGGTGCTGCTGCTGTCGGCGCTCGCCGGGTACGCGTTCGCCAAGAAGCGGTTCCCCGGCAAGGAGACGATGTTCTGGTCGTTCCTCGCCATGGTGATGGTGCCCTACCACGTCACGCTGATCCCGCTGTTCGTGCTGATCGCCGAAGCGGGCGGGGTCGACACGTACTGGGGCCTGATCGTGCCCACGCTCGCCAACGCCCAGGCCGTGTTCCTGATGCGGCAGTTCATCGGCACGCTGCCCGACGAGCTGTTCGAGGCGGCGAAGCTTGACGGCGCGTCGGAGTGGCGGATCTTCACCACGATCGTGCTGCCGCTGTGCAAGCCGATCCTGGCGACGCTGGGCCTGTTCGTGTTCCTGTGGCACTGGAACGACTTCCTGTGGCCGCTGCTGGTCGGCAAGAGCACCGACATGCGCACGCTCACCGTCGGCATCGCGGCGCTGCAGGAGGAGAACGTGCCGCTCAACGTGGTGCTCGCCGGCGCGACCATCGCGTTCATACCGATCTTCGCCGCCTACCTGGTCGGCCAGCGCTACCTCACCGAGGGCGTGACCATGTCCGGAATCAAGGGATGAGGATGTTCGACTCCGAAGAAGCACTGGAAGACGCGCTCACGGCCCCGTCAGGCGCACTCGTCGACTCCCTGCGCGCGGGAGCCGGTGACCTCGTCGTGCTCGGCGCGGGCGGGAAGATGGGCCCGACGCTGTGCCGCCTCGCCCGGCGCGGGCTCGACGCCGCGGGCCGTGGGCAGGACACGGTGTGGGCGGTGTCGCGGTGGTCCGACCCGGCCGCGGCCAGGTCCCTGGCGGCGCACGGCGTCCGCACGGTGAGCTTCGACCTGCTCGGCAACCCGGACCTGACCACGCTCCCGGACGGCAGCGACGTCGTGTTCATGGTGGGCGCCAAGTTCGGCACCGCCGCAGCGCCCCACCTCGCGTGGGCGGTCAACGCGGCGCTCCCGGCACGGGTGGCCGAGCGCTACCGGGACGCGCGGATCGCCGCGTTCTCCACCGGCAACGTGTACCCGCTCGTCGACCTCGCGACGGGTGGCTGTCAGGAGACCGACCCGGTCGGGCCGGTCGGGGAGTACGCGATGAGCTGCCTCGGGCGGGAACGCGTGTTCCAGCACGCGGCCGCCCAGGGTGTGCCGGTGAGCATCCTGCGGCTCAACTACGCGGTCGACCTGCGGTACGGGGTGCTGGCGGACGTCGGGCAGACCGTGCTCGCGGGCGAGCCCGTCGACGTCACGACCGGGCACGTCAACGTGGTGTGGCAGCGCTACGCCAACGAGGTCGCGCTGCGGTCCCTCGACCACGCCGCCACGGACGCGTTCGTGCTGAACCTCACCGGGCCGGAGACCGTGCCGGTCCGCCGGGTCGCGGCCGCGTTCGCGGAGCGGTTCGGCACCGAGGCGTCGTTCACCGGCACCGAGGCGCCGACCGCGCTGCTCAACGACGCGACCGCGTGCCACCGGCTGTTCGGCTACCCGGACGTGCCGCTCGGTGTGCTGGTCGACTGGCAGGCGGACTGGCTGTCGCGGGGGATGCCGATGGCGGGGAAGCCGACGAAGTTCGCCGTGCGGGACGGGAGGTTCTGATGCCGCTCGCACCGCTGCTCGACGGCACGGTCATCCCGGCCCACCCGCTCGCGCTCACCGCGGACCGCACCCTCGACGAGCGCCACCAGCGGGCGCTCACCCGGTACTACCTGGCGGCCGGCGCGGGCGGGCTCGCCGTCGGCGTCCACACGACACAGTTCGCGATCCGCGAGGCCGGGCTGTTCCGGCCGGTGCTGGAGCTGGCCGCCGAGACGATGAAGGAGCAGGATCGCGCGGTCGTCGCCGTCGCAGGCGCCTGCGGTCCGGTGGAGCAGGCGGTCGCGGAGGCGTCGCTCGCCGCCGACCTCGGCTACGACGCGGTCCTGTTGTCACCCGTCGTGCCCGGCGCCACCGAGGCGGACCTGCTCGACCGCGCGAAGGCCGTGGGGGAGGTGCTGCCCGTGATCGGGTTCTACCTCCAGTCGGCGATCGGCGGACCGGTGCTGTCCCGCGGGTTCTGGCGTGCGCTCGCCGACCAGCCGACCACGGCGGCGATCAAGGTGGCCCCGTTCGACCGGTACCGCACCCTCGACGTCGCGCACGGCGTCGCCGCCGCCGACCGGCGTGCCGAGGTCGCGCTGTACACCGGCAACGACGACCACATCATCGGCGACCTGCTCGCGACACTCCCCGGCGGTCTGCGGTTCCGCGGCGGCCTGCTGGGACAGTGGGCGGTGTGGACACGTGCCGCGGTGACGATGGTCGAGCAGGTGCGCACCGACCCGGGCGCGTTGGTCGCGAAGGCGCAGGAGCTGACCGACGCGAACGCGGCCGTGTTCGACGCGGCCAACGGGTTCGCGGGCTGCATCGCCGGCGTGCACGAGGTGCTGCGCCGTCAGGGGCTGCTCGAGGGGATCTGGTGCCTGGACCCGGACGAGACGCTCTCGCCTGGGCAAGCCGACGAGCTGACCCGCGTCAGCGCCGCGTACCCGTGGCTCGTCGACGACGAGTTCGTCGCGGAGCACCGTGATGCCTGGCTCTCCTGACGCGACCACGCTGGTCTGCGTGCCCCCGGACGTGCGTGCCGCCGTCTTCCCGTCCGGCGTCGGCGCCGCGCGGCTGCTCGACGACGTGACCGGGCTGGCCGCCGCGCTGCCCGGCACGGAGGTGCTGGTGACGGGCTGGGGCGTGCCCGTGCTCGACGCGGAACTGCTCGACCGGGCGCCGGACCTGCGGCTGGTCGCGCACATCGGCGCGTCGGTGAAGTTCTTCGTCACCGACGCGCTGTTCGCGCGCGGCGTCCGGGTGACGCAGGCCGGGCAGGCGATGGCACGGCCGGTCGCGGAGGTGGCGCTCGCGTTCACGCTGTCGCTGCTGCACCGGCTGCCGCGGTTCGACCACGCGCTGCACGCCGGTGCCGAGTGGGCGGTGGCGTCGCGGGCGCCGGCCCGGCACGAGGTCCTCGGCTGCCCGATCGGTGTCGTCGGCGCGTCCCGCACCGGACGGGCGTACATGGAGCTGGCGATGGCGTTGGGTGCGCGGGTGTCGGTGAGCGACCCGTACTTCCCCGGTGGCGTGCCGCTCGACGAACTCCTGGCGACGAGCCGGATCGTGGCCCTCCACGCGCCGGTGCTGCCGGAGACCCGGCACCTGCTCGGCGCCCGCGAACTGGCGCTCATGCCGGACGGCGCCGGCCTGGTCAACACCGCCCGCTCCTGGCTGGTCGACGAGGACGCGCTGCTGGCGGAACTGCGCACCGGCCGCCTCGACGCGGCCATCGACGTGTTCGACAGCGAGCCGCTCCCGGTCGGCCACGAGCTGCGCACCCTGCCCAACGTCCTGCTCACCCCGCACCAGGCGGCGGGCACGGTCGAGGGCCGGGTCCGGCAGGGCACGATCGTGCTCGACGAGATCGAGCGGTACCGGTCCGGGCAGCCGCTGCGGCACGAGGTGACATCCGAGATGCTGGCGAGGACCGGGTGATCGAGTTCCGCACCGGGGACGGCGGGCCCGCGCTCCACGCGTTGTGGCGGCAGGTGTTCCCGGACGCCGGGCACGTCGCGCCGCTCTACGGGCAGGACCCGGGCCGCGCCGACCGCACGTTCCTCGCGTACGACGGTGACGGGCCCGTGGCGGTGGTGTACTGGCTGCCGCGGCAGGTGCGTGGCCTCGGCGGGGCGGTGCACCTGGTCGGCTGCGTGTCGAGCGTCGCGACGCTGCCGCGCGCCAGGGGACAGGGCCTCGTCCGGCGCCTGCTGGCGATGGCCGTGGAGTCGATGACGGCGCACGGGTGCGCGTGGTCGCTGCTGTTCACGGGCACGCCGGGGGTCTACGCCGGGTGGACGGTCTTCGACCGCGTGCACGTGCGTGGCACGTTCGCCGCCGGGGCGCCGGAACGTCCCGGGTGGACGGCCGGGTCGGCGCGCCTGGACGCGTGGCCGGTGCTGGCGGACCTCCACGCGCGTTCACCCCGGCCGCTCACCACGGTGCGTTCACCCGAGGACTGGGTGGCCCGCGTGCCGGTCTGGTACGGGCGCGGGCACGAGATCCTGCTGGTCCGCGAGCACGGCACGCCGGTGGCGTACGCCGTGGCCGACTGGCGTACCGGTGACGTCGTCGAGTTCGCGGCGCGGCCGGACGCGACGCGGCCGTTGTTCGAAGCGGTTGCCCGCGCCGCCGGCCGGCGTGGGGTGGCGGCGGGCCGGTTGCTGGCGCCGCCGGAAGCGGCACTGCCCGCGCTGTTCGCCACGTGGTCCCCCGAAGTGGATCGGACGGGGATGGTCCGCCCGCTCCACAGTGGAGCCGAGGAGGTCATGGCCGTCGTGACGGCACCGGCGGCGGTCCACTGGACGGCGGACTACTTCTGATCAGCCGCTGAGCGCGCGACGACCCCTTGGCTGAGGTGAGCCGGTGGTGGCCGGGCCGCGTGCGGTCCCCCGCAGGGGGGACCCGGGGAGTGTTGTCACCCGGACGATGATCATCCCGTGGACTGGGGCCGTGACCGCGCACCGGATGATCACTGCGGGTGAGGGTGCGCACTAACGTGTGCCGCCGGTCGGTGGGGGCGGGACATGCCATAGCAGCCACGCCGGCCAGGTCCGGCGGCCGGGGGGTGGTCGCGGGTTTCCGCCTGGCCACCGGGTTAGGTTCGGCCCCGTCCGGCGGGCTCCGACGACGCGGCCCGCCATCACCGGCGGAGCAGGACCAGCGGGGGTCCTGCTCCGTCCACATCGTTCGATCAGCACGCCCGGGAGGGGCGTGCTGATCGCTGTGCGGAAAGGGAGTTCCGTTGACCGACACGTTCGCGCTGGTCGTCCGCTGGGACCGCGAGACGGGCTGGGCGCACCTGGCCGTCGCGGCACCGGGCGCCGAACGACCCCGTTTCACGGGTTTCCACCGGTTCGCCGACGGCGACCCGGTCGCCGTGGTCGCGGCGCTCGTCGCGTCGGGTTTCGCCGCGACCACGGCGCCCCGTGCCGACGGTGACGTCGTGGAAGTGGTCGTGCGCCCGGAGGTGCCCGCGCATGCTGTTCGATGACGTCCACCTCGCCGGGATCGGGTGCGACGTCGGCGATCCGGTCGCGGTGAGCGTGCCGCTGGGGACGGGTGAGTTCACCGTGGACGACGCGGCCCGCACCGGCCAGCTGTCCACGGCGGTGGCGCGGCGGTCCGGACCAGAGCTGGCCGTGCGGGCGGGCAGGGAGGCCCTGCGGCAGGCCCGTGCCATCACGGGGGAACCGTTGTGGCCGGCGCTGTGCCTGCACGCCGGGATCTACCACTCCGGCATCGACTTCTGGCACGCCGCCTCGTACGTCCGCAACGAACTCGGCATCACCGCGGGCCCCGGCCTGACCCTCGAGATCAACGCGATGAGCAACAGCGTGGTCGCGAGCATGGACCTGGCTGCCAGTGTCCTGTGTGGTCGACTCGACCGCGACACCGCGCTCATCACCGCAGGCGACCGGTTCGGCGCACCCGGTTTCCCGCACTGGAGCACGGACATCGGCATCGTCTACGGCGACGCGGGCAGCGCCGTCGTGCTGTCCCGCAGACCCGGGCTCGCGCGGGTGGTGTCGATCGCGTCGTTCACCGACCCGGCACTGGAGGGCCTCCAACGCGGCGACGAACCGTTTCGGCCCGCGAGCGTGGCGGCCACCCGCCCGATCGACATCCGGCGGCGCAAGCGGCAGTGGCTCGCCGCCCGCGGCGCGAGCGAGGTGAACGCCCGCAACGGGGAGGCCGTGTCCGCGGTGGTCAAGACCGCGCTGTCGGAGGCCGGTCTCGACCTGCCGGACATGGCACGGATCTGCGCGCCCCACTACGGCCGCCACCTGGTCGAGACGCAGGTCCTGCGCCCCCTGGGCATCACACCGGACCGGACGATGACCGAGCTGGGTCTGCGGGTCGGACACATGGCGGCGAGCGATCAGGTCGTGGCGCTGGACCACCTGTTGCGCAGTGGTGGCGTCGGGGTCGGGGATCACGTGCTGCTGCTGGGCATCGGCGTCGGCATGACGTGGACCGCGGTGGTGCTGGAGGTGGGGCCTCATCGGGTCTCGGTCGGTGACGGGGCCGGGTGTTGAGGCTGGTTTCGTCGGGGTGCCGGTGGCCTTCCGGCGTTGTGCCCGGCCCGGGGCGGGTTCATGGGATGTGTCGGTCGGGGTGGCTGTCGCGGGATGGGCCTGGGACTCGCCGGGTGGGTGGCGTGTCGGTTTGGTGGCGTCGGTGGGCGGGCCCGCGAAGCGGGCGCTTCGCGGGCCCGCTTCGCGGGCCGGGCGCGTAGCGGCTGGCGGCGGTGTTGGGGTTCGGGTTCCTGTCGGGTGTGTGGGTCGGTGTGGCTGCTCTGCGTTGGGCCTGGTTCTCGCCGGATGGGTGGGGGCCCGGGGTTTGGTGGTGTGCCGCGAGGCGGGCGCTGCGCGCCCGCCTCGCGGGCCCAGTGGCTCCATCGGGTGTCGGTGTCTGGAGTCGGCGGGGGCGGCCGAGGGTTGGGTTCGGAGCTTGCCGGTAGGCAGGCCGCCGGGTGCCGTGCACCCGCTTCGCGGGCCGGGCGCGCAGCGCCCGCCTCGCAGCGCCCCGCCCACGCAAACCCGCAACCGCCGACCCCACCCATGCCGAACCGCAGGGCGAATCGAGGGCAGGGGCGCTAGTGTGCTCACCGGTGAGGACGTGGCTCTCGATGTCCGCGGTCGGGCGGCTCGCCGTCGCGCTCGTTGTCGGGGCGGTGGCGGGAACG
Source organism: Actinophytocola sp. KF-1 (assembly GCF_054661535.1). Classification (NCBI taxonomy): domain Bacteria; kingdom Bacillati; phylum Actinomycetota; class Actinomycetes; order Pseudonocardiales; family Pseudonocardiaceae; genus Actinophytocola; species Actinophytocola sp. KF-1. Next base: position 114,302 of record NZ_BAAFVK010000005.1, on the reverse strand, counting down.
CTCACCGTCGCGTTGGCTGATGTGCCGCTCGGCGTGCTGGTGGGCATCACCGTGACCGAGACGGTCTTCGTCGTGGCGGGGTGGGCCGTGTTGTGGCCGATGGACGCCGCCGCTACCCGGCGCAACTCGCGGCGCGAGGATCTGCGGCCCGCTGTCGAGGAGGGCGCCGTCGTGGTGGTCGCCTGCTGTGGGCTCGCGGGGATCGTCGTGCTGCTCGTGCTCGGCAACTCCCAGGCCGCGGCGGCGGTGGCGCTGGCCGGGGTGTTCGTGTCCTGGGCGGCGCTGCACCTGATGTACGCCACGCGGTACGCGCACCTCTACTACCTCGCCCCGGAAGGCGGGGTCGACTTCAACTCCGGGGCGCCGCCGTCCTATCGGGACTTCCTCTACTTCAGCTACAACCTCGGCATGACCTACCAGGTCTCCGACACCGCCGTGTCGAGCACGACCATCCGTGCCGTCGTGCTGCGGCACGCGCTGCTGTCCTACGTCTTCGGCGCGAGCGTGCTCGCCACCACCATCAACCTGGTCGTGGGCGCCGTCACCGCCTGACCGGCCCGTAAGCTGTCCGGGTGCGAGCAGAGGTGAGGTCGAGCCGGCTGGGGCTCCTGCTCGCCCTGCTGCTGGTGCTGGTCGCCGGGACCGCGCCCGCCGCGCCCACCGCCGCCGCGGTCGGGGCCGCACCCGGCTCGGCGCACGGCGGGACCGTCTCGGCGGCGTCGTCGAGCTACGACGAACAGCACGACCGGCCGCGCGGGTCGGTGACGACGGGACACGCGCCGACCACGCCGGACACCTGGTGGGTCGTCTGGCCGCCCGCTGACCCCGGGCACACGCCACAGCCGCGGTCGTCGGTCGCCGGGATCGACAGCTGCGGCACGCCGGCCGCGGTGGTGATCCCGCGGTCGAGCCGGGCGCCGCCGCGCGCGTGAACTGACTCCTCCGCACCGTTCACCGCGCATGCCAAGGCCGCGCGGCTTCCGCCGTGCCCTGGCGCGCCCACTCCCTTGAGGACCCCCATGTCTGTTGTCGTGCTCGTGTTGTTCTTCGCCGTGGTCGCCGCCGCGATCGGGCTGCTGGTTGCCATGTACGCCAAGGACAAGCCGTTCTACGGCGCCGTCGCGGTCGGCCTGCTGACCGGGCCGTGTGCCGTGCTGGCCTTCCTTCACCTGGCGGTCGCCCAGGGCTGACCCTCCTGCGCCGACTCGTCGAGCGCCGCCAGCTCGATGGTCATCGCGATCCGTTTGCCGCCGTCGTCGAGGTCGAGGGCGGTGAGCTCGCGCATCTTGCGCAGGCGGTAGCGGACGGTGTTCTCGTGGACGCCGAGCAGGCGGCCCGCCCCGGCCGGGTCGCCCTGCGCCCGCAGCCACGCGCGCAGCGTGGCGACGTACTGCGTGCCGTTCTCCGTGTCGTGCCTGCGCAGCTCGGTGACGGGGCCGCGTGCCGGGGCGCGGCCCGACCGCGCCGCGGTGCGCAGGCGCTGGAGGAGGATGTCGTCCCACGCCTCCTCGTACGCGGGCGGCCTGCTCGCGGGGTCGCGGGTTTCGTGCAGGGCGAGGCACTCGTCCGCCTCCTGCCGTGCCGCGGGGAGGTCCTCGGACGCCGCCGTGGCGCTGATGCCCGCCGACAGCAGCAGGTGCGCGGGCAGGGCGGCACGCAGCGCGGTGATCCACGCGTGTGCCGCGGTCACGTCGTCCGCGGGCAGGAGCGTGTAGACGGTGTTGCCCGCCAGCGCGCTGCGGCCCGGGCGGGACCAGCCGAAGCCCGTGGTCGCGCGGTCGAACGTCAGCAGCAGCGCCGCGTGCCGCTCCTGGTCCGCGGTGTGGGCGCGCACCGCGATGACCCGCATCCGGCCCTGCGGCAGCCCCAGCCTGCTGACGACGGTGGCGGCGTCGGCCGTGCCGTCGAGCAGCCGCATCACCAGGTCGGTCTCGACCTGCCGTTCGAGGTCCGCGCTGGCGCGGGAGCGCAGCAGGTGCAGCGCGACCGTGCGGGCGCCGTCGGTCAGCGCCTGGCGCCGCGGGCCGTGCAGCGGTTCCGGGCAGGTCACCCACACCGACCCGAGCAGCTCCCGCCCCGCGCGCACGGCGACGACCATGCGGCCGGTGAGCCCGTGGTCCGCGTCCGCGGGCACGAACAGCGGCTCGTCCGACGACGCGAGGTGCGCGCTCACCCCGCGGGCGGCGAACAGCGCCCGCAACTCCTCCGGCGCCTGGCGGCCCAGGATCGTGTCCGCCCGCGCCCGGTCGGCGTGCTGCTGGAGGCTCGAGTACGCCAGCACCCGCGACAGCCGGTCCTCGATGGTCACCGCGCCCTGCAGCGCGTCGGCGAGGCTGTCGGCCAGCGCGAACAGGTCGGTCGGGCCCCGGCCGGACTCGGTCTCGCGGCCTTCGAGCACGAGCCCGTACACGAGGGCGGCCAGCTCGCTCCACGACACCGCGGGGTCGACCAGTAGCACCGCGACCGCACCCTCCGGTTCCCCGGCGGGCAGGTCGTCGCGCACCAGCACCACGGTCGCGCGGGCCGCTGTCGCCCACCGCACCGCCTCCTCGACCGAGCCCGCGCCGACGGCGAGCAGCACGTCACCCACCACGGTCCGCCCGTTCGCCTGCTCGGGCAGCACGACGCTGCGCAGCTCGGTCGAGCGGGGGACGGGGCAGCGGGACAGCCGCAGCCCGTAGCCGCCGAGCACGTTGACCAGCCGGTCCAACCTGACCATGCAGCCAGCTTAACCGTGTCTTTGTCGCGATTCGACATCGGCTGAGCAGGGGTTTGTTCGATCTCGACAAGAAGCGGCGGTCGCAACGGGGTCATCCTGGGCTCGAGTCCCAGTACGTGTAGGAGGTCGTCATGTCCGGCAGCGGGCGCCTGGATTCCGGGCCACGGTCGGCGGTCGTCGTCGGCGCCGGGATCGTCGGGTTGTCGACCGCGTGGTTCCTGCAGGAGCGCGGCGTGTCGGTCACGGTCGTCGACCGCACCGGCGTGGCCGCGGGCGCCTCGTGGGGCAACGCGGGCTGGATCGCCCCCGGTCTCGCGATCCCGCTCAACGAGCCCGCCGTCCTGCGCTACGGGCTGCGGTCGCTGCTCAGCCCGTCCGCGCCGCTGCACGTGCCCGCGTCGGCCGACCCGAGGCTGTGGTCGTTCCTCGCCCGGTTCGCCGCCAACTGCCGGTGGTCGAGCTGGACCCGCGCGGTGCACGCCGGGCTGCCGCTCAACGACGAGTCCGTCGACGCGTACGACGCGCTCACCCGCGGCGGGGTCGCCGCGCCCACGATCGACGCACCCATCACCGCGGGTTTCGAATCCCCACGCCAGGCCCAGGTCCTCATCCGTGAACTGGGCCGGCTCGCCGAGGCCGGACAGCAGGTGCGGCACGCCCTGCTGTCCGGTGACGAGCTGCGGGAACTGGTCCCGCTCGCGTCCCCCGCGCTCACCGCCGGCGTGCGGATCGACGGGCAGCGCTACGTCGACCCGGGCGCCTTCGTCCAGGCGCTGGGCCGCGCCGTCGTCGCCCGCGGCGCCACGATCCACACCTTCGACGTCGTCGACGTCCGCACCGACGCGAGCGGCGTCCGGGTGCACCGCGCGGCGGGCAAGGCGCTCCGTGCCGACGTCGCGGTCCTCGCCACCGGGGCGTGGCTGCCCGCGCTCGCCAGGAAGTGGGGGGTGCGCACGCCGGTGCGCGCAGGACGCGGCTACTCGTTCACCGTGCCCGTCGACGAACCCGTGCCCGGGCCGGTCTACCTGCCGGGCATCCGGGTCGCCTGCACCCCGTACCGGGGCGCCCTGCGCGTCGCCGGGACCATGGAGTTCCGCGACCCCGACGCCCCCGGTGTGCCCGCCCGGCTGGCCGCGATCATCGAGTCCACCCGCCCGTTCCTGCGCGGTGTGCGCTGGGACGAACGCAGGGACGTCTGGGTCGGCCCTCGTCCCGTGACCCCGGACGGGCGGCCGCTCGTCGGCGCGGTGCGTGCCCCGAACGTGTTCGTCGCGGGCGGGCACGGCATGTGGGGCCTCGCTCAGGGCCCGGTCACCGGGCGGCTGCTCGCCGAGCTGATCACCACCGGCAAGGAGCCGCCCGCCCTGCGCGCGCTGGACCCGCTGCGGTGACCGCGATGCCCGACCACCCACCGCCGCTGTCCGAGGACGAGCGGTCCGAACTCCTGTGGCTGCGCAAGGAGAACACGTTGCTCCGCGTCGAACGCGACATCCTGCTGCGTGTCGCCACGGGCTACGCCACCGACGCGGCCAACGACGTGAAGACGGAGACACCCCGATGACCTGGCTCACCCCGGAAGCACACACGCGGCTGCGCGCCGAACTCGCCGCGCTCCTCGTGCCCGCCCCGCCCAGCGCCGACGACACGGCCGCCGAGACCGCGCACCGGCGCGCCACCCGGATCCGGGAGCTCCGGGAACTGCTGGCGAACGCGGTCGTCGGCGAGGACCCACCCGACGACGGCGTCGCCGAACCGGGCATGGTCCTCACCGTCCGCTACGACGACACCGGCGAGGAGGAGACGTTCCTGCTCGGCCTGCGCGACGCGGAGACCGGCGACGACCTCGAGGTCTACTCGCCGCTCTCGCCGCTGGGCACGGCGCTGACCGGCGCGCGCCCCGGCGAGCAGCGCTCCTACCGGGTGCCCAACGGCGCCACGGTGCGCGTCACGCTGGTCGCCGCCGTGCCGTACGGCCACCACCGGACCACGGCCCGTCAGGCGACCTCGAGGTAGTCCAGTTCCGCCCACCGGCCGCGGAACTGGAGCCGGATCGTGTTGAAGCCCGCCGCCAGGGTCACGTCGACCGGCACCTGCGTCCAGTTGTCCCAGCCGCGGTCGGGGTAGGTGACGACCTGCGCCGCGCCGCCGTTGACGGTGAGGGTGTGCTGGGCGTCGCCGTACCCGGCCGCGTATCCGATGTGGACGGTGTAGTTCCCGGCGACGGGCGCGAACACCGTCGTGTCGGCCCAGCTGTCGGCGTAGTCGATGCCCGCGGCGACCGCGCCCTGCGACGCGCCCGCCGCGCCGGTGCGGACGTACGCGTGGTTCAGCGTGCCGCGCTCCACCTCGTAGCGGACGCGGCTGCCGCGCACCACCGGGTAGTCGTTGGCCCAGCCGAGCGCCGCGGTGTACATGCCGCGGCCGCCCGCGGACAGGTGGCCGTGGAAGAAGATCCGGTTGCCCACGACGTCTGCGCCGCCCGGTCCGTTGACCGCCCCGTCCAGTGACGCGGTGGTGAGCAGCGGCCGGTACGCGCGGCTGTACGGGCCGGTCAGCGAGCCGGACACCGCGTAGCTCGTGTGGTAGCCGCCGTTCGTGTAGACACCCGCGGAGAAGAACAGCACGTAGTGCGACGGCCGCCGCACCAGCACCGGCGCCTCGATCACGCCCTGGTCCTCCGGGCGGTTGTTGCGCAGCAGCTCGACGCGGGCGCCGGTGAACGTCACGCCGTCCGCCGCGGTGGGCTGCAGCCAGATGATCGCGGGCTGGCCGATCGCGTTCCCGTCGTTCTTGTACAGCAGGTACCGCGCGCCGTTGCTGTCGACGAAGCTCGACGGGTCGATGTCGCCGCCCTCCCAGGCGTTGCACACGAGCGGCTGGGTGGACGTCGGCACGAACGGCCCGGCCGGGGTGTCGGCGAGCGCGGCGCCGACGCACATCCGGCCCGTGGCGACGCTCGGCCCGGTGAAGTACATGAGGAACCGGCCGTCCGCGCGCCGCGACACGTCCGGCGCCCAGAATCCGCCATTGCCCGCCCACGACGGCTTCTGCGGCAGGGCGTCGCCGCGGACGGTCCACGGCCCGGTCGGCGCGGACGCGGTCGCGTACGGCACGCGGCCGGGGGAGGAGCTGGTCGAGTAGGCGTAGTAGGTCGCGCCGGCCTGGAGCACCTCGGGGTCGGGGAAGTCCCGGTTGATCACCACCGCGGGCGGCACCGTCTGGGCGGCGGCGACGGGCGCGGTGAGCCCGCCCGCGAGCGCGAGCGCCGCGGTCAGGAGAACGACTCGTGACAGGTTCACAACAACTCCCGCCAGTCAGCCAACCCCTCCCATCGAGAACTACCGGACCGGATCGCCGAGCACCAGCCCTGTCCCGCGAATGGCCCAGCAGGTTGCGGCGGTGCCGTGGACGTGGTGGTCTGCTGTGGACCACGACCCCGAGAGGACGGACGCCGCGTGGACGTGCCGCTGATCGTGTGGCTCCTGACGATCGCCGGGATCGCGGGACTGCTGGTGTTCGACTTCGTCGCGCACGTGCGCAAGGCGCACTGCCCCACGCTGCGCGAGGCGGCGGTGTGGTCGGCGCTCTACGTCGGGATCGCGCTCGCGTTCGGCGCCGGGGTGCTGGTGTTCGGCGGCACCGCCATGGGCACCGAGTACTTCGCCGGGTACGTGACCGAGAAGGCGTTGTCGGTGGACAACCTCTTCGTGTTCCTGGTCGTGATGTCGAGCTTCCGGGTGCCGAGGGCGAACCAGCAGAAGGTGCTGCTGTTCGGCATCGTGTTCTCGCTGGTCGCCCGCACCGGGTTCATCCTGCTCGGCGCGGCCCTGCTCGAACTGTTCTCCTGGGTGTTCTACGTCTTCGGGCTGGTGCTGCTCGTCACCGCGGGCAACCTGATCAAGCCGTCGTCGGAGGAGGACCGCGACGCGGACAACGTCATGGTGCGCCTCGCCCGGAAGCTGTTCCGCACCTCGGACGACTACGACGGCGACCGGCTGTTCACCGTGGTGGGCGGCAGGCGGGTCATGACGCCGATGTTGCTGGTGATGGTGGCGATCGGCGGCACGGACCTGCTGTTCGCACTCGACTCCATCCCGGCCATCTTCGGGCTGACGCAGCACGTGTTCATCGTGTTCACGGCCACCGCGTTCTCCCTGCTCGGGCTGCGGCAGCTGTTCTTCCTCATCGACGGGATGCTGAACCGGCTCGTGTACCTGTCGTACGGGCTGGCGGTGATCCTCGGGTTCATCGGCGTGAAGCTGGTCCTGCACGCACTGCACGAGAACAACCTGCCGTTCATCAACAACGGCGAACCGGTCGCCGTGGCGGAGATCGGCACCGGGCTGTCCCTGCTGGTCATCTTCGGGGTCCTCGTGGTCACCGTGGTCGTCTCGCTGACCAGCCGGTGGGGTCGCGCCCAGAACGTGATCGCGTCCGCGCGCAGGCACGCGATCGAGTTCCTCGAGATCGAGGAGGACGATCCCGCCCGGCGCGCCGAGGTCTTCGCCATGCTGTGCACCGAGGAGATGACGCTCAAGCGGCTCCCGGAGAAGTACCGCGCCCGCATCCGCGAGGAGGAGAAGCTGATGGACCTCCTGTACCGCGCCCACGCGGAACACGCGCGGACCACGGTCTGACGGCGGTCGCGTCCTGAAAGGCGGGTCAGGACATGGGCCGCGCGCGTCGGCCCGCGGCGCGGCGGGTCCGCCTAGTGCAGTTCGTCCGCGGTGAGCAGGCGGATCTCGGCGCGTAACCACGTCCCCGGGTCGGCAGGGGCCGTCGCCCACGCCGACACGGCTTCGCCGCAGCGGGTCAGGCCCACCCGGGTCAGTGCGGCGGCGACCGGCGCGGCTCGGGTGGTGATCGTCGGGGGCAGGCGGGTCAGGCCGCGGTGGGCCGCCTCGGCGAGCAGTGCCAGCGCGTCCGCGATCGCGGCGGCCAGTGGGTCGCGTTCCGCCTGCTGGGTGGCGGGTGGGACGGCGCCGGACGCCGCCGCCAGGTCGGGGACGACGACTCCGGCCTCGGTGCGCACGGCGTACGGCTCGACGACGAGACCGCCGCGTGCCCGGCGGATCGTGCCGCTCACCTCCAGCGGCCCGGCCGACAGTGCGTTCGCCAGCGCGTCGAGTGCGCCGGGGGCGGCCGGGCGGTGGGCCAGGCTCACCGTCGCCACGGCGCCGTCGTGGTCCGCGACCACCGCGTCCAGTCGTTGCGCGCCAGCGTGGTAGCGGACCTGCCGCACCGCCGCGACCGGCAGCACGCGGACCAGCTCGGCCGCGACCCTCGGGCGCACCACCCTCGGTGGCAGGCCCGTCAGCTGCGCCAGCGCCTCCGTGACCGACGGGCGCAGCGCCGCAGGCAGCTCGGTCCACGACTCGCCGAGCGGGCTGACCGTCGTGCGCGCCAGCCTGCCCGCGCCGAACCGCACCACCCGGCCCGCGCTGCGCACCGCGGCCTCGCTGACCACGTTGCCCGCGGCGAGCGACGCGAGCGTCGTGCCCGCCAGCCTCCGGGACGCCATCGCACCCGCGTGCCCCGCCCAGCGGTGCCGCACCGCGAGCACCGTCTCCGTGCCCGGGTGGGCGAGGAACACCTCCGCGGTGGCCGCGTCCTCGGCGTCGTCGCGGCCCACCCGGCAGCCCAGCGCCACCAGGCGCACCTGCCGCAGCGGTGTCTCCGCGGGCTCGTCGGCGCCCAGCACCCGCGACGGCGCCCGCGCCGCCGCGTGGTGGCGGGCGTGCAGCTCCGCGATCAGCTCCGCGACCCGCACCGGGTCGTGCTGCGCGGACCGCGTGCCGTACGCCGACAGCTGGTCGACCAGCTCCGCCAGGGCCGCCGCGGGCCAGCGCAGGTTCGCCCGCTCGCACGCGGCGAGTTCCCGGCGCAGCGCCGCGACCAGCACCTCGTCGGCCGCCACGACGCCGGTGCGCAGCAGCTCACCGGCCGTGGTCGCCACCCCGGCCATCGCCGCGGGGACCGGCCGGTCCGGGTGCCCGCTCAGGTCCACGGTCACGTCCGGCTGCGTCGCGTCCGCGTGGCGGAACGCCCACACGGCGACGACGACCAGCGCGTCCCTGGCCTCGGCGCGGGCGTCGCAGTCGACGAACCCCAGCTCGCCGGGCACCAGGAACCGCACGGTCGCCGACGGGGTCTCCACGGTCATGGCGTGCCTGCGCACCCGTGCGGTGAGCCCCGCGCTGATCATCCGGCGGGCCGCGGTGACCGTGCGGGCGCCGAACTGCGCGGTCAGCTCCTCGTCGGTGACCGAACCCGGCCAGCCGGCCGGGACGGTCGCGACCGGCGGCGCTGACGAATGGTCGCGCTGGTAGGCGAGCACCGCGCCGATGCGGTGCCTGCAGATCCCGGGCGCGCCGCACGTGCAGTTCGCCGTGTCCAGGCCGTGGCCCGGGGGCAGCGTCACCGTCGCGCCGTCGGCGAAGGTCGCCTCGACGGTGCCGTCCGCGGCGGCGACGACCGGCGGGACGGTGTCCAGCTCCTTGGTCGCGCGCTTGACCAGGCCCCGGTTCGCCAGGCCGGCGAGCGCGTCGGCCGTCAGCGCCAGCAGGTCCGCTCTCACCGGCCGATCCTCTCCGCCACGAACTCCGCCAGGTGACCCGGCGTCATCGCGCCGACGTGCGCGCCGACGTCCGCGAGCCGTTGCCCGAGCGCGCGGTCGTACCGGGGGTTCGCGGTCTCGTCCAGCGCCGCGAGGCACAGCACGTGCGTGCCCTGCCCGACCAGCCCCGCCACCGTGCGCACCAGTGCGCCGTCGTCACCGCCCTCGAAGAAGTCGGAGACGATCGCGACGATCGCCCGCCTCGGCGCGTCCACCAGGTCGGCGCCGTAGCGGACGGCCTTCGCGATGTCGGTGCCGCCACCGAGCTGCACCCGCATCAGCAGCTCGACCGGGTCGGTCACGTCCGACGTCAGGTCGACGACGTCGGTGTCGAACGCGACCAGGTGCGTGCGCAGGCCCGGCACGCCCCACAGGCAGGCGGCGGTCACCGCCGAGTGGATCACCGAGTCCACCATGGACCCGGACTGGTCGACCAGCAGCACCAGCTGCCACGGCTGCGTGTGCCGCCTGCCGCGGGAGGTGAACCGGGGCCGTTCGATCAGCAGCCGCTTCTGGTCCGGTTGGTAGTGCGCGAGGTTGGCGCGCACGGTGCCGCGGAAGTCGAAGTCGCGTGCCTGCCGGAAGTTGCTCGGCCTGCGCAGCCGGGTGCCGGTCAGGCCGCGCCGCACCTCGGTCCGCAGCCGCGCCAGCAGCTCCCGCACCACCTCCGCGACGATCCGCCGCGCCAGCGCGAGCACCTCGGGGTTCATCAGGTGCTTGGTGCGCAGCACCGCCCGCAGCAGCGCCGGGTTCGGCTCGACCCGCGCCAGCACCTCCGGGTCGGTGACGATCTCGTGGACGTCGTAGCGCTCCACCGCGTCGCGTTCCAGCCGCTCCACGGTTTCCCTCGGGAACAGGCGGTGCACGTCGTCGAGCCAGTCGACGGGCGTGATCCGCGAGTCCTCGTTGCCGCCCGCACGCACCCCGCGCTCGGCGAGCCCGGGGTCGCGGCCGTACAACCAGGACAGTGCGGCGTCCATGGCCTCGGCGTCGCCGCCGAGCGGGGCCATGCCGGCCGCGGGTGCGCCGAGCACCAGCCGCCAGCGCTCCAGGTCCGTCATCGGTGCGTCGTTCACAGGTCCGCCAACCCCGCCCGCGTGAGCATCTCGTCGATCGCCTCCTCGACGGCCGCGCCGCCGGCCACCAGCACCGGGTCGGCCCGCACCCGCAGCAGTGCGCGCGCGGACCCCGCGCCGCGGCGGGCCACGAGCGCGGTCGCGAACCGTTCCCGTTCCGCGGGCGGGAAGAACTCGAACGCCTGCCGCAGCGCGGGCAGCGCGATCAGGAAGTCGTGCGCCGACAACGCGCTCACCAGCCCGTCGAGCACGGCGGTGAGGCCGTCGTCGTCGAGCACCTCCTCCCGGGCCACCGCGAACAGCCCGGCGAGCCAGTCGCCGAGCACCGACGGCGTGCGCGGCACGGCGTCGGCCGCGGTCACCGGCTCGCCGAGCGCCCAGCACAGCCCCAGCCCCGCGCCACGCAGGTCCGGTGGTACGTCGCGGTTCGCGAACAGCCTGCGGCCGACGCTCACGGCCGGTTCCGTGCCGAGGTCGAGCGCGGCGCCGCCGTCGCGGACGGCGTCCCGGACCGCGGCGAGCGCGCGCAGCCGCGCCGGTTCCGCCGGCGCGTCCCCGCCGCGCACGCCTTCCGCAAGCCACAGCGCCCGCGTGACCGCGGTGGTGACGACCGTGCCCAGCAGCGGGCTGCCCGCGGTGCCGAGCAGCCGGTCGTGCCGCCACAACCCGAGCGCGACCCGCAGCGCCGCGCCGAGCGGGCCCAGGTCGCGCGCGGACCGCACCCCGGCGGCGACGCGGGTGGTCAGGTCACCCGCCAGGTCCGCGAGCCCGCACAGCGCCGCGTCGTACAGCAGCCCGGCCAACGCGCCCACCTCGTCCCGGTCCCCGGCCAGGGCGGCGAGCGTGGCGGCGGCCGCGTCCGGCAGGGTGCCGCCGCGGGCGGCCGCCTCGATCAGCGCGGACTCGCGGCGGTCGGAGGTGGTGAGCTGCCAGCGTTCGGCCGCGGTCGCGTCCTTCCCCGCCGACGGCCCGGACGTGCGCGCCACGCCGGGGATGCCGAGCACCCGCAGCCGGTGCAGGACGCGGCTGCGCCGCAGGTCGGTCGGGTCGGTGAGGTCGAGCCGGACCTCCCGGTCGCCGTCGAGGTCCAGCGCGGCCAGCTCCGCCGCGACCGCGCCGACCAGCGGTGGCGCCGGGGTGTCCGGGTGCAGGCGGCCGGTGCGGTCACCGGTGAGCGCGGCGACCATCTCCACCACGACCGGGTGCGCGCCCGCCGCCAGCGGACCGCGTGCCGACCACGGCAGCGGCTGCTCCAGCGCGTCCGACACGAGCGCGCTGACGAGGCCGTCCAGTACGTCCGTGCGGGCCGGGTGCGGGTGCCCGCGCAACGCGGCGAGCCCCTCGGCGAGCGCCGTCGCCGAGATCAGGTCCGCGGTGGACACGGGCTGGCGGCGGGCCCGCAGGCGCGTCACCACGTCGGCCACCAGCCCGGTCGCCGCCGCCTTCGGCCCGGCCTCCCAGAGCCGCTGGTAGTAGCCGGGGGAGGGCATGCCGGAGGCGTAGCCGGTGAACGCGTCGAGCCTGCGGTGCGAGTACGGCACCAGGTAGCTGCCGACCTCGGTGTCCGCGGGGACCGCCGGCACCGCGGGCCATTCCGGGTCCGCGCAGGCGGACGCGAGGCGGGCCAGCAGCGCCGGGCGGTGGAAGCCGCCGACGACCGCGACGACCGGGCCGTCGCCCCGGGCGGCCGCCGCCGCGATCCACCGCGCCATGTACTCCTCACGCGCGGTGTCCTCGGCCCCGGCGTCCGCCTCGCCACGCACCAGGTCGAAGTACGTGGTGAGCCGCTCCGCGAGCCCCTCGTGCGGGTGCGCCTCGACGAGGTGGTCCCACAGCACGTCGGTGTTGTCCACCGCGAACGCCGCGCACAACCGCTCGGACGCCTCGGCGTAGCGGCGTTCCGCGTCCGCGTAGACGTTCTCGGTCTCGGCCGCCCGCCAGCCGGGCAGGTCGATGAACCGCACCTCGGCGCCCGCCGCGTGCCCGTCGGTCAGCGCGATCCACTCCGGGGAGTAGTCGCAGAACGGCGCCCACGACAGCCGGGTGCGGACCGCGTCGTGCACGTAGCCGAAGATCGCCACCGGCGGGGTGTGCCCGAGCAGCAGCTCGCCGATCCGGCCGGAGAAGTCGGCCGGGCCTTCGATCAGCACGTGCGCGGGCCGGTGCGCGGCGATCGTCTCACGCACCAGCCGCGCGCACGCCGGGCTGTGGTGCCGGACCCCGACGACGTGTACGGGTGCGGTCATCAGCCGGGCAGCCGCAGCCGGGCGGCGTGCAGCTCGCCCCACGCCTGCGAGTGCTTGCGCCGGGCCGCGTCGTGCTCCAGGTAGCGGCGCAGCTTCGCGAGGTCGTCCGGGCTGTCCTTGGCGGCCGTCCCGGCGAGGCACTCGACGACGTCCTCCGCCGACCCCGCCTCGCGGCGCAGGTACCAGCCGCGCAACCCGACGGCGTGCGCGACCGACACCGCCTCGGCCGTGCTGAGCACCGTGGACAGCCGGTCGCCGCCACCGCGCCCGGTGCCCGCCCGCAGCTCGCGGAACGTGGTGACCAGCACCTCCAGCACGTCGCGGCGCTGTGCCACCGGCACCCCGGAGCGGCGCAGCAGCTCCGCCGACTCCGTCTCCACGAGCGCCAGCTCGGTGTCCAGGTCGGGGATCGGGAACACGGTCTCGAAGTTGAACCGGCGTTTGAGCGCCGCGCTCATCTCGTTGACGCCCCGGTCGCGGGTGTTGGCGGTGGCGATGACGTTGAACCCGTCCTTGGCGAACACCATCGCGTCCTGGCCGGTCAGCTCGGGGATCGCCAGCACCCGGTCGGACAGCGGGGACAGCAGCGAGTCCTGCACCTCGAGCGGGCAGCGGGTGATCTCCTCGAACCGCACCACCTTGCCCTCCGCCATGCCGCGCAGCAGCGGTGCGGGCACCAGCGACCGCGTCGACGGGCCTTCCGCGACGAGCATCGCGTAGTTCCACGAGTAGCGGATCTGGTCCTCGGTGGTGGCCGCGCCGCCCTGGATGGTGAGCGTCGACTCGCCGCTCACGGCGGTCGCGATCAGCTCGGAGAGCAGCGACTTCGCCGTGCCCGGCTCACCGACGAGCAGCAGCCCGCGGCTGGTGGCGAGCGTGACCAGCGCACGGTCCACAAGGGACGGATCGCCGACGAACTTGTTGCGCACGCCCAGCTTGGCGTCGCCGACCACGAACCGGCGGGCCGCGTCGAGGCTCAGCGCCCAGCCGGGCGGGCGGGGCGCGGTGTCCTGGTCGCGCAGGCGGGCCAGCTCGTCGGCGAACCGGACCTCCGCGGGCGGGCGCTGCAGGTCTGCCACGGTGGTCATGTGGCGCTCACCAGCTCGGTCAGGTCGGACAGCAGTTCGCTCGCCGACACCGGGTCGAGCGTGCCGAACGGCGTGTCCTCCCTGCCCCACCAGCCGTCGTGGTCGGTCGAGAGGAAGACGCGGCGGATCTTCTGGTGCTCGCCGAGCATCGTCGGCTCGCCCGCGACGATGCCGTCCTCCAGCTCGAGCACCCCGAACCAGCCGCCCGGCAGGGGTTTGACCACGCCGGCCTCGACGCCGCCGTCCTGCGGCGCGGTCCGTTCCCAGCCGCGTTTGGTGAGCCCGAGGACCTTGCCGACGCTGACGGTCGTCCCGTCGAACCTGGTGAGCGTCAGCGCGGCGCGCTCCTCGTCGGTCAGCGCCATGATCGGGCGGCCGAGCTGCGGGAACGGTTGCAGGATCTCGTAGTCGGCGAACACCTCGGCCCAGCCCGCGAGCGCCTCGCCGAGGTGGAGCGGGTGCGCGACGCCGACGACCGTGCCCTCGGGCGGGGTGCAGGTCTCGTCGTCGACGTCGGCGAGCGTGCGGTCCTCGGCCAGCCGGAACGCGCCGACCGGCTTGCCGTCGGTGTCGTAGACACCCCACACGAGCCTGCGCACGACGTGCCACAGCAGCGGGTGCCCGGAGAAGTAGGTGGCGAAGTCGTCGTGGCTCCACCGCCGCCCGGACACCATGGCCCGCTCCAGGCGCAGGATCTGGTCGGCCGCGAGGGTGCGGACGTCCTTCTTCAGCCCGGCGAACCGCTGGTAGGCGGCCGTCGCGAGCTCCTCGTCGTCCTTGGCACCCGGCTTGGGCAGCGCCTTGCGGCGGGTGCCGTCCTCGTCCGACACGGTCGGCCGCAGCGCCTCGTCGAAGCCGACGACGAACTTCCTCGGGCCGTAGTCGAGGACGAGCGTGCCGTCCTCGGCGAGCCCGAGGTCGGGCACGAGCCGGTCGGCGAGCTGCTCCGCCGTCAGCCCGAGCTTGGCCGCGACCAGCTCGATCTTCTCCTTGGCGCGTGCCTTGAGCCCGGAGAACTTGACCTTCTGCGCGATGCCGTTGAGGTGCATGAGCGCCACGTCGGTGCCGATCTCGGCGAGCACGTCCAGGCCGGTGACCGCGCGGGCGTGCCCGCCTTCGCCCGGCCAGGCGCGGATGATCGGCGAGAGCCGCCGCACGGTCTCGTCGTCGCCGACCGCGGCCAGCGCGGTGAGCGCCCAGCCGTCCTTCGACGGCATGCCCGCCTTGCGCCACGCCTCGAACACCGCCCACCCGAACTCGGCGAGCGAGGCCGGGTCGCACGCCTCGGCGACCTGCGCGACGCCACCGTAGGGCTCGTCGGGCGTGCCGAGCGCGAACATCGTCACCACGTCCGCGGTCGACGCCGTGGGGAGGGCGAACTCCTTGTCCCGCATGCGGATCTGCGGCAGCGCGGCCGGGTCGGCCCACGCGCCGGGCACCGGCAGCTTCCTCGGCAGCAGCTCGAGCGGGTCGGTGGCGAGAACGCGGGAGACCCCCTCGGCGGCCTCCGCACCCGCGAGCCGTTCGGTCTCGGCCACCACGGCGTCGGCGCCCTCGGTGGCGGCCAGCGCCCGCAGCGCCGCCTCGGCCGCGTCGCGGACCTTGCCCGCCGTGCCGAGCGCGGTGGGCAGCAGGTAGGGGAGCACCGCGAGGCGGTGCCGCAGCAGCCAGGACTTCACGACCGGCCGGGCCGTGCGGCGCTTCGCCAGCGCCGTCGCCATGGTGGTCGCGACGTCCGTGTCCAGCACGGGCAGCAGCGCCCTGAGGTCGTCCTGGCCGCTGCTCGCCGCCGCCACCGCGGTCACGACGGGCACGGCGTCGACGTCGAACCGGGCCAGCAGCGCGGGGCCCCAGATGTCGACGTTGTGGACCCGCTCGGGCCGCCACGCCTTGAGCGTCGCCAGCGCCACGTCGTCCGGCGCGTGCAGCAGGATCGACGGCAGCGCCCAGTCGTTCCCGCCGTACCGCGCCAGCTCCGCCGTCCAGTCGATGCCGCCGCTCCGGTGGCGGCCGTAGGAGATCCGCGCCCGCTGGGCGAACGCCTGGTCGCGTTCCCCGTCGGCCCACACGACACGGGTCGGCGCGGTCACGGCCAGGTCCGGCAGCACCACCCGTGCCGCGGTCGTGCGCTTGCGGGTCCACGGTGGACTGGCCAGCACCGGCGGCAGCAGGTCGGCAGGCGCGTCGGGCAGCCGGACGACGCCCTCCTGGGTGGCGAGCGCGGCCTCCCGCGCCGCGCCGGGCAGGGTCGGCACGACGTCGGTGAGCAGCTCCTGGCGGGTGAGCAGGTGGGCGCGCAGCAGCTCGACGGCCACCTGGTTGCCCGCCGCGGCGGCCTCGGCCAGCACGCGCGTGGCCCGCACCGGGTAGCGTGGCGCGGCCTCCTGCAGGGCGGCCCGGTACGGCGCCTGGTCGGCCTTGGCGACCAGCGACCGGAACGCGTCGTCGGTCGGCATCGCGACGATCGCCGCGAGCAGGCGCTTGCGCACGTCGTTGTCGGCCTTCTCGCACCACCGCGCGAGGACCGGTGCGACGGCGGGACCGAGCGTGCGCACGAGGGTCGGCAGCGTCCTGGCGTTGCGGTCGAGCGCGTACTCGGCGAACGTGACGTCGGCGAGCTGGTCCACGCTGCGCACGGCACACAGGTACAGCCAGACCGTCAGGTGGTCGGTGTGGTCGACGTCGGCGGTCAGCTCGTCCGCCCACGCCGTCTCGGTCGGGGCCAGGAACGCGGCGACGAGCCGGGTGTTGGCGTCCGTGCGCAGCGCGCCGATGGTGGCGACGGCCTTCGCGTACTCGTCGTCGTCGGCCGCCGCGAGCGCGGTGCGGACGTCGCCGAGCACGTCCGCGCCGGGCCAGCGCCACGGCAGGCGCTCACCCGCGGTGGTGCGGCGCAGGTTGTTGCCCCGTGACCCGCCGCTCGTGGCCCCGGCGGCGAGCGTGGCCAGCCGCATCGACGCCTCGACGGCGAACAGCACGCCGTGCTCGGCCACCAGGTACTGCCCGAACCGGCTGGTCTGGTCCCGGTCGTGGTAGGAGGCGTGCAGGGCGACGAGGAACAGCACCGCGGCGGCGCCCAGCGGGTCCGGCGTGCCGCCGAGGTGGCGGCGCGCGGCGGCGGCGATCTCCTGGTCGGTGCCGTCCGCGTCGAGCACGGCGTCGATCCGGCTCCGGTACTTCGCGACGAGCTTCTCGACCGCCGCCCGCGCGTCGGCGGACGGCCGGTGGCGAGGCGTGCCCTGGTCACGTCGTGCGTACGCCATCCGGACCAGCCCCGGTGGCGGGTCGAACGTGTCCTCGTCGGGCCCGGCCGCCGGTGTCGCGACCGGTGCCGCCGCCGGTGTGCCCGCCGCCGGTTCCTTGGCCGGTGCGGCCGGTGCCGCGGCGGTGCCCGCGTCGGTGTAGCCCTTCTTGATCTTCTCGTCGGCCTGCTTCGCGAGGAACGCCCCGGCCGCCTCGGCGGAGGCGAACTCCTTGCGCTTCGACTGCCCGTCGGTGCCTATCCGCCCCCAGGACACGACCACGTCGCTGCCCTGCACCACCCCCTCCCAGAACTTCGCCGAGCCGCCACCGATGTACTCCAGACGCCGCACGTTCCACTCTCTCCTGCCGTACTTCCTCCGACCGCGCGCTCACGCTAGCCGGACGCACCGACATTCCGGAGTGGATCGTCACAGATCGTCGAGCCGCACCAGCCCGTCCTGGATCGCGCGGGCGACCAGAGCGGCCTTGGTCGGCGCCTCGCGGCCGATCATCGCGTACTTGACCCGGATGTGTTCCAGGTGGGAGTTGACCGTGTTCACCGAGATCCCCAGCCGCCGCGCCACGAACTCCTTGGACTCCGACTGGAACCACTCCACCAGCACCTCGGTCTCCCTGGCCGACAACGCCGGCCGGGTGGGGGAGCGGTCACCCGCGAGCGCGCCAGCCAGCGCGGGCGGCGTGTAGGCCCGGCCCGCCGCCGCGGCACGCGCCGCCCGCACGAGGTGGTCCCCGCCCTCCGCCTTCGTCAGGTAGCTCAACGCGCCCAGTTCCAGGCACCGCAACGCGATCCCGTCGTCCGCGCGCATCGAGTAGACGACGACGTGCCTGCCCGCCTCGGCCAGCCTGCGCAGGTCCCCGAACACCGGCGCCGGCTTGTTCAGGTGCAGGTCGAGGATGATCACGTCGGCGTCGGCGCCGTCCCCGAGCCACGCGCCGCCGACGTCGTCGCAGGCCGCCACGACCCGGATCGGCGGCGTGCCGGCCGACAACCACTGGGTGACGCCCGCGCGCACGGCGGGGTGGTCGTCCACGACCACCGCGGTCAGCTCGTCCGCCATCGTGCCTCCACCATCGTGTGCTCCCCGCAGACGTCGCTGTCCACGGCGACCCCGGTCGACGCGGCCGATGGGGCGGCCAGGCCGCCCGCGTCCGTGATCACGGCGACCCGCACCTCGTCCGCGGTGCGCAGCACGCTCACCCTGGCCCGCTCCCGCGTCGCGGCCAGCGCCGCCACCACCGGTCCGGTCAGGTCGCGCCGCACGTCCCTCGGCACCGGCACCGCCGTGCCGCTGACCGCGAGCGACACCAGCACACCGCGGCGCTGGGCGACGTCGACGCACGCCGACACCTCGTGCACGAGCGGGTCCGGGACCGCGTCGTGCTCGGCGTCGTGCTCGGCGAAGAGCCTGCGCAGCTGGGTGGCGGCGAGCGCGCAGCGGCGCCGGACGTCCTCGTCGCCGGGGTCGGCCTCGCCGTCGGCGAGCCCGGCGAGCAGCGGCAGCGCCAGCCCCAGCTGCTCGGCGAACCCGGCGCGCTGGTCCTGTTCCCACTGCTCGGCGAGCGCCGCGCGGACCTCCACCCGGTCCCGCGCGGCCGCCAGCGCGGCCACGTGCCGGGCGCGGTGGTGCAGCATGTACGTCGCGAGCACGACGGTCACCTGCACGGTCGTCCCGCTGAGCACGAAGACCCCGGCGGCGCCCACGTCGGCGGGCGCGGACAGGCCCGCGTGGACGGACTGGGCCACGCTCACGGCGATGTGCCCGCCGAACACCGCGCCCAGCAGGGCTTTCCGGTCCAGCAGGAGCAGCACGAGCTGCCAGCCGGCGAGCCCGAACGACCAGTGCGGGGCGTGGAAGACCCCGCCCGGCGGCAGCGCGGCCGTCGCCACCGCCGACGCGGCGGCCACCACCGCGGTGCAGGCGGCCACCACCGCGGCCGGCAGCGGCCTGCGGCGCAGCACCCACACCGCGGCGGTGGCGGTGACCACCGCGAACGCGGCGCACGCCGAGACGGCCGCCCACATCGGCTCGTGCCGGAAGGTCAGCAGCGGGGTGAAGCCGATGCCCGCCTGCAGCACGACGACCACGGCGAGGAGCGCGATCCGCACCGTCGCGTACACGTGGTCCGGCCGGTCAGCCATCGGGCCACACCAGCCGCACGGTCGTGCCGGCGCCCGGCCGCGACGCGATCTCCGCGCGGCCGCCGACCGCCGCCATGCGTTCCACGACCGAGCCGCGCAGACCGCGCCGGTGCGGCGGCACCGCGCCGGGGTCGAACCCCGTGCCCGTGTCGCTGATCTCCACGGTCACGCCGTCGCCCGTGCCGCGGACCGCCAGCACCGCGGTGCCGACGCCCGCGTGCCGCGCCACGTTGGTCAGCGCCTCCCGCACCGCGCGCACGATCGCGAGCACCACCGACGCGGGCACCAGGGGCACGTCCCGCCACCGCGTGCCGACGGCCAGCGGCGCCCGGTCCACCACCGCGCGCAACGAGACCGCGATGTCCACCGCACTGTCCTGTGTGGACTTCGCGGTGAGCGCGGAGAGGTCGTGCCGCGCGTACTCCGCGACCGCGGCCCGCGCCGCGCCCCGGGCCGCGACGAGCTGGAACGTCACCGCCGCCGTGTCGTGCAACAGCGCCAGGTACTCGCGTTCCCGCCTGCGCCGCGCCAGCGCGAGGACCGCCGCTCGCTCCAGCGCCGCCCGGCGGGTCCGCAGGTCGTCGACGCGCCTGCCCTCCCGCCGCACCACCACGAACATCAACCGGGCGAGCGCGCACTCCAGCGCCACGCGCAGCACCGTGCCACCGCTGCCGGCCAGCCCGGTCACGGCGACGTGGACGGCCAGCACCCCGGCGGTGACCGGCACCGCGACACGCCACGACCACTCCCACTGGACGGTGATCGCGGTCGTGGTCAGCGCGGTGACCGCCCACAGGTTCGGCTGCGGGCCCCAGTTCTGGGTGAGCAGCGAGATCGCGCAGACACGGGCGACGGCCAGCACGAGCGCGAGCACGGCACCGCGCCCGGTGGCGGCGGGCAGGCAGTCCGCCACGCCACCGGCGACCACGAGCACGAGCACCGCCCATCCCCACGGCACCAGCGCCGGTGGCGTGGCGACCAGGCCGAAGAGGCTGATGAGCACCAAGCCCGCCCCGCGCGCTGGACCGGCGAACCGGCGCCCGACGGCGAGCGACTCGGCCTCGACGCGCCCGCTCGGAGACCCCGGCCGCACCACGGTCCTCCCCTCAGCCGCCGTCGCCACAGAGGACACACTTGTAGACCGAAAGCGACGGCGCCGCAACGCATTGCACTCGCACACGGCGTGGTCGCCGGAATTGAGGGGCGTTCACCCGACACCACCGCGGGACCGGGGCGCCTAGCATGGCGCGGCAGTCCGCGGCCCACCACGAGCACGCCGGCCTGCCGGACGGACCCGGCAGGAATGTCGTGTGCACAGCCGCGCAACCGCCGCGGCGCGCCACGGGGGAGGTGCCGCAGCGTCAGCCACGCCACGGCGGCCAGGTCGTCGAGCGGCCGTGGCCGCCTCCCTGGCTTCGCGCAGCCGGGCTACTCGGCGAGGTTCTCGATCGTCGGCCGCAGGTCTGCCAGTTCTTTTCGGTTGCGCAGCCCCAGAAGGCGCAGTGCGGCGGACATCTTGTCCTCGATGGTGCGCGGGGAGAGGTGCACCTCGGTGCCGATCTCCTTGTTGGTCCGGTTCTGCGACGCCAGGGTGGCCACGCGCTTCAGCTCGGGCGGCAGGCCCTGCCAGCGGACGGCGAAACCCTCCGGCTCCTGCGGGATCCCCAGCATGATCGCCTGCCGGTGGTCCAGCTCGCGCCCGGCGGCGACCGCGCTGTCGACCTCGGGGCCCGCCGCCGCGCGGACGATCGCCTCCGCGCGCTGCTGTGCGCGCAGGAACGGGCCGAGGCCCTCCAGCCGGACGTTCACCCGCGTCCGCAACGACTCGGCGGCGCCCCACGCGCGGCCCAGCTCCGCCGCCTTGAGCTTGAGCGGCTGGACGCCCCGGACGCCGTCGCGGTGTCGCTGCAGCAGTTCCGCCCCGACCCAGAACCGCACGTGGGCGAGCCACGCGATGCCCCATGAGTCGTCCACGTCGCGCTGGGACAGCACGGTGTCCTGCACGAGCGCCTCGGCCCGCAACGGATCCGCGTGCCACGCCAGCGACATGCCGTGCGCGATACGGGCCCACGTGATGGCCCAGTGCCCGCCGGCCTCCTCGCACGCCTCGAGGTACTCGCCGGTCATCGCCACGGCCCGGTCCGGTTCGTCGCTCAGGTGGAACGCGGCCGCCAGGCCGGCGAACAGCATGCACATCGCCCAGCCGCCCTGGTCGCCGATCGCGGCGGAGTCCTTCGCCGCCTGCGCCAGCGCGTCGATGGACGTGAGGTCGTAGGTGCCGTCGTCGCGGGGGACGAGCATCCGGTGCGCGCCGTCGACGAACCGCACCGCCGGGTTCACCACGGCGGCGAACGGGTTGTCCTCGCCACCGTCGGGCCCCTGCTCCGCCATCCGGCGCCGCGCCTCGAGGTACAGCTCGCGCAGCGCCCGCGCTTCGTCCACCCGGCCCTGGCACAGTGCGATCCACGACGCCATCGCCCGCGCCACGATCCGCATCGGGTGCGCCGCGCCCAGGTGCGCGGTGGCCTCGACCCCCTTGAGCAGCCAGTCCTTGCCCTCGCCGAGCTTGCCCCAGTAGAACCACCCGCGCAGCCGCGAGATGTGGAT
The DNA here is from genome assembly GCF_054661535.1 of Actinophytocola sp. KF-1. NCBI lineage: Bacteria > Bacillati > Actinomycetota > Actinomycetes > Pseudonocardiales > Pseudonocardiaceae > Actinophytocola > Actinophytocola sp. KF-1. The sequence continues at coordinate 92,546 of NZ_BAAFVK010000005.1, read as the reverse complement.
GGCGATGGCGAGCGCGTCGGCGGCCAGGTCCGGTTCGCCGTACCCGTACAGCATGGCGGCCTCGAAGTTGCCGAGCTGCCAGCGCGCGTCCTCGAGGATGGTGGTCTCCTCCGGGCTGAACCACGTGCTGCCGTACTGGGCCGCCAGGCCGACGAAGTAGGCGAGGTGCCGCCTGCGGAGCGCGCGCTCCTCCTTGCTCTCGTTGATCTTCTCCAGCGCGAACATCCGCACCGGCTGCAGCAGCCGGTAGCGGTGCACGCCGCCGCGGGTGTCCGCCATGACCAGCGACCGGTCGACGAGCGCCTTCACGGCCTGGATCACCTGTTCCGGGTCCAGCTCCCCGTCGCCGCACACCTGGCCCGCGGTCGGCAGGTCGAACCCGCCGGAGAACACGCCGAGCCGGTCCAGCACCCGCCGCTCGACCGGGTCGAGCCGCCGGTACGAGCCGTTGTACGACTGCCGCAGGCCGTCCGGGACGAGGAACCGGTTCGCCCGGCCGCCCACGTCGTCCAGCCCGGGGTAGCGGCGCCGCACGGGCTGCCGGGAGTCGATCACGCGGCTGTCGCGGATCTCCGCGAGCGACTCGTAGCGCAACCGCGCCGCGTCGATGGCGATCGCCAGCGGCAGGCCGTCCACGCTGCGCACCAGCTCGGCCGCGAGCACCCGCTCGGCGGCGGAGAGCGGGTGGCCGAGCGCGTCGGCGCGGGCCGCGAACATCTCCAGCGCGGGCCACAGGCCGTCCAGCGAGTCCTGTTCGCGGGGGAAGGGCAGCGGCCGCACGTACTCGACGTGCTCACCGACGCAGCCAAGCGGTTCCCGCGACGTCGCGAGGACGGTGACCTGCCTGGGCACGGTGGCCAGCAGGCTCGCGACGAACTCGCTGGCCTGCAGCACGATGTGCTCGCAGTTGTCGAGCACCAGCAGCGTCCGCCGCTCCGGCGCGGACAGGTGGTCGGTGATCGCGTCCCACGGCGGGCGGCCGCCGTAGTCGGGCGAGTCGAGCGCGTCCTGGACCGCGCGGTCGACCTGGTCGGGTTCGGCGTCGGGGGACAGGGACGTCATCCGCACCCAGCGGACCACCAGGTCCGGGTGGTTGCGCCGCATCCACCACGCGGTGTGCAGCGCCAGGGTGGTCTTGCCGACCCCGGCCGCGCCGGTCAGCGTGACCACGCGCGCGCCGCGCCGCAGGTGGTCCCTGATGCGGAACGCGAGTTCGTCCCGGCCGATCAACAGGTCCGGCTCGGCCGGCAGAGCCCCCGAGAGGTCTCTGGGCATCCCGCAGCACTCCTCGACGTGGTGTTGGGGGCGAACACACGCGTGCCCGCGAACGGGGTGCCACCGTAGCGACTCCCGTCGGTCGCCCTCACGAACGGGCAACGCTTTCACGCCTCGAGTGGTACCGACAAGCACCCGGCCGGGTGGTGGTGTCGTGGTTGTGACGACGGAACGTCACCACGTGCCGAGCGCCGCCCGCTCCGCCTGGATGGCGTGGTCGACGAGCGTCAGCAGCGCCTGGCGGCACGCCTCCTCGCTGCGCGCGTCGATCCGGATGATCGGCGTCCCCGGGTCGACGTCGAGCGCGTCGCGGACGGCCTCGGTGTCGTAAAGCGCGACCCCGTCGAAGTCGTTGATGGCGACGAGGAACGGCACCGACCGGCTCTCGAAGAAGTCGATGGCCGCGAAGCAGTCCGTCGGCCGCCGGGTGTCGATGAGCACGATCGCGCCGACGGCGCCGATCACGATGTGGTTCCACGAGTTCCAGAACCGGTGCTGGCCCGGGGTGCCGAACAGGTAGAGCGTCAGGGAGTCGTCGAGGGTGAGCCTGCCGAAGTCGAGCGCGACCGTGGTGGTGGTCTTGCCGCCGACTCCGGTGAGGTCGTCGACGGCGGCGCTGTTCTGCGTCAGCGGCGCCTCCGTCGTGAGCGGCTCGATCTCGCTGATCGAGCTGACCATGGTCGTCTTGCCGACCCCGAAACCGCCGGCCACCACGATCTTCGCGGTGCGCGGGAACCCGTTGCCGTCACGCATTGATGAGTCCGTCCCTGACGCGTTGGAGGAAGTCGAGCCGCGTCCGGCCGTGGACGTCGGCGTCCGACAGGGCCGCGCTGATCGTGAGGAGCCCGTCGTCGACGAGGTCGCTGACGAGGATCTGGACGGTGGTCAGCGGCAGCGCCATCCGGGCGGCGAGCTCGGCGATGGCGATGGGCCGCGGCGCGAGGTCCAGGATCGTCTGCGTCTCCGGCGACCGCGCGCCGGGCAGCCGCCGCGCGGCCAGCTCGGCGCCCGCGGCCACCATGACCTGCGTCGTCAGGTCCAGGTCGGAGCGGCTGGGTACGGTGCGGCCGCGGGTGAGCCCGAAGGGCCGCACGAACGGCTCGTCGTCGCCGTGCCGGGCCATGGTCAGCGCTCGGTGGTACCAGACGGCACCCAGGCGGCCGGTGCGGGCTCGCGCACCGCGGCGGCCAGTTCCTGGCCCACCGAGCCGACGATCCGGTGCAGTGCGTAGAACACGTCGTCCAGGACCGCGTCGTGGTCGGCCCGTGCCGCCAGGTAGGCGTGCGGTCCCGCCGCGATGACCACGTACCAGGACCGGCGCCCCTCGATCGGCAGCTGCCGCAGCACGTCGCCCTGCTCGGCGAGGACGGACCCGGCGAGCGCCACGAGCGAGGCGGTGCCCGCCGCGAGGCGTTCCGCCGCGTCGCGGTCGGCGGCGTCGTGGTCCCGGTACGCGTGCGCCCGCAGCATCCCGTCGGCGGTCACCGCCATCACCATCTGCAGGCCGGGGACACCGTCCGCGGCGAGCAGGTTCTGCAGCAGGTACTGGACTCGTTCGGTCATCGCTGTCGGCTTTCTTCGTCGTCGCGCGGCCAGGCCGGCGGGTGAGCTGGTCCGGACTCGGCGGCAGCGGCCTGGCGACCGCGTTCCGTGCCGCGCTGCAGCTGGCTCAGCTGGGTCCGCGTGGTCGCGACGTCGATGTCGTCCGCGAGGAGGTCGGGGGGATCACCGGCGATGCCGCGCGTGACGGGTGGGTCGAGCGTGGCGCCGCGCCTGCGCCTCGGCAGCGGCGGCAGCGCACCGGGCGACAGGACACCCGGTGACGGCGCGGCGGGCGCGTCCGCCACCGGCGCGCGGGCGTGCCGGGGACCCGGGTCGTGCGTGGCGCCCTCGGCCCACGCGGGCGCCGCCGCGGCCGCCACCAGGGCGAGGTCGTGCCCTGCGGTCGCGGCCTCCGCCGGGCCGAACCACGTCGACGCGGCGGGGCCGGCGTCGTGGTCGTCCGCCGGGAACGCGGCCAGCAGCTCCGTCGGCAGCGTCACGACCGCCGACAGGCCCTGGAAGGCGGAGGTCTGGAAGGCCACGACCATGCCGAGCGCGCGGGACAGGTGCGCCACCACGAAGAACCCGAGGTGGCCGATCGCGTCCTCGCGCACCATCACGTCGAACTCCGGCGGGTTGCGCATCAGCTCGTTGACCGCCGCGAGCGCCTCGCGGGACAGGCCCATGCCCGCGTCCGCGATCTCGATCGCGACGCCGTGCGCGGTCAGCTCGCCGGACACCCGGATCTGGCTGCCCGGCGGGGAATACCGGACGGCGTTGTCCATCAGCTCCGACAGCACGTGCGCGACCTGGTGCGCCAGCAGCGGTTTCACCGACACCTCGGGGATGTGCTGCAGCGAGAACCGCTGCAGCTGCCCGGCCGGGTCGGCGCTCTCCGGCGGCGAGGTCTCCGTGGCCGCGCCCTGCACGATGTGGAACAGCGGCACGGGGTTGCGCCGCTGGCGGCGCGGCTGGTCCCCGGCCAGCACGATCATGTGGTCGGCGATGCGCCGGGCACGCACGACCTCGTGGTCGATCGTGTAGAGGAGCCGCAGGGTGTCCGGGTTCTGTTCCTTCTCCTGCGCCGCGAGGACGGTCGACAGCAGCCGTGCCACCGGGAGCTGGATGCGGTGCGCCAGCTCCTTGAGCACCCGCGTGGTGCCCTTCCGCAGCAGGATCTCCCGCCGCCGTGCCTCGAGGTCGGCGACGACCGCGTCGCGGAAGCGGGCGGCGACGCCACCGATCTCGTCGGCGCCCTCGTCGAGGAGCTGCACCTCGTTGCGGACGTCGGTGTCCGCGTCCTCCTGGATCCGGCCGACCAGGTACGGCACCTCCTCGGTGGCCACCTGGTGCACGCCGTTGGCGAGGCTGCCCAGCCTGCGCGACACCCGCCGCGCCAGCCGCACACCGATCACCGCCGCGACCGCCGCCGCCGCGGCGAGGGCGCCCAGCACCAGCGCGGTCGTCCAGAACTGCCGGGCGCCGGTGTCGTCGGCCTTCGCGGCGATCACGGTGGCCTGCCGGATCGTGAGGTCGACCAGCTGCCGGGACACCGCACCGGTCAGCTCCGCCCACTCGCCCGCGCCGACCGGGAACGGCACGTCCACCTCGTCGCCGTCGGCGCGGTGCGGGTCCGGCCCGCGTGCGATCAGCGCGTTCTCGACCGCGCCGAGCCGCTGGAACGCCGACCCCTCGACGACGTTCCGGTAGCGGTCCTGGACCTCGGGCTCGAGGTACTGCGCGGTCGTGTCCAGCTCGCTGCGGTAGGCCCCGACGAGCCGCTGGAACTGCTGGTACTCACCGGCCGCGAAGCTCCGGTCGGCGAGTGCGCCCGCGGCGAGCGAGCCCGCGCGCGACATGCCGTCGGCGACCCGGAACAACCCGACCGCGGCGATCGCGGACTGCGTGATCCCCGCGTCTGGCACGACCCTGGCCTGCGCGTCGAACAGGCGCGTCGCCGCGTCGAGGACCTCGTTGTAGTACGCGAAGACCTCGGCCGCGTCCGCGGACCGCGACTCGACGGCGCTGCGCCGCGCCGGCAGCTGGTCGAGCAGCTCGGTGAACGCGGTCAGCCGGTCGGTGATCGCCGCGGGCGCGCCCGCCAGCGCCCCGGACGCCTCCTGCATGGCCCGCAAGCCTTGGGACGTGCGGGTTTCCTGCCTGCGCAGCGCGTCGACGTCGGCGTCCGGCGCCGCCAGGTAGGCCAGCGCGTGCTGCCGCTCGGCCTGCAGCTCGGCCAGCGCGGGCACGGCGGGCACGGAGACCTCCTGCACGCCGGCGCCGATGATCTTCAGCTTGAGCGCGGGCAGGCCGGCCTGGACCACGCCCAGGAGGACCATCACACCCAGGAGCGCGACGAGCGTCAGGGTCGCCAGCCTGAGCCGGGTGCCGAGCGAGGGGAGGCGACGATGCTGCTCGGGCGGCGCCGAGCGTCGGTCGTACACCTGACTTGTCTCCTCAGGGATGTCGGTGCGCGGTGGGGACGTGCGGCACCGGCCGTCCGGCGGTCGGCCGGACGGGTGCGCGCGGGGAGGGGTTTGCTAGCGGACCGTCGCGTCGGGCGCCGCGCTGAGCAGCTGCCCGGCCATCCACGGCGCCTCGAACAGGCGCACGACCGTGTCCGCGAGTTCGGGCCGCCCGGCGGCCTCGGCCAGGAGCCGGCGCACCGGCGGCGGGGGCTCCAGCAGCAGGGACGTCAGCTGGGCCGCCGGGTACGCGCGCTGCTGCCGCCACTCGTCGGAGCAGGACGTCAGGAACGCCTCGTCGAACGGCCCGGCGTGCGCGAGCGCGCGGCGGGCGAAGATCGCGGCGCCGTCGGAGGCGCTGTTCGCGCCCTGCGCGGCGAGCGGGTCCATGCTGACGGCCAGGTCGCCGAGCGACGCCACCGGCCGCCCCGAGCCCGGCAGGCGGCCCACCGGCGCGCGCACGGCGGTCCGGACCGCGCCTGCGAGCGTGCCGCGCTCGTCGACCAGCGTCGCCCGGCGGCACCGGGCGGCGACGCTCGGCGCGAACTCACGCAGCAGGCGCAGGAGCAGCTCGGTGCGCGCGGCGGGGTCCCGGACGTCGCCGAACGCGTCCAGCGGCCCGCCGGGCCGGGCCTCCAGCAGGACGATGTGGCAGGTGCGCCCCTCGCTCGTGGTGCGGTCGCCGAAGTACGCCGGGATCAGCAGGATCTCGCCGTCGGGCAGCAGCGCGAGCTGCACGTCGTTGTCCGGGGTCGGCTCGACACCGTCGAGGTAGACCGCGACGAGGCGGCGCGCGGGCGGCGCCGACGGGAACGCGGGGTCGACCGGGAAGAGGTCGGCGAGGTCGCTGCCCTTCGGCGACGCCGTGACGACCACCATGTCGTGCTCCTGCGCCAGCCGGTCGACGTACGCCGCGGTGATCGGCTGCCCCGGCTGGCTGTGGATGGCGACGCCCCGCTCGCCGAGGAGGCCGAGCCACGCGGCGAACCGGTCGGGCTGGTTGACGGACACGGCGGGGTTGGTCAGCGTGCCGCGCCACTCGAACAGGACCTGGCCCTGCTCGACGGCCTGGAACCACATGCCCCGGATCTGCGGCGCCTCCGGCCACAGGTCCAGGCCCAGCGCCCGCTCGTGTTCGCGGGTGCGCCACACCTTCACCTGGGTGGAGCGGACCGGCCCGGCGGCGACCTCCTCGGGCGGGGTCGGGGTGAGCACGGTCGCGTGCCCGCCGCCGTCGCGGACGTGAGCCGCCATCTGCAGCGCCGTCTCACCGGCGCCGACCACCAGCAGCCGCATTCCCATTCACCACTCCAAGAGCCGTCGGTCGATTCCGGGCGCGAAGCCCAACCCGTGCTGTGTGTGCGCCCACCGTGCCAGCCCGGGCCGCCCGGGGGAATGCCGTCCCCTCCCTTGATCATCGGGAGCTGTCTGTGTCAACCGGACCACGCCGTTCGACCATGTGGGTGACATCCCGGTGCTCTCCCGGGGACGTACCGGTAATCACCGGGTCCGCACCGGGACCCGCGCGGGCCACAACGGACAACGGCGCTGACCCGTCGCGAATCCGGGGGCGCGGCGGGCGCGCGTGGCGCTGCGTGCCGCCGCACCGCGATGTCATGCTCCAAACGGAACGCGTCTGTCCGGATACTCGCTCGTCGAACAACTCGGGAATCGCCAGTGACCACTTCGATCTCACCCGTCCGCCGGCGCGCCGCGCAAGTCGCTTCTTTCCCGATCGGCACGGCGGGCCGGTCATGAACGAGCTGGTGCCCGCGGAGGACCACGCGGCGACGTACGCCGCCCCGCTGGGCGGCCTCGTGCTCGCGGACCTGGGTGTCACGGTCACGGCGGCGTTCGTGGTCCGCTTCCCGCGCGGCAGCACGATCCCCGGCACCGGCTACCGCGTCGGCCGCTGGGGCGAGGTCAGCCACTTCGCGCCGATCAGCCGCGACGATGCCGAACGCCTCGCGGCCGGCGCACTCGACGGCCTCACCACGATGTGCCGCATCGCGTTCGCGTTCGCCGACGTGGAACGGGTTCCGGGGGAGCAGGTCTTCCGGAAGGTCGTCTGCGACCGCTGCCTCCTCGCGGCGCACGACATGCCCGAGCTGCTCCTGCTCTGAGCCGCCGTTTCGGCGTTCTTCCCCTGGGTACGTGTACCGGCTCCAGCGCCGCGTGCCCCGGGAGGCCGACCATGGCAACGAGCACCACGGACCGCGTGAGGACCGGGATCGGCCTGCCGGGGACGATCCTGGGCATCGGGCTCGGCGGTTTCGTCGACGGCATCCTGCTGCACCAGCTCCTCCAGTGGCACCACGTGCTGTCCAGCGTCGACGGGTACTCGCCGGACACCCTGCCGGGGCTGCGCATGAACACCGTGGGGGACGGCCTGTTCCACACGGTCACGTGGCTGGCCGTCCTGGTGGGGCTGGGTTTGCTGTACGCCAGGGTCACGCGCGCCCGGTAGGCGTGGCGGTCGCGGGCGCTGTGGGGCTGGGTCCTCGTCGGCTGGGGGCTGTTCAACCTCGTGGAGGGTCTGGTCGACCACCACCTCCTCGGCATCCACCACGTGCGGGCCGATGCCTACCAGCTGTGGTGGGACCTCGGGTTCCTCGCGCTCGGCGCCGTGCTCGTGGCGGCGGGGTGGCTCCTCCAGCGCGGCGCGGCGCCGGTCGGTGAGCGGTGATCGCGCACGAGGCGCACACCGGGTCCGGTCCCGCGCCGTTGCTCGCCGGCATCGCGTTGCTCGCCACCGGGTACGCGGTGCTCGCGGCACGCGCACACGCCGACCCGCGGGGCTGGAACCGTTGGCGCACCGCGAGTTTCCTGCTCGGGACCGCGCTGCTCGCCGTCGCCGTCGTGCCCGCCGCGCTGCCCTACCCGCACGGCGACTTCCGCGGGCACATGGTGCGGCACCTGCTGATCGGGATGCTCACACCCATGGCGCTCGCGCTCGGCGCGCCGGTCACCCTGCTCCTGCGGAGCGTCCCGGCGCGCTGGGGGCGCGTGGTCGGCCGGGTGCTGCGCAGCCCGTTCGCACACCTCGTCACCCACCCCGTCACGGTGCTGCTGCTGAACGTCGGCGGGCTCGTCGCGCTGTACACCACGCCCCTGTACCGCCTGACCACCGGCGACGAGACCCTGCACCACCTGGTGCACCTGCACTTCCTCGTCGCGGGGTACCTGTTCGCCTGGGTCGTCGCGGGCGCGGATCCCGCACCACGGCGCCCGTCCGTCCCGGCCCGGCTGGTGCTGCTCGGCGTCGCCATCGCCGTGCACGCCACGTTGTCGCAGCTGATGTACGCGGGCATCGCGGTCACCGTCCCGGTGCCGGTCGCGGAACGCCAGGGCGGCGCGCAGCTCATGTACTACGGCGGCGACATCGCCGAACTCCTGCTCGCGTTCGCCCTCGTCACGACGTGGCGGCCACGCGCTCGCACCGTTCCTGACGGGGTCCTGTCCGGCACGGCGGGCCGTGCCTGCTGATCACGTCTCCTTCGCGGCCCGCCCGTGGAGTTCGACGCAGCACTCGCCGCTGCGCGGGGCGAGTTCGGCGGTCAGCGTCCGCGCTTCGAGGCCGTCGAGCAGGCCGGTCAGGAAGGCGTGGTTGATGCCGCACACCAGCTCGGGCGACGTCGCCGCCATCGGGTGGAACGGGCACGAGCGCAGCCGGACCGAGGTGCCCGGCTCGTGCACGGGCTCGAACCCGTGCTCCCGCATGGTGGCGGTGGCCAGGGTGAGCGCGCGTTCGGTGCCGAGGCGCCCGGGGCGCGTGCGCGCGCGTTCGTCGGCGCCGGTGCGGCGGCCGCGTTCGTACGCGGCCTTGCGGACGGCGTCGCGGGAGGCGGCGTCGAGGAGGATCTCCGCCAGCAGGTCGTGCTTGCGCGGCGGGATGCTGACGCTGATGTCGGTGTCGGCAGGCCGGTAGACCTTGGGGGCGCGGCCCACCTTGCGCAGGCCCGCCACCTGCCGGTAGTCGGCCTGGAGGACACCCGCGTCGACGAGCTTGTCGAGGTGGAACGCGGCCAGCTTGCGGGAGATCCCCACCGCCGCGGCCGCCTCGTCGCGGGTGACGGGGCCGCGGGCAGCGCGGATGAACGCGTACATGCCGCGCCGCAGGTCGTCGTCGAGCGCGGCGACGGCCCTGATCGCCGGGTCGCCCGTCACCCCGCCAGGATAACACCAATGATTGTGTCCCATGTCGCGTGCTCTTGACGACAAGGACCGTAAAAGACCAAGCTTTGTTGGCGTAATCGGACGGGGAGGACCGCTCATGAGCTCTGCACCTGCGTTGCGGGTCGTCCACGAACCCGGTGCCGGCGTCGACCTGGCGGAGGCCGAGCAGGCCGCGGCCACGTTCCTCCGCGCGCTGGGCATCGACCCGGTGACGGAGAGCCTGCGCGGCACGCCGGGCCGGATGGCGCGCGCCTACGCCGAGCTGTTCAGCCCCCGGCCGTTCGACCTGACGACGTTCCCCAACGACGAGGGCTACGACGAGCTCGTCCTCGCGCGCGGCATCCCGGTCCGCTCCGTGTGCGAGCACCACCTGCTGCCGTTCGTCGGCGTCGCGCACGTCGGGTACCTGCCGGGCGAGCGCATCCTCGGGCTGTCGAAGCTGGCGCGGATCGTCGAGCACTTCGCGCGCCGCCCCCAGGTGCAGGAACGCCTCACCAAGCAGGTCGCCGACTGGCTCGCCGAGCAGCTGCGCCCGCAGGGCGTCGGCGTGGTGATCGAGGCCGAGCACACGTGCATGACGTTGCGCGGCGTGCAGGCCGTCGGCTCGACCACGGTCACGTCGACCCTGCTGGGCACACTGCGCGAGGACGCCCGGTCCCGGCAGGAGTTCTTCGCGCTCGCGGGCTTGCGCGCCTGACCGTCGCGGCACCTATCGTGGATCACGACGACGCAGTCGAGATCCCCCGGGGAGGACCGTTGACGGGCAATGTCGCCGCGCCCAGCGCACAGGAGGTCGAGCAACTCCGCACCGACGGCATCGTCGGCAGGCAGGGCGCGTTCACGCCGGAGTGGGCCGACCGGCTCGGCGAGGACATCATGACCCTGTTCCACGAGGCGCTCGAGTCGCCGGGCACCGCGGTCGGGCGCGGCCCCAACCGGTACTACGTGGAGATCCACCCCGAGCGGCTGCGCGGGTTCGTCGACCTGGTCACGCACCCGTGGGTCACGGGCATGTGCGCGGCGGTCCTCGGCCCCGGGTACCAGATCGTCGAGGTCGGGTTCGACGTGCCGCTGCCCGGCGCGGTGAACCAGCCGTGGCACCGCGACTTCCCGTCCCCGCCGGAAACCACGCGGGACGGCAGGCTCACGTCGCTCGCGTTCAACCTCACCACGGTCGACGTCACGCCCGAGATGGGCCCGTTCGAGATCGCGCCGGGCACGCAGTGGGACGACAGCCCCGAGTTCGAGCACGGCATGTTCCCGCCGAAGAGCCACTGGCCGCGCTACGAGGCGCTCGGCCGCCGCAGGCTCACGCGCCGCGGCGACATCTCCGCCCGCAGCGCGCTCACCATCCACCGCGGCACCGCGAACCGGTCGACGACCCCGCGGCCGACGCTCGTGCTCGGCGTCGACGCCCCCGGCGCGGGCAACGACGAGCGCCACGACCTCATGGTCACCCGCGCCTACCACGCGCGGCTGCCGGAGTCACTGCTCGCGCACCTGCCGTGCCGCGTCGTCGACGAGCTGGAGCCGATCGAGCAGAAGCACACCATCGAAGGGCTCGTGATGGGCGCGCCGTGACCGCGGTCAGCTCCTCGCGCCAGGCAGGTCCAGTTCGACGCCGTTGAGCAGGTCGCGCACCTCGGAGAGGCGGGTGGGCCAGCGCCGCACGACCGTCCGCCACGCGGTCCACAGCGACACGCCCTGTGCCAGCACGACCACCGGCCCCTCGCGCCACGGGCTCGCCACGACCGTGCCGACGCGGTCCGGGGTGCCCGGCTTGGGTGGCCCGCCCGGGAGGAAGTCGACGATCATCGCGCCCGTGCCGCCGGTCAGGTCGTCCACCAGGCCGCGCATGGCGAGGTGGTACCCCCGCAGCCGGGACCGTTCCGCGGGATCGGTCGGCATCGGGCTGGCCGGGTACGCGGCGTTGTAGGCGGCGACCGAGGCGTACTGGCGGAGTTCGGGGAGGACCACGGCTGGACAATACCTCCCGCCGCGTGCCCGGCCACCGGGTCTGCCGGTACCCGTTCACCGGCTGCGCCGGGAATGCGAAATCCGGCACCGGGGAATGTCAAAGTAATTGATGCCGCAATAGTCGCGTCGCCTCGAGTGTCCCGCTGTCATTCCGGCAGGTATCGTCCGGGCGAGAACGACGTTTTCGTGAAGTCGGGGAGGTGGCGATGACGGATTCACCGGTGACGGTCACACCGATATTCGACCAGCTTGTCGCTGAGTTCGGCCGGCGCGACCGGACGGTGCCGGAGAGACCGCAACAGGCACCCGCCGCAGGCCCCGGCACGCCCGCCGACGAGACTGCCGCGGAGGCGCACCCCGGCACGGCGGTGTGACGCGCGTGGCGGGCGGGGCACACCTAAGCTGTGGTCGAGGTGTGCCGAGCAGGAAGACGAGGTCTCCGGATGGCACCTGGTCAGGCGGCGGCTGACCTGACGGCGGCGGTACGGGCCGCCCGCGACGGCAGCGAGGCGGCGTTCCGGCAGCTGTACCGCGAGGTGCAGCCCGGTCTGCTGCGGTACCTGCGCGGGCTCGTCGGCACGCAGGACGCCGAGGACGTCGCGGCCGAGGCCTGGTTGCAGATCGCGCGGGACATCCGCACGTTCCGGGACGAGGGCGCCGGGTTCCGCGGCTGGGCGGCGTCCATCGCCCGCCACCGCGCCATGGACCACCTCCGCTACACCCAGCGCAGGCCTGCCGCGCACCAGACCGCCGACGTGCTGGCCGACCTGCCCGCCGGGGACGACACCGCCGCCGCGGCCGTCACCGCGGTGGCCACCGACGCGGCCGTCGCTTTCATCGCCACCCTGCCCCGTGACCAGGCGGAAGCCGTGTTGCTGCGGGTCGTGCTCGGCCTCGACGCCGGTGCCGCCGCGCGGGTGATGGGCAAGCGGCCGGGCGCCGTGCGCACCGCCACCTGGCGCGGGTTGCGCACCCTGAGCAGCAGGCTCGAACAGGCGGGCGCGCCGGACGTCACCAGCGCGATGCGGCCGGGCGACCTGACGCCGAGGACGGCAGGATGAGCACGCACCGACCGCGCCCCGACGGTGACGACGACCTGCTCATGAGCGTGCTCCGCGCCGCCGCCGCACCCGCCCACCCCGGTGAGCTGGCAGGCGAGGAGGCCGCGGTGGCCGCGTTCCGCCAGGCCGCCATGACCGAGACCGCGCCCGCCCGCCCGTCGGCGTTCCGGCGGGTGCTCACGAAGGTGCTGACCGTCAAGGCCGCGGTGGCCATCGCCGTCACCGGGTCAGCCGGCGTCGTGCTGGCGGCGAGCGGTGGCGTGCTGCCGACGCCGTGGTCGGCGGTCCCGCCCGCCGAGCAGAGCCCGGCGTCGACGACGGCGTCCGCCACCCCCACCCCGACCGGCGACCGGGCCGGACCGGACCCGTCCGCGCGCTCCGGCCCGCGCACCACCCCGGCCGCACCCGAGATCGTGGACCTGTGCCGCACCTACCCGGCGGCCAAGGCCGAGCACCGGGACGACCCGAGGTTCCGTCCGCTGATCGAGGCCGCGGGCGGTCCCCACGAGGTCGCGGAATATTGTGCCGCACACGCCCCGGCTTCGACGGGAAAACCGTCGAAGAACGAGCCGGGGAACAGCGCTCCCGCGAACTCCCCGAACACGGGTGAATCCGGCAAGAACAAGCCGGAGAACACGCCGGGGAACACGCCGAAGAACACACCGAAGAACACGCCGAAGAACACCGGCGGCGCCCCGCCGCCCGCGCCGCCCGGTGAATCCGTGAAGACGGGGAAGAACCCGCCGGCCGAGGCGACCACGCCACCGCACCCTGGGAAAATGGCGCAGCGACCGTCGCGCTGACCGCCGGAGGGCGGGAACCAGGCTCGTGACGGGTGCGTCGGTACCGGCACACCGGTCGCGAGCAGGGGAGTCCGTCGTTGCACAGCCGATCACGCGCCGCGGCGCTCCTCGCGGTCGCCGCCGCCCTGCTCGCCGTGTCCGCGCCCGCGCAGGCCGCGCCGCCGCGTCCCGGGCAGGTCGCGCTCGTGGCCGGGCTCGGCCCGACGGGCTTCTCCGGCGACGGCGGGCCCGCGAAGGACGCCAGGATCGAGGTCTCGTCGATCGCAGTCGGCGCCGACGGCTCGGTCTACCTGACCGACACCGAGCGCGTGCGGCGGGTGACACCCGACGGCGTGATCGACACCGTGTACGCCCCGGCCACCCGCGACGGCCGGGTGATCACCGGGATGGCGGCACTCCCCGGCGGCGGCCTGTACCTGACCCTCGACGACCGCGACGAGCGCGTGCTCGGCCGGATGGACCCGCGCGGCGTGGTCACGGTGGTGGCCCGCGAGGCCGCGCTCGGCGCCGCCACCTCCGGTCCCGGCACCGGTGACGACGTCGCGGTCGACGCCGACGGCAACGCCTACCTCTACGACGCCACGCGCAAGCGGGTCGTGCGGGTCGACGCCGCCGGCCGCGTCACCCGGGTCGGGCAGGCGGCGATCGACGTCCCCGGCGCGCGGCTCGCGGTCACCCGGGACAGGACCGTGCTCCTGACCGCCGTGCAGAACCCGGCGCACGCGGGCGGCAGCGTCCAGGCACTCGGCCCCGCCGGCCCGCCGCGCACGCTCGCCACCACGGCGACGCGGCCGCCGAGCGAGCCTGCCGTCGCCGCCGACGGGCGGGTGTACTACGTGGACCTCGGCCGCGAACAGGTCGTGCGGCTCGGCGAGGACGGCCGCACCGAACCGGTCGGCCCGGCGCTGGACGGCATCGGCGACCTCGCCGTCGGCCCGGACGGCGACCTGTACGTCAGCCGGGTCGAGTCGCTCACCCACACCAGCCAGATCCTGCGGCTCGTGCGGCACGGCGAGGCGACCGCCGCCGGCCCGGCGACCGCGGCGCGGTCGGTGTGGGCGGACGACGCGCCGGGCACCGTGCACACCGTGGCGGGCAGCGGGAAGCGCCCGCCGCCACCCCGCGAACCGCGGCGGGTCCCCGAGGACGAACGCGTGCCCGGCGGGCTCGCGGTCGGCCGGGACGGCACGGTCTACGTCGCGGAGCCCTACCGCCACCAGGTGCGGGCGATCGCGCCGGACGGCACCGTGCGGCGGTTCGCGGGCACCGGCGCGAGCGGGGAGACCGACGGCGTCCACCACGGCGACGTGGCGACCGAGGTCGTGCTGAACGGGCCGGCCGGGGTCGCGGCGGCGCAGGACGGCGTCTACGTCACCGCCAACGGCCGCCTCTACCGGGTGACCCCGGACGGGAAGATCGACACGGTCGCCACCGCGGCGGAGACCGGGCGGGAGAGCCTCGACGCGGTCCGGCTCGTGGCCACCGGACCCGACGGCGCCGTCCACTACGCCGACTACACGTCCATCCACCGGCTCACCCCGGAGGGTCAGGAGCTGGTCGTCGGTTACGCCCGCCGCCAGGAGCCGGGCACGCCGCAGGCGCTGCGGACGATCCTGCGCGGCGTCCGGTGGTTCGCCGTCGGCGCAGACGGCTCCGTCCGCTTCGTCCAGGAGGGTGGCGACGAGGTCGAGGTGGCCCGCCCGGACGGCACGGTCGGCACGCTCGCCGGCACGGGGACGGCGGGCTACTCGGGCGACGGCGGACCGGCCGGAAAGGCGGCGGTCAACAACGTGTCCGGCGTCGCCGTGGGCGCGGACGGGGTGACGTACTTCGCCGACACCGGCAACGACCGCGTCCGCCGCGTCGACCGCGACGGCGTCGTCACGACGGTCGCCGGCACGGGGAAGCGGGGCGGGAACAGCGCGGACGTGCCCGACCCGACGGGTGTCGCGGTGGGCCAGGACGGCACGCTCCACGTCCTCAGCGCCGACGGCCGGGTCCGCGCGGTCGGTGCGGACGGCGCCGTCCGCACCGTCGCCGACCTCGACCCGGACCCGGTGCGCAGGGCGGCGGACGTGCCGTTCAGCGCCGTCGAGTCGTTCGCCGTCGGCCGGGACGGCACGGTCTACGTGGCCAGTGCGACCGGTGTGCACGCGACCCGGCCCGGCGGCGAGCTGCGGCCGGTCGAGCTGTCGCCGCCGCTGGTGACGTTCGCCAAGTACGGCCCGACCGGCCCGGTCGAGGCCGGGCCGCTGGCCACCGGCCCGGACGGGTCGCTGTACCTGGTGCCGGACGCGGCGCTGCGCCGCCACCCGGACGGCGTGGTGGTGGCGCTGCTCGGCGGCGGCATGGACAACCGGATGGCCCGCCGGGCGCTGCGGGAGTGGGCGTCGCCGACGGACTACACGTTCCGCGAGGGCGATCCCCGCGACATCGCCGTCGGCGCGGACGGCACGCTGTACCTGAGCACCGGCGACGGCGTCTACTCGGTCGGCCCGGACGGCGCGCTGGACGTGGTGCTCGAGGCGGGCGAGCACGACCTGTTCGGTGGCATCGCGCTGGCCCCGGACGGCACCCCGCACCTCATCACCTACCTGAGCCGCGTGGACCGGGTGGTGGACGGCAAGGCCGAGCCCGTCGTCGGCCGCGCGCACGACGCGACCCCGGCCTTCGACGTGACCCTCACGGACCCGGAGGACGTCGCGTTCACCCCCGACGGCGTGATGTTCGTCAGCGCCGGGCCGGAGATCCACCGCTTCTCGCCGGACGGCACGGCCGAGGTGGTCCACCGCGGCGAGCACGGCCCGGTGACCCAGCTCGACGTCGGCCCCGGCGGTGACCTGTACTTCCTGCAACCGGACACCGCGCAGGTGCTCGTGCTGGTCAAGGCCGCCGACGCGCCCGCGGTCGCGGGCTCGGCGTCCACGGCCGTCGAGGTCGGCGCGGTCGTCGCCGTGGCGTTGTTCGTCCTCGTCGGCGGCGGCATCGCCGTCGCCCGGGTACGGGCCCGCCGCCGGTCCGCTCAGGAGGGCACCGGCTGACCCCGGGCGGGTGCCGGGTTGCAGACCGGGCCGCGGTCGTGGTAGCTAATCTTGTGTTAGCACTCGGTGGTGTCGAGTGCCAAAACTACTCGGATTTTGCGACGACCGGGCCTGGTGGGGCTTGCTCGGTGGTGGGTTGCCGAGCGGGCTCTTCCGTCGCGGGCGCCGGGCCCGGCCGTCGCGCGTTCGCACAGCAGGAGGACTGGACGCGATGGCGAAGATGCTGGCGTTCGACGAAGACGCGCGCCGGGGTCTGGAGCGGGGCCTGAACACCCTCGCGGACGCCGTGAAGGTGACGCTGGGACCGCGTGGCCGCAACGTCGTGCTGGAGAAGAAGTGGGGCGCGCCCACCATCACCAACGACGGTGTCTCGATCGCCAAGGAGATCGAGCTCGAGGACCCGTGGGAGCGGATCGGCGCGGAGCTGGTCAAGGAGGTCGCGAAGAAGACCGACGACGTCGCGGGTGACGGCACCACGACCGCGACCGTGCTGGCGCAGGCGCTGGTGCGCGAGGGCCTGCGCAACGTGGCCGCCGGCGCCGACCCGCTGTCGCTGAAGCGGGGCATCGAGCAGGCGGTCGAGGCGGTCACCGAGCAGCTGCACAAGAACGCGGTCGACGTGCAGACGCGGCAGCAGATCGCCGCGACGGCCGCGATCTCGGCGGGGGACAAGGGCATCGGCGACATGATCGCGGAGGCCATGGACAAGGTCGGCCGCGACGGTGTGATCACGGTCGAGGAGAGCAACGCGCTCGGCATGGAGCTGGAGCTCACCGAGGGCATGCGCTTCGACAAGGGCTACCTGTCGGCCTACTTCGTCACCGACCCCGAGCGGCAGGAGGCCGTCCTGGAGGACGCCTACGTGCTGCTGCACCAGGGCAAGATCAGCGCGGTGAAGGACCTGCTCCCGGTGCTGGAGAAGGTCATGCAGGCCGGCAAGCCGCTGCTGGTCGTCGCCGAGGACGTCGAGGGCGAGGCGCTGGCGACCCTGGTGGTCAACAAGATCCGCGGCACGTTCAAGTCCGTCGCGGTCAAGGCCCCGGGCTTCGGCGACCGCCGCAAGGCCATGCTGCAGGACATGGCGATCCTGACCGGTGGCCAGGTCGTCTCCGAGGACGTGGGCCTCAAGCTGGAGAACGCCGACATCTCGCTGCTGGGCCGTGCCCGCAAGGTCGTCGTGACCAAGGACGAGACCACGATCGTCGAGGGTGCCGGCGACGCGGAGCAGATCCAGGGGCGGGTCAACCAGATCCGCGCGGAGATCGAGGCGTCCGACTCCGACTACGACCGCGAGAAGCTCCAGGAGCGCCTGGCCAAGCTCGCCGGTGGCGTGGCCGTCATCAAGGCGGGTGCGGCGACCGAGGTGGAGCTCAAGGAGCGCAAGCACCGCATCGAGGACGCGGTGCGCAACGCCAAGGCCGCCGTCGAGGAGGGCATCGTCGCCGGTGGTGGCGTCGCGCTGCTGCAGGCCGCGGAGGTGGCGTTCGAGGGCCTGAAGCTGACCGGCGACGAGGCGACGGGCGCGAACATCGTGCGGGTCGCGATCGAGGCGCCGCTCAAGCAGATCGCCGTCAACGCGGGGCTGGAGGGCGGCGTGGTGGCCGACAAGGTCCGGAGCCTGCCGCAGGGCCAGGGCCTCAACGCGCTCACCGGCGAGTACGAGGACCTCGTGGCCGCGGGCGTCATCGACCCCGCGAAGGTGACCCGCTCGGCGCTGCAGAACGCCGCGTCGATCGCCGCGCTGTTCCTCACCACCGAGGCGGTCGTGGCCGAGAAGCCGGAGAAGGAGGAGAAGGCCCCGGCGGGCGCCGGCATGGACTTCTGATCGGGAAAGGGGGTCCCGGGACGGCCCGGGACCCCTTTCCGCCGCACGGAAAGGAGCGAAGGAACAGCACGATGACCGCGGTGATCTTCTTCTGCTGCGTCCTCGTCGCGGCCGTGGCCTACGTCGTGCGCACGGCCTGGCAGGAGCACGGCTACGACGACACCACCAGCTGACCGGTCCTGGCCCGCGCCCCGTACGAGGTGACCGCGAGCACGGTGGCGCCGAGCGCGCACACGCCGGCCACCGTCAGCGCGGGCGCGGGGCCGACGTGCTCGCAGAGCCACCCCAGCAGCGGGGCGCCGACGGCACCGGCGGCCGCGGCGACGGAGGCCTGCACCGCGAGCACCCGGCCGCGCATGTCCTCCGCCGAGTCGAGCTGCAGGCGGGTGCTCATCACCGTGTCGATCAGCACGGCACCCGCCGCGATCGGCAGGATCACCACCGCGAAGCCGAGCAGTCCCGGCGCCATGCCGCTGACCGCCTGCAACGCGCTCGTGACCGCCGCCGCGGCGAACAGCAGCTGCACGGACAGCTCCCGCAGCCGGGCCGCGAGCAGGCCGCCGAGCACGGTGCCGACGGCGAACACGGCGGAGAGCGTGCCGTACCCGGCCGCACCGGCCTGGAGCGGGCCGTCGGCCATCGCCGCCATCGTGACCTGGTAGTTGCGGCCGAGGCCGGACAGCACGAACCCGAGCGCGAACAGCGTCAGCAGGGTCCGGTCGGCCCGGACGTGGCGCAGGCCGGCCATGACACCGGCCCGTTCCGGCGTGCTGACGGCCAGCGGGTACAGCTCGGCGGGCCGCACCGCGTGGAGGGTCACGATCACCGCGACGAAACTGGCCGCGTTGACCAGGAACAACGCCGGTTCGCCCACGGCGGCGGCGATGACCCCGGCCGACGTCATGCCGAGCACGCGGCCGGTCGAGTTGATCAGCGACCCGATCGCGAGCGCGTTGCCGAGGTCCGCGCGGGGGACGGCCTGGCTGCCGAACCGCCCCAGTGCCGGTCCCTCGACGACACCGATCAGGCCGGACAGCGCGGTCAGCACGTAGAGCGTGCCGATCGGGGCCGTGGTCCAGACCAGCAGCGCGAGCACGACCGCGAGCACGGCGTGCGCGGACTGGCCGGCGACGATGACGCGCCGCGGGTCGAGCCGGTCGGCGAGCGCGCCCGCCCACGGGCCCAGCACGAGCGCAGGCAGCGCGCTGACGAGCACGGACACCCCGACGGCGGTGGCCGAGCCGGTGCGCGCCATCACCACCCAGTTCAGGCCGAACACCTGCATCCAGGTGCCGGTGACGGAGACGAGGTCGGCTCCCGCCCAGAGCCGGAAGTTGCGGTTGGCGAGCGCGCGCGCCATCGGCGGCATGTTTCGCCGCAAGACGTTTTCCCTTCGCGAGACCGGGCGAGCTACCCGAGAGGACACAGTGGAACGCTCCGGCAGCGCCGCCGAGCGCGGCCACGCTACGTTCTGCTTCTCGGGCGGACCAAACCGCCGCGGCGTGCGCAAGACGACATGCCCGGCTGTAACGCTTCTCCGTTCTTCCCGCTGTGGAGCCACATCCGCGCGATCGGGCCCGCGGACGGTCCAGTTGGGACGCGGCGCAGATCACGTGTGCACCCGCGGGATGCGCGGTGCGTGCAGCTGTGTTGACCGGTTGTGCACGGCACGTGCCCGCCCGGCCCGCGCGTCCGGGATCATGGCGGCATGGCTGTGGTGTGGTTGCCGGTGGACGAGAAGCTGCTCGGTGCGGCGCGGGGTTTCGCCGCCGCGTCGTGGCGGCGCGCGGACCTCGACGCGGCGTGGGTGAACGCGGGCTGGTACGTGCCGCCGTCGGGTTCGGTGGCCGCGGACGTGTTCGACGGGCTGGAACAGCGGCAGTGGACGGGTGACCGGCTCGTGTCGATCGGCCTGAACGCGGACGCCACGTCGATCGTGGCGGTGACGGTCGAGTTCGCCTACTTCGCCGAGGACGAGGAGGAGGAACCCGTGATCACCGAGGAACGCCTGTCCGCGGGGTGGTCCGCCCTGCCCCACGGCACCCGCGCCGACTTCGACGCCGTGTGGCGCACCGCGGCGGGCACGGTGGCCGAGGCCCTCGGCCCGCCCGAGGTGTCCGGCACGCACCACGACGAGTGGCACCACGCCATCTGGCGCGCGGGCGACACCCTGATCGCGGTGGTGCAGGGCGAGAACATCGACACGTACGGCTGCTGGGACGAGGCCGCGCTGTGGCTCGTGCCCCACCCGGCGAGCGAACCCGTCCTCAGCGGCCCGGCACTGTACGACGTGATGTGGGGGCGGCCGTAGGCGGGCACGACCGGCCGAAGTTCCGCGTCGTCGGCGTGAGCATCATCGCGACCGGGACCGCGAAGCAGACCGCCGCGCACGCGCCGAGCACGGCCGTGACGCCGAAGGCCTCGATGGCGGGCGCGATGAGCGCGAGCCCGGCGGGCGCGAGCCCGTACGACAGCAGGAAGTCCAAAGAGGACACACGGGCGAGCTTGTCCGGCGCGACCTCCCGTTGCGTCGCGGTGAACCACGGCACGTTGAACAGCTCGATGCCGAGCCCGGCGACGACGTACGCGGCCACGACCGCCAGCCAGTGCACGGGGAACAGCAGCGCGAGCGGCGCGAACCCGTAGCAGGCGAGGGCGGCGAGCGCGGTCCAGCCCTGCGCCCTGGGCCGCCAGCGGGTCACCACCAGCGCGCCGAGCAGCCCGCCGACCGTGTAGGCGGTCAGCGCGGCGGCGAGCACGGCCTCGGTGCCGAAGGCGTCCCGGCTGACGAGCGGCAGCACGACGCCGGTGGCCGAGTAGCCGGTGGCGATCACGGCGGTGAGCGCGCACAGCCCGGCGAGGAACCACGGGTGCCGCCGCGCCTCCCGCACCCCGTCGGTGAACTCGCGGAGGAACGAGACCCGTCGCGTGGCCGTCGCGTCCGCGGTGTGGCGGCCCGCGGGCGGGACGAGCGCCGCGCACAGCCAGACCAGGCCGGTGCCGACGAGGAGCGCGGACGTGCTGAGCACGGTCGCGAGCAGCGTCGTCACCGCGGGCGCGCTGAGCGTGACGACCCGGACGGACAGCGCCATCGCCGCGTTGGCGGTCTGCCTGAGCCCCGGTTCGACGATCTCCGCGACGAGCGCCTGGAACGCGGGCCGGCACGCACCCTGCCCGGCGCCGACCACGACGGCGGCGGCCGCCATGAGCGGCACCGACCGGCCGAGCCCGAGCGCGATCACGGGCGCACCCGCGGCCGCGGCGAGCCCCGCCCACAGCACCACCCGGCGTCGCGAGTGCCGGTCGGCGAGCACCCCGCTCACCGGCACCGCCAGCAGGAACCCGACGGTCCGGGCCGCGAGCACGAACCCGAGACCCGCAGCGCTCAGCTCACGGGTGAGCACCCCGAGCCCGAGCACGAACGGCAACGCCCAGGTCGCGAGCCCCGAAGCGGTGGCACCCACCCAAAGCCGCGCGAACGCCGCCTCCAGCAACACAGACCGCCCACCCCCGGCCGCCAACGCACCCACCCAACCCCCACCCCTAATCGAAAGTGATTGTCATTCTACATAAGCCCCCAGAACCCCCGCGAGTCTCCCTCCCAGCCCCCGCGAGTCGCCCTCTCAGACCCCGCGAGTCTCCCGTTGAGGACCCGCGAGTCTCCCGTTGAGGACCCGCGAGTCTCCCGTTGAGGACCCGCGAGTCTCCGGTTCGGGACCGCTGAGTTGGCGTTTCGCGCACGGGACGTCGGGCACGGAACGCCAACTCGGGCGTCCGGAACGAAAGACTCGCGGGTCTGGAGTGGGCGACTCGCGAGTCTTGAACGGGAGACTCGCGGGTCTCGGGAGGGGGACTCGCGGGTCCGGAACGGGAGACTCGCGAGTCTTGAACGGGGGACTCGCGGGGTCTGGGCGGGGGACTCGCGGGGTTATCTGGTGGGGAGGGGGTGGTGGTCGTGGGGGTAGCCGAAGTAGCGGGGGCCTACCAGGGACAGGCCTGCCGGGGTGGTCCACCGGGGGTCGCACGGGATGCCCAGGGCCGTCACGCGGTGGCCGTAGCGCAGGGACTCGGTGGTGATGGGTTCGCCGGTGTCCGTTTCGAGGACGCAGATCAGGTCCGGGGTCGTCGCCAGGACCTCGTCCGCGCTGGTCGCCAGCAGGTACTCGTTCTGGAACGACAGGTGCAGGTCCGCGTCCGGGCAGGCGATCGTGGCCTCGCCGCGGGCGAAGCCGCCCGTGGTGGTGCGGTGCACGTCGGTCACCTTGCCGGTGCCCAGGTGGACGCCGCCCGCCAGGGCGGTGACCGCCGCGACCGGGTCCTCGTGCGCCGCGCGTGCGGTGCGGGCCGCGGCGCCGAGGCGTTCCGCGAGGGTCACCGTGCCCGCGACCAGGCCGTCGGACAGCTGGGCGCCGGTCATGACCGTGTCCGCGGTGAACACCGAGCACCCGGTGGCGACGCACGCCGCGCGGGCGATGCGTTCCGCCCACACGTTGGACACCGCGTCGACCAGCAGCGTGTTGCCCTTGTCGTCGGCCACCGCCATGGGGCTCGCCGGGATGCCCGCGAGGGTGGGCAGCACCATCTGCGCCTCGGGGAACGCCCTGCCCATCGCGTCGCCGTCGACCACCGGCAGCCCGGTCGCCGCGGCCAGCGCGAGCGGGACCAGCGAGTTCATGCCGCCGATCTCGATCGGCACCAGGTGGGTCGCCGCGCTGCCCCGCGCCGCCTCCAGCGCACGCAGCGCCCGGAGCGTCTCGGTGCCGTTCGGCAGCTTCTCCGTGCTGACCGTCGGCGCGCCGAGCATCGAGACGGGGACGACCACCGCGTCGGGCGGGACCTCGTCGACGTCCACCAGCGTGACGGGGCCGTGCCGGGTGATGGCCGCCTCGGCGAGGAGCTTGCCGAGCCACGGGTCGCCGCCGCCACCGGTGCCGAGGATCCCGGCGCCGCGGGCGATGTCGTCGAGGTGGCCGAGCCCGATCTCACGCATGGGTCGCCCAGGCTCGCCGCGGTGCGCGGACGCGGTCGAGGTCGAGGTCCCCGACGGCTTTGACCCGGACCCGGGTGGCGCCGCCGGGCAGGTAGGCGAGCGGCACCTCGTCGACCTCGACGATCGCGACGCTGCCCGGCCGGGCGCCCGCGGCCTCGGCCCGGGCGACCGCCTCGGCCTTGAGGTCGCCGAGCACCCGCGCCCGGGTGCCGTCGGCGATCGGGACGACCCGGTCGAGCTCGCCGCCGACCTTGGCGATGGCCGCGCCGATCGCGTTGGCCACGTCGGCGTGCTCCGGCCGCCGCACGTCGGGCAGGCCGGGGAGCGCGCCGGGCAGCACGACGCTGCCACCGCCGACGAGGATGGCCGGCAGCGGCGCGGGCGAGGTGCGCATGCGGTCGACGGCGTCGGCGATCCGCGCGGCCGCGGCCGCCAGCACGGCCACCGCCCGGTCGTGGTCGAAGCGGCGGACCAGCGCGGTGGTCGTGCCGATCCTGGTCCGCCCGGCGGCGACGGCCACGTCGGTCAGCGTCAGCGTGTCCCCGCCGAACACCAGCCCCCTGCTGGTCAGCGCGAAGCCGACGCTCTCCGGCCCGACGGTGCACCGCGCCGCGTCGGAGAAGTTCTTCACGAGGCTGCCGCCGCCGATGCCGAGCGACAGCACGTCGGGCATCCGCCAGTTCGTGCGGACGCCCGCGACCTCGGTGGCCGACGTGGTCTCCCGGGGGAAGCCGCCGGCGAGCACGCCGATGTCGGTGGTGGTGCCGCCGACGTCGATCACCGCGCAGTCCGCGACACCGGCGAGGAAACCCGCGCCACGCATGGAGTTCGTCGGCCCGGACGCGAACGTGGCCGCGGGGAACCGCCTGCCGTACTCGACGTCCATGAGCGTGCCGTCGTTCTGGCTGAGCAACAGCGGCGCGGTGACGCCGGCGTCGGCGAGCGCACCGGTCAGCGCGTCCGCCAGCTCGTCGGCCAGGTCGGCGAGCGCGGCGTTGAGCACGGTCGCGTTCTCCCGCTCCAGCAACCCGATCCGGCCGAACTCGTGGGAGCAGGACACCCGCAGCCCCGGCACCTCGGTGCGCAGCAGCTCCGCCGCCTCGTCCTCCATGGCGCCGTTCACCGGCGCGAACACCGACGACACGGCGACCGACCGCACCCCGGCCGCCGCGATGTCCGCCGCCACCCGGCGCAGCTCGTCGGTGTCCAAACCGGACAGTTCGGCGCCGTCGTACTCGTAGCCGCCGTGGCACAGGTAGGCGCGGTCGCCGACGGCCGTGCGCAACCGGGCGGGCCAGCCGGTCAGCGGGGGCAGCGCGGCGGTCGCGGGCAGGCCGAGGCGGATCACGGCGGTCGGCGTGAGGCGGCGGCCTTCCACGACCGCGTTGGTGAAGTGCGTCGTGCCGATCATCACCGCGGTGATCGCGCCGCGCTCGAACCCGGCGGGCGCCTTCGCGAGCAGGTCGCCGATCGCGGTGACCACGCCGGTCGTGACGTCCTCGGTGGTCGGGGTCTTCACCGCGGCCACGACCTGGACGTCCTCGGCCTGACGGCCCGCGACCAGGACGGCATCGGTGTTGGTGCCGCCCACGTCGATGCCGATGCGCACTAGGCCGCGCCTTCCTCGACGGCGAGCTCCCCGGTGCCGCGCACCAGCCCCGCCTTGCCCACGACCAGGTACACCACGCCCGCCACCACGAGGGAGTTGAGCGCGGGGATGCCGAACTGCACCTGCTCGGTCCAGTAGCCCAGCACCGCCGCGCCCACCCAGATCACCAGCGTGACCGGCACCCAGCCGGGTTCGGTGCCGGGTAGCGCGCCCTGCCCGCGGGACGCGTCGAGCGCGGGCCGCCAGCGGCGCACCAGGAAGTACTCGGCCACCATGACGCCCGCGATCGGCGGCAGCGCGACGCCGAGCACGGTGAGGAAGTCGGCGAACCGGTCCAGGATCCCGAGCGCCGACAGCACGGTGCCGAGCACGCCGATCGCGATCGTCGCCACCACCCGGTTCACCCGCAGACCGAACACAGTGGACAGTGTGTTGACGAACCCGAGCGAGGAGCTGTACAGGTTCCAGTCGTTGATCTTCACGGTCGCCGAGACGAGGATGATGATCCCGACGGTGCCGGAGGTCGCCGCGAAGATCGTGACCACGTCGGCGGAGCGGATCGCGTACGCCAGGACGACACCGACCAGGCCGAGCACGTACTGGCCGAGGGTGATCGAGACGACGGTCTGCTTCACCACGTCCCCGCTGGTGCGGTTGAACCGGGTCATGTCCGGGGTGAGCACCGCGCCCGCGATGTAGGAGCCCGCCACGATCGTCGCGCCGGTCGCGACGGACATCGGCGCACCGAACCCGGCCGTGGCGAGCAGGTCGCCGAGGCTGTGCTCGGACAGCTCGCCGACGACGGACCACCCGGCCAGCACCAGGAACGCGGGCACGGTGACGTAGGCGATCCATGCCATCCACCGGAACCCGAACACGACGAGCGCGGTCACCGCGAGCCCGGTCACGATCGACCACAGCCACACCGGCACGCCGTCGACCAGCGCGTGCAAACCCTCGGCGAAGATCGCGTTCTGGATGCCGAACCAGCCGATCAGGCTCGTCGCGACGACCAGCCCGATCAACGCCGAGCCGGACCGGCCGAACCCGGTCCAGCGCGCGAGGACCGAAGTGGACAGTCCTTCCCGGACACCGGCGATGCCGGCGAGGATCGCGACCAGCTCGAGGATCACCGAGCCGAGTGTGAGCGACCAGAACGCGCCCCAGAACGACATCCCGGCGCCGAGCGTGGCGCCGAGGAGGAACACGGTCAGGTCGGAGAGCTGCCCGAACCGTTGCACGGCAACGGTCCACCACGGGTAGCGCGCGTGCTCCGGCACGCGTTCGAGCGCGTAGTCGTCGGCACCCAACATCGCGTCAGATCCCGTTCCTTTCCCCCAGTAGCGGTGCGGTGGCACCGCCTCTGCCTGCCATGCCCGATCTGGGCGGACCTTCCGCGCGTGCGAGGAGCGCGACGGCGGGTTCGGCGAGGTAGCTCAGCGGCGTCTCCTCGACGAGCTTCGCCCTGGCGTAGCGGGGATCCGCGCCCGCGTGCACCGCCGCGGTGCGGGCCGCCTCGTGCACGGCCTCCCGCGTGACGTCGTTGTCGCCGTGCACCGCCATCACCCGGCTCGCCTCGCCGCCGACGGGCGCGGTCGCGACCCCGACCGCCGCGGCCGCGTGCGCCCACGGCGGGCACCGGACGCTGACGGTGCCGGGCAGGTGCGGCGGCAGCGTCGCGGCCAGCGCGTCCGCGCCGGGGCCGCCGAGCAGCAGCGGCAGGTCACCCGGGGCGGTCTTCGCGCGGTCGATGGCCTCGGTCAGCGTCCACGAGTCGAACGGCGCCTGCTCGCGCGGCCGGACCGGCACCCTGGCGACCAGGCGCAGGCTCGTCGGCACGCCCGCGATCGTCGTGTGCCCCGAGGTCAGCCTCGGCAGGCCCGCCATCACCGCGCAGATCGCCGGTGCGGTGCCGTCCGCGCGGGTCAGCGCCACCAGCGCGTCCTGCTCACCGGCGAGCAGCGCCGCGCCGCGGACCGTCGCGGCGGCGGCCCCGCCGTAGAGCGCGAGCGGATGGGTGGCCGCGTAGTCGACGGCCATGATCGTGCCGTCGTTGCGGGCGAAGAAGACCTCCGCGTGCCCGAGGCCGTGTGCCGTCAGGACCTCCTGCAGCCGGGCCGCGTCGCGACCGGCGGGTGGCGTCATCACCGCCTGCAGCACGGTCGCGTTCTCCCGTTCGAGCAGGCCGTTGCCGCCGATCTCGTGCGACAGCACGATCCGCACCGCGTCGCCGAGCTCCCGCTCCAGCACCGCGGCGGCCGCCAGCTCGTGGTCGGGGGTGAGCGTCGCGAACACGCCGGTGATCGCGACGGCGGCGACCTCGCCGCGGACCGACCGCGCGAAGGCGACGAGACCGGCCTCGTCCAGCGGTTCCAGCTCGACGCCCTCCAGCCGCGCGCCGCCGGCCACCGTCGTGCTCGCGAACACGGCGCGGTCCCGGAACTCCGGCGGCCACAGGGCGAGCGGCGGCACGGCGGTCGTGGCGGCGCCGAGCCGGACCACGGCGACGGGCCCGTGCCCGCCGGTCCACGCCGCCGCCGGGTCGGGGTGGGCGTCCGGGACCACCACGAGGTCGTCCAGCTCGGTGATCGCGAACAGCACCCGGTCGATGTCGGCGACCGTGCCGCGGCCGTCGAGCTGCGCCAGCAACGGGTCCAGCACGGCGGCCAGCGCCCCGTCGGGGGTGCGGCTCCCGGACAGCCGGCGGGTGGTGACGGCGTCGATGTTGCCCTGGCCGTCCACGAGCGCGCCCGCGACCTCGTCGGCGTCGACGGCGATCCCGAGCCGGTAACCGGCGTGGTCAGCCATGGTCGGCCGCCACGGGGGAGTAGTCGATGGCGAGGCCGAACGCGCGGGGGCCGACGAGCCGGAGCCCTTCCGGCCGCTGCCACAGCGGCGGGCTCGGCAGCGCGAGCACCACGACCCGCAGCCCGTACCGCAGCTCGGGCACCGGCACCGGCTCGCCGGTGTGGACGTCGAACAGCGTGATGACGTCCGGCGTCGCCGCCAGCAGCTCGCCGTCCTCGAGCACCGCGTGGTACTCGTGCCCTGCCTCGAGCCGCAGCCAGCGGCCGTCGTCGCGGTTGACGCCTTCGAGGAGGATCGTCCTGCGGGTGTTGGTGGCGAGCGTGGCGCTGGCCTTGTTCTTGATCGGGTGCACGCCGGTCACCCGGCACTCGCCGAGCCGGGCGCCGCCGAACTCCTCGGCGAGCCTGCCCACCGCGTCCCTCGTCGACGCGCCCGCGGCCTCCTCGAGGACGGTGCCGATGCGCAGCGCCCTGGTGATCGACCCGTCGACGACCGCGCCGTCGGCCTGCGCCGCGGTCATCACGTACTCGCTGCTCACCGCGCGGTTGCCGAACGCCGTCGCGACGTTGCGCGCCAGCCGTTCCAGCCACTCGCCGGACTCCGCCTGCACCAGCACCACGCGGTCGTGCTCGTCCGCGAGCACCGACGGGCTCGCGGTGATCCCGGCGACCTGCATGGCCACCTGCTCGACCCCGGGGAACGCGCGGCCCATGCCGTCGGCGTCCAGCAGCGGCAGGCCGGCGTGCGCGGCGAACGTGACCGACATGGGGCCGTTGCTGCCACCGACCTCGGTGCACATCAGCGCCGCGACCGGGCGCCGGAAGTGGGCCTCGACCTGGCGGCGGATGGCGACCGACTCGCGGCCGGTGCCGATCCGCTCCACGAACACGTCGGGCGCGCCGAGCAGCGCGCACGGCATCACCAGCTCGTCGGGGGGCAGCTCGGACAGCTCCACCACCCGCACCGGACCGTGTTCGGCGACCGCGTGCAACGCGGTGGGCAGCGTCTGCCCGGCAGGCCCGCCGCCACCGGCGCCGAGGACGTCGCAGCCCCGGGCGAACGCGGCCAGGTTGGCCTTGTCGAAGTGCACCCAGCCATGTTAGTAGCGTGTCACGCAGCGTATTTAGCTCGACGCGACAGGAAAAGGACCGTGTTTGTCGTGGGACCACAAATCGAGGGTGACGCCGGTGCGGCGAGCGTCGGTGCACTCCTGTCCGCACCCGGCCTCTCGGCGCTGTCGCTGCTCGCGGGGGACGCGGCCGGTGTCGTGCGCGCGGTGCGCGTGGTCGCCGAGCTGCCCGGGCTGCGCGCGCTCGGCCCCGGTGACCTGGCCGTCGTCGTGCCCTCGGTGTCGGCCCAGGCCCAGGGGCACCAGTTCGACGTGGCGCTCCGGGACACCGCGGCCACCGGCGCCGCGGCCGTGGTCCTCACCGGGGTCGGCGCCGACGCCGTCGAACCGACCGCGCGGCGCATCGCCGACCGGTGCGGGCTCGCCCTCCTCGCGGCGCCGCCGGACGCCGACCCGACCTCGCTCGTGCTCGCGGTGGCGCGGGAACTCGGCGGGGACACCGAGAGCGCGCTGGCACGGGTCGACACCGCCCGTCGGCTGATCGCCACCGCGGACACGGCGGACGCGGTCCTGGCCGCCGCCGCCGAGGCCCTCGCGACCGCCGTCGCGGTCCGCGAGCCCGGCCGCGCGGAGCCCGCCGCGGTCGTGGAGGTCGACGGGGTCGCCGACGGCTACGTGGTCGCGGAGGTGCCCGACGGGGCGCGGGGCGCGTGGGTCGTCGCGGCCAGGATCGTGGTGCGGCTCGCCGCCGACGCGTACGCGCGTGCCGTCGCGGGCAGCAGGCGGACGGCGCTCGCCCCGATCCACGACCGCGGCAGGCTGCTCGGCGAGCTGCTCCTCGCGCCGGAGCCGGAACGCGCTCCGCTCGTGGCCCGCGCCAGGGCGCTCGGGCTCGCGGTGGACGGCTGGCACCAGGTGCTGCGGTTCGAGCTGTCGTCGTCGCTGCACAGCGAGATGGCGGACGCGGGCCGGATCGAGGCGGTCGGCAGCACCACGCTCGACGCGGTCCTCGCCGACGGCGGCCCCGAGGCCGTCGACAGCTGGCACGGCACCAGGATCGGCGGTGACGTGCTCCTCGTGCGCACCACCGGGACCAAGCCGGGCGCGTCCGCCGCCCGCACCGCGCACCGCGCCGCCATGACCGCGCTGGCCGCCGCCCGGGACCGGTTCCCCGGTCTGGCGATCCGGTGCGGGATCGGCGGGGTGTACCGGCGTGCGGAGGGCCTGCGCTCGTCCGCGACCGACGCCAGGGCGGCGCTCGCGGCCACCCGCCAGTCCACGCCCGCCCGGGACGTCGTCGCGATCGACGCGCTCGGGCTGAACCGCATGCTGGTCGAGTGGTACGCCTCCGACACGACCCGCGCGTCGGTGGACGACATGCTCGCCCCGCTGGCGGAACTGGGCAGCCCGGCCGACGCCATCCGCACCCTGCAGTCCTACCTGGACCACCAGGGTTCGCCGGCCAAGGCCGCGAAGGACCTCAACGTGCACCCGCAGACCATCGCCTACCGGTTGCGCCGGATCACCGCGCTGCTGCACGTCGACCTCGACGACGCCGAGCAGCGGCTCGCGCTGCAGCTCGCCTGCCGGGCGTGGCTGATGCGCTGACCGGTCAGCTCCTGGCGAGCTTCCTGTTCGCCAGCACGAACCCGGCGGCGGCGATGACGAGCAGCGTCACCATGGCCGGCACGTCCACGCCGGTGCCCGCCCACGGGGAGCGGATGGCCTCGAGGAGCAGCCCGGTCGGGGTCCACTGCGTGACGGCGTTCATCGCAGGCGGGAACACCCCGGGCGGCGGGCCGCCGCCGACGAGCAGGAACGTGCCGAAGAACAGCAGCAGCCCGAGCCCCTGCGCGGAGCGGGTGCCCGGCATGATCGCGCCGAGCAGGGTGCCGATGCCCGCGAAGGCGAGGATGCCGACGACGAACCCGGCGGCCACCCCGAGCGGCGAGGCCGGGCCGGGGATGTCGAACATGACGGCGGCCAGCGCCAGCATCACGACGGCGCCGATCACCGCGAGCAGCGCCAGCACCGCGGCCTGCGAGACGACCACCGCGCGGGACGGGATCGCGGCCGCGCGGAAGCGGCGCAGCACGCCGCCCTCGCGGTAACCGGCGATGTGGGTGGGCGTGCCCATGAAGCCCATCATCGCGATCCCGGCGCCCAGGTAGGCGGTGACGTAGAACTGGGTGCCGTCGAGGTTCGCGAACACCGGGCCGCCGTGTTCGGCGAACGCGGAGGCCAGCAGGACCATCAGCAGGACCGGGAACATCAGCGTCAGCACCAGCACCAGTGGTTCGCGGGCCAGCAGCTTGACCTCGGTCCAGGTCAGGTATCTCGTCATGAAGGGACCTTCTCGCTCAGCCGGTGGCCGGTCATGGACAGGAAGACGTCCTCGAGCGACGGGTAGTGGGTGCGGTAGTCGTCCGGGGTGAGGCCGTGCTCGGCCAGCGCGGCGGCGACGCGGACCGCCGACGGGGCCTCCCCGGTGACCGTGACCTTCCCGTCGCCGAGGTCGGCGGACGCGACGCCGGGGACCGACAGCAGGTGGTCGGGGCGGTAGCCGTTGGTGGTGCTGAACGTGATCGTCACCGGACCGCCGTGGTGCGCGGTCAGCGCCGATGGCGTGTCGCAGGCGACCACCTTGCCGCGGTCCATGATCGCCACGCGGTCGCACAGCATCTCGGCCTCGTCCATGAAGTGCGTGACGAGCACGACGGTGGTGCCGCGGTCCCGCACCTGGCGGATCAGGTCCCACGTCGCGTGGCGGGCACTGGGGTCGAGCCCGGTGGTCAGCTCGTCGAGCAGCACCAGTTCGGGGTCGCCCAGCAGCGCCAGCGCGACGAACAACCGCTGCTGCTCACCACCGGACAAGGCGCCGAACGGCCGGTTCCGCAGGTGCTCCAGATGCCACGCGGCGATGGTGGCCTCGACGTCGACGGGCACGTTGCGCGCGTGCGCGAACAGCTTGATCGCCTCGACGATCCGCAGCCGCTCCGGCAGCGCCGACGACTGCAGCTGGGAGCCGATCTTGCGGCGCAGCTGGTTCTTCTCCCGGCCGGGATCGAGGCCCAGCACGCTGACCCGCCCGCCGGTCCGGTCCCGGAGCCCTTGCAGGATCTCCACGACGGTGGTCTTGCCTGCGCCGTTGGAGCCCAGGATGCCGAAGATCTCCCGCCGCCGGACCTCGAACGAGACGTCGCGCACGGCGTCTGTCTGTCCGTAGGACTTGCGGAGATCCTCCACGGTTACGACGGTGTCCATGCCGGGCGGTCCTCGGTTTCGGGGAGTCGGGTCGTCGACGAGCACCCTCACCCTGCCGTGAGCACCGTGAATTTCACTCGCACCGGACTTGCGCGCTACCGGACCGCCGCGAGGAGGGGTGTGTCGGGGAACGACCCGTCGGCGAAGAGCAGCCGCGCGGCGGCGGCCCGGCCGGGCGGGGTGCGCAGCAGCCGGAACGCCGCCGTCACGGTGGCCGGGCGCCCCACCCGGTCGAGGAGGTCGCGCATCAGGAGCCTGCCGCGGAACCGGGCCCGCAGCGCGGCGCCGTCGTAGTGGCGCAGCACGGTCGGGTCGCCGGTGCGCAGGTAGTCGCCGGTGACGGCCGCGGCCAGCTGCGAGAGGCGCAGGCACGGGTCGAGACCGCCCGCCGTCAACGGCGACACCGCGCCCGCGGCGTCACCGACGAGGAGGCCGCCGGGGCACGCGATCCGGCGCAGCACACCACCGACGGGGATCGGCCCGCCGCGGCGGCGCACCGGCCCGGCGGGGTCGGGGGTGGCGGGGAAGCCGTCGCGGAAGGACCGCAGCAGGCGGGGGAGCGGCGCGGCGAGCCGGTCCGGCCGCCCGGCCAGGCCGACGTGGGCGTGCGCCCCGTCGTCGACGAGCCAGGCGAGGTAGCCGGGG
Source organism: Actinophytocola sp. KF-1 (assembly GCF_054661535.1). NCBI lineage: Bacteria > Bacillati > Actinomycetota > Actinomycetes > Pseudonocardiales > Pseudonocardiaceae > Actinophytocola > Actinophytocola sp. KF-1. Next base: position 59,996 of record NZ_BAAFVK010000005.1, on the reverse strand, counting down.
GCGAGCCGGGGGTCGAGCACGCAGTGGAACGTGGGCGCGGTGCTCGTGCGGACCGGGAACACCTCCTCCACACCGATGATCAACCGCCGGTTGACGTCGAGCCCGAGCCTGCGCGCGACGGTCGACCGGGCGCCGTCCGCCCCGATCGTGAAGCGGGCGGTGACGCCGGGCACCGGGTACCGGACGCCGAGGCGGACCTGGGCGCCCGCCTGCCTGGCCGCGGCCATCGCGTGTGCGTAGACGCCCGCCATGTCGGCGACCCGGAACTCGTCGCGGGCGCTGGTCAGCTCGACGGGGTCCCGTCGTGCGGGCGGGTAGAGCAGGACGCGGCGCACCGCGGGCCCGAGGTGGTGCTCCGGCAGCGCGAAGTCCTCGAGCGTGCGCCGCACGAAGATCCCCGTCGTCCGGATGCCGGTGTCGAGGCTGGTCCGCCGCTCGCACACGAGCACGTCGAACCCCTGCACGGCCAGCAACCGCGCCGTGTGCAACCCGGCAAGCCCGGCACCGACGACGAGCACGTCCACCATCATGTATCGAGTATCACTCGATATCTATCGAATTTCAATATGTGCCTGCGAGGTGGGACTCTCGGACGCCAGGGATTCGTCGAGCGGGCTGTCCGGGAACGAGCCGGTGCTCAGCGGGCGGCTGATCAGCTGGGCGCGCACCGCGAGCCGGGTCTGCACGTCGCCCAGTTCGCGCAGCAGCGTGAGCAGCGCTTCGTTGGTGGCGAGCGCCGCGAAGTGACCGGGCAGCACGCGTTCCAGGCGGTCGAGGTCGGCGACGAGCTCGTCGCGCAGTGCCGGCGTGCGGCCGGGCAGCATCATCCCGTGCCGCCGGAAGACGCGGCTCGCCGTGGACCACCACGTGTCGCTCGCGCCCGGCGGGTCGGTCACGCGTGCGCGCACCGCGGCGTAGTCCAGGAACTCCCCGATGGGGTCGGTGCCGGTCTGGGGGCTGACGAGCGCGTCGTAGATCGCGGGGTAGAGGTGCTGGAGGACGATGACGACGACGAGCCTGCCGCTGCCCAGCGGCGGTCGGCGCCACGCCGGGCTGAGTTTCTGTTGCAGGACGAAGCTGTTGATGATCCGCTTGATCCGCCTCGGGTTGCCCTCCGTGCGTTCCACCAGGATCTTGGTGACGGTCTCGTCCACGAAGGCCTCGACACCCGCCTGCCTGGCGTAGCTGTGCACGAGGTGCGTGGTGCTCGCCCGGTCCGGCACGGGGATCCGGTAGACGACCTGCACGATCTTCTCCAGGTAGGTCCGGCCCTCGCCCTCGCCGCCGCGGGCCGACGTCGACACGCCGCGGGCCAGCACGGACAGGTCGCAGCCGAGCACGAAGATCACCCCGGTGGTGGCGAGGTAGAGCTTCACGGCCTCGCAGATCTGGACCACGACCGCGTCCGAGCAGCGGTCGAGGTCGTCGACGAACACCACCAGGTTGCGACCGCCGCGCAGCTGCGCCTTCGTGGTCCAGTCCTCGAGGATCTCCTGGATCCAGGTCCGCAGTTCGTTGCGTGACTTGGCGTTCACCTCGAGCCTGGTCCACAGTTCGTCCGCGAGCCGGGAGATGCCGAAGAACCGCGCGCCGACGGCGACGCCGACGCGGAGGAAACCCATGGTGTGCCTGCTCTTCGACAGTCTGCGCAGCCACCGCCGCAGCAGCCGCGCGTCGAGTTTCGCGATCACCGACCGGATGAGCGCGTCCAGCGCGTTCTCGCCCTGCGCCGTCCACGCGTTGAACGACACCTTCACCAGGTCGGGGCTCGCCGGCAGCGCGGCCTCGATCTGGCGCAGCAACGTGCTCTTGTCCGTGCCCCACCCGCCGTCCACCGCCATGACGAACGGCGACGGGGTGCGGGTGAGGACGGCCGCGATGCCCGCCGCGGTGCCGACCGTGCCGAGGAGGTCGTCGGCCGCGTCGGCGACGGGCTGGTCGTTCAGCAGGTGGTAGGCGTTCTCGTCGCCGGGGGTGTCCGCGTAGGTCTCGTCCTGCGGTGACCAGGTGTCCCGGATCGTGCCGGCGGGGATCCCCGTGTCCTCCGCCACGATCTGGACGATCTCGTCGCCGTCGATCTCCGCGACGACGCCGACGTCGCCGTCCTTCCACTCCGCCTCCCGCTCCACCCGCCTGCGGATCAGCTGCTTCTCGACCTCGCGCAGGCGGTTCGCCGCCTCGAAGTCCTCCGCGTCGATCGCGGACTCCTTCTCCCGGCGCGCCACGGCGATCTGCTCGTCGATCTCACGCAGGTCCGTCGGCGCCCCGAGGCGGCGGATGCGCATCCGGGCGCCCGCCTTGTCGAGGAGGTCGAGCGCGCTCTCCGGCAGCGGCCGGTCCGAGACGTACCGGCCGGCGAGCGTGACGGCCGTGACGAGCGCCGTGTCGGTGATCGTCACGCGGTGGTGCGCCTCGTAGATGTCGCGCACCCCCTTGAGGATCTCGACGGTGTGCTCCATGGTCGGCTCGCCGACCTGGATCGGCTGGCACACGCGGTCCAGCGCGGGGTCCTTCTCGACGTACCGGTGGTACTCGTCGGCCGTGGTGGCGCCGATGACCTGCAGTTCGCCGCGGGTCAGCAGCGGCTTGACCGCCGCCCGCGCCGCCGCCAGCTGCTCGTCGGCGTCCGCGCCGACCAGCGTGTGGAGCTCGTCGACGAACAGGAGCACGTCACCGCGGTCGCGGACCTCGGCGATCGCCTTCGTGACGTCGTCGGGCGCCCCGGCGGCCAGCGCGCCGAGGTCGAGCGTGCACAGCTGCTTGTTCTTCAGCGTGTCCGGCACCTCGCCGCCCGCGATGCCCTGCGCGAGCCCCTCGACGACGCTCGTGGCGCCCACCCCGGGCTCGCCGACCAGCACGGGGTTGTTCTTGGTGCGCCGGGACAGCACCTGCATGACCCGCTCGATCTCCTCGACCCGCCCGACGACCGGGTTGAGCTTGCCCTCGTGCGCGAGCGCGGTGAGGTTGCGCCCGAAGCGGGCGACCGCGAGCGGCGGCGCGGGTTCCGCGCCGGTCATCGCCTTCGCCTGGCCCATCACGAGCGTGAGCACCAGCACGCGCACGCGCTGCAGGTCGGCGCCGAGCTTCACGAGCACCTGCGCGGCGACGCCCTCGTTCTCGCGGAGCAGGCCAAGGAGGATGTGCTCGGTGCCGACGTGGTTGTGGCCGAGCTCGAGCGCTTCCTTCAACGACAGCTCGAGCGCCTTCCTGGCCCGCGGGGTGAACGGGACGTGCCCGCTGGGCGCGCCGCCGCCGGGACCGACGATCTCCTCGACCTGCGCCCGCACGTCCGCGGGCGCGATCCCCAGCGAGTCGAGCGCCTTGGCCGCGACGCCCTCGCCCTCGTCCACCAGTCCGAGGAGGAGGTGCTCGGTGCCGATGTGGTCGTGGTCGAACTGCCTCGCCAGCTCCTGGGCCAGGACGAGCACCCGCCGCGCACGGTCGGTGAACCTCTCGAACATCCGCCACCCGATTCCCGTTTGTGGATGAGTCGCGGTGCTGCCGACGTCCGTTACGGCGGCGGCGGGTCTGGCGGCCGCCGCGCCGCCGACTGCCAGGTGGTGCCCTGGTGGAGTGCGGCGTGGACGCGGTCCCGCGGCAGGTTGGCGTCCTGATTGGACAGTGTGCCGTGGCGGCGCGGGACGATCCGGACGAGCACGTTCTTCTGGCCAGCGTGGGCGCCGAGGCGGGCGCGGGCCCGGTCGGGGAGTTCGGCGCACGGGGTCTCGCCGAGGATGGTCACCGGCGCCACGGCGTCGACGCAGCGGGTGTAACGCGCGTCCCGGGTGACGGCCTCGGTGGCGTAACCGAGGTTGTCGTGGTTGTCCTCGACGGTGCTGGATCGCGTGGTCGCCGCGGGCGGGATCGGTGAGGGCACGGAGCGCGAGGTCGGTGGCCAGCTGTTCGGGCGTGAGTGCGCGGGCATGGCGGGGCTCCGGGACCCGGCCGGCACTTGCTCAACGGTCACGCGTTCGCTCTGCGGAGCCGTTCCGCCGCCTGCGCGCGGACCGCGTCGCCGCACACCGGGGGATCGCCGTGCAGTGCTTCCCAGCGGGCGTTGTGCACCGCGGGCCACAGGCCGGCCGCCCACGCGATCTCCTGTTCCTCCTCGGTGAAGCGGCGCCCGCGCGCGTCCTGGTAGGCCGCGAGGAACGCGGCGGAGCTCTCGACCGGGGCCAGGGTCGGCGGGCCCGCGGTGTTGGCGAACTCCCCGCTCGCCGCGCCCGCCAGCGCCGCCTCTGGTTGCCACGCCAGGCTGTCCCAGTCGTGCACGGCCGACACCTCCCCGTCGCGCCAGCGGAGGTTCTGCCCCTCGAAGTCGGCGTGGCCCAGCACGCACGGCAGGTCAGCGGCCAGCAACCGCTTGCGTGCCCGCTCGGCGGCGTCGACGACGTGCGCGGGCACCGCGGACTGGTCCCGCTCGTCGAGGAACCCGATCGCGGGCCACAACCCGGGATCGCCGTGGTCCCACCGCACCCAGCGCGGGTTCGGCAACGGCGGGGCGACGACCACGTCGGTCAGCGCCGCCATCAACCGGGCGAACACCGCCGCGTAGCGCTCGGCGATCGCCGGTGTGTCGCCGTGCAGCGGTGCGCCGCCGGGCAGGTACTCCTCGGCGTGCACGACCAGCGCACCGACGACGACCGCGGGCGTGACCGGCCGGGCGCACGGGAACCCCCGCTCCGCCAACCGCGCCTGTGCCGCGACGCACGACGCCGCGCGGCCCTCGTCCTCCCGGACCTTCACCACGACGTCGCGGCCACCGGCCAACCGCAGCCCGAACACCGCCGAGATCGACCGCGCCTCGAACAGCACCCGGACCGGTGCGTCCCCCAGGCGGTCGGCGCACCAGCCCGGCAGCCAGTCGGGCAGGTCATCCAGCGGCACGGTCACGACTGTGCCACACCCCCCGGACCGGGCGGAAGCGGTCGCCTGTCGTGTCCACAGTGGAGGCCCGGCGTGCGCCACCGGTCATTCGTCGCGGTCCCGTGCGTACCGGACCGAGCTGTCGAGCCGGACGTACCGCGTCCGCAGGTTGCCGTGCCCGATCGGGTCGTCCGGCACGAAGTCGGCGCCCACGGCGTCCCGGACGGTGTCCAGGCACGCGTCCAGCGCCGCGGACAGCGACAGGTAAAGCCGGTCGGAGACGGTGTCCGGGGCGATCAACGCCGTGTCGACGGGGTGCTCCAGCAGCGTGACGTCCTCGGTGACCCGGTGGATCGGCGGCGCGTCCGGCAGGTAGCCGGGCGGGTCCTCGCCGCCGACCGCGAGCACCGTGATCTCCCCGGCCTCGATCCGGTCCACGAGGTCAGCGGAGAGGGTGGCCAGGCCTGCCGCGGAGGTGCCCGCGGTGACCTCGCGCAGGACGTCGGCGTCCGAGCCGGCCAGCCGGTGCTCGAGCCGCGTGTCCCGCAGGACGTTGAGCTCCCGCACCACGAACGGCTCGGTCATCACGGAACCGGTGCTGGCGACCTCGACCGGCCCGTCCCCGGCCCGCGCCGCCGCGAACAGCGCCTCGGCCGTGTCGTGGGGCCCGTTCCCGGCGGTGAACAGGACCATGGGCGCGGAGTGCACGAGGCCGACGAACAGGAAGTCGTCGGTCCGGTACCCCGGATCGGGCACCACCGTCGGCGCCACCACGGTGGGCCCCATGGAGGCGATCAGGAGCCGGGGGCCATCCGCCGCCAGGAACTCACGGGTGCCGGTCATCCCCTTCTCCCCGGGCCGGCTCGCCACGGTCACGCCGGTGTCGAGCCGCTCGCTCAGACAGGGCGCGATGGCACGCGCGACCAGGTCCGCGTTCGTACCGACCTCGGCAGCCACGACGAGGCGGATGTCGTCGTCCGCTCGCGCGCCCGTGGACGTGCACCCGCACAACGCCACGACCAACCCACACCCGACCGCGAGAACGGTCCACCGCTGCCTCATCCAGGCCCCCCAGCCGAAGTCGATGGTGACCACACTGTACGTGAACCCGGCGGCAACGGGCGGGAGATCACCGGCCGGCGCATCGAGCCGAAGGCAAACAAACCCCGGGGCGCTGATGGCGCGATAGTTGTCCGTCAGTCAACGATTGACGGGTTCATGCCGAGGTCGGGTGCTGCTTTCAGAGCGAGATCGAAGGCTTCGTACAGGGCGGTGGTGGCGTGTGGGTCGCGGATGAGGGACGCGATGCTGACCTCGGGATACTTCCCGATCACCGTGTCGTGACCGGCGAGCCGGTCGGCGAACACCGGTGCTGTCCGCAGCGTGTCGGCCATGGCCTGAGCGAGAGCGGGAGAGGTGTTCGCGATCGAGCCGAGGTTGATGGCGATGGTCGCGCCTTGTGGTTTGAGGTACAGCGACCACATCGATCGACGGGCACCGGCGACCAGGTAGTAGTAGCCGGCGGAGGGGTTGGCGCCGGTACCGCCCTTGAACTTGGCGGCGTTGTCGTCGGCGTGTTTCAGCAGGTGTGCCAACGCGACCCGTTGATCCTGCTCGGGGATCAGTGCGATGGCAGTGGCGATGTCGTCGGTGGTCCACCGCCGCTTCGGCGCGGTCGGGCTGTGGCGTTTGAGCGATTCCAGTTCGGCCCCGTAGGTTTGCGGGACGAGTACCTCCACACCGTTGTGCTTGAGGTAGCCCATTTCGAGAGCCATCACCAGAACGGAGTCCGAAAGGTGCTGGTTGAGGTACTCCACGGACTGACGTAGTTCGTCGGTGATCTGGTCGACGGCCACGACCAGCCGGAACGCTCCCGTCGACAGCCGTGTGGCCACCGCGGCGCGGAACGACTCGGCGTCGATCTCCGCGCCTGTGGCCGCCTCGACCGACTCCAGCAGTGGCGTACCGGACCTGTTGGTGAACGCGATGTCGAACTGTCGATAGCTGGTGCCCGCGAGTCCGCTGGCATACGCGATGATCTGGCCGATGATCTCTCGGCGGATCTGGGGGTTCGCCTTCAGCTTGCATTCCACGAGGGTCACCACGCCCTCGCTGTCCACGGACACCAGGTCCGCGGATCCGACGCCAGGAATGGAAAGCTCCCGCACCATCGCGGCGCCTTCACAACCCGGGATGAGTGACGGGTCCTGGTGAAGTAGTTCCTGGAGCGCGGATTCTGACTCAAACGACGTCAGGACGGCTGGTACCCACCCGCGGTCACTCTTGATCAGTACCATCGCAAGCTCCCTCGCGCCAGGCCGATCGCGGAAGCGATGGTGAGTCACGGTTCACGACGAGCGGCAAGTGTACTTGGGCCCGGACAACCTACGCGCTCGGACAGCAGCGCGGGTGGCATGGCAACCGCGAGCTTCGGCACGCCGATCGATCGCACGGCCGGAAGCCCGGCCGACGAGGTGGCGTCGTGGGTGCGTGCCCGGGTCTCACCGTACCGATCCGGGTAGCAGCCGGGACATGTCCGGCCCCTCTGCGGTCACCTCGGCTGCCGGTGGTTCCGGCAGGCTGTCGAGCCACCGGGCGGTGAGGTCGTGCACGGCCTGCTCCGTGGGCTCGCCGTACAGGCGGAACCGGCCGATGCCGCCGTCCGGGTGCATCGCCAGGCGGACCTGGGTGACGGGGCGGTCGGTGGCCAGCCGGAAGCGGTGGGTCGTGTCCGGCTGCAGGTGGGTCTCGCCGAGAAGGGGGAACCAGGTCTGTCCGTCGTCGGTGCCGGTGAGGGTGACGCGGTCGGGGAAGTTGCCGCGGTAGTGGGTCGTCGCGATTTCCGCTACCCGGGGCACCGCCTGGCACGCCAGCGCCACCTCCACCCAGTCGTGGCCGCCGTCGCGGCGGCGGGCGGTTTCCCAGCCGTCGGCCATGACGCGGGACTCGCCCGGCTGGAGCATGTTGGCGGGCGGGGAGAAGAAGCTGTCGCTGCACCGCAGCACGCGGCCGCCGTTCGCGGTGGCCACGAGGTCGAACGGGACGTCGAACAGGTCGCGGGGGTCGGGCACCGCCTCGCCGTGCACCCGCAGCCGCGCGACCCCGCCGTCGGGCAGGATGTGCAGGCGGACGTGCGTCACGCGCAGCTTGCTGTCCACTGTGAACACGTTCGGACCGCCGCCGGTCAGCGGGCTTTCCGGCACCAGCTCGAACCAGTCCGCGCGGGCCAGTTCCTCGACGCTCGGGTAGCCGGACACGCCCGTGCCCTCGACCCGGCAGCGTTCCGGGTAGTTGCCGAGGAAGAACGACGTGTCCACGTCGACCGACCGCACGATCCCCGGCACGCCGAGCCGGATCAGCGCCCAGTCGTGCCCCGCGCCCCGGCGGCGCCGCGTCTCCCACCCGTCGTACTGCTGGCCCTTCGGCGTGAACGTGTGCGGCCGGAACGTCGGCGGCTCGGCGCGGACGAGGTTCTCCTTGTCGGCGAAGAACTCGTCGCTCGCGGCCATCACGGAGCCGCCCAGCGGGGCGGCGGCCAGGTCTGGGTGGTCGGTCATGCGTTCCTCTCCCTGCTCACCAGGTTTCCGTTCGGTTGCCCGCCACGCAGCCACGTCCGGTGGACGACCCCGGACAGCCGCGCGCCGTCGTACGGCGTGACGGGGTGGCGGTGGCGCAGGTCCGCCGCGTCGACGACGAACTCCTCGTCGGGTGCGAACGCCACCAGGTCGGCGTCGCACCCCGGTGCGATCCGGCCCTTGCCGGTCAGGCCGGCGAGGGCCGCGGGCGCGGCCGCCATCCACCGCACCACGTCCGACAGCGCGTGCCCACGCCGCCGGGCCTCGGTCCACACCGCGGGCAGGCCGAGCTGCAGCGACGAGATCCCGCCCCACGCCGTGTCGAACCCGCCCTGCTTCATCGACAGCGGCGAGGGGGAGTGGTCGCTCACCACGCAGCCGATCACGCCGGCCGCGAGCCCCCGCCACAACCCGTCCCGGTTCGCCTCGTCGCGGATGGGCGGGCAGCACTTGAACTCCGTGCCACCGGCGGGGATGCGCTCCGCCGCGAACGTCAGGTAGTGCGGGCACGTCTCGGCCGTGATCGCCACCCCGGCCGCCCGCGCCCCGGCGATCGTCCCCAGCGCGGCCGCGGACGACAGGTGCAGCACGTGTGCCCGCGCGGACCGCGCCGCCACCCGCTCGACCAGCCCGGCCACCGCCCGCTGCTCGGCCGACGCGGGCCGGGACGCCACGAACTCCGGATAGGACGGACCGGACTCGTGCAGCTCGCCGGGGTCCTCCGCGTGCACGATGAGCAACGCGTCCAGAGCGGCCACCACGTCCAGCACGGCGTCCAGCTCCGCCCACGACAGCGGCGGGAACTCGTCCACCCCGGACGGCGACAGGAAGCACTTGAACCCGAACACCCCGGCCTCGTGCAGGCGCGGCAGGTCGTTGAGGTTGCCCGGCACCGCGCCACCCCAGAACCCGACGTCCACCACGCACTGCCCGGCCGCCGCCGCCTTCTTCGCCGCCAGCGCGTCGACCGTGGTGGTGGGCGGCAGGCTGTTCAACGGCATGTCGACGATCGTGGTGACGCCACCGGCCGCCGCGGCCGCGGTCGCCGACGCGAAGCCCTCCCACGCGGTGCGGCCCGGCTCGTTGACGTGCACGTGCGTGTCCACCAGACCGGGCAGCAGCGCGAGACCACCGAGGTCCACGTCCTCCGCCGCGTCCACAGTGGCCGATCGGGCGAGGACGGCCTCGATCCGGCCGTCCCGCACGCACACCGCGGCGGGCCGGGGCCCGTCCGGGGTGTACACCGCGTCGGCGCGCAGCACGAGGTCGGTCACGGCAGCCACTCCTCGGCGAGCGTCGCGGACACCTTCGTCAGCAACGGCCCGGCGTCCGCGACACACCGCGCCGGGTCCGGCTCCACGTCGGTCAGCGCGTACACGGCCGCGATGCCCGCCGCCCGCGACTCGGCCGCGGTCAGCGTGCACTGGCCCGCGACCGCCACCACCGGCACGGTCACCCGCGCGGCCACGCCCGCGGGTGCCTTGCCCCGCAACGTCTGCGCGTCCACCCGTCCCTCTCCCGTGACCACGAGCCGCGCGCCGCGGGCGGCGTCGTCGAACCCCAGCAGCTCGGCGAGCACCTCGGCCCCCGGCCGCATCGACGCGCCCAGCACGGTCAGCGCGGCGAACCCGACCCCGCCCGCCGCGCCGGCGCCCGGGGCGGCCGGGTCGCCCCCGACGACCTCCGCCCACCGCCGCAGCCCGTCGTCCAGGATCCGCACGGCCGACGGCCGGGCACCCTTCTGCGGTCCGTACACCGCGGCCGCGCCCCGCGGCCCGAGCAGCGGATTGTCCACATCGGACGCCAGCACGACGTCCACACCGGACAGGTCGAGCCCGGACAGGTCCAGCCGCGCCAGGTCTCGCAGTGCCGCACCACCCGGCGGCAGCTCCGCGCCCGACGCGTCGAGCAGCCGCGCGCCGAGCGCCGACAGCAGGCCGGCGCCGCCATCGGTGCAGGCGCTGCCGCCGAGCCCGAGCACGACCCGCCGGGCACCGGCTCGCACGGCGGCGGCGAGGACGTCGCCGGTGCCCGCGCTGGACGCGGTCAACGGCGCGGGCACGCCGTCGGGCAGGCGGTGCGCGCCGGACGCCTCGGCCAGCTCCACGACCGCGGTCGTCCCGGACAGCGCGAACGAGGCGGTGACGCGCTGTCCGGTCGGCCCGCGCGCCGGGACGTCGACCCGGCTGAACCCGGCCGCCACCGCCGCGGCCACGGTCCCGTCACCGCCGTCGGCCATCGGCAGCACCCGCACCGGCACGTCCGGCCGGGCGGCGCCGATGCCCGCCGCGACGGCGTCCGCGACCTCGGCGGCGGACAGCGAGCCCTTGAACTTGTCCGGCGCCACCAGGACATGACGCGGTGCCACTGGTGCGCCCGCGTGCTCGCTCACGGGAGCGGCTCGAATTCCCGCACCGCGTCGATCGACGGCCCGTGCGGCGTGTTCGCCTCCCGCTCGATCATGATCTCCACCAGCACGGGCCGTGACGTGGCCACGGCCTCCTTGCGGGCCCACTCGAGCGCGTCGCGGATGTCACCCGGCTCGTGCACGCGCCTGCCCGCGCAGCCGTAGGCCTCCATGATCTTGACGTTGTCCGTGCCGTACTCGTCGTAGTGGATGTCGACCTGGTAGTTCATGTCGTAGGGGAGCGAGGCCTGCCGGATCAGGCCGAGGTACTCGTTGTTGATCATGATCAGGACGAGCGGCACGTGGTACTGCGCGCCGACGGCCAGCTCCTCCACCATGTACTGGAAGCCGTAGTCGCCGACGATGCCGACGACTTCCGCGTCCGGCTCGGTGGCCTTGAGCGCCTTCTTCACCCCGATCGCCGCCGGGATCTCCCAGCCGAGCGGGCCTGCCTGGCCGCACACCTGGTAGTGCCGCGGCCGGTAGGCCTTCTGGTGCTGCCCGCCCCAGATCTGGTACAGGCCGATCGCGGTGACGAAGTACGTCTCCGGGCCGAAGACCTCGTTGATCTCCTTGTAGATCCGGGGCGCCTTGATCGGCACGGTGTCGAAGTCCTCGCGCCGCCCCAGCGTCCGCTTCAGCTCCGCCACCCGGTCGGCCCACGCCGCCGGGCCGCGGCCGCCTCGGCGGCGGGCCGTGTCGAGCAGCGCGCGCAGGAACAGCTTCGCGTCCGACACGATGCCGAGGTCGGGCGGGAACACCTTGCCCAGCTGGGTCGGCTCGATGTCGACGTGGATGAACGTCCGGTCCCCCCGGTACACGTCCAGGGTGCCGGTGTGCCGGTCGCCGAACCGCGCGCCGACCGCGAGCACCACGTCCGACTCCAGGAACGACGCGTTGCCGTACCGCTGCGAGGTCTGCACCCCGGTCATCCCGGCGTAGAGCGGGCTGTCCTCGTCGACCGCCCCCTTGCCCATCAGCGTGACCTGCACGGGGATGTGCAGCAGCGCCGACAGTTCCCGCAGCTCGTCGGCCGCGTCCGCGATGATCACCCCGCCACCGGCGAGGATGAGCGGCCGCTGCCCGGCGAGCAGCAGGTCCAGCGCGCGCTCGACGCGCGGCTGGTGCGGGCGCACGGCCTCGACCGGCAGCGGCGCGTCGATGTCGGGGTCGTACTCGATGACCTCCTTCGCGACGTCCACGGGGATGTCGACGAGCACCGGACCCGGCCTGCCGGACCGCGCGACGCGGAACGCCTCGCGGAACACCCACGGCGCCGTCGCGGCCTCCTTGATCTGCACGGCCCACTTCGTGACCGGCTTGGCGATCTCGACGATGTCGACCGCCTGGAACGCCTCCTTGTGCAGTGCCGTCGAGACCGCCTGGCCGGTGACGCACACGATCGGGATCGAGTCGGCCAGCGCCGTGTACAGGCCGGTGATCATGTTCGTCCCGGCCGGGCCGGACGTGCCGATCGCGACGCCGACCTTGCCGCTGGTGCGGGACCAGCCGTCGGCCATGTGCGTCGCGCCCTCCTCGTGCCGCACGGTCAGGTGCTCGATGCCGCCGACGACCGCCATCGCCTTGTACAGCGGGAGGATCGCCGCGCCGGGACAGCCGAACGCGGTGTCGACGCCCTCGGACTTGAGCACCTGGACGACCGCCTCCATCGCGGGCATGCGTGCCATGTCAGCGCTCCTCCCGGCCGGCGAACCGCTCGGCGACCGCCAGCAGCCCGGAGTGGTCGCGGTCGCCGAGGCCCTGGGCCCGCGCCGCCTGCACGTGTGCCGCCACCTGGAACCCGAACGGCAGCGCCACCTCGGCCTGCCGCGCCGCGTCGAGCACGATGCCCATGTCCTTGTGGTGCAGGTCGATCCGGAAGCCGGGCGTGAAGTCGCGCGCCAGCATGGACGCCCGCTTCAGCTCCAGGATCCGGCTGCCCGCGAGCCCGCCCGCCAGCACGTCGAGCCCGGCGCGCGCGTCCACCCCGGACGCCTCCATGAGCAGGATGGCCTCCGCGACGAGCGCGTACGTGCCGCCGACCACGAGCTGGTTGGCGGCCTTCACGAACTGCCCGGCGCCTGCGGGGCCGACGAGCGCGGCGATCTTGCCGACCGCGTCGAACACCGGCTTCGCGGCGTCGAAGTCGGCCTGCTCGCCACCGACCATGATGGACAGCACGCCGTCGATCGCGCCCTGCTGGCCGCCCGACACCGGCGCGTCCAGGACGCGGCCGCCCGCCTTGGCGATCTTCTGCGAGGTCGCCGGCCGGATGGTGCTGAAGTCGATCAGCAGCGCACCCGGTTCGCGGTGCGCGAGCACGCCGTCCGCGCCGAGCACGACCGCCTCGACGTGCTGGTCGGCGGGCAGCATCGTCACCACGACGTCGGCGCCGCGCACGGCGTCGGCAATGGACGAGGCGGGTTTGCCGCCGTCGGCCGCGAGTGCCGCGACCGCGTCGGTGTTCAGGTCGAACCCGGTGACCGCGAACCCGGCCCGGACGAGGTTGCGGGCCATGGGCGCGCCCATGATGCCCAGGCCGATGAAACCGATGGAACTCACGAGGTCTCCGTTCCCTTGCGCAGCCAGCCGAAGCTGTCCGCGCTCGCGCCGGACGGCACGTACTCCAGGCCGACGTGGCCCGGGTAGCCGTTCGCGGCGAGCTTCTGCAGGTGTGCGTCGAGGTCGAGCGACCCGGTGCCAGGTTCGTGGCGGCCGGGCGCGTCGGCGATCTGCACGTGGCCGATCCGGCCGGTGTGCTCCGCGATCACGGCGTCGAGGTCGTCGCCGTTCACGGTCAGGTGGTACAGGTCGGCGAGGAGTTTCACGTTGTCGGCGCCCACGCGGTCGATGACCGCGAGCGCGTCGGCGGCGGTGCGCAGCGGGTAGCGCGGGGCGCCGCTGAGCGGTTCGACGAGGACCACCCCGTCGAACGCCGCGGCCGCCCGTGCCAGGTTCGCCACCGCCAGTGCGTCCTGTTCGGCCGGGTCGGCGCCGTCGACCCGGTTGCCGTACAAGGCGTTCAGCGCCCGGCAGCCCAGCCGCTCGGCGATGTCCACGGCCACCGGGACGTTCGCCACGAACTCCGCCGACCGCGCGGGCAGGGACAGGACCCCGCGGTCACCGCCGGGCATGTCGCCCGCGAAGAAGTTCAGGCCCACCAGCCGAACCCCGGCGTCGTGCACCGCGCCGACGAACCGGTCGACGTCGGCGGCGGCCGGGGTCGGGGTGTCGAACGGCCACCAGAACTCCACCGCGTCGAACCCCGCCCCGGCGGCGGCCGAGGGCCGGTCCAGGAGCGGCAGCTCGGTGAACAGGATGGACAGGTTGACGTCGAACCGGGTCACGACTTCTCCTTGTAGGCACGCCAGTCGCCGATCGCGGTGATGTCGGTCAACCGGGTGTGCGAGGTGTACGGGCGGCGCAGCAGCATCGCGAACGACGAGCTGCCGTCGGCCAGTTCGATCACGCCCAGCTCCAGCTCGTGCGGTTCGCTCGGCAGGAGCCGGTCCCGCAGGACGTCCATCGGCAGGTCGTACAGCTCGCCTGCGACCGCGGCGCCGCCGTGCGCCACCGGGTGCAGTGCCGGGCACGCGTCGCCGACCGAGTAGAAGCGGTACTTGGGCGCGGTGGTGGTCTCGGCGACCGGCTCCGCGCCGTCCAGCAGGTGGTGGAGCGGTTCGCCGCGCATGGCGCCACCGTTGAGGAACATCAGTGCCACAGCGGGTCCTTTCACATCAGCAGGTGCTCGAGACCGGTCACGCCGAAGTAGCAGGCGAAGATCGCGGCGAGCGAGGTGAGCAGCCAGCCCGGCCAGCTGCCCTTGCCGATCCTGATGAGCACGTACGAGACGAGCCCGGCGCCGATCCCGTTGGTGATCGAGTAGGTGAACGGGATGACCGCGATGGTCAGGAACACCGGGATGACGAAGTCGCTGTCCTGCCACGGCACCTTGCGGCACTGCGCCATCATCATGCCGCCGATCACCACCAGCGCGGGTGCCGCGGCCTGGGCCGGGACGACCGCCGCGAGCGGCGTGAACAGCAGGGTCGCCGCGAACAACGCACCGGTCACCACGCTCGCGAGCCCGGTCCGCGCGCCCTCGCCGACCCCGGCGGCCGACTCGAGGAACACGGTGTTGGGGGCGGAGCCGCTGACGCCGCCCATGACCGCGCCCGCACCGTCGACGACCAGGATGCGGCCCATGCCCGGCACCTTCCCGTTCCGCGACAGGCCCGCCTCGTCGGAAACGCTCGTGATCGTGCCCATCGCGTCGAAGAACCCGGACAGCACCAGCGTGAACAGGAAGACCGTCGCCGCGATCGGGCCCGCCGACACGAACCCGCCGAACAGGTCCACGTCGCCGAACAACGAGAAGTCGGGCGCGGCCACCAGGTGGTCGGGCACGGCCGGCTCGACGAGCCCCCAGGCGGGCACCTCGAACACCGCGTTGACCACGATCGCCAGTACCGTCGCCGCGCCGATGCTGATCAGCACCGCGCCCGGCACCTTCCGCGCGGTCAGCACGGTCATCAGCAGCAGCCCGGCGCAGAAGACCACGACCGGCCAGCCGGACAGGTGCCCGTCGGCGCCGAGCCGCACCGGGACGGTCGTGTTCGCCGCGTCCGGCATCCGGGTCACGAACCCGGTGCTGACCAGGCCGACCAGCGCGATGTAGAGGCCGATGCCGACGGTGATCGCGGTCTTGAGCGCCATGGGGATCGCGTTCATGATCCGCTCACGGACGCCGCTGACCGCCATCAGCACGATGCACACGCCCTCGATGACGACGAGGCCGAACGCCTGCGCCCACGTCATCGTCGGCGCCATCTGGAACGCCACGATGCCGTTGATGCCCAGGCCGGCGGCGAGCGCGAGCGGCACGTTGCCGACCAGTCCCATGAGGACGGTCATGACCGCCGCGGCCAGCGCCGTCGCGGTGGTGATGGCCGCCGTGGACAGCCGAGCGCCGGTGATGTCCGCGGACGCGCCGAGGATCAGCGGGTTGAGCAGCACGATGTAGGCCATCGCGACGAACGTGGTCACGCCGCCGCGGACCTCGCGGCCCACGGTGGAACCGCGGCGGCGGATCGAGAAGAACCGGTCCAGGGCGGAGGTGCGGACCTCGGGGACGGGTGGGAGCGGGGCTTCCGGTGGGGCTTCGGGTCGGGTCTGCGTCATTGCGTACTCCCTTGCCGGTGGGCGTGCGGCACCCGGCCCGCGACCTGGGCGGGCCCCTCGGGTGGCACGTTTGGTGCTTGTCAGGTGCTCCGGTCAGCACCGGGGGTCAGTACTCGACGCGGGTGGTGTTCGCCAGCCACGCCGTGAACGGGGCGAACCCGTCTACTGTGGACAGCTGGGTCACGGGTACGTGCCAGCTGTCCCTCGGCTTGTCGAAGAGCTCGTAGAAGGCGCGGTCGTCGAACCCCGCCTTGGCGGCGTCGTCGCGGTCGCTCGCGTACACCACCCGGTCGACCCGCGCCCACAGCGCCGACGACAGGCACATCGGGCACGGCTCGCACGACGACACCAGCACGCACCCCTCCAGGGAGAACGTGCCCAGCGCCCGGCAGGCCGCGCGGATCGCGGTCACCTCGGCGTGCGCGGTCGGGTCGAGGGTCGCCGTCACCCGGTTGATGCCCGTCGCCACGACGGCGTCGCCGCGGGCGACCAGCGCGCCGAACGGGCCACCGCCGTTCGCGACGTTCTCGGTGGCGAGCCGGATGGTCTCGGCCAGCCACTGGGACTCGACGTCGGTGTTCACGAGCACGGGTGTTCTCCTCCAGTGATGTGTTCCGGTTTCACCGGTACGCGGGGCAGTTCGAGGCCGGTCGCGGCGCGGATCGCGTTGGCGATCGCGGGCGTGGCCGAGATGGTGGGTGGTTCGCCGACGCCGCGGACGCCGTACGGGGCGTGCGGGTCGGGGCGTTCGAGCACCTCGACGGTCATCGGCGGCACGTCGAGGACCGTCGGGATGAGGTAGTCGGTGAACGACGGGTTGCGCACCTTCCCGTCCGCCACCTGGATCTCCTCCATCACCGCGAGGCCGAGGCCCTGCGCCGACCCGCCGTGGATCTGGCCGACGACCGCGTCCGGGTTGACCGCCTTGCCGACGTCCTGCGCGCAGTCCAGCGCCACCACCCGGACCAGGCCCAGCTCGACGTCCACGTCCACCACGGCCCGGTGCGCCGAGAACCCGTACTGCACGTGTGCGTTGCCCTGTCCCGTTTCCGGGTCCAGCGGGTAGGTCTTGCGGTGGTGGTACTCGCGGGTCTCCTCTAGCACGTCGTCGCCGAGCACCTCCGCCAGGTCCGCGAGCACGACCCCGTCCGCGGAGACGACTTTGCCGCCCGACAGGGACAGCCCGGTGCCGCCGACGCGCGCGAACACCCGCTCCGCGACCGCGCGGCACGCGTTGCGCACCGCGCCGCCGGTCACGTACGTCTGGCGGGACGCCGAACTCGACCCGGCGTCGCCGACGCTCGTGTCGTTCGGGTGCAGCACGACCCGCTCGACCCCCAGTTCCGTGCGGGCGATCTGCTGCTGCACCGTCACCAGGCCCTGGCCGACCTCCGCCGCCGCGGTGTGCACCATCGCGACCGGCGCACCGCCGATCACCGCCAGGCGCACCCGCGCGGTCGAGTAGTCGTCGAGGCCCTCGGCGTAGGAGATGTTCTTGATCGTCACGCCGTAGCCGACGCCGCGGACGACGCCCTCGCCGTGCGTGGTGTTCCCGGCCCCGCCGGGCAGCCCCAGGATGTCGCCGGTCGCCGCCGCGGGGAGCGGCAGGTCCCGGACCCGGGCGACCAACTCGGCCACCGGGGCGGGGAAGTCGACGACCTGCCCGGTGACCGTGGTCGAGCCCTCGCTCATCGCGTTGCGGATCCGCAGCTCCGCCGGGTCCATGCCCAGCGCGGCGGCGAGCTTGTCCATCTGGGACTCGTAGGCGTAGGTCGGCTGCACCGCGCCCAGCCCGCGCATCGCGCCGCACGGCGGGTTGTTGCTGTACACGCCCCAGCCCTCGATGTGCGCGTTCGGCACGTCGTACGGCCCGACCGACAGCGTGGTGCCGTTGCCGACCACGACGGGGGTCTTGGAGGCGTAGGCGCCGCCGTCGAAGTACAGCCGCGCCTTCACGTACACGAGGTCGCCGTCCTTCGTGGCGCCGTGCTCGTAGTACATGCGGGCGGGGTGGCGGTGCACGTGCCCGAAGAACGACTCCTCGCGGTGGTAGGACATCTTGACCGGACGGCCCGTGCGCAGCGCCAGCATGCACGCGTGCACCTGCATCGACAGGTCCTCGCGGCCGCCGAACGCGCCGCCGACACCGGACATGGTCAGCCGGACCTTCTCCAGCGGCAGCCCCAGCGCGTGCGCGGTCTGGCGCTGGTCGACGTGCAGCCACTGCGTGGCCAGGTACAGGTCGACGCCACCGTCGCCGTCGGGCACCGCGAGCCCGGCCTCGGGGCCGAGGAACGCCTGGTCCTGCATGCCGATCTCGTACACGCCCGACACCACGACGTCGGCCGTCGCCGCGGGGTCGCCCTTGACGATCCGCTGGTGGCGCACCACGTTCCCGCCGGGGTGCAGCGCGGGCAGCGTGTCGTCGTGCGCGATCTCCTCCACGTCGAGGAGCGGGTCCAGCACCTCGTACCCGACGTGGATGGCCTTGCACGCGCGGCGGGCGGTCTCCGGGTGGTCGGCCGCGACCAGCGCCACCGGTTCACCCTGGTACCGCACCACGTCCTCGGCCAGCACGGGCGTGTCCCGGTGCTTGAGCCCGTAGGCGTTCTCGCCGGGCACGTCCTCGTGGGTCAGCACCGCGTACACGCCGGGCAGCGCCAGCGCGGGTCCGATGTCGACGGATGTGATGCGGGCGTACGGGTGCGGGCTGCGCAGCGTGGCGCCCCACAACATGTCCTCGTGCCACAGGTCCGACGCGTACGCGTACTCGCCACGCACCTTCAGGGTGCCGTCCGGCCGGAGTGGACTGTCGCCGATGCCGCCGGAGATCGTGTCGTCGAGCCGCTGTGCGAGCGTCATCGCGCGGCCCTCCTGCGTGCCGCGGCCAGCCGCACCGCGTCCAGGATCTTCTCGTACCCCGTGCAGCGGCACAGGTTGCCGGCGAGCGCCTCCCGGATCTCCGGGTCGGTCGGCTCGTCGTGGCGGCTGATCAGGTCGTGTGCCTGGACGATGAGCCCGGGCGTGCAGAACCCGCACTGCACGGCGCCGGTCTCGACGAACGCCTGCTGCACCGGGTCGAGCCGGTCGCCGTCGGCGAGGCCCTCGACCGTGCGCACGTCCCGGTCCTGCGCCTGCCCGGCCGCGACCAGGCACGAGCACACCGGCGTGCCGTCCAGGTAGACCGTGCACGACCCGCATTCGCCCTGTTCGCAGGCGTTCTTCGCGCCGGGCAGGCCGAGCCGCTCCCGCAGCACGTACAGCAGGCTCTCACCCGGCCACACGTCGTCCGCGATGCGCTGCTCGCCGTTGACGGTGCACGTCACGCGCATGCCCTGCCTCCGTTCAGGTAGTCGGACCACGCCCAGCCCAGCGTGCGGCGGGCCAGCACGGACAGCGCGTGCCTGCGGTAGGCGGCGGTGCCCCGGACGTCGTCGATGGGGGACGCGGCCTCGGCGACCAGCGCACCGAACCGGCGCAGCACGGAGTCGGCGATCGGCCGCGGTGAGTCCCAGTTCAGCTCGCCCGCGATGAACTCCTCGGCCGCGGTCGCCCGGCGTGGTGTGGGTGCGGCCGAACCGAGACCCGTGCCGACGCGGCGTGCCGCGGGGTGCAGGGCCAGACCGAACGCGCACACCGCGATCACCATCGCGTTGCGGGTGCCGATCTTGCTGAACTGCTGCGGCCCCTCGGCCGGGGCCAGGTGGACGGCGGTGATCAGCTCGTCCGGTTCGAGGACGTTGCGCTTCACACCGGTGTAGAAGTCCTGCGCGGCGACGAACCGCGTGCCCCTGGTGGAGGCGATCTCCACGTCCGCGCCCGCCGCCAGCAGCGCCGGGTGCGCGTCGCCCGCGGGGGAGGCAGCGCCCAGGTTGCCGCCGACGCTGCCGCGGTTGCGGATCTGCGGCGAGCCGACGGTCCTGGCGGCCATCGCCAGGCCGGGCAGCTCGGTGCCCAGCTCGGCGATGATCCGCGCGTACGGCACCGCCGCGCCGAGCCGGACCCGTCCGTCGGCGCGGCCGTGCTCGTGCAGCTCGGGGACCCGGTTCAGGTCGAGCAGCGCGGACGGCCTGCGGTGGTCGAAGTTCAGCTCCACCATCACGTCCGTGCCACCCGCGATCGGCACCGCGTCCGGGTGGGCGGCCTTGGCCTCGAGGGCCTCGGCGAGGGTTCGGGGGCGGATGAAGTCCACTGCGTCCTCCTCAGTCCCACGCAGGCCCGGCGGGCGGGGCGTCGTCGCGCAGCACGGTGCCCTCGATGAGGCCGTACGGGCGGTCCGCCGCGTAGAACACCTCGCCGGGGTTGTCGAGCCCGAACGGGGTCAGGTCGGACAGGAAGTGGTGCTTGTTCGGCAGGCTCAGCCGGACCTCGGCGATCCCGGGGCCGGTGGTCAGCACCCGCTCGCCCATGGCGTACAGGGTCTGCTGGAGCGAGTAGCTGTAGGTGCCGGCGAACGCGTCGAGCAGGCTCTGCTTGGCGGTGGCGAAGCTCGCGTCCCAGTCCACGTCGGTGGCCGCGTGCCGCCAGGTCGCGTTCACCGCGGTGGCGAGGATGCGGTCCTTGGTCTCCTGCAGCGTCGTGTACTCGTCGCGCGGGAAGCCCCAGAACTCGGAGCCGGTCGAGTTCAGCACCGTCAGGTCGGTGAGCCCGGACAGCACCCACGACCGCTCGCCGTCGCACGTGACGACCGCGGTGCGCGTACCGCCGCCCGCACCCGCGAACGAATGCGGGCCCAGCCGCGCCCACGTGGACTGCTCCAGCCGCACGCGGGCCCGGTGGATGCTGGGCTGCGAGTCCACGAAGTGCCGGGCCAGCCGCAGACCGAAGGCCTCGGGCGACCCGATGCCGTCGCGGGCGAACGCGAACACCGTGTTCTTCTGGGTGTCGGTGGCGAGGACTTTGTCGTTCGCGCCGGTCAGGTGGGTGTCGGCCATGTCGCCGGACAGGGACACGCTCACGGTCAGGTCGGTGATGCCGTGCTCGGCGGCACCCCGGTCGATGCGCACGAGCCGCACCTCGGCCTTGCCGTACCGGTTGTCGCCCAGGACGATCGCCATCTCGGTTCCTTTCTCAGCTGCCGCGGTAGGTCGTGTACGCGAAGGGGCTCAGCAGCAGCGGGACGTGGTGGTGGGCGGCGGGGTCGGTGATCCGGAACGTCACCGCGACCTCGGGGAAGAACGCGTGGTCCGCCGTGTCGAAGACCAGCCGGTGCACGCCGGCGCCGGGTGCCCAGCCGGTGACGCGGCCGTCGGCGTCGGTCCGGCCGTCCGCGAGCCGGGTGCCGTCCGCGCGTTCGAGGCGGACCGGGACACCGGTGGCGGGGCGGCCGGTGGCCGCGTCCAGCACGTGGGTGGAGAGGCTCACGAGAACGCCCTCCCCAGCCGCCGCCGGACGATGCCGCGCAGCTCCCGCCGGACCACCGCGCGCTCGGTCTCCTCGTCGTTGCCGAGCCGGGCCCGCAGGTCCGCCAGGATCTCGGCGGCGGACCGGCCGGTCGCGTCGACCAGGAACACCCGGTCGAACACGCGCTCGTACTCGGCGTTGGCGCGGGTCAGCTCGGCCCGGTCACCGTCCGCCGCGGCGGCCTGCTCCTGCCGTGACCACTCCGCCTCGCGGCCGGCCGCGGTCGCGCGGTCGCCGATGCGGGGGTGCGCGGCCAGGGCCTTCTCGACCTCGGACCAGTCGAGCCCGTCGAGTGCGGCGTCCGCCGCCACCAGCACCGCGGCGACGTCCGGGTACGGCCCGCCGCAGGCGACCGCCGCCGCCCACGTGGGCGACGCGCAGCAGGCGAGCAGGTCGGAGACGGTCGGTTCGTGCATGTGAGCCAGTACACAGCCCAGGTCGGGGCACCCGACAGCGGCGGAACCACCGAAAGTCCAAGCCCACGGCACACCCGTTTTTGTGCTTTCCTACAAAACCGGGAAGGGAGGGCTCATGCGACTGAGCGCACTGCTGGCGGCCGAGGGGCTCGGGCTGACCGTGCTCGTCGGCGAGGACCAGCTGGACCGGACCTTCGAACGGGTCTTCACCGCGACGCTCCGCGACCCCCGGCGGTACCTGACCGGCGGTGAGCTGGTGCTGAGCGGCATGGAGTGGTGGCCGACGCCCGCCGACTCCGAGGCGTTCGTGGCCGCGCTGGCGGAGGCCGACGTCGCGGCGCTGTGCGCGGGCACCGCCGAGCGCGGCGGCGGGCCCGTGCCCCAGCACGTCGTCGACGCGTGCCGCAGGCACGGCGTGCCGCTGCTGGAGGTGCCGGTGAACGTGTCGTTCGCGACCGTCAGCGAGCAGGCGGTGCTGTGGCTGGCGGCCGAACGCGCGCAGCGCACCCCCGGTTCCGGGCAGTTCCTCGACCGCTACCGCAGGCTCGTGACCGCGGTCGCCGAGGGCGGCGGCGTCACGTCGCTCGTCGCCGCGGGTGCCCGTGAACTCGGCGCGGACTGCTGGGTGCTGGGCGCCACCGGCAGGCTGGTCGCCGGGCCGGGCGAGCCCGAGCGGACCCGGCTGGCGGGGGAGTTCCTCAAGGCGGACCGGCTGCCGAAGGTCGTCGGCACTGATCGAGGCCCGGTGACCCTGCTGTCCGCGGCGGCACGGGCGAGCCACCGCATGGTCAGCTGGTTCCTCGCCGTGGCGGGCGACCACGAGGACTGGGACTCCGTGCGCCGCGAACTCGCCGCGGAGCTGGCGACGCTCGTCGGCCTCGAACGCGCCCGCCTGGACGAGGCACACCGGATCGCGGGCCGCGCCGCGGCACCCGTGCTGCGGCTGGCGATGGCGGAACACTCGACGTCCGCCGAGGTCACCGCCCGCCTGTCCGAAGTGGACCTCGCGGCGGCGGACGCGGTCTGCGCGGTGTCGTTGAGCCTGGGGGGCGGCAGCCCGGGCCTGGCACCCGCGCTGCTGACCGAACTCCTCGCCCCGCTCGGCGACCACACGGTCGTGACGGAGATCGACGGCGAGACGGTCGGCGTGGCGCGGATCTCGCCGGGGAGCGGGCTGGGCGCGGTGTCCATCGCGGACCTGCGCGCCGCCGTGGCGACCGTGGCACCGGCACTGGGTTCGGCGCGGCTGTCGGTGGGCGCGAGCCGCCCCGCCGACGCGGCCGCGCTGCGGTCCGGCCTGCACGAGGCCCGGCACGCACGCAAGCTGGCCGAACTGTCCACGGGCCGGGCCACGGTCGTCGCGGGCGACGACGTCGCCTCCCACCCACTCCTCCTCGCCGCCGTCCCCGAGGAGCTCCGCCGGTCGTTCCGCTCCCGCGTGCTGGGCCCGGTGCTCGACTACGACACCGTGCACCGCTCGGAGCTCGTGCACAGCCTGCGGGTCTTCCTGCGCCACTCGGGCTCGTGGGCGTCGGCCGCCGCCGAGCTGCACGTCCACGTCAACACCCTGCGGTACCGCATCGGCCGCGTCGCCGAACTCACCGGCCGCGACCTGTCGTCCTTCCCCGACCGCGTCGACCTCCACCTCGCGCTGACCCTCCTGCCCTGACCAGGCGCGGCAGAATGGCCCGCATGGCCGCCAGTGATCCCGACTCCCTGCTCGATTCCCTGCGCGACGGCGACTTCACCGCCCTGCTGGGTTTGCCGGAGTGCCAGTGGATGGACGTCAAGGACGGCATCTACCCGCTGGACTCACCCACGGGCAAGGAGGAGCTGGCCAAGGACGTGGCCGCGTTCGCCAACGGTGCGACCGGCGGGCTCCTCGTCGTCGGGTACTCGACCGAGCCGCGGCTCGGGGAGGAGTTCGTCACCGCCCTGCGGCCGGTCCCGCGTGCCCAGGTGGACCGCAAGCGGTACGGCGACGTGCTCGCCGAGCGGGTGATCCCGCAGCCGCACGGACTGACCATCGAGTGGTTCCCGGTCGACGACGAGAAGGGCGTGCTGGCGATCCACGTCCCGCCGCAGCCCGTGCAGCGGACGCCGTTCGTCATACCGGGGCCGACCGGGAAGTCGCAGGCCAGCCCGATGTCGGTGGCGGTCCCGGTGCGCCGGAACGACCAGACGATCTGGTTGAGACCGCACGAGATCCAGCGCCTGCTCGCCGCCGGTCTCCGGCACGAACGCGACAACCGGGGCGGCGAACTCGCTTCGCTCATCACCAGAGCCGCGGCCGTCGTGTCGTCGTACGAGGTCGGTGACGGAGAGGCGGGTTGGAAGGGGCCGTTCCGGACCGCGTACGACGAGCTCCGCGGGCGGGTGCCCGTGGGTGGTGCCGTCAGCGAGGTACACCGCGCGGGACCCGGTGTCGTGCAACGCCTTGGCGGGACTGGCGCCGGCAGCGGGTGGGTCTTGTGCGGCCTGCCCCGGCGGCCGGTGGTCGCGGTCGCCGAGGAGATCTGGGACGGCCTGCACGTGGCGGGCAGCGGGATCCGCCACGCGGACGTCGTCACCGCGCTCGGGCTGCCCGTTGCCGATCAGGGGCGCGGGGCCGTGATCGGCGCCGACGAGATCGCTGTGCACCTCCGGGGCGGACAGTGGGGACCCGGCCGGTTGATCCGCCCCGACGGGGACGGCTGGGCGTGGGAACCCGTGCCGAGCAGCGACTTCGAGGTCACCCGAAACGCACTGAACTGGACGGGCGGCCCCAAACCACCGCAACTGCGTGCTCGCGTCGTCGCCACGCTCCCGTGGGCCTGGCCGGAGGACTGCGTGATCTCCGGCGAGAAGCGGCGGCAACTGGCCGAATGGCTACCGGCCGGCGACCTGGCCGCTGCGGTGACCGCGCTGTCCCGGCACCGGGGGGCCGAGCTGCGCCTGGACGGCTGGCGCGACGGACCGAACCGCAACGGCCCGCACTCCGTGAGCCGCTCCGGCGGCATCGCGTCCCTCGACGGCCGGACCGCGTTGTCGTGCGAGGTGATGCTCGCCCTGCCCGGTGTCATGTCCGACGCGGTCGTCACCTGCGCGGAACTCCGGGTGGAGGACATCGCCGCCTGGGCCGACGCCCTCGACGACACCCGCCGGACCGCTGCGCCGCTGACCGTGGGGGAGCTGATCGAGTTCTTCGTCGCCGCGTGGCACACGGCCACCGACGTCCTGCCCACGGTCCTCGACCCGAGTCCGTGGGGCAACCACTGGACACAGCCCCCGAAGGTCGAACTGCGCCTGAGCGCCGAGCGGTCGCGCCAGTTCGGCAGGCTTCTGCTACCGGACCTGATCGACTTCACCCCATTCGGAACGGCCCCGGACCAGGACGTCCAGACCATGTCGTGCACGATCACCGCCGCTCCTCGCCGCTCGCCTGAAGACCGACGGGCGCAGACGAGCCGGGCGCTGATGAACATGGGCCTCGCCGCCGGATACCTGGACGCGTTCTCCAGCGCCCTCGACAGCACCGGATGATCGGCCTCACTCTCGCCGAAGGATTCGAGTGAGCCCGGCGACGACGCATGTCGTCAGGAACCACCCTGCGGCGGTGAGGCCCCAGGACCATGCCGCTGCACGTCCCTCTGGCTGCCACGTGGACTGTTGGCTGAGATCCAAGAACGGCACGAGAATGTCGGCTGTGTAAGCGATGGGATGGAATGACGTTTCGCCGGCAACGGTGGGAATGATCTCCGCCGGATAAGCGGCAGCGAAGACGTACGTGCCGGCCATGAGCAGTCCGATGAGCCACACACCGGCCTGCCACGGCCGGTAGCCGTATCCGACGGTGGCATACAGAACCCAGTTCCACATCTTTCCCGCATAGCCGGTCGCCGATCGTTCATGAGAGTGCTTGGCGATCGCCGTTCTTCGTGCTGCCTTCTCCAGACCGGCTCGCCGGTAGGCGGCTCGTAGCTGCTCATATGGTTGGGGCTTGTAGCCGGTGGGGTCACGTCTCAGCCACTTGAGGCGGTCCTGTGCAGGCAGGTCGACGAGATTCTCGAGGTGGCCGTAGGTGAAGTTCATCAAGAGCAGTTCGGTCGGCCAGCCTTGCGGGTCGTCCTCGAACACGTCGACGACCGCATGGCGAACGTCAACTGATCTCGATGAGTTTCGCGGACGGAGGACAAGGGACTGTGCGCGGACGTAATTGAGCGCAAGGTTCGGGCATGAATCAAGCCGAGCATCCGTGAAGTCCGCCGATCCGCCCACGTACAAGCCGGAAAGATCAACCGGTGCGTTCGCGGAAAATCCGTCGCGACAGAACAGTGACTTCTCTATTCGTGCGTGCCGTGCGGTGAGAACGGGGGAGCGGTGTCCGCGCAACGTGGCGCCATCCAGATGCAGGCTGCCTCCGATGGAGGAAGAGTCCAAGAAGATGTCGCCGGCGGCCGTGAACCCTCTGTCCAGGTACAGATCCGTGCTCACTTGGATGCCCAGCGCGGACAGCGCGAACCCCTCGGGGTTGTGCAGTCGAGCGCCCCAGCAGCACACGAAGGCGGCGACCCGGCTGCCGGTCAACCGGACCTCTCCGCTGGCGGTGAAGCCGGAGGAGTCCGAGAGAGTGCTTCCGAGAAACAGGGCCCGGCCGATGGTGAGACTCTGTCCGTTCAAGGCATGGCCTTCAGAGGAGTGCAGGTGCGCGCCGGTGAAGGACAGCGTGCCTCCGATGCTCGCGTTGACGAGTACGAAGTCGCCGTTGACCGTCAGTCCTGACCCACACCACATGGATCGATCCACGGTCAACCCGTACGCGGCGACTGGCCATTGGTCAGAGCCGCCGAGCTTCGCGCCGTTGAGGGACATCGAACCGCCGACGTGAGCTTCCACGATTCGGATGTGCGCGGCTGTGAAGCCTTGGTCGAGTTCAAGGTCGCGCTCGACGGTCAGGCGGTCGGCGTGCAAGCTGGGCACGTGGCATCCGCTCAGCCTTATGGCCGGTGCACGTGCCGCGGTAAGGGTGACCGGCGAGTCGAACGTACAGTTGTAGAGTTCCAGCGTGCGGGTGAGATGAGCGTTTTCGAGGTCGAGCACGCCCGTTATCCGGGCGCCCCTCATCTTCAGCGGCTGGTTCGCCATCTCACCGTCGGTCAGGAGCCGTTCGACCAACGCGGCCGGGACTTCCCGGTCGCGCTGGCCGCTGTCGCTCAGATCGAGCAGGTGACCTTGGGCCGTGGCGTCACGTACTCGCCGTTCCCGGGCAGTGAACTTGCCGCGCCTCTCACCCATGGGACAAGCTCGCTTCCGATCGAGGACGTTGGACGAGTAGCACGTCGTTGGAGCTGTTGTGGCGTTACAGCGACTGTTCGAGACGGCGACCTGCACAGCGTCGTCCACATCGAGTCGAGCCGGCGGCGCGTCCGCGTCATCGCCGGCTCCCGGCGGGCTCGCAATCCACTGGAGATCGACTTTCGTTACCGGATCGGCGGTTGCCCGCGGGTTTTTCTTTCTGCTTCCCTGACCGCTGGCTCACCGGCAGGAGGTGCACATGATTCGTCGGGGCATCAGGGCACTGGTCGTGGCTTTACCGGTCGCGTTGGCGGCGGCCGCGTGCGGGAGTGACGACTCCGGCGGCGGCGGGGACGGGACGCTGCTGGTCTGGACGGTGGAGGACACCGCAGACCGGGTGCAGGCGCAGGAGCGGCTGCTCGCGAAGTTCACCGAGGAGACGGGCATCGAGACGAAGCTGGTCGCCGTCGCGGAGGGGCAGTTGACCACCGTGTTGTCGTCGGCCGCCTCGTCCGGGGAGCTGCCGGACGTCATCGGGGCGTTGTCGTTGCCGATCGTGAACCAGTTGCGCACCGACGAGCTGCTGGACACCGACGCCGCCGCCGAGGTGGTCGACGAGCTGGGCGCCGGCACGTTCGCCGAGCGGGCGCTCGAGCTCACCCGTGACGGTGACACGCAGCTGGTCGTGCCGAGCGACGGCTGGGCGCAGCTCCTGTTCTACCGCAAGGACCTCTTCGCGAAGGCCGGGCTGGCACCGCCGACCAGCTACGACGCCATCCAGGCCGCCGCCGAGCGGCTGGACCGGGGGAACGTGGCCGGGATCGCCGCCAGCACGACACCCGCCGACGCGTTCACCCACCAGACCTTCGAGCACCTCGCCCTCGCCAACGACTGCCAGCTGGTCGACGACGGTGGCACGCCGACGCTGGACAGCGACCAGTGCGTCGAGGCGTTCCGCTTCTACGGCGACCTGATCCGCGACCACTCGGTCGCGGGCAACCAGGACGTCGACACCACCCGCGCCACCTACTTCTCCGGCCAGGCGGCCATGGTGATCTGGTCGTCCTTCCTGCTCGACGAGCTCGCCGGGCTGCGCAACGACGCGTTGCCGACCTGCCCGGAATGCCAGGCGGACAAGGCGTTCCTGGCGAAGAACACCGGTGTGGTCGCCGGGCTGACGGGTCCGGACGGGTCGGCGCCGACGACGTTCGGCGAGGTCGTCTCGTTCGCGATCCTGCAGGAGGCCGCGACCGACGAGGCGAAGCAGCTCGTCGCCTACCTGATGGGTGACGGCTACGCGGACTGGCTCGCCGTCGCGCCGGAGGGCAAGGTGCCGGTGCGCACCCGCACGGCCGACGACCCGCAGGCCTACGTCAAGCAGTGGCGTGAGCTCGAGGCGGGTGTGGACACCAAGGCGCCGCTGAGCCGGTTCTACGACGCGGAGACGCTCAAGGCGGTGGAGGAGAGCCCCGAGACGTTCAGCCGGTGGGGTTTCACCCAGGGCAAGGGCGAGCTGGCGGGCGCGGTCGCCGGGCAGCTGGTCGTGCCGAAGGCGCTGGCGGAGCTGATCAGCGGTGGCGGCGACGCCCGCGCGGCGGCGGAGGAGGCGAACGAGCAGACCGCGACGATCGCCGAAGAGCTCGGCTCGTAGCGCCATGACGCGCACGGAGCGGCCCCGGACGGCACGTCCGGGGCGCGGGCGCACGACGCTCGCGATGCGGAACGCGCGCAGCGGGCTGCTGCTGATGGCACCGACGCTGGTGATCGTGGCCGCGGTCGTGCTGGTGCCGCTGGTGTGGTCGGTGCTGATCGCGTTCCAGCGGGTGCGGCTGATCGGCATCGGCCGCACCGGGTTGTTCGAGAACCTGACGGTCGCGAACTTCGCGCGGGTGTTCGGCTCGGACACGTTGTGGGACACGCTGCTCACCACGGTCGTCTACACGGCGGGGTCCACGTTCCTCGCGCTGGTGCTCGGGGTGAGCGTCGCGCTCGCGTTGCGGAAACCGTTCGCGGGCCGGGGTTTCGTGCGCGCCGCGATGCTCATCCCGTACGTCGCGCCGGTCGTGGCCGTCACGTTCGTGTGGAAGGTGCTGCTCAACCCCGAGTTCGGGATCGTGAACAGCTGGGGGCGGCGGCTGTTCGGCTGGGACGACCCGGTCGCGTTCCTCTCCCAGGCACGCGGCGAGATCTCCCTGTTCGGACTGGACGTCCCGGTGCCGACCGCGCTGCTGACGGTCATCGTGTTCGAGGGCTGGCGGTACTTCCCGTTCGTGTTCCTGTTCGTCCTCGCGCGGCTGCAGGCGATCCCCGGCGAGCTGGAGGAAGCGGCCACCATCGACGGCGCCACCCCGTCGCAGCGGTTCCGGCACGTCGTGCTGCCCCAGCTGATGCCGGTCCTCGCGGTGCTCGTCGTGCTGCGGACCATCTGGACCTTCAACGAGTTCGACGACATCTTCCTGCTCACCGGCGGCGCCGCGGGCACCGAGGTGGTGAGCATCCGGGTGTACGAGCTGCTGACCGTGCAGCGGAACGTCGGTGCGGCCGCGGCGCAGTCCGTGTTCCTCGCCGGCGTCCTCGTGGTCCTGCTCGGCATCTACCTGTGGCTGCTGCGGCGGCGGGACGGGGGACGGGCATGAGCGCGGCGAGGCCGTGGTCGAGGGACCGGGTCGAGCGGGCGGTCTTCGGCGTGTTGCGCTGGGTCGTGATCGTGGGGGCGCTGCTCGCCACCCTGGTGCCGTTCTACTACATGCTGATGCTGTCGGTCCGCCCCATCGAGGACCTCCTCATGCGGCCGGACTCGCTGCTGCCGGACCTGGGTTCGCTGACCTGGGCCACGTACGAGGAGGTGCTGAGCCCGGTCACCGACGGCGGGCAGGGGTTCCTCACGCTGCTGGGCAACAGCGGGATCGTCGCGACCGCGTCGGTGCTCGTCGCGCTGGTGGTCGCGATCCCCGGCGCGTACGCCGTGAGCCGCCTGGAGTTCTTCGGGCGCAGGCAGGTCAGCGCGCTGTTCCTGATGGTGTACCTGTTCCCGGCGATCGTGACCGCGATCCCGCTGTTCGTGCTGCTGACCAAGCTGCAGCTGCGCGGATCCCTGGCGGGCCTGGTGCTGGTGTACATCGCGCAGACCGTGCCGGTCGCGATCTACATGCTGCGCAACTACTTCGACACGATCCCGGAGAGCGTCGAGGAGGCCGGCCTGGTCGACGGGCTCACCCGCCTCGGCGTCATCCGGCGCATCAGCCTGCCGCTGGCCGTGCCGTCGGTCGTGGCCACCGGCATCTTCGTGTTCATGATCGCGTGGAACGAGTTCCTGTTCGCGCTGCTGTTCCTCGTCGAACGCCGGGACCGCTGGACGGTGTCCCTCGGCCTCGCGCAGCTGTCCGGCACCGTCGAGATCCCGACCACCGTCCTGATGGCCGGGTCGGTGGTCATCACCGTGCCGATCGTCGTGCTGTTCTTCCTCACCGAACGCCTGCTCTCCGAAGGGCTCACCAGCGGCGCCGACAAGGGCTGACCCGTGCTCAGGACAGGACCCGCGCGAGCCGGGCCCTGGTCTGCTGCCACAGGCGGTCCATCGCGCGCCCGCTGCCGCCGTTGCTGATCCGCAGCAGTGCGAGCCCCCGGACGGTCGCGAGCGCGAAGACCAGGTCGTCGGCGAAGCCCGGGCGCTGCGCGACGGCGCCGAGCGCCGCCTCGGCCTCCCGCGCGATGGTCCGTGCCACGTCGCGTTCGAGGCGGTGCAGGTGCGTGCGCAGCTCCGGGTCGGTGCGGGACGCGACCCAGAGTTCGAGGGACGCGGCGAACAGGACGCCCTGGCACTCCTCCCACAGCACGTCGAGCGCGTCCTCGACCGACACCGGGCCCTGGGCGAACCGGACGCGCGCGGCGGCCGCCCGCTGCTCGGCGAGGTGCGCGACCGCGGCGGCGACGAGTTCGGCCCTGGTGCGGAAGTACAGGGTCTGCGCGCCGCGCGAGACGTTGGCGAGCTCGGCGATCCGGCCGGTCGTCGTCTTGGCGTACCCGTGGGCGACGAGGCACTGGACGGTCGCCGCCAGCAGCGCGGCGCGGGTCTCCGCCCGGCGCTGGGCCTGGGTGCGGTGCCCGGTGCGGGGTGCGCCATCCGGGGCATTTGTCTGCAGGTCTGCACTTAACTGCACATCTGCATGTTACCGTCCTGCGCATGGCACGCACCCAGGCGCCCCGCGGGGTCGCCGCCCTCGCCCGTGTGTTGTGCGCGGTCGCGATGGCACTCGCCACCACCGGTACCGCCGTCGCCGAGGAGCCGAACTCGCCCCAGCGCCTGGAGACGTTCGAGCTGCCGAGCCCACTGGTCGACACGTCGGCGCCGGGCGCGCTCCTGCCCGGCGGCCGCACGGTCCCCAAGGTCAACGTGCTGCTCCCGGCGGGCTACGACGAGAACCCCGATCGCGCCTACCCGGTGCTGTGGCTGCTCCACGGCGCGAACGGCGGCGCGGACACCTGGGCCTCGGACATCGAGACGCTCGCGGCGGGCCTGCCCGCGGTCGTCGTGATGCCCGACGGCGGCACGTTCGGCATGTACATGGACTGGTGGCACGACGGCGCCAGGGGCAACCCCGCCTGGGCGACCTACCACCTGCGGCTGCTCAAGGACACCATCGAGAGCCGCTACCGGATCCTGCCGGAGCGCCGGTGGCACGCGATCGGCGGCATCTCGATGGGCGGCCAGGGCGCACTGCGCTACGCCGGTCTGCTGCCGGGCTACTTCGGCTCCGTCATGGGGTTCTCGGCCGCGCTGCCGAACATGCAGGCACCCGAGGTCCAGTTCGGCCTCGCGGTGCTGGGGCTGGTCAACGGCGCCGGGTACCAGCAGATCTTCGGGCCCGCCACCGGCCCCTACGCCGCGGGCAACAACTCCAGGGCGATCGTGCGGAACTACGCGCACACGCGGATGTACCTCACGTCGGGCAACGGCATCAACTGCCCGCAGGACCCGGTCCTGCCCAGCTTCGCGGGGGACGTGGCGATCGAGGTGGTCATCAACGTCCAGCAGGGCCTGTTCGCGCACGCCGCGAGCGGCGCGGGCGCGGACGTGACCGCCAGGACCACGTGCGGGGTGCACACCTTCGGCGTGTGGGACCGCGCGTTCGCCGCGGCCAGGACGTGGGGCTTCTTCGAGCCGGTCGAGGAACACCCGGACCACTGGGTCTACGGCACGGTCGCCGCCGAGGGAGAGATGTGGTCGCTGGACTACGCGTTCGCGGCGCCGCCGACGACCGTGGTGACGTTCACCCGGTCCGGTGACACGCTCAGCGCCACCGGCAGCGGCGCGGTCGAGATCACCGGCCCGGGCGACTGCCGCATCACCGCGACGGTCCCGTTCTCGCGCCCCCTCCCGGCGGACTGTCCCTGACCGGGCGGCTCAGGTCCGGTCGCCGGGGGCGGTCGCGCTCGAGCGGAGCGTGTGCCAGGCCGCGCGGACGTGGCTGCACATGACCGACTCCGCCCAGTCGGGGTCCCGCGCGGTGAGCGCGGACACCAGCTCGTGGTGGTGGGCGAGGCTGCGCCGCAGCGCCTCCGGCGTGTAGCGGGAGAAGGTGCGCCAGACGAGCGGGAGCTGGATCACCGACGAGATGACCGTGGTGAGCCGGGTGTTGTCGGCGCCCGCCAGCACGGCGCGGTGGAACGCGTTGTTCAGCTCGGTCAGCTTGTCCACGTCCGCGGGCCTGCCGTCCGGGGCCAGCTCGTCCATCCGGTGCGCGAGGTCGTCCAGCTCGGCGACGTCGACGGTGCCCGCGACCGCGGCGAGCCTGCTGCCCCACGGTTCCAGGACCGACCGGAGGCTGAAGATCTCGTCGACGTCCCGGACGCTCCAGTTCTGGACCTGCACACCGCGGTGCCGTTCGTACCGGACCAGCCCCTCGGCGGTGAGCCTGCGCAGCGCCTCACGGACGGGGGTGCGGCTCACGCCGGTCCACTCCGCCATCTCGCTCTCGCGCAGCCACTCGCCGCTGGCCCGCCTGCCGGTGAGGATCTCGTCGCGGATCAGCCGGTAGGCGTGGTCGGCGGCGTGGCCCGCATCGGACTCACCGGTCACCTCGCTCATCGCGGGGAACTGTACTGCTCGGCAAAATTGTATGCAACTATCTCGTAGACCGTTGACACCTCGTCGGAGCGAGCCTAGTTTTTCCCGCAACGAGTCCGACCTGGGGTCACGATCAGCAATCGTTGTATGCAACCTCGGATTGGTGAACTACATGAGCGACCCGTTGCCGCTGGACGACATCCGAGTGGTCGAGCTCGGCCAGCTCCTGGCGGGCCCCTTCTGCGGCCAGCTCCTCGGCGACTTCGGCGCCGAGGTGGTCAAGGTCGAGGACCCGAAGCGCGGCGACCCGATGCGGCAGTGGGGCCGCGAACGCCCCTACGGCCTGTCCCTGTGGTGGCCGGTCGTGGCGAGGAACAAGAAGTCGGTCACCGCCGACCTGCGCACCGAACGCGGGCAGGACCTGGTGCGGGCGCTGGTGGCCCGCGCCGACGTGCTCCTCGAGAACTTCCGGCCGGGCACCCTGGAACGCTGGGGGCTCGCACCGGAGCAGCTGTGGGAGATCAACCCGCGGCTGGTGATCACCCGGGTGAGCGGGTACGGCCAGAGCGGGCCGTACGCGAGCCGCGCCGGGTTCGGCTCGATCGGCGAGGCCATGGGCGGCATCCGGTACGTCACCGGCGACCCCGACCGGCCACCCGCCCGCACCGGCATCTCGCTCGGCGACTCGCTCGCCGCGACGTTCGCGTGCCTCGGCACGCTGGTGGCGCTGCACCAGCGCACCCGCTCCGGCCGCGGCCAGGTCGTCGACTCCGCCATCTACGAGGCAGTGCTCGCCATGATGGAGTCGCTCATCCCCGAGTACCAGGTCGCCGGCTACCAGCGCGAACGCACCGGCACCACGCTGCCGAACGTGGCGCCGAGCAACGTCTACCCGGTCGCCGACGGCGGGATGGTCCTGATCGCCGCCAACCAGGACACCGTGTTCCGCAGGCTGGCGGCGGCCATGGGCCGTCCCGAGCTCGCCACCGACGAGCGGTTCGCCACGCACGGCGCCCGCGGGTCGGCGATGGCGGAACTGGACGAGCTGATCGCGGCGTGGAGCGTCACCCACACGGCAGCCGACCTGCTCGCGCTGCTCAACGACCACGGCGTGCCCGCGGGCCGCATCTACACGGCACGCGACATGCTCACCGACCCGCACTTCGCCGCGCGCGAGGCGATCGTGCGCCTCGCCCACCCCGACCTCGGCGACTTCGCCATGCACAACGTGGTGCCGAAGCTCTCGGACAGCCCCGGCCGCGTGCGGCGCCTTGGCCCGGAGCTCGGGGAGCACAACGACGAGATCTACCGGGACTTGCTCGGCCTGCCCGACGACGAGCTGGCGTCGTTGCGCTCGGCCGGTGTCATCTGAGGAGGAGACCATGACCTACCGGCTCGGCGTGGACGTCGGCGGGACGTTCACCGACATCCTGCTGATCGACGAGGACACCGGCACCACCTACCGCGCCAAGACCGCGTCCACGCCGGAGGACCAGTCCGTCGGCGTGCTGCGCGGCATCGAACGCGCCTGCGCCGAGGCGGGCGTGCCGATGGCGGAGATCACCGAGGTGTTCCACGGGACCACGGTGGCCACCAACGCGATCCTGGAGGGCAAGGGCGCGCGGGTCGGGCTGGTCACGACCGAGGGCTTCCGGCAGGTGCTGCAGATCGCGCGGTCGTTCGTGCCGGGCGGGCTCGCGGGCTGGATCATCTGGCCCAAGCCGGAGCCGCTCGCCGCGCTCGAGGACACCGTCGAGGTCCGGGGCCGGATCGCGGCCGACGGTGCGGTCGTGACCGAGCTGGACGAGGCCGACGTGCGTGCCAAGCTCGCCCTGCTGAAGGACGCGGGCATCGAGGCGCTGAGCGTCTCGCTCATCAACTCCTACGCCAACCCCGCGCACGAGCGCCGCGTCGGCGAGATCGCGGCGGAGGAACTGCCCGGGGTGCCGGTGTCGCTGTCCTCCTCGGTGCTGCCGGAGCTGCGCGAGTACGAGCGCACGGTCACCACGGTCGCCAACGCCGCCGTGCAGCCCCAGGTGGCCCGCTACGTCGCCAACCTGGCGGGCCAGCTCGCCGAGTCCG
Organism: Actinophytocola sp. KF-1; assembly: GCF_054661535.1. Lineage (NCBI taxonomy): Bacteria > Bacillati > Actinomycetota > Actinomycetes > Pseudonocardiales > Pseudonocardiaceae > Actinophytocola > Actinophytocola sp. KF-1. The sequence goes on along the minus strand of NZ_BAAFVK010000005.1, from coordinate 24,725 downwards.
GTGTGGACGGACGGCTCTGCATCCTGCGCAGCGACGGCGGCCTGGTCTCCGCCGGCTCCGCCGCGGACAACCCGGTGAACCTGCTGCTGTCCGGCCCGGCGGGCGGCGTCACCGGGGCCACCTGGGTGGCCGAGCAGGCGGGCTTCCCGGACTTCCTCACGTTCGACATGGGCGGCACCTCCACCGACGTGGCCCTCGTGCAGGGGCTGACGCCCCGGGTGGGCCGGGAGACCAACGTCGGCGACCTGACCGTCCGCGCCACCTCGGTCGACGTGCGGACCGTCGGCGCGGGCGGCGGGTCGATCGCGCACGTGCCGCCGCTGACACAGGCGCTGCGGGTCGGGCCGCAGTCCGCCGGGGCGTCGCCGGGCCCCGCCGCGTACGCCGCGGGCGGTGCCGAGCCGACGGTCACCGACGCCAACGTGGTGCTCGGCTACCTGCCCACCGACCTGGCGGGCGGGGAGATCGCGCTCGACCGGGACGCCGCCCGCGCCGCCGTGAAGTCGATCGCCGACGCCACCGGGCTCGACTCCGTCGAGGCGGCCGCCGCGGGCATCGTCGACATCGTCAACGAGAACATGTTCGGCGCGCTGCGGTTGGTGTCGGTGCAACAGGGCTTCGACCCGCGCGACTTCGCGCTGGTCGCGTTCGGCGGCGCGGGTCCCTTGCACGCCAACGCGCTCGGCAGGCTGACCGGTTCCTGGCCGGTGATCATCCCGCCGTCGCCCGGGGTGCTGTGCGCCTACGGTGACGCCACGACCAACCTGCGCGACGAGGCGGTGCGGACGCTGGTCCGCCGGTTCGGGGAGCTGTCCGACGCGAGCATGAAGGCGCTGCTCACCGAGCTGGCGGACAAGGTCCGGGCCACGCTGTCCGAGCAGGGGGTCGCGGCGGCGGACCAGCGGGTCGTCTACTCCGCCGACCTGCGCTACCACGGGCAGGGCTTCGAGATCCCGGTGCCGCTGGACATCGACACGTTCGGTGACGACGGTTCCGCCGGGCTCGGCGCGCTGCGTGCCGCGTTCGACGCCGAGCACCAGCGGCTGTTCTCGTTCGTGCTGGACGCCGAGCACGAACTGGTGACGGTCCGGGCCACCGCGCACGGACCGCGCCCGAAGGTCGCGGCCGCGCGGCTCGCGGCGGGCGACGCCGACCCGAGTGCCGCCAGGACCGCCGCGACCACCATCTGGGTCGACGGCGCCGAGGTCGACGCGGCCGTCTACGACCGGTCCCTGTTGCTGGCGGGCAACGTCGTCGCCGGTCCCGCGATCGTCACCGAGATGGACTCGACCACCCTCGTGCTGCCCGGCCACGCGGCGACCGTGCACCCCAGTGGCAGCCTGCTGATCCGCCCCGCGGCCGACACCGGCGAGGAGAACTGACATGGCCCGGCTCATCGAGACCGCGACCGAACCGCTGCGGGCGGTGGACGTGGACGTGATCACCCTCGACCTCATCGAGAACGGGCTGCGCAACGCCCGCCACGAGATGGACGAGGTGCTGTTCCGCACCGCGCTGTCCCCGGGCATCCGCGAGCAGCACGACGAGTTCCCGCTGATCGCCAACCGCGACGGCAAGATGGTCGTCGGCCAGTTCGGACTGTCCATCCCGGACTTCCTCGCGAACTTCGACCAGGACGTCGAGGAGGGCGACGTTCTGCTGACGTCCGACCCGTACTCGTGCGGCGCCGCGATCAGCCACGCCAACGACTGGCTCGTGGTCCTGCCGATCTTCTTCGCGGGCCGGATCGTGGGCTGGGCGTCGATGTTCGGGCACATGTCGGACGTGGGCGGCAAGACGCCCGCGTCCATGCCGACCGACGCGCGCACGATCTACGAGGAGGGCGTGGTGATCCCGCCCTTCAAGCTCTACAAGAAGGGCGTGCTCGACGACGACGCGCTGCGGATCATCCTCAACCAGGTCCGCAAGCCGGACTGGAACCGCGCCGACCTCAACGGCATCGTCGCCGCCTGCCGGACCGCGGCGCGCCGCGTGCAGGAGATGTGCGCCCGGTTCGGCGCCGACACCTACAACTCGGCGCTCGACGCGTTGCTGGACCGCAACCACCGCGCCATGAAGGTGCTGCTGCAGGCGGTCTTCAAGGAGGGGGAGACCCTCTCGTTCACGGACTACATCTGCGACGACGGCCTCGGCTACGGCCCCTACGAGCTGACGATGAGCCTCACGCGGACGGGCGAGAAGGTGCTGCTCGACCTGTCCGGCAGCAGCCCGCAGGCACAGGGCCCGATCAACTACTTCATCAACGAGAACCTGATCCGCATGTTCTTCGGGATCTACATGATCACCGTCGCGGACCCGCAGATCCTCTGGAACGACGGGTTCTACCCGCTGGTGGACGTGAAGATCCCGGAGAACTCGTTCTGGAAGCCGAAGTTCCCGGCCGCGCTCAACGCCCGCAACCACGGCATCGGCCGCGTGTTCGACCTGTTCGGCGGGCTGCTCGGGCAGACGAACCCGGACCTGCTGAACGCGGCGGGCTTCTCGTCGTCGCCGCACTTCATGTACTCCGGCACCTACACCCGCGGCGAGCGGAAGGGCGAGTGGTTCCAGCTCTACTCGATCGGGTTCGGCGGCATCCCGGGCCGCCCGCTCGGCGACGGCCCGGACGGCCATTCGCTGTGGCCGTCGTTCGTCAACATCCCGTGCGAGTACCTGGAGTCCTACTACCCGCTGCGGATCGAACGCTGGGAGACCGTCACCGACACCGGCGGCGCGGGCCTGCACCGCGGCGGCAACGGCGTCGACGTCGCCTACCGGTTCCTGGAGCCCGGCACCATCGCGATCCACGACGACCGGTGGCTCACCTACCCGTGGGGCGTCAACGGCGGCGACCCCGGCGCGCGCGGCCGCAAGTGGCTGGAACGGGCCGACGGCACCACCGAGGTCCTCGGCAGCAAGGTGCACGACGTGCCGGTGGCGGCAGGCGACCTGCTGCACTTCGTGACCTGGGGCGGCGGTGGCTGGGGCGACCCGCTCCTGCGCGACCCCGAACTTGTTGGCCTCGAGGTGCGCCGCGGGCTCGTGGGGGTCGAGGGCGCGCGGCGCTACGGCGTGGTGTGCGACGCGGCCGGTGTGGTCGACGTGGCCGCGACCGAGGACCTGCGTGCGGAGCTGCGCGCGACCCGGCCCGATCCGCTGCCCACGTTCAACCGGGGCCCGGACATCGGGACGATCCTCGACCGCGCGCTCGAGGAGACGGGACTGCCCGCGCCGCGACCGCCGGTCGTCGCGCCGTGACCGGCATCGACGAGGGGTTCGACGGCAGGCTCACCCCCGGCCGCAGGCCCGCGGTGATCGCGGTCGACCTGATGCGCGCCTACTTCGAGGAGGGCAGCCCGCTGTGCCTGCCCTCCCGCGACTGCCTCGACGCCGCGAGCCGGGTGCTGGCCGCGGCCAGGGCGCACGGCGTGCCCGTGCTGCACACCCGCGTCGCGTTCGGCCCGGGCGGTGTCGACGGCGGCGTGTTCGTCCGCAAGGTGCCCGCGCTGCGGCACCTGTTCGACGGCGGCGGCCCGCTCGGCGAGCTGATGCCCGAGGTCGCGCCCGCCGCCGGGGAACTGGTGCTGGTCAAGCAGTACGCGAGCGCGTTCTTCGGCACCACGCTGGCCTCGACGCTGCTCGCGCAGGGCGTGGACACGGTCGTGCTCGTCGGCGTCAGCACCAGCGGCTGCGTCCGGGCGAGCGCGGTGGACGCGATCCAGCACGGCTTCGTGCCGCTCGTCGTGCGTGACGCCGTCGGCGACCGCACCGAGCGGACGCAGGCGGCCAACCTGTACGACCTGCAGGCCAAGTACGCCGAGGTGGTCGGCGAGGCGGACGTGACGGCATACCTGGGGGAGCCGCGGTGAGCGGGGTCGAGATCGTCGAGATGGCGCCGCGCGACGGCCTGCAGAACGAGCGGACCATCCTGTCCACGGCGGACAAGGTGGAGCTGGTCGAGCGGGCCGTGCGCGCGGGCGCCCGGCGCGTCGAGGTGACGAGCTTCGTCAACCCGAAGCGCGTCCCGCAGATGGCGGACGCGGACGAGGTCATGGCGGCGCTGCCCCGGCACGACGGCGTCCGGTACGCGGGGCTCGTGATGAACGGCAGGGGACTGGACCGCGCCCTGGCCCGCGGCGTCGACGAGATCGACGTGGTGGTGGTCGCCACGGACACCTTCTGCGGCCGCAACCAGGGCATGACCACGGAACAGGCGTGCGCGACGGCCGCCGGGCTGGTGCGGGAGGCCCGCGCCGCGGGGGTCTTCACCACCGTCACCGTCGGAGCGTCGTTCGGCTGCCCGTTCGAGGGCGAGGTGCCGCCGGCGCGACTGCGGGAGGTGCTCGGCCGCGTGGCCGACGCGGGCCCGGACGAACTGGCGCTGGCCGACACGATCGGCGTCGCGGTGCCCGCGGACGTGACCGCCCGCCTCGCCCTCGCCCGCGAGGTCGCGGGCCCGGACCTGCCGCTGCGGCTGCACCTGCACGACACCCGGCACACCGGCGTCGCGAACGCGGTCGCCGCGGTCGCCGCCGGTGTGTCCACACTGGACGCGAGCATCGGCGGCGCCGGTGGCTGCCCGTTCGCACCCGCCGCCACCGGCAACGTCGCCACCGAGGACCTCGTGTACCTGTTCACCCGCAGCGGCCACCCGACCGGCCACGACCTGACGGCGACGATCGACGCCGCCAGGTGGCTGGAGGAACGCCTCGGCACGAGGCTGCCGAGCGCACTGCTGCGCGCGGGCGGGTTCCCGCCGGATCCGTAGCTCAGCCGCGGCCGGTGCGCTCCTGCAGTTCGTCGATCAGCTCGGACGCCCGCGCCTTGGTCAGGTCGTCGGGCACCTCGACGCCGGCCTCGTGGGCGAGCGTGTTCAGGTACGACTGCTGGGGACCGGTCATCGGCTCGTCCCCCGTCACCCACTCCTCGGGATCCTTGTCCGGCACAGGCGTGACCATGTTGCCTCCTCTTCTCGAACGCCCGTTCGAGGTACCCAGGCTCCCGTCGATCTACACATCCGCCCACGCGGCGGCCGGCGTGACGGCGCGGATCGCCGCCGGCTCGGCCGCGGTGGCCGTGTAGAACGGCCGGGCCGTGGGGGCACGCCAGTCGACCACGAGCGGTTCGTCGTCGCCGCCGCGGAACAGGCCCACCCGGCCAGAGCCCGCCCTCGACGGCGTCGAGCCTGCGCAGCTCCGCCCGCCAGACCGGTTCCTGGTCGCCGCCCGCGCACTCCACGGCCCCAGCCCTCGCGAGTCGCGCTCTCGCGCACATCGAGTTGTCGGTTTCGTGCATGCCCGTGACCCGGGGATGTGCACGAAACGCGCAACTCGGTATGCGTGAGAGCGTGACTCGCGGGGTTCGGGGCCGGGGCTGTCAGAGTTCGTGTACCGAGCCGACCCGGGCGCCCGCGTCGAGCTGCCACGCCGGTCTGCCGGTGACGGTGCCGCCGGGCAGCGCGGTCTCGTCGCCGACGAAGTACCTCGTGGTCCACGCGGTCGGTGACGCCGTGCAGACCATGTACCCGTTGAGGTGGTTGTAGGCCCTGCGGATCTCGCCGTCCGCGCCGTACTCCCCGCTGGTCTGGCTCGTCATCGGCGCGTTCACGAACTCGGTCGCCACGAACGCGCTGCTGTGGTCGGTGAACCGGCGGACGTGGGTGACGATCCCGCAGTGGATGTCGCCGGACAGCACGACCGGGTTGAACCGCGCTGGGGTGTCCTGTTTGCGGGCGGCCAGGACCGCGGTCACGTCCCGGCGGACACCCTCGTAGGCGTTCCATCCGCTGCCCGGGCCGAACCACATCGGGGTGGGGGTCGCGATCGTCGTCCACGTCGTGGTCGTGTTCCGCAGCCACTCGAGCAGCGCGTTCTGTTGCGTGGCACCGAGGAGGCTCGGGCCGCGGTACTGGCGGACGTCGGTGAGGAACATGTCGAGCACCGACCCCCACCGGATCCTGCGGTACAGCGTCAGGTGGTTCTGCGTGTCCGGCTGCACGGCGCCGGGCCTGCCGCCGCGGAGCGGCATGTGTTCCCACAGCGCCTCGAGCGCCCGGTTGAACCGGCCGTACTGCGCCGACGTCAGGTCCCCGCCGCGCACGTCGTTCCAGAACTCGTGGTCGTCGGGCATGACGTACACCGGGAACCTGCGGTGCAGTTCGCGCAGGCTCGCGCGGGTCTTGTACTGGCCGTACCGGGTGCGGTAGTCGTCGAGCGAGGTGATCTCCCTCGGCGGCACGTGCGCCGCGCGCCCGAACTCGTAGATGTAGTCGCCGAGGAACACGACGAAGTCGATGTCGTCGCGGTCGGCGAGGTGCCGCGCGCCGTTGAAGTACATCTCGCCGTCGCCGCCCGCGACGTTCTGGCAGTTCACGACGGCGAAGCGGACCGCGCCGGTGTCCGACGCCGCGTTCGCCGTCCTGGTCCGCCCCACCGGGCTCGCGTGCGTGGTCCCGTCGGGGTCGGTGGTGAAGAACCGGTAGTGGTACTGGCGGCCCGCCGCCAGGCCGGTGACGTCGACGTGCACCGCGAAGCCCTGGCCCGCGACGGCCGTGACCTGGCCGTGCGCCACCGACGTGCCGTCCGCGCCGAGCCCGGCCTCGGTCGTCGCCACCCGCCACCGCACCACGGCCTCGGTCCGGCCGCCCATCCCGAAGCCGCTGCCGGGATCGAGCGGCGCGGGCGCGAGACGGGTCCACAGCACGACCGCGGTGGAGGTGGCGTCGCCGGACGCGACGCCGAGCGTGAACGGGTCGGCCGCGGCGGCGCCTGCCACGCCTGCCGTCAGCCCGCCGAGCGCGACCGCGCCTGCGGCGCCGAGGAAGGTGCGCCGTGCGATCGGCTGGGACTCGCTGTGGTTGCTCACACCGGGAGGCTACGACAGATTTCCGAGATGCGGCGCTGGTTCGTCAAGAATTCACCCTCGGACGGCGCACCGAAATTTCGGAGCACCGGCCGGTATTGCTGCCCGCTCGCCGGGTCCGGTGTCATCGAGTCGAGTCTCCTTCCCCTGCTGACAAAGGAGTTCGACCGTGAGTGCACGTCGGAGAAGAGCCGCTCTGCCCGCCGCGGTGCTCGCCGCGGGACTGCTGATCGCCGCGCCGGGCGCACACGCCGACGGCGTGGCCCCGGCGGTGACGGCCGCTGATCTGTCCCTCCAGCAACGGCCGCTCGTCGAGGCCGCCGAACGCCTCCAGGCCGTGGTCGACCGCGGCGAGCACCCGGGCTTCGCCGGGATCGTCTTGGCGGACAAGGAGGTCACCGTCTGGTGGAAGGGACCGGTGCCGCGGCCCGTCGCGTCGGCGGTGGCGCGGGTGTCCCGTGACGTTCCCGTCCGGGTGGCCCGCGCCGCGTACTCGCGGACCGAGATCGCGGCGGCGGCGGCCGACGCGAGGGCCTGGATGGACGCGCACCCCGGGGCGGGCGTCTACGGGGTGAAGAGCCCCGGCGACGGCAGCGGGCTCGTGCTGGCCGCGTACCCGGGCGCCGCCACGCGGGCGGCCGACGTCGCGGCCCTGCGCGCGGTGACGGGCGTGCCGGTGACGGTCCGGGCGGAGGCGCCGATGACCGACGTGTCGCGGCAGGACGACGCACCGCCGTGGTGGGGTGGCGCGCGGACCTGGAACCAGACGGAGAGCACGCTGTGCACGTCCGGGTTCGGCGTGCGGGACGGCGCGAACCGGCGGTACCTGCTGACCGCGGAGCACTGCGGTCAGGTCGGGAGCCGGATCGCCGACGGCAAGGGCGAGTACATCGGCACCACCAGCCGCGGGCACGACGACCACGACATCGGCCTCATCCCGGCGAACAGCGACAACTACATGTACGTCGGCGGCGGCGACAGCAACACCGGCGCCCGGGTGACCGGGTGGGGGCACGTGTTCGTCGGCCAGTACCTGTGCCAGTCCGGGGTCACCAGCGCGGAGGCGACCGGCGGGCCCGTGTGCAACCTGAAGGTCATCTTCTTCTGGCAGGACGCCGAGGACCTCGTCGAGGCCGAGCACACCCAGGGGCAGCAGGCCGCGCGCGGCGGGGACAGCGGCGGTTCGGTGTACTCGACCGCGTCCGGCGGGGTCGTCGCCAACGGCACGGTGACCCGCGCGGCCGGGGCACGGCTGGGCTTCCAGGACTTCGCCACGGCGAACCGGGACTTCGGCGTCACCATCCCCTGACCCGTGCGCCGTCGGCGGGCCTTCCACGCGCGGGCGGCCCGCCGACGGTCGTGATCGACCGGCACCCGTTGCGGCAGAAGGTAAAATTCACCGCACCGCCAGCGAGGGCGGCTGGACGCACGCGGGACACAGGTACCGGCATGATCCGATCCGGGAACGCGGTGGGACGGGGAGGCCTCGGGGCCCAGCTCTACACGGAACCGTTCCACGTGGCGCTCCGGGCCGCGATCCGCGCACGGGGCCTGACCCTCGAACGGCTGCGCGCGCACCTCGCCCGCCGCGGCATCTCGGTGGGACTGTCCAGCCTGAGCAACTGGCAGACCGGCCGCACCCGCCCGGAGACGGCAGGATCGCTGCGGGCGGTGCGGGCACTGGAGGACATCCTCGGCCTGCCACCACGTTCGCTCGTCGCACTGCTCCCCACGGCGGGCCCCGACACCAGACCGGACCGGGCGCGCCGCACGGGGGTCGAGGACATCGCACCCGTCACCGAACTGCTGGACCGGCTGCCCACCGCGCTGGACCGGGACGTCGAGCTGGTCAGCGTCCAGCACAAGATCGTCGTCGACGCGCAGCGGTGCGGCACGTCGATGTGGTCGCGCACCGCGGTCCGCGCCCTGCGCGACGGCGTGGACCGGTACGTCGCGCGCTACTACGGGAACCCGGGGTGCGAGCCCGCGCGGGTGCGGCCGCGCCCGCTGGGGAACTGCGGTCTCGGCAGGTTCGTGCCGCACCCGACCGCCCCCGCGGCGGCGTTCGAGCTGGTGTTCGGCCACGTGCTGCGCGCGGGCGAGACGTGGGTGTTCGAGTGCGAGGTGGTCGACCCGACCGCGGGCGTGTCCAGCGAGTTCGCCTACGGCTTCCGGTATCCGGCGGAGCAGTACGTGCTGGAGGTGCGCTTCGACCCGCGCGCGCGGCCCGCCGCCTGCTACTCCTTCGCCCAGCGCGACCTGAGCGACGAGCGGCACACCATCGAACGCCTCGACCTCACCGCGCACGACACGGTGCACCTGGTCGCGTCGGCGGTCAGCTCGGGCGTACTCGGCATCCAGTGGGAGTGGGCATAACCCCGCGAAGCGGGCGGAGCCCCCCATCACCCCGGAGGGGTGCCTGCCATCCCGTCGACCTGGCGAAGCCCGATCACACCGTGTCAAGGGGGCCCGAAGCCTGACGCACCCACATGCCCAAAGCCGCCGGGCCCCCTTGACGCGGTGTGATAGCCCTCCGGGAGGTCGACGGGATGGCAGGCAGACAACGGACACCAGTCCCTGCCAACCCAACCCCGTGCAAGACCCCCGCCATCCCGGAGACCAGCCCCTCCGGCGAGGAGGCCCGTCCGGCAGGACGCCCTCCGGCGAGGACGCCCGTCCGGCGAGGACACCACCCAGGACGGCGAAACCCAGGACGGCGAAACCCCGGACGGGGACAACCCAGGACGGCGAAACCCCGCGCAAGGCAAACCGACAAGCCGAACCGCGCGCAGACCCAGTGGTCCGGCCCGCTCAGCCAATGGAGGAAGCTCTAACCCCTGGCCGGATCGCTGTACTAAGTTCACAGCGTGTTCACGATCCGCTCGTTGCTCGACAATCCCGACCTGGGGCTGCGCCTGCTGGTCGAAGGCCGGGCCGGGGCGCTCGACGAGCGCGTCGTGTGGGTGCACAACACCGAGCTGCCCGATCCGTCGCCGTACCTGGGTGAGCGGGAGCTGGTGCTCACCAACGGGATGTGGCTCGACCGGGCCGGGGCGGCGGAGTTCGTCGGCAACGTGGTGCGTGCCGGTGCCGCCGGGATCGTGTTCGGTCTGCGCGCGGAGCGGCCGAGCACGCCGGGGGCGATGGCCGACGCGTGCGCCGCGGCCGGGCTGCCGCTCCTGGAGATCGCGGTCGGGGTGCCGTTCACGGCGGTCACGCGCGCCGCGGCGGGGCACTACGCCGAGATGCGCCAGGCCGGCCTGCTCGGCATGGTGCGGCGCGGCGACGCCCTGGCGACCGCGCTGTCGCGGGGCGCGGGCGCCTCCGGGGTGCTGGAGGTGCTGCGCCGCGACTACGACGTGCCGCTGGCCGTGGTCGACCGGGCCGGGCGGCTGCTGGCCGCGGCCGGGGCGGAGGTGACGGTGGCGCAGCGCAGCGCCGCGGCCGAACGCCTCGGCGACCACCCGCCGCCGTTGGAGATCGAGTTCGCGGACGGGGGAGTGGCGAGCGTCTTCCTCGTCGGCGCGATCGGTGACCTCGACGCGGCCCTGCTGTGCCTGCGCCCGCTGCGCGACCTCGGCGACGGTGAGCGTGCCGCGCTGGAACAGGCGGCCCGGTTCCTCAGCCTGGAGGTGGCCAAGCAGCAGGCGGTGCACGCGATCGAGCTGCGCTTCGCCAGCGAACTGCTCGACATGATCCTCTCCGGCCCGCAGCGCAGCGCCGAGGTGCCCGGCAGGCTCCGGGCGTTCGGGGTCGACCCCGGCGGTTCGCTCGCGGTGGTGGCGCTGGCCTTCACGGGCACCGGCGCGCCGACCCTGCCGGGGCTCGCCGAGGCGGTCATGGAGTTCTTCCTCGCCGAGAACTCCCCGGCCGCGGTGGCGGGCGGCACCGGGGACGTCGTCGCGGTGGTGCCGTGGCGGCGGCCCGACGCCGACCTCCGCGACCTCGCCACCCGCCTGGCGGACGCCGTCGACGAACGGTTCCCCGGCCGCCGCACGGTGGTCGGCATCGGCGGCAGCGCCGAGCACGCCGCCGGGCTCAAGCAGCCGCTCGTGCGTTCCCGGGAGGCGTGCCACGTCCTGCGGCGCCGCGGTGGGCCCTCGGTCGCGACGTTCGCCGAGCTGGGCACGCACCGCCTGCTGCTCGGCCTGCACGACGCCGACACATTGCGGGACTTCGCCGACGTGGTGCTGGGACCGCTGCGCGAGCACGACGCGCGGCGCGGCAGCGAACTGGTCCGCACCGTCCGGACGTTCCTCGAGCACGGCGGGCAGTGGACGGCGACGGCGGAGGCGTTGTTCGTCCACGTCAACACGTTGCGCAACCGGCTCGCCAGGATCACCGAACTGACCGGGCGCGACGTCGCCCGCACCGAGGACCGGGTCGACCTCTACCTCGCGCTGGAAGCCGCCGAGTTCTCCGGGTAGACCGGCGGATCGGGCAGCGGCCGGGCCGTGAGCGCCGGGTCGGCGAGCACGGCGGCCGCGAGGTCGCGGCAGCGCACGAACGTGACGTCACCGCACTCCAGCGCGTACTCCACCAGCCTGCGCAGCGCCATGATCCGGCCGGGCCGACCGGACAGGAACGGGTGGCAGCACAGGTTGAACAGGCAGCCGTAGTGCCGCATCCCGTCCAGCTCGGCCCGCCACAGCTCCAGTGCCTTCACCGGCGACTCGATCACCGCGCCGATGTGCGGCTCGGGCAGGAAGGCGTACTGCTCCCAGTCGTCCAGCGACCAGTGCACGGGCAGCTCGGCGACCTCGCCCCGCGCGGTGGCGATCCGGTAGGGACGGTCGTCGGCCATCAGCGACGAGTCGTAGCGCAGGCCGTGCTCGGCGACCAGCTCCGGGGTCTGCCACCGCGCACCCCACAGCGCCGCGCGGTGGCCGTGGATCTCGATGCCCTGCTCGGCGAAGACGTCCATGGCGCGCGCGAAGTCGTCGCGTTCCTCCTGCGCGCTCATGGACGTGGGGGCGTGGTGGGCGTAGGAGTGGTGCGCCACCTCGTGCCCGCGGTCCACGATGGACGCGGCGAGCCCGGGGCGGTGCCGCGCCACCCAGCCGGGGACGAAGAACGTCGCCGGTACGGCCAGCTCGTCGAGCATGTCCAGGATCCGCGGCACGCCGACGTCGGGGCCGTAGGACTGGTGCGACATCGTCGTCAGGTGGTCCGCGTAGTGCCCGCCCGCGGCCAGCACCGGGGTCTCCGCGTCCACGTCGAACGTGAGGGTGGCGACCGCGGCGGCGCCACCCAGCCACGAACCAGTGGTCATCCTCGCTCGCCCTCCCGCCAGCGGCGCACGTTCTCCAGCGTCACCGTCGGGTCGAGCATGCCGTGGTCGAACCGGTCCAGGTCGACGTCCTTGGCGACCCGGCGCGGCAGGTCCGGGTTGGCGAGCGCGGCCCTGGCGACGGACAGCAGGTCCGCGTGCCCCTCGGCGAGCACCCGCTCGGCGAGCACGGTGTCGTGCATGCCGCCGTTGGCGATCACGGGCAGGCCGGTGACCTCGCGCGCGACGCTGGTGAGCGTGCGCCCGCCGGCCAGCCGCGCCGTGTCGAGCCAGTTGCGGCCCTCGCTCGCGACGTGCAGGTAGTCCGTGCCCGCCGCGGCCAGCGCCGTGTACGCGGTCTCGGCGTCGCGTTCCCCGGCCGGCCAGCGGTAGGTGAAGTCGTTGACCTTGGTCTGCGACAGCCGGACCCCGACCACGAAGTCCGGCGGCACGGCCGCCTTGATCGCGCGCGTGACGTCGGCGGCCAGCCGGACGCGGTTGGCCATCGGGCCGCCGTAGGCGTCCGTGCGCCGGTTGGTGTAGTCGGTGATGAACTGGTCCAGCAGGTAGCCGTTCGCGGCGTGCACCTCGACCCCGTCGAAGCCCGCGGCGACCGCGTTGCGCGCCGCGGCGGCGAACCCGGCGACGACGTCGGCGATGTCCTGCTCGGACATCTCGGCAGGCACCGGCCACGGACCGCGGCCGCCGTACTCGGGCATCATCTCGCCCAGCGGCCGGACCGCGGACGGCGCGATCCGCTCGGCCGTGTACCGGTTGCCCTGCGACAGCGCGCCCGCGTGCATGAGCTGGGCGATCACCACCGCGCCCGCGGCGTGCACGGCGCCGGTGACCGTGCGCCACCCCGCGACGTGCTCGGCGGTGACCAGCCCGGGCTGGTTGAGGTAGCCCTGGCTGTGCGCGGCGTCGGGGTGGATGCCCTCGGTGATCACCAGCGGGAAGCCGCCCGCGGCGAACTCCGCGTAGTAGCGGGCCATGGCCGCGGTCGGGACGCCCTCCGGTGTCGCCGAGACACGGGTCATCGGGGCGACGGCGTACCGCGCGGACAGCTCGTGCCTGCCGAGGCGGAACGGGGTGAGTGCGGGGTGGGACGTGCTCATCGAGCTGCCTTTCGTGGGTTCGGGACGACCTCGACGGCCAGCGGGCCGGGTCCGTGGCCGTTGATGCCGACGAGGTCCTGCGGGCACGCGGACATGACCACCACGCAGTCGAGTTCCGCGCGGAAGGCCACGGCGGCGCCGGGCGGGGCGGGTGAGGACCGCCACTCGAGGTCGCCGGTGGCGGTCACGGCGATGTCCATGAACACGTTCACCGGCTGCGGCACCGCTGTGATCTCGATGCCCGTGCCGCGCAGCGCGGTCGTCAGGTTCTCCGCGCACGACGCGTGCCCGCCTGGGTGGCCGAGGTCCCGGTAGCGGGCGGGGTCGCAGGCGGGGATCAGCATGTCGTGGCGGCCGGGTGAGGTGTCCTCGACGAGGGTCAGGACCGGCCGCCTGCAGGTGGTGACGAACTGCTCGCCCACGCGCGGGAACAGGCGGTCGACGTGGCCCCGGGTGTGGGCGGCGCTCAGGTGCTCGGCGGGGTCGGCGGCGACGAACGCGAACAGGTCGCCGACCTGCGCGCCCTCCGGTGTGCTCACCCGCACGAGGTCCCCGGCGCCGACCCGCACGGCCCGGCCCTGCCGGGCGGGCACGTCCATCCGTGTCATCGACATGCGCCTACTTCAGCACCGGGGCGGACCCCACGGCCATGGAGGATCATCCAGCGAACACCCGCGACGATGGATGATCCTCCTCGCCGCCCGGTCAGTTCGCCGTGCCACCCTGGGCCTCGGCCGACAGGTCCTGCCAGTCGGCCCAGGTCTTGAGCCGGTCGGCGTAGGTCTGCTGGAGGAGGGGGTGGAAGCCGAGGCCGAAGAGGATCCGCAGGGGCGGCTCGTCCGCGTCGACCACCTTGAGCAGCGCCTGGGCGGCCGCTGCCGGGTCGCCCGCCGGCTGCTTGCCCGTGAACGCGGCCAGGCGCGCGCGAAGACCGTCGTAGGCCGGGTCGGGGGTGGCCATGTGCCCGTTGGCGAGGGGATCGGGGTTCTTGCCGTTCCTGGTGGCGAACCCGCCGGGCTCGACCACGGTCACCTTGATCCCGAACTCGGCGACCTCACCGGCGAGCGCCTCGTTCAGCCCCTCGAGCGCCCACTTGGAGGCGTGGTAGGCGCCGCCGAGCGGCATCGCGATGAGCCCGGCGGCGGACGACAGCTGGACGATGTGCCCCGAACGCTGCGCGCGGAGGTGCGGCAGCACGGCCTGGATCACCCACACCGCACCGAACAGGTTGGTCTCCATCTGCGCCCGCAGGTCCTGCTCGGTCAGCTCCTCGACCGCGCCGACCTGGGCGTAGCCCGCGTTGTTCACGACGACGTCGAGGCGACCGAAGTGTGCGAGCGCCCGGTCGACGGCGTCGAACACGGCCGCTCTGCCGGTCACGTCCACCTCGAGCGGGAGCACCGCGTCGCCGTGCCTGGCGACCAGGTCGCGGAGACTCTCCGTGTTCCGGGCGGTCGCGGCCACCTTGTCGCCGCGGGAGAGGGCGGCCTCGACGAAGTGGCGGCCGAGGCCACGGGACGAGCCGGTGACGAACCAGACCTTGCTCATGACGTCCTTGCCTTTCTGCGCGGGTGGCCGGGTCACGAGCCGACGGGGCCGAGGCGGTCGACGAAGATCCCGGTTGGTCATGCCCCCATGACGGGACCGTTCGCGCAGGGGTAACCGCGTGTGAGCGCCCTCACGGGCTCACTCCTGGCCTGCCGCCTTGATCACGTCGTTGAGCACCTCGCGCGCGCTCGCCAGCTCGGTCATCGTGCGTTCGATGCGGGTGCGCTCGGCGACCAGGTCGTCGATCAGCCGGGGGGTCGCGATCGCCGACGGGCCGCCGTCCGCGTCCCGCATGCACGGCAGCAGGCGCGCGATCGTCTTGCTGGTGAGGCCGGCCGCGAACAGCTCCTGGATCCGGATGACCCGGTCGACGGCCTGCTCGGGGTACTCGCGCTGACCGCCGGGGGTGCGGTCGGCCGTGAGAAGACCCTGCTGCTCGTAGTACCGCAGCGACCGTTCGCTCACCCCGGTCCGCTCCGCCAGCCGCCCGATCCGCACGAGACCCCCCGGGGAAGAACTTGAACCTGACACCGATGTTAACTCTTACCGTGCGGACATGGAGAACACGCTGTTCGAGTACAGCCCCATCACCGAACGTCCCGCCATCGAGTGGCCCGGCGGCGCGCGCGTGGCCGTCTACATCGGACTGAACGTCGAGCACTTCCGGCTCGGCAGGCCGTCCACCAGCATCTGGCAGGGCACCGCGGACCTCGTGCCCGACCCGCTCAACCACGGCTGGCGCGACTACGGCGCCCGCGTCGGCGTCTGGCGGACCGCGCGGAGCCTGGACCGGCACGGGTGCCGCGCCAGCGTGCTGCTCAATTCCGACGTCGTCCACCACCACCCGCAGATCATCGAGGCGGGCGTGGCGCGGAACTGGGCGTGGCTCGCCCACGGCCGCACGAACTCGGTCCTGCACACCGGCCTCGCCGAGGACGAGGAACGCGCCGAGCTGACCGGGATCGTCGACACCATCGCGGCCGCGACCGGCACGCGGCCCCGCGGCTGGATGGGACCCGGCCTCACCGAGACGCCGAACACCCCGCGCCTGCTCGCCGAGCTGGGCCTGGACTACGTCCTGGACTGGACGAACGACGACCAGCCGTACCCGCTGACCGTGCCCGGCATGATCAGCGTGCCGTACACGGTGGAGCTGAACGACCTGAGCCTGTTCGTCGGCAAGAGCACGACCGGGCCTGAGTTCGTCCGGATCGTGCGGGACCAGTACGACCAACTGCGCGCCGACGGCGGTGGCCGGGTGATGGCGCTGGCCCTGCACCCGTTCGTCATCGGCCAGGCGTTCCGGGCCAGGTACCTCGACGAGGCGCTCGAGTTCCTTGCGGCACAACCGGACGCGTGGCTCACCACGAGCGACGACATCGCCGCGCATTACCTGTCCACTTGAGATAAACCACCTCGTCGGGTGACTGTGCATCCGGTGCCGAAGTGGTGTGGTGAAGGGGTGACGACACGTCCGGCACGAGGAGGAATGTCATGACGTCCACGCCATACGGATCCGAGGAGAGCACCGAGCGCGAGGACACGACGAACGGGGGTCAGGGCGAGTACGGCGGCGGCCAGTCGGAGAACGGCGGCTACGGCGGCGGCCGGTCGGAGAACGAGGGCTACGGCGGGCAGGCCGAGAGCGGTGGCTACGGCGGCGGCCGGTCCGAGGGCGGCGAGTACGGCGGCCGGTCCGAGGGTGGCGGCTACGAGCGCGGTCAGTCCGAGGGTGGCGGCTACGGCGGCCGGTCCGAGGACGACGGCTACGGCGGCCGGTCCGAGAACGGTGGCCTCGGCGGTGCCGAGGACGGCGGCTCGGACCGCGGTGACAGTTTCGGTGGCGCGTCGGACCGCGAGTCGGAGGGCGGTCTCGGCGGCGGTGCCGACCGGAGCGAGAGCTACGGGAGCGGCGCCGAGGAGACCGAATCGAACTACTGAACGGCACGGTGCCCACGTCGGCGCCGGCCAGGTCCGCGGCGACCTGACCTGGCCGGCGCCGGCGTGCCGTGTCCCCGCCGCGGGTTACCCCTCGGCACCCGGGCGGTCCACATCGGACCGCGCGGAGGCCCAGCGTGCGGCGCACAAAAGCTCGCTGTGACCGGCGTCACATCGCCGCGTGCGTCAGGTTCCCCCGCGACCGCCGTGTCGTGAACATCAGCGACAAGCGAGGGGACTTTCGATGACCACCGCACAGATGCTCGACCAGCGGCCCCGTCGTCCCGGGGCGGAGCAGGCGCCGGTGCACGTGTTCGCGCTGGCGGCGCACGCGCTCACCGGCTTCCGGCTCCGCCGCGCCGTCGAGGCGGGCGAGGGACTCGGCTGGCTCGGCACGACCGGCTCCGCACGCACGGCGGAAACGGTGATCCGCACGGTCCGGCCGGACGTGCTCGTCCTGCACAACACGCTCGACCCGGACGCGAGCCTCGCGGAACACCTGACCGCGACCTTCCCCTGGCTCGCCGTGGTCGTGCTCGTCGAGGACCGGAGCCCGGCGGACCGGCACGCGAACGCGGGCGTGCACGCGGTCCTGCCCGTCAACGCGCCACCCGCCGTCGTGGCCGCGAGCATCCGCCTCGCGCACTCGGCGCGGGAGAGTCACGCGCTGCCGCCCACCGCGGGCGCACAGCCGGTGTCCGGCCTGCTTTCCGGGCGCCAGCAGCAGATCCTCTCGCTCATCGCCGACGGCAACAGTTACGCCGAGGTCGGCAGGCAGCTGTACATCTCGACGGAAACCGTGCGCACGCACGTGAAACAGCTCCTGCGGCGGCTCAACGCACGCGACCGCGCGCACGCCGTTTCCCTGGCGTACCAGGCAGGTCTGCTCGGCGGCCACGAGGGCGGCCGCCGATGACGAACACGCGCAACCTGCCGCGGCCGCACGCGGACGTCTGGGACTGGCAGCTGGAAGGCTCGTGCCGCGGCGTGAGCAGCGCGGTCTTCTTCCACCCCGAGCGGGAACGCGGCCCGGCCCGTGCCCGGCGGGAAGCCAGGGCCAAGGCCATCTGCGAGCAGTGCCCGGTCGTGGACAAGTGCCGCGAGCACGCGCTCGCGACGCGGGAACCGTACGGCGTCTGGGGTGGACTGTCCGAATCGGAACGCGAGACCATCATCCGGACGGCGCGGCGCAGGATCGGCGTCTGACCCGGTAGGACCACACCGTCGCGACGACCAGCGCGAGCACCACGAGGCCCGCGACGCCGTGGTACCAGCGCCAGCCGACGCCGACCCCGGCGAACCCGTCGACGACCATCACCCCGGCGCCGTAGCCGATGGTCACGACCAGCCCGGCCAGCACGACCAGCACGGGCGTTCGCGGCGCCCGCAGGCCGAGCGGCGTGAGGGTGAGCAGGACGACGCACGCGCCCAGCACGCCGGACGCGGCAGCGAACCACTGCGCGGGAGCGGGATCGAGGAAGTAGTCCGCGGTCGCCGCGGCGGAAACCGGTGGCCCGCCGGGAAAACCGAGCCTGCCCTGCACGGCGAACGCGGCCTTGCCCGCGGCGTACCCGAGGAACAGGACCGCCAGCGTCACGGCGGGCCACCGCCGGTGTTTCGGGATCACGACCGCGACCGTAACCGCCGGACACCCGGCCGGCCGTCCCCACCGAGAGGGAATCGCCTCACCCCGGAGAGGGAGCCGGGCAGCGGTGCGCGCGCAGCAGGGGCCGTTGACCACCGTCGGTTCCGGTGCGCACGCCGACCGCCCAGACGGCGTCCGGGCCCGTCGCGTGGACCGCGCTCAGCCACCCGGGGCCTGGCGGCTCCGCAGGCGCCGACCACCGGCCCCCTTCGCGGCGCACCAGCAACGGCCGCGTCGTCCCGCCGTCCTCGGCGCCGACGAACCACGCCTCGCCCGAGCGCACCGGGGCCACGTCGGTGAAGGTGCCCGCCAGCCCGGGCGGCGGTGCGGAGTCGGACCACGCCGTGCCGTCCCAGTGCAGGGCCAGCGGCCGTCGGCCGGTCGTGGTCGCGACGGTGCCGACCGCCCACGCGTCGTCCGGTGCGAGCGCCCGCACGTGGCTCAGGTCGGGGCGCGGCAGCCCGTCGGCGGCCGCGGGGCGCCATGCGGTGCCGTCCCAGTGGAGCAGCAACGCGCCGGTCGCGGTCCGGCCGACCGCCCAGACGTCGCGGTCGCCGGTGCCGCCCACGGCGGTCAGCACCGCACCGGGGCCGTTGTCGGCGTCGGCGAGGTGCCACCGGCCGCCGGTCCACCGCAGGACCAGCGCCCGCGTGCTGCCCGCGACCGACGCCCAGCCGACCGCCCACGCCTCGTCCGGGTTCGGCGCCCAGACGCCGAGCAGGGTGGTCGACGCCGCGCCGGGCACGGCGGGGAGCGGCGACTCGCGCCACGCGGACCCGTCCCAGCGCAGGACGAACCCGGTCCTCACCGGGCCGCTGTTCCCGACCGCCCAGGCCAGGTCGGCGGCCGGCGCGGTGACCGACTGCAGTTGGTGCCAGTCGCCGGGGCCGTCGACGGGGGTCGCGGTCCAGGAGCGCCCGTCCCAGTGGGCGACCAGCGACCCGCGGTCGGTGGCGTCGCCGGTCCAGCCGACCAGCCACGCGTCGGCCGCCGTCCGGGCGGTGACGTCGAGGTAGCCGGAGTGGTCCGGGCCGGGCGCGGCGACGGTGTGCCAGGCCGGCACGCACGGCGGAGGCGGCGGCGGTTTCGGCGAGGTGGGGTTGTCGCGCTGCTCGGGCGGTGCGCTCGTGGTCGGCGCGGTCGGCGGCGGAGCCGTCCCGGTCCCGGCCTCGGCCTCGGCCTCGGGCCGCGGCGAGGTGGTGTGGACCGCCGAGGAGGGGGCCTGGTCGACCACGGGTGTCACGCCGGGCCGGGTGGGGGCGGGCTGGGCCTGCGCCTCGGCCCGTGGTGCGCCGCGGTCCGGCGCGGCCTCCGCGTGGTCGTCCGGGGGCTGGGCGGAGGTCAGCACCGCCAGCCCGGCCGCGACGAGGACGACGACGCCGGCCACCGCGGTCACCGCCCTGCGCACCAGCTCGGGGTCGAGGCGGCCGAGCTGGACGATGGTGCCCGAGCCCGGCACCCGGCCCAGTGCGGCGGTGACCGCCGCCCGCACCCGGTCGACCGCCGACACCGACCCGCCCGCCGCGCCGCCGGACGTCCCGGCGACCGCCCCGCCCGTCACAGCGCCCGGCACCGGCAGGTCCGCCCGGCCCTCCCCGCCGCGGGTGACCATCGCCGCGATGGCCCGGCGTCGTTCCTCCTCGTCGTCCGCCAGCCCGTAGAGGGCGGGCCCGAGGGCCCAGCGGCTGTAGGTGCCCGCGTTCTCCGCGCGGGGCGCGCACCGCGGGCAGTCGGCGGCGTGGGCGAGCACGGTCCTCGTCCTGGCCGGGTCCAGCCCGTCGCCCGGCGCGGCGGCCGCCAGCCGGGGGCACGCGTCCTGCACGACGACCCACGCGACGATCGCCTTGCGGGTCGCCTCGCGGGCCCGGTTGAGCTGCCGGTCGACCCGGTCGCCGGGCAGCCCGACGGCCGCGCCGAGCGCCCGCCCGACGACCGGCTTGCCCTGCTCGACGCTCAGCCGCAGGTGTGCGCGCATGAGGTCGCGCATCCCGGGCGTGAGGCTGGCGACCGCGACCCCCACGGTCTGCCACAGCTCCCGCTTGCCGAGCAGGTACAGCATGTCCTCGGGCACCTCCGGCGGCCCGGCGTCGCGGGCCAGCTCCAGCGCGGGCTCCGCGCCCTGCCGCGAACGGTCGCGGCCCGACTCGGCGAGCCTGCGCCTGCGCGTGCCCTCGCTGTACTGCTCCGCCAGCACGTTCCGCGCGATGCCGGTGAGCCACGCGTCGAGCACGTCGACGCGGGCGGACCTGCCGATGCCCTCGAGCGCGCGGGTGACCACCTCGCTGACGCAGTCGTCGACGTCCTCCTGCGCGGACAGCCGCGTGCGGAAGAAGGGGCGCAGCCTCGTGCGGCACCGCTCGAACAGTTCCCGGCGCGCGGCGGGCTCACCCGCGCGGAGCCGGTCGAGCAGGTCGTCGTCGGTGTTCACGCGTTGCCTCCGAAAGTCGACCGAACACACTCCCGAGAGACCAGTGGGCGCCGCGGTCGAAACCTCCCCGGTGCCGACCAGAATTCCGCGCTTTCTGTTGCGAATGCAATCGACCATCCCGGTGACCGCCGCCCGCCGGGGAGAAACACCGGGCCGCCGCCACTACCCCGGTGCACGTCCGAAGGGAGGACCGCGATGAACAGGACACCGTGGTGGCGCTGGAAGTCCGCCGACCCCCGCGTCCCCGAGCACCGCACGATCGTCGTCGTCGACATGGCCGGTTCCGGGAGCTGGCACAACCAGGTACAGCTGCGGGCGCGTGCCGCGTTGACCGATGCGGTCCGGGCCGCGTTGCGCGGCGCCGGAATTCCCCGCCATTCGGTGGCCGTGGAGGACCGCGGCGACGGGATGATTCTGCTTTTCCCCGCGACGGTCCCGAAGGTCGTGATCCTCGACCCGGCGATCCGCCTGCTCGCCGAGGGCGTGCACGCCCACAACACGACCTCGGGAGATCCGCGCATCCGCCTGCGGCTGTCGGTCCACGCCGGCGAGGTGCACCGGCACGGACGCGGCTGGGCGGGCACCGACCTGAACACCGCGTGCCGCCTGGTCAACGCGGCCCCGCTGTACGACCTGCTGAGCGAGCACCCCGGCACGGACCTGGCACTGGTCCTGTCCGACGTCATCTACCAGGGCACCGCACGCCACCGCTACCGCGACATCGACCCCGCCACCTACCGCCCGGTTTCCGTGCAGGCCAAGGAACTGCGCACCACGGCATGGCTCACCGCCATGCGATCCGCGGCCGCGTGGTCGTGACCACACCGGGGTCAGCGGCCGAGCCCCCGCGTCCCGCGCGCGGACGATCGCGGCCGCGCGGTCGGCGACCCGCAGCTTGGCGAAGATCGCGGACACGTGGTTCGCCACGGTCTTCTGCGCCAGGCCGAGGCGGCGGCCGATGGCGCCGTTCGGCACGCCCGTGGCGAGGAGGTCCAGGATCTCCCGCTCGCGCCGGGTCAGCTCGGGGAGCCTCGCGCTTGTCGTCGCGGCCTGGCGCGGCTCCCGGCGCGCGGTGCCCGGGCTGCTCGTGCTGCGTGCGCTGTCCGCGCTCGCCGCCGTGCCCGCGGTGATCACCCCTGGCGTGCCCGGCGCGGTCGCCGCCGTGGCGGTCGCGCTACCGCGTGCGCCCGCCGACGTCGAGGGGGCTGCCGAGGTCGTCCACGCGTGACGACGCTGCCGGGTACCCGCCGCGCCGGCCGTCCACCGCGGGCGCGGCGGACCGGCACGCCCAGGCCGTCCCGGCCACGACGCCCACGACCAGGAGAGCGAACCCGGCCGACGTCCAGCCGTCCGGGTGGATCAGCGGCTGGCCGCGGAACGCCTGCCACGACACCAGCGCGAGCAGGCCCGTGAAGCCCGCGGCGCCGACGAGCACCAGCCGCACCCGCACCAGCTCCGCGCGCAGCAGCGGCACCCGGGCGGCCAGCAGTGTGAGCACCAGCGCCAGCAGCGGCAGCGCCTGCAGGGCGTGGAGCCCGAGGAAGTGCGGGATGCGCAGGTCACCACCGGTGGTGCTCCACCCGAGCAGGGGCAGCCCCGGGCCGCCGTCGGGCACGCCGACACTGTGCGCCCCGAGCGCGGCGGGTTGCAGACCGGCGCGTGTCTCGGCGGCCTGCGCGGGGGTCGGGACGGCCATCACCGGGCCGAAACCGGCGCCGACCAGGGAGAGGGTGGCCCCGAGCCGGATGGCCCACCGCTGTGCCCGGTCCTGGATGTCGCTGCGCGCCACGATGACCGTGAGGACCAGGGTGAGCAGCCAGACCCCGGTGATCGAGACGCCCATCAGGTGGTAGATCCGGTGGTCGAACTCCGTCTCGCTGTTGAAGTGGCTGTGGCGGCCGCGGATCACCTGGCCGGTGATCAGCACCAGCTCCACCACCAGCAGCCACACGATGGCGACGGAGGTGCGGCGCACCAGCTTCGGCGCCCTCGTGGCCAGGGTGGCGAGCCACGCCCACGTGATCGCGTAGACGCCGATCGACAGCGTGAACTTGAGCGGCTTGGCCCAGATCGGCATGCCGCCGAGCACGCGGTCGTCGAGGACGAGCCCGGCGAGCGCGACCAGCGTCGCGGGCACCATCGCACAGGCCAGCAACACCATCGGCCGGTTCCACGTGCGAGTCCTGTCCGCAGGCACCGTCACCACGCCCATGTGTTCCGCTCCCGCCTGTCGCCGACAACGTCCGTCCATCGTCAGCGGGTGCGGTCGCAACGGCATGGATTCCGGCACGCCGCTCGTTCGACCCGGCGTCGCCGGTTGATCACGTACTGGTGCTCGCGGGTCACGATGCTGTTAACTCGGGTTCACCCTGCGTTCATCTTCGTCGATCGCCCGAGGAGATGTCATGACATCATCCCGCCGCCAGTTCCTCACCCGCGCCGCCGGTGCGGGAGTCGGCGTCGTCGTCGCCGGCTCCGTCGAGGCGTTGTTCGCCGCGCAGCCCGCGGCGGGGACCTCCGGCCCCTCGGCCGGCTACGGCCCCCTCGTGCCCGACCCGGACGGCATCCTGGACCTGCCGCGCGGCTTCCGCTACACGATCCTGTCCCGCGAGGGGACCGTGCGGCCCGACGGCCTGCCGGTGCCGAGCCGGTTCGACGGCATGGGGGCGTTCCCCGGCCGTGGCCGGGGCGCCCGGCTGGTCCGCAACCACGAGTGCTCGCCAACGGCGCGGATCACGGTGAAGGCGCCACCGGAGCGCACGTACGACCCCGCGGGCGGCGGTGGCACCAGCACGCTCGTGGTCGGCGGGCACGGCCAGGCCGAGTCCGAGCACATCAGCCTCGGCGGCACCGCGATCAACTGCTCCGGCGGCCCCACCCCGTGGCAGACCTGGCTGACCTGCGAGGAGACCGAGGACAAGGCCGGCACGAAGGGCTACGAGAAGGACCACGGCTTCATCTTCGAGGTCGACCCGTACGACGACCGGCGCAACGAGAACCCGACGCCGCTGACCGCGATGGGCCGGTTCCAGCACGAGGCCGTCGCGGTCGACCCGCACACCGGCATCGTCTACGAGACCGAGGACGCGTTCGTCGCCCCGCTGGGCGGCTTCTACCGCTTCCTGCCGAGGCGCCCCCGCGGCGGCTGGGGCAGCCTGCGCGCGGGTGGCGAGCTGCAGGCGTTGCACGTGCCGGGCCTGCCCGACCTGTCGGTGGTGCAGGAGGCGGGCGCGGTGTTCGGCGGCGCCGAGTGGCTGACCGTGCCCGACCCGCTGGCCACCACCGAGTCCGTGCGCGCGCAGGACTACCCGAAACCCATCACCGGCGGCTACAAGCTCGAAGGCGCGTGGTGGGGCGCGCGGGACCGGTGCGTGTACTTCGTCTCGTCGTTCGCCCGCACCGAGCTCGGCCCCGCGCGGGACCACGACGGCCAGGTCTGGAAGTACGACCCCCGGCGCCGCACCCTGCGGCTCGAGGTGATCTTCACCCGCCCCACCCCCGGCCCGGACAACCCGGAGTTCGACGCGCCCGACAACATCTGCATGTCCCCGTACGGCGGCCTGATGATGTGCGAGGACGGCATCGGCGACGCGTACATGCTGGGCACCACCCGCGACGGTGAGGTCTTCCACTTCGCCCGCAACCGGGTGAACAACGGCACCCCGGAGGAGCCGTCCTACGGTGAGCTGGCGGGCGTCGGGTTCTCCGCCGACGGGAAGACGATGTTCTTCAACATCTACGACCCCGGCATCACCTTCGCCGTCACCGGCCCGTGGAACCGCAGGCACGACTGAGCACCGGTCGGCACTCCTGGGCCACCTCCTCGACCCCGGTGACGACTGAGCGAGGCAGGTCTCGTTGTGTATCCGGCAGGAGTTCCGTAACGTTGGCAATGTCTCGTGGCCACACACACGAGCT